>JAVEYS010000035.1:0-29019 GCA_034003345.1 Bacteroidales bacterium
TTCTAATAAATTATTCTATATGAGGGTTCAGAGAAACTAACATTTCTCTGAACCCTCATTTTTATGTATAGTCAAACCTTGTCAATCCCTGGTTTTTAATAAATCAATAAAAACGTCTTTCTCTTCCATTTTCTTCTTCTCAAACAGACTTACGCTGAGCTTTAAAAACTTCACTGCTCCATTCATCCCGGGATGTTTACGGAAGTGAATGAACTCACTGGAGTCCAATGGCTTCTCAAAATGTAAGTGGGTCTCGTCACAGAAGAGTTATAAGTATGGATTACTGAATTCATATTCTGACATCAGATTCTGCAACAATTTGCATGAATTGCAGTTATTAAAGTTACTGTGTGATTTCCTGATCGTAATAGCTATTGAATGACATGACAGAACACGAAAAGACCGGTAGAAGAGTGCTGAGGTTAGTTGCATTATTGCTGTTGTCGACCTTCACTATTGGTGTATCAGCCCAGACGGCTATTGAAACAGTGTCTCCCTTCGGTGGCCGTGAAGACAGCATAAATTGCCCGGAGAGCATCTCCAATTATAAAGCCTGCTACGCAAGCAAGGACCTCAATAAGGCCATGGATCTCTGGCGACAGGTGCTTGCTGTATGCCCTGCCTCTTCCGAAGATATTTACATTGATGGAGAATCAATGTATACAGAGCTTTTTACTGTCACGGGGGATTTTGCATACATTGATTCGATACTTACGATCCTCTCAATGCGCACCTATTATTTCAACAACAATCCATCAAATGATCTTCATAAAGCTGTATTACTCTCTGATCTGGCAGGAGACGACCCCACTTACCTGGGGCTTTGCTACAATATTATCATAGAAGCTGCCGACAGTTACCCGGAACAGATGGGATGCAGCCATTTTGTGCTTCTGGCAACTACCGCGGCAAGTTTATATGCGATGGGAATCATTGATGCTGACGAGCTGGCACATGCTTTCGTCAAAGCAATCGGAACAGTTGAAGAGCGAATGGAGCATGATGCTGATAACTGCGCGGGTTATGAAGATCTGGAAAATATGGAGACATTTTTCAGAACAAGCGGTGCCATGACCTGTGCCAGCCTTGAGATGATGTACTCACAGAAGATTGACAGGAATTTCCGGGATACAGTGCTGATCAATAAGGTTTTTTCGATGCTCACGGAAACGGATTGCACCGGTTCAGACCTGTATTACAACGTTGCTGTCAAGATGTTTGCCAATAACCGCACTGCTGAAAATGCTGTCAGGCTGGCTGAACTGAATGTATCCCGTAACAATATTGAAAGGGCAATATCATATTTCACCGAGGCTTACAATCGCGACACCAGCAGACTGGTCAGGTCTGAAGTTATTACAAGAGTTGCTGTCATGGAGCTTGCCCAGGGGAAGAGGCAGGAGGCAAGGGATCGCGCCGAACATGCATGGCAACTGAACAATAGAAACGCCAGGGCGCTGTTGATCCTCGCTGACTGTTATGCAGGAGCAGAGCTGGGCAACACGTTCGACAATCACACCGCCTACTGGGTAGCGGTTGACTACCTTGAGGCGGCCATAAAGGTTGATCCCTCGCTGAGGAAGGAGGCAGAGGGCAAGATCAAGGCATACTCTCAGCTTTTCCCTACAAAGGAAGAGTGTTTTTATCGCAGGCTCAATGACCAGGGCGCTGTTTTCAATGTTGGCAGCTGGATTGGTGAGGTGACACGGGTAAGGTTCCGGAGAGAATAGCAGGCGATACCGTAAAATTAAAAGCCCTCCTTACTCTTCCGCCGGCTAACGGTTTCGGAGGACGGCAATGGAGATAAGGGTATTAACCCATCGCAGTGGATGGGGTAAAGACCACAACTGCTTAAGAGCATCCCCCGGAGCTGATGTCTGAGGGCTACGATTTATCCCAGGCTACTCAACCTTGGAAACTTTTCCTTCCCCCAGTTTTACACCCTCTGAATTAAAAACTGTGAGAGTCAGACTTGTTGGGGTATCAAAAACGAATTCACCCTTACGAAGAATTTTCTCAGGGTTAAACGGAACAAATAATTCCTGGCACCACTTATTTTCAGCAGTAAATGAACCGATTCCTGTTATGCACTTCCCACTGACATAAGCTGCGAACATATAGAAGTTGTTTCTCTCTGGTTCATAGCTGTAACTCCAGTAACTATCAACTGACTTCTTGCCGTTAACAATAATATAATCAATTTCAAATAGTACTTTCCCATCTTGTTTCAATTCCCAAGCCCAAGTAGTGTCATTTCTCGTTGTCTGCCAGGTGCCCACCAAATACTTTTGCGCTAATTTAAGTTGGTCAAAGTCTTTAGTAGCGTTCTGTGCCTGTATCCCATTTGAACAGATTAAAAGGAATACAATGGTTGTCAGCGATAAAATAGTCTTTTTCATAGCAGTGAGGTTTTATTTAGTAATTAAAACTCAAGAATGTTATAAATCAGCTTATTGCCTACTCACCAAAATGGAGAAATACAAAGTTACTCCGCCAAAAAGGTAAAGTCAAGTTTATCTGCCTGGTAAGAGGAAAGTGGAATGGTTATCTTAACGCATCAGAATGCTATACATAAAAGAAGGCAACCCCATGAAAGTCCATGTCTGAATTCCCGTATGGGATCTATGTCTGATAATAGGTGGGGCTGCCTATATCAAAGACAAGAAAAAACCTCCGGGATCCTTAGGCTGGTAATGGGTTATGGAAGCTGTCTCCATCCTCTACCAGCCAGACGCACTCTATACAAAGAAAAAGCCCCCGAATCTCTCCAGGGACTCGTCTCGCTGCAATCCTCGTATGGAAACCCCTTTGTGAATATTCTGCTGTCAGGTGGTCAATTTGCCCCGCGTCAGGTGGTCAGTTTGACCGTTTTTTGCACCATACTACTGATTTTACTGGTTAATACTTACAAAGTCTCAAGATGTAAGCTTCAGAATACCAGGTCTTCGCGGCTTATCCAGTGCACAAATTAATTCTTGAAGAAAGTACACCGACTAAGCCACCAAATAGGTGTACTCCGGTGTACATAGTGAAGAATAGACAAAAAAGAAAGTCCTGCAAATGCTTGATTTACAGGACCCCGTTTTCGTAACACATTGATATTGTGGAGATAAGGGGAATCGAACCCCTGACCTCTTGACTGCCAGTCAAACGCTCTAGCCAACTGAGCTATATCCCCAATATACAAAAGAACAAGTAGGTTTTACGCTCTAGTCCCGATCCGCCGCCTGGCGGATCGAGGATCCACGCCATGCTTACATGGCGGGACCAACTGAGCTATATTCCCTTAATTCCATGAACCTCTCCGGATGGAATTTATGTTCCATATTCCCGGAGTGGTGCAAATATAGAATTTTTTTCCCAAATCACTTTATGCTATTGGGTAGGAGATGCAAAACAATTTTGTAACTTTGAGCTGCCTATAACAGCATTATCATGGAACTGAAGAAAAACGAAAAGGCAAACCTCGAGAACAAAAAATCATTGTTTCTGCAGATAGGTATTATCATTGCCCTTATAGTCTGCATCGTTGCATTGGAGTGGACAAGCGGACAGAAGAGAGACTCTGCATACGATGGTATGAGCGAAGAAGCCATAGAAGAGGAACAGATACCCGTTACCGAGGAGACGCCCCCTGAAGAGATGCCCCCTCCGGAGGTCACTGTCACCGACCTGTTCGAGATAGTAACAGACGACGTGGTCATTGACAATGAGGTGAAATTCGAAGACGATGAGACCTCAGAAGACAAGATGGTAGAGATTTATGCCCCTGTTCTGCAGGCTGAAGAGGAAGAGACCGAAGATGAGATATTCGTTATAGTGGAGGATATGCCCAAATTCAGGGGAGGCGATATCAATAAGTTCCGCGAATGGGTACAGAAACGTGTTCGCTATCCTGAGCTCGCCGCCGAAAACGGTATCCAGGGAAGGGTATTCATCACTTTCGTTGTGGAGACCAACGGCAATGTGAGCAATGTGTCAATATCCCGCAGCGTTGATGCTCTTCTTGATGATGCCGCCAAAGAAGCTGTGGCAGCATCACCCAAGTGGGAACCTGGCATGCAGCGTGGCCGGCCGGTGAGAGTAAGGTACTCAATACCAATTATATTCCAGCTCCAGTAGGCTTGTATTTTTGATAAACAGATACTAACCCCGCGCTCAAACGATATGCGGGGTTTTTAATAATATAAATATGTAAAAATGACATTTTCTGATCTTCGTAACTACTATATTTATGACAGGTTACGGATCATTTGTAATCATTTCAGCACAAATTTTAATGCCCTCAGGGATCAGATACTCTGTTCCCATAATAATCAGTCTATGATAACGTTTACTTCAATGAGTGTTAAATTTATTCTTCCTTATTCACACAGGAGGCCTACAAATAAAAACTTATGAAAAGGACTTTCGGAATTTTATTTATTGCAGCACTGCTTTTATCAGGCTGCGGTTCTGCAAAAAAACAGCTTGAGTCAGGTAACTACGATGCAGCTATAAACAAGGCTGTAACTGATCTCAGGAAAAACCCCAAAAGCGAGAAGGATATTGATATCCTTGAACGCGCCATGAACATTGCCATCGACCAGGATAACGAGAGGGTGCGGTTCCTCAAGATGGAAGGACGGGCCAACGCCTGGGACGAGATCTATCTTATCTATAAGAAGATGAGTGACCGCCAGACAGCTGTGCGTACAGTGACCCCTATACAGTACGAAGGCAGGACCATCGAATGGCCTTACGTTGATTATATGCAGGAGATGGTCATTGCAAAGAAAAAGGCAGCAGATTTCTACTATACACATGGCCAGGAGCTGATGCAAAACGGCACAAAAGATTCCTACAGGCAGGCTTATGCCGAGTTCGCAAGAGCAAGGGATTATGTGGGGGACTATGATGGAATAGACCAGATGATGCAGGAGGCAAAATACCTTGGTATCAGTCGCGCTTTTGTCACAATTAAGAACTACTCCGCAATAAAATTCCCCGAAGAATTTGAGAAAGAGCTGCTGGCCCTCGACCTGCCCCGGCTCAACAGCGAATGGGTGGAGTACTACACTTCATTGCCGGATAACGATACCCAGATTGACTACCTGATAAATGTTAACCTCAGGTCGGTAGGTGTCAGTCCTGATAAACAGTTCCAGCGCGACAGCCTGGTAAAGGCAACCGTGGAGGACGGGTTTGATTATGTGAAGGATGCAAGGGGCAACGTGATGAAAGACTCTCTGGGTAATGACGTAAAAGTGAAGAAATTCACAGAGCTCCAATGTGCGCTCATACAGACCTTTCAGGTCAAGGAGTGCATCATCCAGGGTGATGTAGAGATGATGTCTCTTTATCCGGAGAAGACTATCAAGAAGGAGCCCATAGGGGCTACTTCGAACTTCGATCATGTCTCAGCCAGAGCAATAGGTGATGTCAATGCTCTCTCCGCCAACCAGAAAAGTATGCTGCAATCGCAGGTTGTTGAGTTTCCTACCGATCTTGATATGGTGATCATGTGTTCCGAGAATCTGAAGAGTGCGATAAGGGGATTCATGGATGCAAACAGGAGGTATATTAATTAGATTGTATTACTTTTGATGCCCTACCCGTTTGCCAGAAGGCGGACGGGTATGTTAGCCCGTACAGAAGGGGAGAATTACAGTATCTAATTACTATAACAGATAGAAAAAGCGATATTAATCGGGGTCATAACCCCGGAGATCAGTGAGGGCAATGCCCGTGATTACCTTGATGAACTGGCTTTTCTTGCCGAGACGGCAGGGGCAGAGCCTGTTAAATCATTCCTTCAGCGCGTTGAGCATACCAATCCCCGTACTTTCGTTAACAAAGGGAAGATTAAGGAGATAGCGGATTTCGTTGCCACCAATGAGATTACGCTTGCCATTTTTGACGATGAGCTCACACCAAGCCAGATACGTAACATAGAGCAGGAGCTGGGATGCAGAGTTATTGACCGTACTAATCTCATCCTTGACATCTTCGCTGGCCGTGCCCGCACCTCCTATGCCCGGACACAGGTAGAACTGGCTCAATACCAGTACCTGCTGCCGAGGCTGACAGGCATGTGGACACATCTTGAACGGCAGCGCGGTGGTATAGGTCTGCGCGGACCCGGCGAGACAGAGATAGAGACAGACCGGCGAATAATAAGGGATAAGATCACCAAACTGAAGGAGCAGATCAAGAAGATAGACACCCAAATGAGTACTCAGCGAAAGGGACGCGGCAAGATGGTAAGGGTGTCTCTGGTAGGTTATACCAACGTGGGTAAGTCGACACTGATGAACAGGATAAGCAAGACGGACCTCTTTGCAGAGAACAAGCTCTTTGCCACTCTTGATACCACAGTGAGAAAGGTTGTGGTGGGTAACCTTCCGTTCCTGCTCTCTGATACTGTCGGATTCATTCGCAAGCTGCCACATGATCTGGTTGAATCGTTCAAATCAACCCTCGACGAGGTCAGGGAAGCTGATCTGCTCATACACGTGATAGACATTTCGCATCCGGGCTTCGAAGAGCAGATGGCTGTTGTTAATAACACCCTTCATGATCTGGGCTCGCTGAACAAACCTACAATATTGGTATTCAATAAGATCGATGTCTTCTCTTTTGCCGAGAAAGACGAAGACGATCTGACGCCGTTAAAAAAGGAGAACCTGTCGCTTGATGACCTGCGGAAAACATGGATGGCCGATGGAGAGGGCCGGAGAACGGTCTTCATCTCAGCAAAGACACGTAAGAACATAGAAGAATTGCGGCGGATGCTTTATGAGGAGGTAAGAGAGATACACGTTAAAAGGTATCCTTACAACGATTTCCTTTATGAAGCAGAGGAATAAGTTACTTCAACAGGCCGGCTGACAGCAGGTATTCAGCTATCTGCACGGCATTGGTGGCGGCACCCTTACGTATGTTGTCGGCTACTATCCACATGTTGAGTGTCTTATCCTGCGAGTAATCACGTCTTATACGTCCGACAAAGACTTCATCGTGGCCAAAAGCGATTATTGGCATCGGATATTTATTCTCTGCAGGATTATCGTACATGATCACACCCGGAGTGTCTGAGAGGATGGCTCTCACTCTGTCGAGGTCAAATTCACGGTCAAACTCAATATTGACTGCTTCGGAGTGACCTCCCTTCACCGGTACCCTCACAGCCGTGGCGGTAACGCGTATCTCTTCATCATCAAGGATCTTGTGGGTCTCGTTCACAAGCTTCATCTCCTCCTTAGTATACCCGTTGTCAAGAAAGACATCGCACTGTGGGAGGCAGTTCATGTCAATAGGATAGGGATAAGCCATCTCGCCGCTTAGTCCTCTCCGCTCATTATCAAGTTGTGTAACTGCCTTGACACCTGTGCCTGTCACTGACTGATATGTTGATATTACCAGTCTTCTGACACCATATTCACGGTGCAATGGTGCCACAGCCATGATCATCTGTATTGTCGAACAGTTGGGGTTGGCTATAATCCTGTTGCCGGCAGTTATTGACGTGGCGTTGATCTCGGGTATAACCAGCGGGATACCCTTTTCCATCCTCCATGCCGAGGAATTGTCAATTACTATCGTGCCGTTCTCAGCAAATACCGGAGCCCATTCCTTAGATGTTGATGACCCGGCCGAAAATAGGGCCACATCAGGGACAGCCTCCACGGCTTCCATCACGCTAATAACATTTACCGGCTTGCCCCTGAAGATAACCTCCCTGCCTTCTGAACGTTCTGAGGCTGCGGGGAAGAGCCTGTCGACAGGAAAATTCCTCTCCTCTAAAACCTTCAGCATCATTCTGCCAACCATACCTGTTGCTCCGACAATTGCTACTTTCATTTTGATGTTATTTTAAAAAAAAATACGAACTTTAATTTGTTAAGTGCGACAAATTTAATTCTTTTTTGGTCCCACTGCATGAAAAGGATATTGGTATTGTCGTTGCTGCCATTGTATCTGTCTGTTACGGCGCAGATCGCTTACGATTTTGAGGATGGCACAGTTAACGGATGGGTGTTCAACCAGCCGGAGAGGTGGATTGCTGAGAGCGTTACACCTCTCAGCGGTGCATATTCGTTACACCATGGTTATGATAACAGTGTTGCATCAGCAGATGCCGCAATGTTTTCCATTGCAGGACTGTCTCCTCAATACAGCGAGGTGACTTGGATGTTTACTCTACGTTACGCAACTGATCCTTCATCTTCAAACAGATGGTCATTCCTCCTTATGAGCGATGCAGGCCCGGCGGATATCGCAGGCGGCAGTACCTTCAGCGGATATGCTGTGGGAGTGAATCTTACAGGGTATGATGACACTCTGCGTTTGTGGCATGTCTCCGGGGGAAAGAGTGAAGTGGTAGTGGGCACGGATGTTAACTGGCAGGAGGATGTAGGAAGCCTTGGTGTTGCTGCTGTCACTGTCACACGCCGGACCGATGGCAAATGGAGCGTTGAGATGGTATGGAGCACCTCCTTTCTGCCTGACGGGGCGTGGCAGGGACAAGCAGAAGAGCATGGGGTATGGGATGGCACTGACGAAGCAGTGCATGTGGCGAGGTATGCAGGAGTGCTGTATACGTATACCTCAACAAGAGACAGGTTGTTATGGATTGATGATGTCATGGTGGCAGGGACCTTCATAACGGATACAGAGCCTCCTGTTCCTCTCTCTGTCTCAGCACTCAGGCCTGATCTGCTGCAGGTTATCATGGATGAGGAGCCTGATGCATCCTTTACCGCTGAGGGTAACCTGACCCTTGAGGGAGGAGTGACAGTGGCGGAAGTGAAGAGAATCACACCGTCAGTCTATAACCTGCGCCTTGACGGTATTATACACAACAGGCATACAGACGTGCTTCATATTGGCACCTTGTGTGATCTGAACGGTAACTGCACGGCAGATGCTTGTTTCAGTTTCTTCCCTGCTTACGCTGTTGCCGGCGATATTGTCATTTCAGAGATCATGGCTGATCCCACTCCTTCCCATGGTTTACCGGAAAGTGAATATCTGGAGATCACCAATCGCACCGGAGACAGCCTCTTTACCGGCGGCATATGTCTTATAGCCGGAAAGGACACTGCATTTATGACAGCCGAATGGGCAGGAGCACAGGAGAGTATTATTCTCTGTTCTGTTGCCAATGAGAAGGACTTTGCGCCCTACGGTCGTGTCATGACGTTATCTCCATTCCCGTCACTTAATGATGACGGGGAGGTCATTGCTTTGCGTGATCTCTTGGGAGCACTTATCCATGCTGTCAGTTACAGCCCGGAGTTCCTTGGTGACGGTCCACGGTCAGGAGGTGGATGGTCAGCAGAACTGACAGACCTTAACAACCCGTTTAATGAGCCCGGGGCATGGAGTCCGTCATCTGATGCCGCCGGGGGGACCCCCGGGCGCAGCAATTCAGCTGTAGTAATAACAACAGATAGCAGATGCCCGGAGGTCATTGCTATTTGGCCGTTATCTACTGATACTGTTGCTGTTCTTTTTGATGAGACCGTTATGCTCTGCAGCAGTGATATATGGCTGGCAGATGGTATGGAGACCTTCCCGGCAGTGTCAGGAGATCCCGCTGACCGCCTTGCACTTGTTCCCCTGTATGATGATATTACTCCCGGAGCAATATGCTCAGTAACCATTCCATCACTCGTCACTGATTTTGCGGGAAACACTCCCTGCGTCACTGATCTGTGGACAGGAATAGCATCTGACCCCATGGCAGGAGATATACTCTTCAGTGAGCTGCTGCCTGATCCGGCAGAGGGTTGTGTGGAGTATATCGAACTTTATAATAATTCCGGGATGATTTTTGACCTCTCGGGCCTGTCGCTTGCAAATGGGTACAGTGCCGTGGCTATTTCTCCTACCACGATACCCAGACAGCTTCTTCCCGGCAGGTATGTGGCTCTGACTACGGACCGTGACAAGGTGCTTATCTATTATCCCGGGGCAGATAAACATTCTGTTTTTGAGGCAGATCGTCTGCCTGCAATGAATGACCATGAGGGAACATTAGTTTTATATGACCGCAGTCTGAATATTATTGACAGGGTTGACTATTCGGATGATATGCATCTCCTCTTTCTTTCAGGAACAGAAGGGGTGGCACTTGAGAAAGTATCGCCTGCCCTGCCGTCAGATGTGCCCGGTAACTGGCACTCGGCCTCCGAAGCCTGTGGCTGGGGCACTCCCGGCGCACCGAACTCTGTCACTGTCACTCCGGCTGAGGGAGCCCCGGGGCTGACACTGTCATCGTCCAGAGTCTCTCCTGACGGTGACGGTTATGAGGATGTTGTTTCAGTGAGCCTGTTCCCGGGGGGAGAGGATAATATCATCTCGGTGACTGTCTTTAACGATCGGGGTTACCCTGTCAGGAGGCTGGCGGAGAGATTTGCTGCCGGCACAGGTGCACTCTTCATCTGGGACGGAACCTCTGACAGCGGTTCACGATTGCCGGCAGGTCTTTATATGATCATTGCAGAATCATTCAACACCGGGGGCTCTTCCCGGCGATGGAAGGATGTATGTGCCTTGCTTTACAGGTGAAAGGTCAGAGAGCAGCAATGAGTTCCTTCATTATCATCGTCATCTTCTCCTCACTGTGCTCTGCAGCTTCCTGAACAGACTCGTGGGTTGTGTACTCTATCTTACCGTCCACGCCAAGGTCAGTGATGATGCTTACGGCAAAAACGGGGACATTCATATGACGGGCTGTAATCACCTCCGGGACGGTAGACATGCCTACCGCATCGGCTCCTATTATCCGGAAGAACCGATACTCTGCAGGGGTCTCAAAAGTAGGACCCGTGGTTGAGAGATAAACACCCTTCCTGACAGGTATACCCAGTCTCTCCGCAATGATCTCTGCCTTTTCTATCAGCTTACTGTCATATGGCTTGCTCATGTCGGGGAAACGCGGTCCAATGCGGTCATCGTTAGGGCCTATCAGCGGGTTTGCCACCAGGCATATATGGTCTTCAATAAGCATTATATCACCTATCCTGAATGAGGAATTTACTCCTCCGGCAGCATTGGAAAGGAAGAGAGCCTTCATACCCAGTTGCTTCATAACCCTGATGGGAAAGGTAACCTGCTCAGATCCATATCCTTCATAGTAATGGAATCGGCCTTTCATGGCGATGACCTTTTTTCCTCCGAAGTCGCCGTAGATGAGCTTTCCTGCGTGGCCCTGCACTGTTGAGAGAGGGAACTCAGGGATATCCTGATAGGGAATCTCAACCTGTATATCAATCTCCGACGTGAGACCGCCCAGCCCTGTTCCCAGAACTATTCCGGCTTCAGGAGTCTTCATCCCTTTTGAATTCAGAAAATCTGCCGTCTTGATAATCTTATCCAACATATAGATTTATTTTACTTAGAAAATCCTGTTCATTAGCAATGAATTGCACGTGTACTGGCAGATAATACAATGCCTGCCTGACCTGTTCTGCAATATTAACCATTTCTTTTAACCTGACACCATCCTTGGATGTTGTGAGTATGATTTTGCTTGTTCCTTCCAGTGCATCGAAGGCGCTGGTTATCCTGCTCATGTCTTTCTCATCGAACTTATGATGATCCGGGAATGCAATATGTTCCACATGTGAACAGGTCTCTGTCAGGTGTTGTGCCAGCGGAGATGCATTGGCAATCCCCGTTACCAGCAGGACAGATGTCTCTTGATTGATCTCCGGAGTGTTGCTTCCGAAGAGAGGCACCGGTTTTTCGTAGGCTAGTGTTGTGAAGAAAATCTTGTCCGGCGCTCCGGCAGTGGTCAGCTCTCTTATGATGGCGTCTCTCACCGGGGGAGTGGTATCACCGGGAGTCTTGGTGACTATGATGATATCAGCCCTCTTTAAGGCCCTGAGGCTCTCACGTAGCATCCCCAGGGGGAGTAGCCGGTCACGTGTCATAAGCCTGGACCAGTCGGTCAGCACTATATTGAGCCCTGCTTTTACTGCCCGGTGCTGAAAGCCATCATCAAGGATTATAACCCCTGTTGAGGGGTTGAGGTTTAGTATCTCCCTGATGCCATGCACCCTGTCGCGGTCAACGAACACTCCTGCCTGTGGCATCTGCAGGGTCATCAGCAGCGGTTCATCGCCGGCATCGCGGGTGGTATCTTCAGCAGTAACCATACTGAACCCCCTGCTGGTGCGAAGGTACCCACGACTAAGGACTGCCACGCTCATGTGGCGCGAGAGCTGTTCAGTCAGATATATTACATGAGGAGTCTTACCTGTACCGCCGGCGGTTATGTTACCAATACAGATCACGGGGATATCAAACGAGCGGCTGCGCAGTATGCCAAGATCATACATCTTGTTTCTCATCGCCACTGCCATTCCGTAGAGCAGCGATGAGACCCACAGTATCAGTTTCCCCAGCATAATCATTCTAACGGATATCCAAATAATAGGGCAGGGCAGCCTGTACACCGACGGAGGATATTATCTCCTTAAGGTCAAAGTAATATTCTGATACTTCGCCCAGTTCGTTTCGTATGGCTTTCATTCTCATTTCTCCCATCATCTCCTTGAGAATCTTTGTATAGAAGTCTGTTGCTTCCGGCTTTTCAATCACCCTGTATTCCGTGAGGCCTGCCAGTGAGGCTGCTTTGTTGATAGCATCTGTGAGACCTCCGAAGGAGTCTACCAGGCCTATCTTTGCAGCGTCGGTGCCGCTCCAGACACGACCCTGTCCTATGCTGTCCACTGCTGTCTGTCTCATGTTTCTTCCGGCAGCCACAACGCCTGTAAAGGTGCTGTATGTACGTTCGACATTGGCCTGCATCACATCTCTTTCGAAGGCTGTCAGGGGTCTTGTCATGGAGGGAGCATCGGAGTGAGCATTGGTGCTGACCACATCGGAGCTGATACCGAGCTTCTTTTCAAGGAGTCTCCCGGCATTGGGTATGAGGCCAAATACGCCTATAGACCCTGTCACCGTCACCGGTGATGCCATTATGCTGGTTGCTGCAGCAGAGATATAATAGCCTCCGCTGGCGGCGTAGTTACCCATTGAAACGATGACCGGCTTTACCTGGCGGGTAAGATCTACCTCACGCCATATCAGGTCAGAGGCAATTGCGTTGCCACCCCGTGAGTTGACCCTGAAGACAACGGCCCTGACGGTAGTGTCAAGGCGCAGCTTGCGCATCTCGTCAGCGTATCTGTTACCACCGATATTAGTATCGTCACCTTCACCCATGACAATTGAGCCCTCAGCGAACAGCACGGCGACCTTTGACTTGCCGGTACCGGTGGCATGTTTCACAGGCACTTTAGAATACTTGGACATTGAGACATAGTTAATCTTTTTACCCTCGCTTATACCTGCGGCCACCCTTATGCTGTCTTCCAACTGGTCACGGTAGATGGTGCCGTCAATCAGTCCTGCACCGGAGATCAGTGCAGCGTCATAGCCGGCCAGTGAATCGGCAAGGTTCATAACCCGTTCAACAGACAGTCCTCTTGTCTCTGAGATCACGTTGACAACATGTTCCCAGATTGAACCTACATATTCAGATATCTGAAGACGGTTCTCATCGCTCAGTTTGTTGAGCATATAAGGTTCCACGGCCCCCTTGAATTTACCGTGCCTGATTACCTGTACTTCGACACCCAGCTTGTCAAGTGCCTCCTTGTAGAGAATGACCTCTGCGGCCAGTCCCTTGAAGTCGAACATCGAAGTAGGGCTAAGCCATATGGCATCAGCAGCCGTAGAGATGAAATAGCTCTCCTGCATCATGATGAAGTCTGAGTAGGAGTAAATGAATTTCCCGCTTTTTTTGAATTCTTCCAGGGCTATGCGCAGTTCGTCTGCTGTAGCCCATCCTGAAGACATTATACCATTTTCTATCAGTATCCCGCTTACATTCTTATCATCAGCTGCATTTCGCAGGTTCTTTAGTAGATCATTCAGCCCTGATGTCTCTGAGAAAGACATCGTGAGCGGATTAAGCAATGCAAATGGGTTGGTTTGTGTACGGTCAGTAATCATGTCACCTGTCTTGATGACAAGAACCGATTTCTCAGAAATATCAACACTTTTTTTACCTGCTGCAGCCATGCCAGAAAGCACGGAGAGCATGATGACAAAAAAGATTATACTTGTGAGTATCAGGCCCGCAATGACTGCGAGCAGCATTTTGAGGAAAGATTTCATTTTTTTCGTTATTGATTTCGGTGGCCAAATTATAAAAAAAACAAGCATCTTTATGGCTATAAATAACTTGACATGAAATTATCGGACTCTAACAGAGTCATTATCGGGCTTGGCAGTAACCTGGGTGACAGGTTTGCAGCCCTGGCGCACGCCATGGATCTGATCAGGGAGGAGGCAGGTGACATTAGTGCGGCCTCGTCTGTATGGGAGACAGAACCCTGGGGTTTTGAGGCATCAGAACAGTTTCTTAATATGGTTATTATTATTGAGACAACCATGCAGCCCCGGCAACTGATGCAGCTCTTCAGGTCTGTTGAGGGTCGTATTGGGCGCAGGCGTGGTGGTGGTACTGGCAGGTATGAGTCGCGCATTATTGACATTGATATACTCTTTTGGGAAGAGAGAGTGATTTCTGTTCCCGGGCTTGAGATACCCCACCCGAAGATCTCTGACCGCAGGTTCGTGCTTGAGCCGCTCTGCGAGGTGGCTCCGGATGCCGTTCATCCGGTGACGGGACTGACGGTGGCGGAGATGTTGCAGACCTGTGATGACAGATCGGATGTGAGGCTTGCCGCAGTGCAGTTTTAGAGAGCGCCGTTGTCAGCGAAGCTGTAATAATCCTTTCCTGCTATGATCAGATGGTCAAGCAGTTGTATGTCCATCAGTGCTCCGGCCTCCTTTATCTTCTGTGTGATTCGAATGTCAGAGTCACTGGGGCTGTTATTGCCTGACGGGTGGTTATGACAGATGACCAGCCCTGATGCGAGGGTCTCAATCGCCTTTTTCATGATGATACGAACATCTGTGACGGTACCGCTGATACCTCCCTGGCTTATCTTCATCCTTTCAGTGACCCTGTTTGCCCGGTTGAGGAACAGTATCCAGAACTCTTCATGAGGGAGGTCTTCCATAACCGGGCTTATGATATTGAAGACGTCGGCCGAGGAGCGTATCTGAGGTTTTTCAACGGCTTCAGCTATCTTCCTGCGCCGCCCCAGTTCCAGGGCAGCAGCAATAATGACTGCCTTTGCCTCTCCCATACCCTTTATCTTACGTATCTCACCGGCGCTGAGCTTACCCAGTTGGCCAAGTGAGTTGCCGGCCATGGCCAGCAGTTCGCGTGCCAGGTCAAGAGCTGAATTGTTCCTGGTGCCTGATCCTATGAGAATAGCTAACAGCTCAGCGTCGCTGAGACTTGAGGGGCCCTTATGCCAGAGCCTTTCACGGGGCCTGTCCTCGACAGCCCAGTCTGTAATTTTCATTGACATGCAGCAAAACGTATTATCCCACTGCAATATAAAAAAAACAGCCATCACATAAAAGTGACAGCTGTAAATTATTGTCGGTCTTAACTCTTATTTAAGGCCCTGTGCGTGTTTCGTAACCGAAGACTTGAGGTTTGCAGCCTTGTTCTTGTGAATGACGTTCTTCTTTGCAAGCTTGTCAAGCATAGCGCTGATCTCGGGCAACATCTTGTCAGCCTCAGCTTTATCAGAGGTACTGCGTATCTTCTTCAGTGAGTTACGCATTGTACGTGCGTGGTATTTGTTGTTCTCTTTTCTTGCATCTGCCTGCCTTGTGGCTTTGAGAGCCGACTTATGATTAGCCATATTTTCCTTTTAATGATTATTAGTAGTCCATAGGGGAATCGAACCCCTGTTACCAGGATGAAAACCTGACGTCCTAACCACTAGACGAATGGACCTTAAAGAACTTAAAAAAGCGGATGCAAAGATGGAGCCTTTTTTTTTAACTGCAAAATATTTTCTTAAAAAACAGTCCTTGCTTTCCATCCGCCTTGTTTCAGGCTTCCCGGCAAATCCTAGAAGATGTATCTGACTGCAAAGCCACCGTTCCAATGATACCATCCCGGGCCACTGGTGAGATGGAGGGTTGGTCCTACGCCCAGGGCAAAGTTGAGTGGTATATCATCAAGAGTATATTCAAGGCCTACGATACCGTCGACACCAAGAAGTATACCTGTACTATATTCGTCAGTGTAATAGTCATTCCAGAAACCGATATGGGCCCCGGGGCCTATGAACCAGTCGAGATTTGGTGTCCATCCCGTAGGGTTCTGCCACTCGTAAAAACCGGTGATGGCAAAGTTATGTCCCCAATAACCTGTTCCCACAGTCAGTTCAAGGGCGTTCGTGCTGTTAATAAATGTCTTGAATGAAATGCCGAAGGGATCACCGCCCCTGAGACCAATAGCTGATTTATAGCTCTGAGCCTGAGCACCTGCTGAGATCGCAATCAATACCAAAATGACGGTCAGTAGTCTTTTCATCATGATTTAAATTTGGTTATTAATGAAATTTGTGCAAATATATAATTAACTAACGTGTAAAAAACGGATAAGTTTACTTAAAAGCAGCAGGTAACCTTTCATTATACCGTGGGTCTACGCAACGGTGATGAGAAAAAGGAGCCGGAAGGGTTGTCGCCTGGTGACCGACATAATAAAATTGGTGTTAGTGTGCTGCGCATGAGGCCTGTCTTCAAAAATCTCAGAATTGGCTATATTGCGTCGGTAATAGCTTTATAATGAAAATATCACTTTTTAATATATCAAACTTCCGCGTTGACGGAGGCGCAATGTTCGGGGTTATCCCTAAGGCACTGTGGAGCAGACAGGTGCCATCAGACGAAAATAATACCATTGTCCTTTCCCTTAATACACTTGTTGTTGAGACCAATGGGAGGGTTATACTTTTTGATGCAGGCTGGGGAGACAAGCAACCGGAGAAGTTCTTCCGTCATGTTTACCTGCACGGAGGATCAGGCCTCACTGGAGGACTGGCACAATGTGGCTACAGTACAGAGGATATCACTGACGTGGTCATCACGCATCTGCATGCAGATCATTGCGGCGGATGTTTTATCAATGCTCCTGGTGATAGTCAGGTGGCACTCTTTCCCAACGCCTCATATCATATCAGTCGTGAACAGTGGGAGTGGGCCAACGAATCAAACCTCAGGGAGGAAGACGCCTTTCTTCCCGAGAATATCATGCCGTTCCAGAAAAGCGGCAGGATGAACCTCATTGAAGAGAACAGTGAGATCTGTCCGGGGGTGATGCTGAGGCTATGTTATGGTCATACACCCGGATTGATGATTCCTGTGATAAACTATCACGGCCGTCATCTTCTTTACACAGGTGACCTGATTCCCACAGCAGCACATATAGCGTTGCTTTGGAACATGGCTTATGATCTGCTGCCGCTGGTCACTATAGCTGAGAAACAGGAGTTCCTTGAAGAGGCGCTCGTCAATGATTATCTTCTCATATTCCAGCATGACCCACAGACTGAGTGTTGCTCACTGACGGAGACACCCAGGGGAATAAGGGTGGGAAAGAAAGGCAGACTGTCGGATTTCCTTTAATCAGATCGCTGTTACCTGGCAGATGAAGAACCTCTGATCACCAGCTCAGATGTTATGATGTTGTTCTGTATGGGGTTTCTGGGATGTTCCAGACGGTCAATCATGAGTCTTGCGGCTATCTGCCCCATCTCAAAACCCTTCTGGTCAACAGAGGTCAGATCCGGATCAGTAAGAGTAGCAATCTGGCTATTGGTGAATCCCACGACGGCTACATCCTCTGGAATTTTCAGCCCGTGTCTCTTTATTATCATGAGTGTCTGAGCTGCTGTCAGGTCATTGACGGCAAAGAATGCCTCAGGCCTGGGTGTCCGCACCAGCAGATTTGGAATGAGTCTCTCTGCACTCTCGATGTCATCGCAGATAATTATATCCTCTTCTGTGGGAGAAAGACGGTACTCCTTCATTGCCTTCAGATAACCGTTAAGCCTGTTGCGGGCTATAGCGAGATGTGGCGGCCCGGCAAGATGTACAATATGTTTTTTCCCGGTACGGAGGAGATGGATTACAGCTTTGTATGCTCCGGCCTCATCATCGATCACCACGCTGTCGGTTTTTATCTCCTCGACTGAACGATCGAAAAAGACTAGCGGTATATTTTTGTCGAGAATACTCTGGTAATGCCCGAAATCAGTGGTTGTTTTGGCAACAGATGCGAGTATGCCATCCACACGGCTTGCCATAAGGGTTTTAATGTTTTTTATCTCCTGTTCCCAATTCTCATTGCTCTGACAGAGAATCATGTTGTAATCACGCTCGTAAACAACATCTTCAATACCGCTTATCACCGTTGAGAAGAAGTAGTGAACGACATCAGGAATAATAACCCCCAGGGTTTTGGACGATCCGCTTTTGAGGCTGAGAGCGATGGGATTAGGTCTGTAATTCCATCGTTGGGCAAGCTCATTGACAGCATCGCGTGTGGCCTGGCTGATGTCAGGATGATCCTTGAGTGCTCTCGAGACTGTTGAGGGCGATATACCCAGTTCGCGCGCGATATCTTTAATTGTAATGTTTTCCCGGCTCATATGATGGAAAGCTCATATGTGTAAAGATATAAAAAAAATCACATGTTTCAATGAGGCGAAAATTAGCCATCATCCCAATTCAAACGTTTGCGGTGTCGATTGCGTAAAAAAGCTGAAAAAGAGTTGGTTAACTTTAAGAAAAGGTCGAAATTTATACTCCCAAATCTTAGTGAATATTTTTAGCAAGAATAACTATTCTGTAAACTACAACTAAACTGATTTATTTATGGAGAAACTAACTGGAAAACGGCTCTTCATGCTGACCTTCGGCATAATGATGAGTCTTGTTGTCTTAGGGCAACAGGTAAGAGTGTCAGGAACAGTTACTGATGCAGCCGACAGACAGACGTTACCCGGAGTGAACGTCGTTGTCAAGGGCACGCTGACGGGAACAATTACCGGCACCAACGGAGAATACTCTCTTATGGCCAACCCGGGAGATGTACTTATGTTCACCTTTATCGGTTATCTCCCACAGGAGGTGACTGTCGCTGATCAGACGGTTATCAATGTGGTCATGCGTACGGATGTCCAGGCCCTTGAAGAGGTGGTGGTCATCGGGTATGGTACCGTGAAGAAGAGTGATGCAACCGGATCTGTGGCAGCTGTGAGCTCAAAGGACTTTAACAAGGGAGCTATCACATCGCCGCAGGATCTGCTGGTTGGCAAGAGTGCCGGTGTGGTTATCACCACTGCCGGCGGTGCTCCTGGAAGCGGTGCAACGATACGCGTCCGCGGCGGCTCATCACTGAACGCCTCCAATGATCCTCTTATAATTATTGATGGTGTTCCCATTGATAACAACAATTTATCGGGAAGCTCGAATATTCTGTCATTTATAAACCCCAATGACATCGAGACCTTCACCGTATTGAAGGATGCCTCTGCAACCGCTATATACGGCTCAAGGGCATCCAACGGCGTCATTCTCATCACAACCAAGAAAGGTGTTGCAGGCAGCCCGATGACCATCTCCTATGACGGAAATGTCTCGGTGGCCAATGCAATTGCCTTTGTTGATGTGTTTTCAGGTGACGAGCTGAGGCAGATCGCTCTTGATAATACTGATCTCTTCGGCATTGACAATCTGGATCTTCTCGGCACACAGAACACCAACTGGCAGAAGGAGATCTTCCGGACAGCCGTGTCACATGATCATAACCTGAGTCTTTCGGGAGCAGTAAAAAGTCTGCCCTACCGCTTCTCGGTTGGTTATACCGATCAGAACGGTATCCTGAAGAATACTGATATGCAGAGGTTCACAGGTTCACTTAACCTCAATCCAACCTTCTTCAACGATGCCCTGAAGGTCAACCTCAACCTCAAGGGGATGAACAGCCACCACAACTTCGGGGCTGACGGTGCTATCGGTTCAGCAGTGAATATGGACCCGACTCAGGCCATCATGGATGGTAACACTGCTTCAGCAGGTTATTTTCAGTGGTCAAATTATGGCGCTAACCTCGGAACCGCAAATCCTGTTGAACAGGCTCTTGCGGTAGACAACAGGTCAGTGGTTAACAGGGTTATCGGCAATGTCCAGTTGGATTACGCTCTTCCCTTCCTGCCCGGGCTGAGGGCCAACCTCAACCTGGCAACTGATTATTCCGAGAGTGTTGGACATAACAATCTCCCCAAGACATCTCCATCTGTTATTACATCGCCGCTCTACGGTAAACTATCCGATTACAGCGGCACCAACTATAATAACCTGCTCGATTTCTACATGAACTACAACAAGGATCTGAGCAGCATACAGAGTGTTGTTGATGTGACAGCAGGTTACTCATGGCAGCACTTTAAGAGGGAAGGCGACACCTATACTCGCGGCAGGATAGATGCAGATCATCCTCTCTACCAGAAGACAGACAGCTCGTCATTTGTGACCGAGAACTATCTTGTCTCGTTCTTCGGACGTGTCAATTACACATTGATGGACAAGTATCTGGTGACTGTCACCGTTCGTGAAGACGGGTCGTCACGTTTCGCCAAGAATAACCGCTGGGGCCTTTTCCCATCGGTGGCCCTTGCCTGGAAGATCAATGACGAAGACTTCCTTAAGAACGTTCAGGCAGTCACCAACCTCAAGCTCAGGCTTGGGTGGGGTATTACCGGTCAGCAGGACATAGGTAATGATTATCCGGCTCAGGCATTATACCGCGAGGCCTCGGAAGGCTCATACTATCCTATCGGTGGAGTATTCCTCCCGACCCTGCGGCCCGATGCCTATGACCCTGATATAAAATGGGAAGAAACGACTACTATGAACATAGGTATTGACTTCGGCTTTCTCAAGGACCGTATCACCGGATCAGTTGATCTTTATAACAGGGTGACTGATGATCTCCTGAATTCAGTGACAGTGTCAAGCGGAAGCAACTTTTCGAATACACTTCTCACGAACGTGGGCAGTCTAAAGAACAACGGTATCGAGATTTCACTTAACGGAGTAGCGGTATCGACGAACGATATGACCCTGACCATCGGACTTAATGCCACCTATAACAAGAATGAGATTACGAAACTGCTTATAACAGATGATCCCAGTTATATAGGGATTCTCTATGGTGACGGGATGACCGGCCAGAAGCAGGTGACAAGTGTTGGCTATCCGGCTAAGTCATTCTTTGTTAACAGGCAGGTCTATGATGCTAACGGTAATCCTATTGAAGGCCTTTATGTTGACGAGTCAGGTGAAGGTGGCGTGGTTAACGGTGATAATGCTGACAAGTACATTTATCATAACCCGGTTGCAGACTATCTTTTTGGCCTCTCGGCAAGGTTCCAGTACAAGAAATTTGACCTTTCCGCTTCAGCCCGTGCGAGCATAGGTAACTATGTCTACAATCAGATTGCTGCCGGAGCATCATATGACCAGATGCAGCAGATAGGCTACTGGAAGAACTTCACCAGGGTTCTCGCCGAGACAAATTTTGTCAAGCGTCAGTTCACAAGCGACTATTTTGTAGAGAATGCTTCATTCCTGAAACTTGATAACGTCAGTGCCGGTTACAGGTTTGATAATCTCTTCGGTGCTGTTGGTGCACGCGTTAGCTTCACGGTGCAGAATGCATTTGTCATAACCAGGTATAGCGGTCTCGATCCTGAGGTCGAAGGGGGCATAGACAATAACTTCTATCCCAGACCCCGCACCTTCATGCTTGGCATAGGGCTTACCTACTAACGAATAAAACGATAAGCAGATATGAATAAAAAGATTATAGTATTCGGAATTATACTTTCAGCGCTGATGATCTCATCATGCGTGAAAGATCTGGATGTCACCCCGCAGGACCCGACAAAAATCCTTGCCGGCAACCTGGGTGATGATCCTATATACATGCAACAGGCCCTTGGTAAGATCTACGCCAGCTTCATTATTTCAGGACAGGGTGCTAACGGGGGTGATGATATAACAGCCTCTGACGGCAACTTCTTTACTACGATGAGAGCTCTCTGGAATCTCCAGGAGATTACCACTGACGAAGCCATCTGTGCATGGGGTGATGTTGGTATTGCTGACCTCAACACCCAGACATGGAGCCCGAGCAACCCGTTCCTTACGGCTCTCTATCAGCGCCTTGCGCTCAGCATAACCTATGCCAATGACTTCATCAAGAATGCTGAGGGTAATACCTCACCTGATGTTGTCAGGTATGTTGCCGAAGCACGGTTCCTGAGGGCCCTGGCATATTCCTGGGCAATTGATCTCTTCGGTCAGTTCCCCTTTACTACTGAGGCAGACGGCGTGGGTAAGTTCTTCCCGAAAATAGGAACCAGGACTGAGATATTCACTTACATTGAGACTGAGCTCAAGGCCATCGAGAATACACTGGGAGAACCCAAGTTTTCATACCCGGAGGCTGACCAGGCCTCAGCATGGATGCTTTTGGCAAGGCTCTATCTCAATGCTGAAGTATATACAGGCACTGAACGATGGGCTGACTGCAAGACCTACTGCGACAAGGTGATTGGCAGCGAAAAATACTCCCTGGCCACAGACTACAGGCAGAACTTCAGCGCGGATAACGACGGGAACCATAACCCGGAGATGATCTTTGCATGGGAACAGGACGGCGTCAATACACAGGGTTATGTCGGAACAACCTTTATCATCGAATCATCCAGTGATCCAGCATACATCCAGGCTGAGCGTTTCCACGGACTTACCTCAAACACCAACTGGAACGGCAACCGTGCCAGAATACAGTTCCTTGATCTGATGGTTGACACAATTGCCACTTATGGTAATATACCCATTCCGCACAATGATTCGACTTTCTCTGCATGCCATGACCATCGTGTCTACCTGAAGACAAAGAAGTCCATGAATATTCCGAGCCCATCATCAAACGGTGATTATGGTATTGGTGTTTACAAGTTCACTGCCCGTAACACTGACAGTTCAAAGCCTACTAACTACAACACGGCATATGCATGTACTGATTTCCCGGTCTTCCGTTTAGCCGATGCTTATATGATGAGGGCTGAGGCTCTCTACAGAATTGGTGGTGCTGCAAACATTGATGCGGCAGTGCTTGACATCAACAAGATCAGAGAACGCGCTTATGGTAACACAAGCGGTAACATCACAGCCGGCAACCTCGACCTTGACTTCATTATTGACGAGCGTGGCCGTGAGTTCTACTATGAAGCACAGAGACGTACTGACCTTGTGCGCTTCGGCAAATTCACCGGTGGTGACTATCTGTGGCAGTGGAAAGGCGGCGCCTATACAGGTGCCAGCACTGCAGATCATCTCGATATCTACCCGATACCGGGTGATGAGCTGTCAGCCAACCCGAACTATAACGGATTGAACAACCCCGGTTATTAATATTAAATCAGAAGAGAAATGAAGAAGAATTTATTTATATATCTGACATTTATCGGTTTGATAGCCCTTTTCACAGGTTGTGAGAAGGACGGTGAAATAGTCACCATGCTGTCTAATCCGGTTGCTCCGACGCTCACAACAATGCCTGATCTTACACTGGTGAGATCAAACGGCAATGATGTGCTAGAGTTCGTTGGTACTCCTGTTGATCCGGGATTTACTGCTTCAGCAACATATTATATTGATGTATGTGCTGCAGGAACAGACTTTGCTAATCCTGTGACTGTATTATCCAGTACTTCGCCAACGTCGATGAAGATATCGGTGACCGATCTTAACGGGGCACTTATTAAAAAGTTCCCTGCCGATGCGGTTTCATCACTTGACTTCCGTCTCAGGGCAGTACTGGTTGTTGATGCAGGTACGGGAGCACCGGGCACCGGAACAAATACGTTCTCGTACATCTCAACAGTCAGGAATGCCAGCGTAACCCTCTACGGGCTGCCGCGTCTTGATCTGGTTGGCTCGGGACTCACACAGAAAATAGAATCTGCCCTTGGCGATGGGAATTACCTCGGTTATGTTAAGCTTGATGTCACAATGCCTTTTACGCTGAATGACCCTGATGGTGACGTAACTTATGGAACAAATAATGGTCAGGATCTTGTTGTGGACGGACCGGCTATCCCGGTTGCCGTGAACGGATGGAATAAGCTCACAGTAAGCACTAATGATCTTACATATGTCCTGAAAGTGTTTAATGTCGGAATCATCGGATCTGCCACTCCTAACGGATGGGAACCACCTGATCAGAAGATGGAATATAATGCACAGGAAGGATACTGGACCATAACTCTTGACCTTGTGGCCGGAGCATGCAAATTCAGAATCAATGATTCATGGGAAGATGGTATAAACCTCGGTATCGGAGATACTGACCATCCGGAATATACTATCTCGAATCTCTGGAATAATGGCAGCAGTAAAGATATTCCGATCACGGTGGCAGGTAACTACACTGTAAGGCTGTATATCGGAACATCAACCTATAGTTGCACATTTACCAAGAACTAGAATGCCTTGGAACAGAGGTGATCTTAGATCAAAAGATAATAAGAAAGAAAAGATTTATGAAACACCCATGTTAATAGCTAACAAAGAGAAAAGCAGTAAGACCAATAACATGGGTGTTACATCATACCTTACGAATCGAATATTATTATGATGAAAATGAAATCAATAATCAGAATCATGATGCTTACTGTGACAGCGGCAATTCTTCTTGCAGGCTGCACGAAAGAGACATCCGAAGTCAGACTCGATCCCACACTGGGGACAACAAAGGTGTTTGACATAACATCCAATTCGGCAACCGTAACAGGCTTTGTTGTTGCCGAGGGTGACGGTTTTACAGAAAAGGGTGTATGCTATGACCTGGAAGCCAACCCCACCATTGCGAAGTCTAAGGCTGTGTTTTCAGGAGTAGTATCTACTGCCGCATACAATGTTCCGCTGACAGGACTGTCATTTGCAAAGACATATTATGCACGTGCCTATGCAACCGGCTCAGCCGGGACCGTCTACGGAGAAGAGCTAACTTTCAACACGCTGCCTGTTCTGGCAACGGTCACTACTGCAGAGGTAACCGATGTTACAGGAACAACTGCCACCACGGGAGGCGAGGTAACCGCTGACGGCGGGTCTGATGTTACAGCTTACGGTGTGTGCTACGGCACATCACAAAATCCGACCATTACAGGAAGTAAGACTACTGACGGCACGGGCATCGAAGTCTTTGAAAGCTCTCTCACGGGATTGAGTGGCCTTACAACCTATTATGTCAGGGCCTATGCAACTACCAGTGCAGGAACAGCCTATGGTGAGGAGATCACATTCACCACCCTGGTCAGTACACGTGAATGGTATATTCCGGGAGATTATGTGGCTGCCAGTTACCCGGGCTCGGGACTGGCTGACTGGTCCCCTGAGTTGTCGCCGATGGTGATAAGCCTTGAAAGCGCTCCTGACAACGTGGAAGGTTATGTATACATGGCTAATGCCTCCAACAACTGGAAGTTTGCCTCCAAACCCAATTGGGACGGGCCGAATTATGGCGCCGGAGCTACTCCGGGAACACTTAGTTCAGATGCGGGCGCAAGTAACATCAATCTGCCTGCAGGCTATTACAAGCTCAATGTAAATGCCGGTGTTGAACCGATGACTTACACTGCCATTGCAATGAACTGGGGTGTTATCGGTCAGGTAACTGGCTGGGGCTCTCAGATCGCTCTTACCTACGATCCTGCAGTACGTGTCTGGAAAGGTGGAATACACCTGCCGGCTGGTGGTGAATGGAAGTTTAGAGCCAATGATAACTGGGATTATAACTACGGAAAAGGGACGGGTAGTAATGACCTGAAAGCCGGTGGCGACAACTTCGTAACAACAATTGAGGATGACTATGCTATCACTCTTGACCTGAGCCATCCGCTGGCATACACCTACCGTGCAGACAGATGGGGGATAATAGGTGATGCTACTGGCAGCTGGGACAATGACACCAATATGAGTTGGGATGCCGTTAACGGCGTCTTCACAGCCACCATCGACCTTGTGGCAGGAGAGATCAAGTTCAGAGCCAATGACCTCTGGGACTATAACCTGGGCGGGGTCCTTACTGCTCTTACTGAAGGTGGCGACAATATAGCCATCTCTGTAGGCGGTAACTATACGATCACTCTTAATCCATGGACAAGAGTGGCAACAGTGACTAAAAACTAAGCGGAATAGACCCCGATGCTCCGGCTATTGTCGTTGCGTCCCTTGAAATCAAAAACCTCTTCTTGTTACAGAAGAGGTTTTTGATTAAATTTAAAAATATTCGCATAAAAAACCAGGAAAGATGAAAGCGAAACAGCCGATAATGGTATTGATCATTACCCTGATAAGCCTGTATGCAAATGCACAGGTTGTTACTACTGACCCGGTGTTTCCCGTTGCTTCCGGCCAGGTGGTCATAACCTTTCATGCTGATAAGGGTGACATGGGCATGAAGGATTATACCGGTGATGACGTCTACGCTCATACCGGGGTCATCACAAACGTCAGTTCGGAATGGAGGTATGTCGTTTCCGGAACATGGAGCACTACCGTTCCGCCTCCTGACAAGGTAAAGCTGACCCGTGTTGGCGACAACACATATACCCTGACTATTTCGCCATCTATACGTGCATTTTACGGGGTCCCGGAATCGGAAACAATATTGAAGATGGCTTTTGTCTTCCGCAATGGCAACGCATCACGGACAGGGCGAGACGTTGGTGGAGCCGATATTTTCTATTCTGTCAGCGAAGAGGCTGCATTCAATGTTTTACTCTCACAGCCAGCCCTTTATACATCTATGGTGAATGCAGGAGAGGAGATACCTGTTCTGGCTGCAGCATCAGTATGTGACTCAATCATTCTGCTGCAGAATGATGTCAGGCTGAAGAAGGTGACAGAGACATCGCTTAGCCATACCATAACTGCTACCGGAGCAGGCAGCTTCAAGCTGGTGGCAAAGGCATGGTACAATAATGTCATGAAGGCTGACTCAGTATACTATTTTATCAGGACAGCCACAGTGATGGAAGCAGTACCGGCGGGATTGCGGCCGGGAGTGAACATCACCGGAGACAATAGCGCCACCTTTCTGCTCTATGCTCCTTACAAGAACAGTGTCTTCGTAATGGGCGATTTCAACAACTGGATACACAGCAGCGAGGGGTTCATGAAGCGAAGTCCCGACGGCAACTGGTACTGGCTGGAGGTAACCGGCCTTGATCCGGAAGAGGAGTACGGGTTCCAGTACCTGATAGACGAGTCGCTGAGGATACCTGACCCCTACACCACAAAGGTGCTTGACCCGTGGAACGACAAGTACATTGAGGAGTCAACATACCCTGACCTGAAACCTTACCCTGAGGGTCTGGCCGACAATCTCGTCTCGGTCTTTCAGACACGTCCTCCGGAATATACCTGGAAAAATAATGATTTTGAGGCCCCTGCCGCCGATACACTGATCATCTATGAGTTGCTGGTGCGCGACTTTGTTGAGAAGCATGACTTTAAAACAATACGGGATTCTCTGGCCTATTTTAGCAGGCTGGGCATAAATGCTGTAGAGCTGATGCCCGTGAATGAGTTTGAGGGTAACAGCAGCTGGGGGTACAATCCTTCAATGTATTTTGCAGTTGATAAGTACTACGGACCGGAAAATGAATTAAGGGCGGTCATTGATTCATGCCACAGCCGGGGCATTGCCGTGATAATGGATTTAGTCCTCAATCATGCCTATGGAACCAACCCGCTCGTCAGGATGTACTGGAACAGCAGCACCAGCCAGCCGGCATCAAACAACCCGTGGTTCAATGTGACATCGCCCAACACCTCCTACAGCTGGGGATATGATTTTAACCACCAGAGCAATGATACGAAAGCATTTGTGGACAGTGTATGCCATTACTGGATTGACGAATTCAAGGTTGACGGATTCAGGTTTGACTTTACGAAGGGATTTACAAATACTCCCGGTGACGGATGGGCATATGATGCATCAAGGATAGCCATACTTAAAAGAATAGGCGATAAGATATGGTCTTACAAGCCTGACGCCCTACTGATACTGGAACATTTCACCGACAATAACGAGGAGAAGGAACTGGCGTCATATGGCTTCCTCCTGTGGGGTTCCGCCAAGTACCGTTACCAGGCGGCCTCAACCAGTCAAAGCAGCTGGAATATGTCAATTGCCTATGACGCTTCATGGCTTAACCGGGGGTGGAGCGTTCCGGGAATAGTTGATTACATGGAGAGTCATGACGAGGAGAGAATAATGTATCTCAATCTGAATAATGGCGAGGCTGTAGGTGGATACAATATCAAGGAACTTACTACAGCGCTGAAACGGATAAAACTGACCGCCACTTTTTTCATGACGATTCCCGGCCCGAAGATGCTGTGGCAGTTCCAGGAGCTCGGGTATGACTACGCAAAGAATTACAACGATGATCCGCTAGGGCCGAAACCTATCAGATGGGATTACTACAATGTCGCAGCACGGAAGAACCTGTATGATAACTTCGCGGCCCTGGCAGAACTGAAAAAGAGTGAGCCTGCCTTCTCATCTGACAACTTCAGTATTTATGAGTCGGGTGAAACCAAAAGACTCAATATCCAGCATTCAGATATGGATGTTGTAGTACTTGGGAACTTTGATCTTTTCCCCCGGGATATCGCACCCAATTTTACCCGTACAGGAACATGGTACGAGTTCTTCCGCGGAACGGTCGTTGAGGTAAGCACATCGAACCAGAATACACCCTTAACGCTTCTGCAGGGGGAATACAGGATCTACACATCCAGGCAGGTGAACAGGCCGGCGTTTCTGACGGGGATAGATGATCCGTTTGCTGACAGAGAGGGTGAAGACATCCTGTTTGATATTTACCCGAATCCTTTTTCAGAAGCAGCAATAATCACTTTCACCGGTGAGACGGCCTGGCAGCCGCATACTGTTGAGATCGTCTCGGCAGGAGGGTCCCTGGTTGGGATTTT
>JAVEYS010000036.1:0-28985 GCA_034003345.1 Bacteroidales bacterium
ACCCGAACCAGGAAGCAGGTCTTCTATGTCATCCATGCTTCCACCCATGATGATATGGGACTTACCTTCAGCGGTATTTATTGTTATACTTTGCATTGAGGCGAAAAATAGCATCCAGAATAAATAATTACTATGATTTAATTCACAAATTGAACCAATTTATGTAAGAAAATAAAAAAATGTTACTTTCATCAACTGAAACATGACAGAACAGTGAAGATCAGTGACAGGTATAAGGGTGTTATGGGATGGTTTGCCGATAATATGTCTGAGGCAGAGACAGAACTCCTTTACCGCGATCCCTTCCAGCTCATTGTTGCAGTGATTCTCTCGGCACAGTGTACTGACAAGCGCGTTAACATGATCACCCCCACCCTCTTTGAGCGTTACCCTGACGCCGGATCGATGGCTGCAGCCTCTGTTGAGGATATCTTTGATCTCATCAGAAGCTGCTCCTTTCCTAACAATAAAGCCAGGCACCTGAAGGGTATGGCTGAGATGATTATCTGCCGTTTTGGAGGTATTCTCCCCTCCAGCCGTGAAGAGCTGATGCAACTCCCGGGTGTAGGGAGGAAGACTGCCAACGTTATCGGCTCGGTGATCTGGAATAGTCCGGTCATAGCCGTAGACACTCATGTATTCAGGGTTGCCAGGCGTATTGGTCTTACTCCTGGAGCCAGAAATCCATTAGAGGTAGAGCTGAGACTTACCCGCGAGATATCCGAAGGGCTGAGACCAAAAGCCCATCACTGGCTCCTTCTTCATGGCAGATATATTTGTACTGCCCGAAACCCTTCATGCAACCGTTGCGGTCTGACGAGGTGGTGTAAATGGTTCACTTCACATGACGGGAAAATAAGTTGACATATCTCTCCGTTCTAATTAAGAAAAGAAAAAATTAGCTTTGTCAGTCTAAAAAAGCATAATCCTATATTTCATATACAAGCAAGGTAACAAGATGGAAAAAACCAAAGAGATCATTAATTCCTCAGACCCTTCAACTCCTAATCTTGCATCTCTGAAACACCTTGCAGACATACCTGAACTGGCTTTCAACTCAACTAACCAGCTTATTACGCTGAGCGATCTTGAGACACAGAAGTACATCGAAGTTAACCAGGCTTTCCTTGATATCACCGGATACTCAAAGGAGGAGATTATCGGAAAGACCTCTGAAGATATTCAGTTATATGTTGATCTGATACAGAACCGGAAGTACATGAGGCTTCTGTCCAGGCTGAAGAAAGTATCAGATCTTGAGATCAGGCTTCGCATGAGGTCCGGTGAGGAACGCAAATTTCTCTTCAGCGCCCGCACCTTTTTCTTCGGTGAAGAGATCTACCTCATCACCTATTATAATGACATAAGTACGCTGAACAACGGCTACGTCAGGGCTGAGTCTGAAAAGATCCTGAAGGAGATTTTTGACTCGATGAGCAGTTACGCTGTGATACTAAGGCGTGAGGATGAGGACAAGTACTTCGTCATCGACTTTAACTTCAGGGCAGAGGATGTTGAGGAGCTTGAGCGCAAGGATGTCCTGGGCAAGGAGATACGGGAGACGCCCCTTGGTGATAACGAAGCGTTTCTCACCCTGCTTGAGACTATTGCTTCAGGAGAGGGATTTTATAGAATACCTGTATCAGCCGATGGCACAGATGAGGAGGGCTATTATATCGGGTTACTGCTCTCATCAGGAGACATCGTTATCACCTGGGAGCCCGGCAAGCTCCAGAGAGAGCGAGAGAGTGAGATACTCAAACAGGGGATAGTCTTTGAGACCTTTGCTGAGCTCCTGCCGGAAATGATCATGGAGATTGATATTAAAGGCCACGTCACCTTTATGAACACCCAGGGAATGATGACCCTGGGGTTTGATAATAATGACCTTACAAAGGGAATCACTCTTACAGAGCTTTTTCTTCCGGAGGATCTTGACAGGCTGATGAGGGAGCTCGCTGATCTGACAAAGCCGGGCCAGATCACTTTTGACGAATATATATTAATCAACAAGCTTAAACGGAAAGTGTTTGTTCTCTTCCATGCCGGCCCGATAATTATACGCAACAGGGTTGCGGGGTACAGGTGTGTCCTTACCGATGTAAGCAAGCACAAGGATTTCGAACGAACGCTGTCAAACGAAAAAGCTCTTCTTGAGCATCTTATTGATGCTGCCCCGGAGGCCATTGTGCTCACTGATTTTGAAGGGCGTATATTGAGGATCAACAAGGGTTTTACCCAGCTGTTCGGCTACGATGTGGATGAAGCCATGAACAGTATGATTGATGACCTGGTAGTGCCCGACGAGCTGCGTGACGAGGCGGTGACGGTTGATGAGAAAGCCCTGGCCAAGGGCACTGACTACCTGGAAACCATACGAAAAGACAAACAGGGTAACAGGGTCAATGTCTCGCTTATAGCTTCCTCTGTCATCTCCAATGACAAGACAATTGCTTTCCTGGGGATCTACCGTGATATCTCCCGCGAGATAAAGAGTCGCCTGATGCAGGAGATTCAATATAATATTTCTACTGTAGCCCTTCAGGACTCGGACATATTTGACATATATCCAACAATTGTCAATGAGATAGGTAAGCTGTGGAACGTGAACAATTTCTTCATCGCCCTCTACAATAATGAAAAGGATACACTCACCTTCCCCTTCTTTGCTGATGAGCGTGACCACTTCCAGGAGACGGCAGCGAAGAACACCCTTACAGGATGGGTCATAAGGAACAACAAGGCTGTCCTTCTTAATGATAATGACATTCTGGAGATAGAAAAGACTGGTGCCATCAGTCTTGTTGGTTCACCGTGCAAGATCTGGATGGGTGTGCCCCTGAGGATGGACGACGAGGTTATTGGTGCCATTTGTCTTCAGGATTATAAGGCGACTGATGCTTTTAATGATGAGGATCTGCATGTATTCGAGTTCATTGCCAACCAGATTGTGCTCACCCTGCAGCGTCGCAAGATGCTTGACAATCTGATCAATGCGCGCAAGAGAGCTGAGGAAGCTGCCTTCTCCAAGCAGCAGTTCATGTCAACCATGAGCCATGAGATCCGGACTCCTCTCAATGAAGTGATTGGCATTACCAACCTGCTCTACCAGAGCAATCCGCGCGAAGACCAGATGGAGTATATCGAGACACTCCGCTTTTCGGCCAATCATCTTCTGTCACTTGTCAATGATATCCTTGACTATAATAAGATGGAGGCCGGTAAGATTGTCTTTGAAAAGACAGAGTTCAATCTTTCGGGCATGCTTGATGAAATCAAGAGATCATACAGCCACCGGGCCCTTGAAAAAGGCATCTCCTTCACCATGGAAAAATCCCACGATCTTCCTGTATCACTTATAGGTGACCCCATACGGCTTAACCAGATCATCTCCAATCTGCTGTCGAACGCCATGAAGTTCACATCTAAGGGAGAGATAACTCTGAAGACTGCCGTTAAGGAGCGCATTGGAGGCAGGGCTCTCATTGAGTTCACCGTTGCTGACACCGGCATAGGTATTGCCGGGGAGAAACTCAATGAGATATTCGAGAGTTATGTGCAAGCCTCAACTGACACTACGCGCAAATATGGCGGCACAGGGCTGGGTCTGGCTATATGCAAGCGGCTGGTTGATCTTCAGGGTGGAACCATAACGGTTGTTAGTGAACCCGAAAAGGGATCAGTCTTCAATTTTGCAATTGAGTATACCGTCCCTGCCACTGAGACGAAGGCAGTAGAGCAGGGTGGATCAGAGACGATGAAGGAACTTACAGGCAAGAGGATTCTTGTTGCCGAAGACAACAAGATCAATTTCTTCGTTGCCAATAAATTTCTTGAGAGTTGGGGAGTATTGGTCACCCATGTTGAGAATGGCAGTCTTGCCCTTGATGAGATCAAGAACAATGAGTATGACCTAATACTTATGGACCTGCACATGCCTGTTATGGATGGTATAGAGGCGACGCGCATCATACGCAGTTCACCCGATATTAATATATCCCGGATACCGATTGTTGCGCTCACTGCCGCCGTCATGTCAGAAGCTCAGGACAAGATAGAGAACCTGGTCATCAACGACTACGTGCTTAAGCCCTTCAAGCCTAAAGATCTGTATGACAAGATACTGAGGAATGTGAGGTAGGCATGCTCACGTGACAGGCATGTCGTTATCTGATGCAGTACCTGGCCAGGTATTCAGTAGCTCCTTTTTCTCCCAGGCTTTTTGCCTTACGAAAGTAATGGCATGCATCATCACTCTTTCCGCTCTTTACCAGTGCAATGCCCAGGTTAAGGTTAACCGGTCCGTTGGCCGGGTCAAGATCAAGGCTCATCGTATAATCTTCTGCTGCTCTCTCCCATGAGCGTGCTGCCATCCAGGCATCGCCACGCAACCGGAAAGCGGATGGTTCTCCGGGGTGCTTCTCAACATTTGAGTTCAGGTATGGCAGTGCCTCATAGATGGCACCCTCCTCAGCATATGTCTTTCCTATTAGTCCGAGGGCCTCAGTATTGTCCGGATCAATCGATAAATATTTCTCCAGGTCACGTTTGGCAGCCTCCCTGTCACCTGACTTGAGAAGCATCCCTGATCTGTGCAGGAGGAGTTGCGGGTCAGGGTAACCGGCTTTAATAAGTCTGGTCAGTGCAGTGGCAGCAGCATAATAGCTGCCTTCACCTGCGCGGGCCTCTGTGAGGGCATATAACCATTCCGGCGGAACATCTGTCGCTTCCGTCAGACGGGTAAGTATGTCAGCTGCATCACGATACTTTCCGCTGCTCATCATTATACGGGCATTGCAGTAATCGGTCACCGGCATTTCCGGGTACAGGGCTGAGAGTTCGCTCCAGGCCTCCCTGGCCAGATCAATGCGTCCAGACTTTATGTAATGATCAATCTCCCAGCTCTTTTTCTCATATCCTTTGTACCAGTCCTTTTTCCAGAGGTTCTTCCATTCGTATGAAGATGCAACGGTTTTGAATGCAGCGTCAAGCATTATCTCCGGTTCGGTCTTCCTGTATTGTGATTGCAGGTGAGCAGTGAGATATGAGACGACAGCCCTGGCATCCCCCACTGCGGCAGCACAGCAGGCAAGACCGTACATACCCTTGCCGGGACGCAGGTTCTCAACCGCCATAAAGTCACTCTTAGCCTCTTTCAGTCTGCCGGCTTTACGGTAGATATCCCCTCTTACCAGTAACAGGTCAGCATTATCTTTTATCTCTCCGGCACCTTCAAGGAGACTGGCAGCCTCTTCACATTCTCCCCTCTCAGAGAGGGAGACAGCTCTGAGGATAGTTTCATAACCAGGCTGACCTGCAGCCAGATGCGCATATACCATTATTGCCAGGCTGAGAAGAATCTTTTTCATATAATTCATTTTTTTCCTTCAATAATTCCTGGCCCCGCACCTTTTTCCGTTATCACGTGCACGAAGCCGTTGAGATGAAACTGTTCCAGTCCGCTGATCCTGCGTTCGAACACCTCACAGTCGTAGTAATAGACACCCGTCGGCACCACCTTACCCTTATAGGTTCCGTCCCAGTTAATTTTCGGTTCTTCAGTGCTAAAGACCATCACTCCGGCCCTGTTAAACAGCCTGAACTCCACCTTCTCAACCAATGCTGAAGCCTTTGCCACCAGCCAGTCATTATAATCGTCACCATTGGGAGTGAAGACGTTAGGTATCTCGTAGAAATTACAGGAGTCGACGCAGACCATTGTCGAAAGGGCACTCTCATTACCAAGGTTATCAAAAGCGGATATGGCATAGCATCCGGCGACATAATCAGGAAGTGAATGAAGATATTTTCTGACATCTCTGTCATTAAAAGTGATCAGTAATCCAAGCTGCTCTTCTGTTGTCTGCTTATAGAACAGATTGTATCCAGCCACGTCTTCATAGCAGACCGGATCCTCAATTGTCCACCGGACGGTATTGTACAAGCTGTCACACTGTGATGACACAGTCAGAACAGGGGTACAGGGAGGTTCGTTATCGACAGGCACCACGCAGGTACGTTGTGACAGGTTAACAAGGTCCTTCGGTGTTCCCTCTCCCTGGTATCCACCCGTAGAGCGGGCATAGTAACAGTACTCCGTTCCGTTAACAAGATTCTCATCAACCCAGGTAAGCTGGTTGGTAGAGCCCACAGACTGCCATGAAGACCCGTCAAACCTGAAAAACTCGTATGATGTATTGATCCATGGAACGTTACGGTTCAGAATGAATCTTGCCTTTCTGTCTCCCGGGGTTGCTGTGAGGTATAGTGATGAGGCAATACCGGGGTCGGCGATAAGGAACCTGTTGCCGGCAGCGTTATTATAAAGCTCAATTTTATAGATCCAGCCGCTGTCAAGAGTATTGATCAGGGTATCAATAAACACAGTATCATTCAGGTCTGTGGTTGGCAGTGTATGAATGAGCTGGTAATCTGTACCTGCAATCCCTTCAGCCCGGTAGATAAGATATTCATATGGTCCGTTTGCCGGTATTGTATCAAGGTCACGGGGCTTTTGCCAGGCAAGTGTCAGTGAGCCGGTAACTTGATCAGTATTACGGATTGAGACATTGGTTATCAGGGGCAGCCCCATAATCAGTGATGTCACCACCTCGTTTGAAGGTTTGCTCTCTGTTCCGTTGGGATAAACGGCAACGATTCGGTAAGCATATTCAACACCTGCATCGAGGCCATTGCCGTTATCAGTATCAGTGAAAGAGAGACTGTTGTAACCGGCCACATATCCTACCTTGACAAAGCCTGCCGACGGAGGGATGCCGTCATAACATGTATCGGCCGCCAGTGATGAAGCCCCTTCACGTCTGTAGATACTGAATCCGGCTATAGCATCAGTGCCGTAATCCACCCATTCAAGCTGCACATACTTACCCTGCGGCACTGCAGTGATGAGCTGTGGTGAGGGCCCCAGCACCTTGATGCTCATATTGTCAATATCAACCAGTTGCAGATCATCATTGTGATCCTCTGCCTTGATGATTATGTCGTATGGCTGATGCCTGACGAGGGTGTGGCACGGTATCCAGCTGAGGCGCGCAGTGGTCCTTCCCGCTTCGGAGCTCAGGGTAGTAAATGATGCGGGGCAGGCAGATGATGTAAATATCCCCGAAGTGGCAATCAGTGTCAGTGAATCAAGATCCACGTCAGTAGCTGTTATGTCAAGCAATACCGGCTCCCCTGCCTCCACGCACAGATCAGGAAGCGGATCAGTGACAGGGGGGTTATTGTCAGTCTCATAGACCTCTATCTGCATATCCCTCACTACCACTCCGATCTTAATACCTGAACGCCACTCCTCTATCTCCATTGCCGCGTTATAGATACCAACAGCTATCGGTGTATCCCAGACCATGTCACCGGAAATTGAGTCCACATAGAACTTGTTTGAGGCAGCTGGCATGCTGTAATTAAGTATTGGCTTACCATCCTCCTTGGTGCAAACGGTAAGCTTGTAAGAGAGGCTGTCACCATCAGGATCATAAGCAGCAGGGTTATGAATAAAGATATGTCCCAGGGCGGCCTTGTCATAGGGAGGATTGAGCAGTACAGGTGTACTGTTCAGACCTACAGCTGAATTGACAATAAGTATAGTGGAGATTGAGAAGACCACGTTAACCGAGTTGGGTATGTTTTCAACTCCATAGTTTCTGTTGGGATCCTGTACCACAATCCTGTAAACGCCCGGTCCCGGATAGGTATGTTGTGACACATATACGTTCTTTTTATAGTTGTTTGGCAGGTATGTTTCGGAGATACGCGCCACGTTGGTGATGGAGTTGTCTCCCCACTCTATGTCAAGGCTGGGCCTGTCGGCCTTGCTGAGGGTATAGGTAAAAGTTGTAACGGTCACCTCAAAGGTGAGCTCGGAAATCTGGCGGTACGTTATTTCCCCTGCACGGTTATGAGTACCCGTTGCGGCCGAAGCCATTGCAAACAGGAGCATTAATGCCGCGGCAACTCTTCTTGTCATGTCAATACCTTTTATTTGACTTTATAAATCTTCATCGTGTCAGTGGCGGTGAATCTGTCCCCCTCCTCTATTCCGTCAAAGCTAAAGAGGACCATATTTGCCTGGTCATCATAGAGCCTTGTCATAATACGGTTCATGACAGTCACTCCAGTAAATCTTTTGGCTCCCACAGCCGTGATGTTAAACCTGTGTTCCAGGCCATCGGTCTCGTCATTCAGCAGTTTCATCTCAAGTTGCCTGCCATCTTCCATAATAATAATTCTGTCGGCAAGATATTGGATATATCTATCCTGTTCTTCACCGGTGAACTCCTCTCCTGACGAGCTGCCCAGGTTCATATCAGCCTCCAGGTCATCGCTGTATACCTTAACAAACAGTGACCATCTCCTGTTCGCGGTGTCATAATCTATTCCGGTGAGTGACACATGAACAGGATGGAGAAGGAGCAATATTACAAATGATAATATTTTCATACCGGCATACCTGGTTTCACAACAAAAATCAAGCCATCAAATCACTCTGACTGATTCGCACTCTTTCCTTGAGATACTCGACTGTTCCGACCTCGATAAACGAAAATCCCGTACCCCTTGAGAAGTTACCGGCAAGGACCACCACAATATCATTATCTCTGAAGGCATGTTTTTTAAGGAGTTCGCACAGTGATATACGGATGAACTCATCAACCGATATCATTTTTTCCATAAACACAGGTATCACGCCGTATGACAAAGCCAGCTCTCTCATTGTACGGTATGAGTAGCACTGTGCAATGACCGGATTGATACCCCGGAAGGCTGCCATGTTTCTTATTGCAGTACCGTTGAGTGTATCAGCGAGGATAGCCTTTCCTTTAACCCTTATTGATGTTTTTACGGCCACTTTTGCCAGGTAAGCTGACACCGGGCCGCTCAGGGAGCCGGCAGGCATTTCAATGTACTGGTCCTTTTCTTTCTCTATCTCAGCGGCGATCCTGGCCATGGTTTTCACCGATTCAAGAGGATATTTTCCAGATGCCGTCTCTCCGCTCAGCATCAGGGCATCAGTCTGGCTGTAAACGGCATTAGCCACGTCACTTACCTCCGCCCTGGTAGGCCGGGGACTAAGGATCATTGAATGGAGCATCTGGGTGGCAACAATTACCGGCTTACGATCTTCGATGCACCTGGCTATAATCATTCTCTGTATTCCGGGTATTCTCTCAAAGGGCACTTCGATGGCGAGGTCACCACGTGCCACCATTATGCCATAGCAGTGTTCCATTATCTCCCCGAGATTATCAACTCCCTGCTGGTTTTCAATCTTGGCAATGATTTTTATTTTGCTTGACTGCTTGTCTAACAGTCGCTGCACGGCAAGCACGTCGTCCTTTGACCTTACAAAGGAATGTGCTATGAATTCAACGTCAAGCTTCACGGCCAGATCAATGAATACCAGGTCACGTTTACTGACTGAGGGAAGATTGATCCTTATCTGGGGTATGTTTACCGTTTTTCGTGAGCCGAGGGTGCCGTCATTCTCTATCCTTCCCCTAAGAGCTTCACCCTCAATGCTGATTATTTTGATTTCAAGCTCACCGTCGTCAATGAGGATGACTGCTCCTTCGGGCACATGTTTGGCTATCTGGTTGTAATTGACATTGATAACTTCATGGGATGTCTTTTCATTAATGTTTCCGACTACTCTCACGGTCTCACCTTTAAGAAACCTGACCGGTTCATCACATACGGTTGTTCTTATCTCGGGACCCTTGGTGTCAATGAGGATGGCTATTTTGTCCGAAACGCTCCTGACGTTTTTGACAATTTTTTTCACTCCCTCCGGATCAAGGTGTGCGGAATTTATCCTTACAACATCCATGCCCGCCTCAAATAGCCCGCGGAGGAACTTCGGCTCACAGTTCTTGTCGGAGATAGTAGCCACAATCTTGGTTCTCTTCTTAAGAAGACTTTTTGCCATTGTATTTCTTATTTCTTAAGTATTTCGATGAGTGCTTCCGTTGCCAGTCTGTACCCGTCAAGGCCAAGCCCCATAATTGTGCCCCTGCAGTAACGTCCTGTAAGACTTGTATGACGGAATGCCTCTCTCACAAGGAGGTTTGATATATGGACCTCAATAAAAGGGATGCCGGTTGCCGCTATCGCATCTGCTATTGCCACCGAGGTGTGTGTGTACCCTCCGGGATTAATGATCACCCCGTCAGAACAGCTGCCGGCTTCCTGAATCATATTGATCAGTTCACCCTCCACGTTTGACTGTGAGTAAGTGAACTCTGATTCAGGGTACAGTGCCCGCAGTCTGTTTAGTACTGTTTTAAATGCTTCAGTTCCGTATATTTCCGGTTCTCTCTTCCCGAGAAGGTTAAGATTAGGACCGTTTATTATCTCTATTTTCATCATAAAATAATATTGATCTTAGCGTAAGATGCAACCTCACCGGATTTAAAAACAATATTTTCCCATCTTGTAGCTTTGCGGAGCTCACAGGCTCGGTTATAATTACAGTCAACCATGTGGGTTTCACAAAGCAGATTAAGTGCAATGATTATTGCGGCAGTACAAAAATAGATAAATGAGTGGATTTATGACTGTCATATGATATAACTTTGAGGCTGACATGATGACCCAATGACAATATCGTGGACAGATGCAATGAAAGGGTTCGGGAGGTACCTCAGGATAGAGCGTTCACTCTCGCCCAACAGTGTGGCGGCATATCTTAACGATGTGGATAAGCTACGTGACTTCATTGCAGAGCATAAGGAGAGCCGTTATCCGTCAGATCTCAGCTACAGTGACCTGACGGATTTCATTGCGTTCATTGCAGACAAGGAGGATGCTGCGCGTACACAGGCCAGGCTTATTTCAGGGATCAGATCATTCTGTCGTTACATGCTTATTGAGAATATGATAACCGATGACCCCTCAGCCCTGCTTGAGTCACCCAGAACCGGCATGAAGCTGCCGGAGGTGCTGTCGGTTGCCGAGATAGACAGGATGGTGGATTCGATAGACCTGAGCAAGCCTGAGGGACACAGGAACAGAGCCATTATTGAGACAATGTACGGATGCGGTCTGAGGGTCTCCGAACTGGTGAACATGCGACTGACAGACATACACCGTACCGAAGGATTCGTCAAGGTCACCGGCAAGGGGAACAAGCAGCGTCTGGTGCCTTTGGGTTCAGTAGCATTGAAGGAGATAGATAATTACCTGGAACGAAGGGTAATGATGCCTGTAATAACAGAGGCCAATATCCTCTTCCTTAACAGACGGGGGAAGAGACTCTCCCGGGTAATGATATTCGACATCATCAGAAAGACGGCTGCGGCTGCCGGCATAAAGAAAAAGATCAGTCCTCATACCCTTCGCCATTCCTTTGCCACACACCTTGTAGAGGGGGGGGCCGATCTTAGAGCAGTACAGGAAATGCTGGGCCATGAATCTATCACAACCACTGAGATATACACCCATTTAGACCGTAGCTATCTGCGTGATACAATGATGATGTACCATCCAAGGTCAAAACAATAGGGAAAGTCCTTTAAAATCTCCACTTTTATTTATACTTTTGCGGTTCGAAAAAAAAGAGATTAATTATAATTAATAACCTATTTAATATGTCAAAAGTAAAGCGTGTTTATTCCTTCGGTAAGAAAACGGCTGAGGGCAGGACAGATATGAAGAATCTGCTCGGTGGCAAGGGTGCTAATCTGGCTGAGATGTGTCTCCTTGGTCTTCCGGTTCCCGCCGGTTTTACAATCACCACAGATGTATGTACAGAGTATTACGAGAACAATCATCAGCTGCCTGCTGAGCTCATGCCTGAGGTATGGGAGGCCATGAAGAAGACTGAGGAGGCTATGGGTTTGAAGTACGGCGACAAGGAGGATGCTCTTCTGGTCTCATGCCGTTCCGGTGCCCGCAGCTCAATGCCTGGCATGATGGATACTGTTCTCAATATAGGACTATGCTCGGCTACCATCCCGGGTCTCATTAAGAAGACAGGCAATCCCCGTTTTGTATGGGACTCATACCGTCGTCTCATTATGATGTATGCTGATGTTGTGATGGAAAAGGCTGAGGGTATTGAGCCATCTGACGGCAAAGGCATACGCAAACAGCTTGACGAGATGCTTGATGAGTTCAAGCACAGCAAGGGTTACAAGTCTGATACCGAGCTAACGTCAGAAGAGTTGAAGCAGCTGGCAGAGGATTTTAAGAAGAAGATCAAAGCGTCTATAGGCAAAGATTTTCCGGATGACGCACGTGAGCAGCTTGAAGGAGGCATCAAAGCCGTCTTCAAGAGCTGGAACGGCAAGAAGGCCGTATCATACCGTCGTATTGAGGGTATTCCTGACGCCTGGGGTACTGCTGTCAATGTGCAGGCCATGGTCTTCGGGAACATGGGAGACTCATCTGCCACAGGTGTGGCCTTCACGCGTAACCCGGCAACAGGTGATAACCTGTTCTATGGCGAGTGGCTTGTTAACGCTCAGGGTGAAGACGTGGTAGCTGGTATCCGTACTCCCAATCCACTCAACGACGACACCAAGAACGAACAGAACAACCACCTGCACAGCATGCAGGAATCAATGCCCTCAACATACAAGGAGCTTGTTGATATAAGGAACATCCTCGAGAAGTCGTTTCATGATATGCTCGACATTGAGTTTACCATCCAGGAAGGCAAGCTGTTCATGCTGCAGTGTCGTACCGGCAAGCGTACCGGTACTGCTGCTCTGAATATGGCCATGGATATGCTTCAGGAAGGGCTCATTGACGAGAGAACAGCCGTTATGCGTGTTGATCCGGCACAGCTTGACGAGCTTCTCCACCCCATCTGCAATCCGGAAGAAGAGAAGAAGGTTACCACCCTTGTGAAAGGTCTTCCTGCCGGTCCGGGCGCAGCAGTGGGCAAGATTGTCTTCACTGCCGAAGATGCCGTAGCATGGAACCGCAGAGGTGAAAAGGTTATCCTCGTGCGTGAAGAGACCAACCCTGAGGATGTGGAAGGTATGCGTGCTGCCGAGGGTATCCTCACCGCCCGTGGAGGGATGACCTCACACGCTGCTCTTGTGGCACGTGGCTGGGGCAAATGCTGTATCGTTGGTGCAGGAGGACTCCACGTTGACGTTAAAAGCAAGAAAGTCAAGGTGAGCGGATCAGACATTATGCTGGGAGAAGGTGATATTATCACCCTTAACGGCACAAGAGGAAATGTATATGTCGGGGCTCTGCCGCTTATGGATGCTACTGAGAACCCCAGGTTCCAGACCTTCATGAAGCTGGTTGACAAGAGCCGGACTATGGGTGTCCGCACCAACTGTGACAACCCCGAAGATGCGAGAATGGCACGTGAATTCGGTGCAGAGGGAATTGGTCTCTTCCGTACAGAACATATGTTCTACGGCAAAGGATCAGAGCAGCCTCTTTTTCTACTCCGTAAGATGATCCTCAGTGAAGGTGAGAAAGAACGCAGGGTAGCCCTTGAGGAGCTGTTCCCGTTTGTAAAGAAAGACATGAAGGGGACCCTGGCGGCCATGGACGGACTGCCTGTCACCTTCCGCCTTCTTGACCCGCCATTGCATGAATTCGTTCCACAGGGTGCGGAGAAGCAGGCAGAGCTGGCCAAAGCTCTGGGAATAAGTGTTGAAGCCATAGCAAAACGCGGCGAGGCACTGCATGAATCAAACCCGATGATGGGTCACCGTGGCGTAAGGCTCGGCATAACCTATCCTGAGGTGTCCGAGATGCAGATAAGGGCTATGTTCGAGGCTGCCGCAGAGCTGCTGAAGGAAGGCAAGAAGCCTGTTCCCGAGCTGATGGTTCCTGTGACCTGCGATGTCTCTGAGCTTGATGTCACCAAGAAGATCTTTGACAGGGTTTACGGAGAGGTGTGCAATAAGTTTGGTCTCAGCAAGATAGACTACAAGTACGGCACCATGATCGAGATACCTCGCGCCACTCTCCTTGCCGACCGCATGGCAAAGACAGCCGAGTTCTTCTCATTCGGTACCAATGACCTGACGCAGATGACTTTCGGCTTCAGCCGTGATGACATAGGCGGCTTCCTGAATGATTACCTTGACAAGAAGATGCTTGCTTCCGATCCGTTCCAGACAATTGACCAGGACGGTGTTGGCCAGCTCATCACAATGGCATGTGAGAAAGGTCGTTCAACACGCCCGAACCTCAAGATAGGTATATGCGGCGAACAGGGTGGTGACCCGGCATCGGTGGAGTTCTGCTTTAAGAACGGACTCACATACGTCAGCTGCTCACCCTTCAGGGTACCGATAGCCAGGCTGGCAGCAGCACAGTCTGCCATCAGGGCAAAGAAATAACCTGGATAAATCAAATAGAAAAGAGGGAGGCCGGGAAATCCAGCCTCCCTCTTTTTATTTCTGCCCATGATCTTTTAAAACACTACGGAGCACTGCTGTGCGGGATATCATACAGCACAACTGTCCCGACCTTACATCCGGCGATCTCCGCTGCGCTCTGACATGACGTAGCCCCGCAATCGGGGTGTCCTTCAGAACATTATCTCACCACCACCCACAGGCGGGAGATATGGTGCCACTGAGACATGTCCTCTTCGCGAAGGCTTACTCTGAGAGTATAGACTCCGGCAGTCATTGAGGGCAATGGACTCCATTCAACCGTCTGCATTCCGGAGGCACGGTAACCGCTGAAGAGGCTGGCAACAAGACTGCCATCTGATGAGTAGAGGTTTATCTCTGTCTGGCAGGGTGACTGCAGAAAGAAGGTCACCCTTCCCTCCGTCTGTAACGGGTTTGGATAAAGAAGCAAATCAATGTCAGCATACTCCTGGTCTTCTATCCCAGTGGGGGTAATTACCATTGCATCGTCAAAATAGATAGTGCCGCTCTTCTCTGCACCGGCAACCTGCCGTACCACCAGACTGTGATACTGCCAGTCGCCGCTGCCACCGATGGTGCTCATTGGTATTGTGATAAGATCCCAACCGGCCCAGTTGACAGGTATGACATCAACTATCTGGTTGACTGTTCCGGGTGAGTAGAACCAGTATTCCAGCGTGTTGTTGCTCAGGTCGCCATAGACCCACATACCAAAGTAGTTAGCGGTATTATTGCCTATCGAAGGCTTCCTGGTATCAAACACCCTGCATAACCCGCCGCCTTCTCCTGTGAATACATAGTCCAGCTTTCCCGATGCACTACCTGATCTGAGAATGGTATTTGAAGCAGTGAAGGTGGTCAGAGGATTATCTGTCCCGGCAGTGCTGCCGCTGGCCTCGGGGTCCCAGAAGGCTGAGATATTATCAAATGATTCCACCACATTACCGCCTGAATAGGCTTTGGTGCGGGTAGTAAAAGTGGCCTCAGCGCCGGCACCTACGGTGACGCCTGCAACATCGCTTACGGCAGCGTCAATTACTATCCTGTACTGGCTGTTCAGTTGAAGAACTGAAGCAGGTTCAAAGCTGTATATGCCATTCCCTCCTACTGATGAGAACGTCTCGCGCTGCTTGCTTAACGGAACCGCCTGGCTGTTCAGGAGCCTGATACCCTCAGTTGCGGAGGTCTGGTCAAGCGGAGCATCAAACACCAGGGTTATTCTCGGATAGAGAGTAACACCTGTTAATCCGGCTGACGGCCATATCCTCTCCGTCACCAGCCTTGTACGTGCTTTTGTCACGAAAGTCACCACGTAATCGGATTGCAGATGAACATCCCAGGCAGAGCGTGCATCCGTTGTCAGTCTCATCGTATATGGGGTCTTACTGGCAAAGCCTGTCTCAGGCCGAACCGTCATAACCTTTCCCTTCTCATCCCATTCATAGGTAAGTGCCACTGCAGGTTCGGTAACGAACGCGGCCTGAACCGCATCTATGTCCATCGGCACATTGAATGTAAAGGTGAAGACCTGATTGAATGGAAGGCTGTCAGTGGTTACGGGCGTGTACACCGTCACCACGGGAACCCTGGCAGTATCAAATGAAGGAAGGAAATCAACCAGGGAACTCTTCCCGGCAGTAACCGTGGTGGTGATAGTATCATTGTAGAAGTCAGCCATGCCGCTGCATATCACCTCATAATTACCTGGTGGAACGGAGTCAAACATAAAGAACCCGTTGTTCAGGTTGTCAATTGTGACCGACTCATTCAGGGGCATGAGGGTGACCACCGCGCCGTTGATGGGAATGTCTTCATCTTTTGTGCCGGGCTTGAAATAGTAGTCAGGTGATGTAAGCTGATCTCTGACAGTACCGGCAATGATGCCTGTCTGTTCAGCAGCCACATTTTCGAACTCCTCCAGTGCTCTCAGCATAGACCATGCTTCATGGTGCAGGTGGTTTGCATTTCGCAGCCGCCATCCCTCGGGCACATAGTCATGAAACGATCCTTCCGACAGTACGCCGGGCATGGTGAGGGTCCTGAGAACCCCCAGCCCGACCTGATCTCCCCAGTCAGGATAGAAGGTCCAGTCGCCCTTGACATATTCATAGGTATGAGTCCAGCAGTTACCCTTCTCAAAGAGTTTACCCCAGAGTATCTGGGCCATGGTCTTGGCTGCCGGGAAGACCGGCGCGTTGTCATAGCCCCTGAAAAGCACCAGTGGCTGGTTACGGGTGCCGTCAAAGCCATTGCTGTGAATAGACAAAAATATGTCGGCGTTGAAGGCGTTGGCCATCGCCGCTATTGCTGACAATGCCAGGTCATCAGAGGTATAGTTTGTTGTGCGTGAGATGGCTACTGTGGCATTACGATCCAGCAGCAGCTCTCTCAGGAATAGTCCCTTCTCAAGATTACCGTCCGACTCCCAGAAATCGGTCGCCAGCATATGTCTGTCATTATCGTCATGACCGCCATGACCGGGGTTGACAAAGATCCTGATTCCTGTAAAATCAGATTGCTGACCGTACTGGGTTGCCGGGAACAATATCATTACAGTAAAGAGCCCTGCACTGATCCACCTCTTCATCTTACTCTTACTTTCATAATAAAAATCTCTCCGTTATCTGTTGTGAATGCAATCTTCTTTTTTCCCATGGGAAAGGGGAACATCTCCGATCTCTCTTCACTGTTTGTCAGTACCTTTCTTTTCTTTTCGGTCAGAGAATAGTAAACAAGCTCTGAGCCGGTTATCCTGTAGCCGTCATCCCTGTCATCCATTCCGATGACCATATTGTCATTGAGCCAGCGTGGTGCATTGATCCTTCCCAGATCATAGAGGACCTTTCCGTCCGTATCGGAAATATAGGTGTTTCTACCCTGGTAGTTATAGAGTATCATTGAGCCGTCAGGAGAGAGCGAGGCCCATATATAGAATCCCTCACCGTTAGGCATAAGGGGTTTTCTCTCCGCACCTTGGTAGATGACAGGCATCATATCCTCTATTACAACAAATGTTTCCAGGCTGGCATCCTTAAGGAGTGACGTACCGTAGTTCTCAATCCGTTTTCCCTTTTCCGATTTCAAAAGGACCCTGTTGCCGGAGACCACTGGCGGAAGAACCTCTCTTTCCGTGTCGACGAGGAGTTGCCGGTCTCCTGATTCAATGTCATAGCTGTAAACTGAAGAGTATTTTCTGTTGTCTGAATAACTGTCTGTTCTGAATAACACTTTCCTGCCGTTATCTGTTACTGCGGGGTCATAGCCTGCTCCCTCCTCGCTGCTTATAGGGATAATTTTTCCATTGCGTATGTCAAGCATGGATAGTCCTTTGTAGCCTTCTCCTGCGACAAGCAGATTACGTGACCCGGTCACAACGCCTGAAAGCAGGTATGTTCCGTTGTTGGCCGGCCTGACCCTTTTTACACTCTTTACCCTGATATCCTGTGAATAGAGAGAGAGCGGGAGAAGCAAGGCAATATAAAGAAATGTCGTTCTCATTTTGTTTATGTATAGGCGTATAAAGTTAACTATTTGGAATATATCGGAGTGAATATTTTTCTATCCGGTAATGAAAATGTTGAGGTATACGAATACTTAATATTATTAACTTTGTTGGATATCAAAAAAATGTTTGTCATTATGTCAGAAGGACTTTTAAAGCAGTACGGTATCAGCAATGTTAAAGAGATAATTTATAACCCATCTTTTGAGCTTCTCTGTGAGCATGAGCTCTCGCCAGGTCTGGAAGGATTTGAGAAGGGGGTACTGACGGAAACAGGAGCGGTAGCTGTCGATACCGGCGTTTTTACGGGACGATCTCCCAAGGATAAGTATGTTGTCTATGACAGTACTACAGAGGACACTGTATGGTGGAAGTCGGATGACTCACCTGTTTCAGACAACAAGGCCCTCACCCATGAGGCGTGGGAGCACTGCAAGAGTATTGCTGCCAGGGAGCTCTCAGGGAAGAAGCTCTATGTTGTTGACTGTTACAGCGGGGCTAACAAAGAGACAAGGCTCTGCGTAAGGTTCATCATGGAGGTAGCATGGCAGGCTCATTTTGTTAAGAATATGTTTATCCGTCCCACCGAGGATGAATTAAAAAGTTTTGAGCCTGATTTTGTTGTACTCATGGCCTCCAAGGCTGTAAATCCTGAGTACAGGCAGTATGGCATGAACTCAGAGAACTTCGTGCTTTTCAACCTCACTGAGAGAGTAATGGTTGTTGGAGGCTCATGGTACGGCGGTGAGATGAAAAAGGGGATCTTTTCCGTCATGAACTACTACCTTCCCCTGAAAGGGATAGCCGCTATGCATTGCTCGGCCAATGTAGGGAAGAACAAGGATGTAGCTATCTTCTTTGGTCTCTCCGGGACCGGCAAAACAACTCTCTCAACAGACCCTGACAGGGCTCTGATAGGTGATGATGAGCACGGATGGGATGATGAGGGTGTTTTCAACTTTGAGGGTGGCTGTTACGCCAAGACCATTAACCTGAGCAAGGAGAATGAGCCTGATATATACCGGGCCATCAAGCGTGATGCGCTCCTTGAGAATGTGATAGTTGATGAGAAGGGTAAGATAGACTTCAGCAGTGCTGCCAAGACAGAGAACACCAGGGTTTCCTACCCCATTTACCATATTGACAATATCGTCAGGCCTGTTTCCAAGGCGGGTCATGCCTCCACCGTTATCTTTCTCACTGCTGATGCTTTTGGGGTACTCCCTCCTGTAGCAAGACTCACTGAAGAGCAGACACAGTATTACTTTCTCAGTGGTTACACTGCCAAGGTAGCGGGCACGGAATGCGGGATCAAAGAGCCTATGCCTTCATTCTCAGCCTGTTTTGGGGCTGCTTTTTTGTTGCTAGATCCTATTATTTATGCACGTGAACTCACCAGAAAAATGAAAGCCCATAATGCTGACGCATGGCTGGTCAACACCGGATGGATGGGTGGGCCTTATGGCACCGGCAAGCGTATTGACCTGCCATCAACAAGGAGGATCATCAATGCCATTCTCAACAAGTCACTCAGCGATGTTGCATATATCACACTTCCGGTTTTCAACTTACGCATCCCGCTAACCCTCCCCGGAGTGCCGTCCGACCTGCTTGATCCCAGGAAAAAATGGGAGAGCAGCGAGGGATGGACAGAAGCTGCTGAAGCACTGGCAAAAAAATTCATAAAGAATTTCAGCAAGTTTACATCGAACCCTGAAACGGCAAAGCTCGTATCTTCAGGCCCAAAGTCATAGTTGCAAATTAATGGTCATCTCTCTATCAATAGTTGCCCTTCTTCTGGCATACCTTGCAGGTTCAGTGCCAAGTGCTGTCTGGGCCGGAAAGCTCTTTCACGGCATTGATGTCAGAGAGCATGGCAGCGGCAACGCCGGTGCAACCAACACCGTCAGGGTACTCGGATGGAAGACAGGCATACCTGTTTTGCTCTTTGATCTCCTTAAGGGGTGGCTGGCAGCCTCCCTGCCTGTGTTTCTCAATGCTGCTCCCGCCGAATCAGACCAGATGATGATTCTGAAGATAGCATGCGGCATGGCAGCAATAGTGGGACATGTCTTCCCGCTCTTTGCAGGGTTCCGCGGAGGCAAGGGAGTAGCTACCACCTTCGGAGTGCTTTTTGCCCTGAATCCCTGGCTGACACTTACATGCGCAGCCATTTTCCTGGCAGTACTGCTTATAAGCGGTTACGTGTCTCTGGGCTCCATCATCGCAGTAGCTATGTTCCCGGTCCTCCTGGTGACAGTATTCCATACCACCTCAACCCTTTTTATCATCTTCTCGGTGACAGCAGCAATAGCAGTCATCATCACTCACACCAGGAACATAAAAAGACTCCTTAAGGGTGAGGAGAAGCGGTTCATCAGACAGAAAAAGAAGTAATTCCTACAACCCCGGTCTGAATAATGTCACATGGTCATACTGGACTGCATCTGATTCCTGAGTCGGATGTAGCGGTTAATAATATTTTGTTATTTTTAGCAAAATAATTTTATTGAGTACAACCTAAACAGAAGCATATGGAAAGTATAAAGGGAACCCGCACGGAGAAGAATCTCCTAAAGGCATTTGCAGGTGAATCACAGGCAAAAAACCGTTATGAATTTGCAGCCAAGGTGGCAAAAGAAGAGGGTTATGAGCAGATTGCATCCATTTTTCTTGAGACGGCACTGCAGGAACAGCAACATGCCAAACGTTTCTTCAAGTATCTTGAGGGAGGGATGGTAGAGATCACAGCCTCCTACCCGGCAGGAAAAATCTCAACCACCAGTGACAATCTGGAGGCTGCTGCCGACGGAGAGCATGAGGAGTGGTCAGAGCTCTACCCGGAGTTTGCGAAGGTAGCCGAAGAAGAGGGATTCAAGGAGGTAGCCACTGCTTTCAAGGCCATATCATCTGCCGAGAAGGTACATGAGGAGCGTTACCGGAAGCTTCTTGCCAACATCATGGGGAACAAGGTTTTTGAACGTGAGGAGAAGGTCTTTTGGTATTGCCGCAAGTGCGGTTATGTGCATTTCGGCACCAAACCTCTGAAAAACTGTCCGGCATGCCTGCATCCGTTCAGTTACAGCGAAGTCCTTGCCCAGAATTACTGATCAGCCCCTCTTCGCATGATTGACGGTAACGGAATGCTTGGTCTTATACAGAGAAGGCAGAGCGACAGAAGGTATCTTGACAGGCCGATCGAGAGGGATAAGATCGAAAGAATAACTGAAGCAGGCAGGCTCTCCCCTTCTGCCTGCAATGGCCAGCCCTGGCGGTTTATAGTGGTTGATGAGCCTGCACTCCGTCAGGAGGTGGCGCAGGCAACTGAGTCTGAGATACTGCGGATGAACACATTTGTCAGCCAGGCTCCCGTGCTGATTGTCATCGTCAGGGAGAAATCCAATATTACCTCCAGGGCAGGTGATCTGATAAAGGAAAGAGACTATTCCCTTATTGACATAGGCATATCTGCAGCCTCGATGGTGTATCAGGCTGCAGCGGAGGGACTTGGAAGCTGTATCATCGGATGGTTTAATGAGAAGCGGATCAGGGAACTGCTCGGCATACCCAAATCAAAGAGGGTTGAGCTGGTCATCTCTGTCGGCTACTCTGACAGTCAGCCCAGGAACAAATCGCGTAAACCGCCCGGTGAGATTATTACATACAACGGATACTAACAGGCACAGAGCCGCATCCTTGATGCGGCTCTGCAGGTATAATTTACATATCTGGTCTGGCGTTGAGGGAGAATGATTGTTTCGCCGGTGGCAACACTTACAGTTTCAGCGTAGTTTACCCAACGCCTCCTTTATTCTCTTCACGGCTTCAGTGATCGTCTCATCTGAAGTGGCATAGGAGATTCTTATGCAGTTATCTGACCCGAAGGCGCTGCTACTGACCACTGCCACTCTTGCCTCCTCCAGCAGGAAAAAGGTGATATCGTCAGCGTTCTTCATTGTCTTACCGTTATAACTCATACCTATGAAGTTGCTTATATCCGGCATGACATAGAAGGCACCCTGGGGCACGCGTACCTTAAGTCCGGGTATCTCACCCAGAAGGCTGCAGATGAGGTCTCTGCGGCGAAGAAAAGCCTCGCGCATCTTTACTCTTGAATCACTCTTGGAGGTGACAGCAGCCAGTGCGGCTCTCTGAGCTATTGAGCACACACCTGAGGTAAACTGACCCTGCAGTTTGTTACATGCCTTTGCAAGCCACAGGGGGGCTCCCATGTAACCTATTCTCCATCCTGTCATGGCATAGCCTTTTGATACACCGTTAACAGTCACCACCCTGTCAGTTATAGAGCTGAATGTAGCAAGGCTGATATGCTTTCCGGAGAAGATTATATGCTCATATATCTCATCTGAGACAATGATCACCTGGGGATATTTTTCAAGTACCCTGACCAGGCCGGCCATCTCTTCGTATGAATAGACCATGCCAGTAGGGTTTGAAGGTGAATTGAAGATCAGCACACGCGTATGGGGTGTGATTGCAGCCTCAAGCTGTTCTGGGGTGACCTTGAAGTCGCTATCAATACTCGTTTGTATAATCACTGGTCTGCCCTCTGTGAAGGTGACATGATCAAGATAGCTGACCCAGTACGGTGCGAGAAGGATCACCTCGTCTCCGGGATCAACCACAGAGATCAAAATGTTGATAAGGGTGTGCTTCCCTCCTGCCGAGACGATTATCTGCTCCGGAGAATAGTCGAGCCCGTTCTCCTCCCTGAACTTGGTGGCGATGGCCTGTCTCAGGTCGCTGTATCCGGGTACCGGAGGATAAAACGAATAATTATCGTCGATAGCCTTTTTAGCTGCCTCCTTGATATCATCAGGAGTGTTGAAGTCAGGCTCTCCGAGGCTGAGGCTGATAACGTCAATACCCTGTTCCTTCAGCTCCCGGCTCTTCTGTGCCATGGCTAGTGTCTGTGATATCGAGAGTGCCTGCACTCTTCTGCTAATGTGCTCCATAGTGGAAATATTTTCTTCGTTTGGTTAAGAAAAGGCCAAATGTAGTTTTTAAAAGCGAAAAAGAAAAGGGTTTATTACAGTCTCTGAATCTATGATGTGCCATAAAAAAATGATTAATTTGCATGCCTTAACCTACCTAACAAGATGCAAGATGGAAACAGTCTATGAGCTTCTGAAAATATTTCTGCCGGCTCTGCTGGTGATGCTGACCGCATGGATGGTGATACGTAATATGCTTGGAAATGACCAGGAACGGAGGAGGCAGGATCTTCTTCTGCAGACCGTGAATGCGGTCACACCGGTAAAGTTGCAGGCCTATGAGCGTGTGGTACTGTTTCTGGAGCGGATATCACCCGAGTCACTAATTATGCGGACGACGAGACATGATATGACCGCACAGCAACTTCACTCGGCCCTTGTGAGTAGTGTAAGGAGCGAATACGAGCATAATCTGTCACAACAGATATATATCAGCAATGAGGCATGGGAGATGGTTAAGAACGCACGTGGCACAGTTGTCAGACTGATAAACAGTGTTGCCACGCAGCTGCCTCCCGTTGCCACCAGTGAGGAGCTCTCACGCCTTCTTCTTGAGGAGGTGATGGATATGGACAGTGAACCGTGCCAGGCGGCTATCAGCTACATCAAGTCGGAGTTAGCCCGCATAATAGGATAAAAACGATGAGACGCCCTCGGCGGGCGTCTCACAGATGATATTAAAGCAGGCTGATGCTTCGTTTGACGAATGCGCTCAGTGCCTCTCCCTTCAGCATATTATCTGCCAGCATGGCAAGGTCTATCAGCTGCTTCACTGACTGATGTCCGCTAGCGAAATCAGACAGGGCAGTCTTTCTCTTCTCCTCAAGCTGACTAAGCTCACCCCGGAGCCGCTCAAGGTCATCCTTCTCAACCGTTGGTATCTCCTCCGGCTTCTTTTTGGCATGCTCTTTCTCCATGAACTCTATCTCAACCTTTGTCTTTTCAATGCCCGCACTGTTTTTCTTCAGCTCCTCGGCATGCTCCTTGTCAAGCTCTCCTGCCAGTGTGATGACCAGCGGGTGGTTGGTATTCAGCACGAGGTCATAGCTGTCAGGCATCTCGCCGTAGAACGAGTAGCCTCCTCCGAACTGTGCCATATCCTTCATCCTGCGCATGAACTCACTCTGGGTGATTACCAGAGGCAGGTCATTCTCATCGAGGTTCTCGGCCCTCACATTAAAGTGAGTCTTATCGCTGTCAACCACCTGACTGCGGAACACCTGTGCCAGATCATCTGACTGTGATAATGTTAGTTTCGAATCATGGTTCTCATCCTTCTTGATGAGTTTATCAATCACGTCACTGTCAACCCTCACAAACCTTGATTCCGGATTCTTTGACTCAATAGTGTTTATCAGATGTGTGTCAAGTTGTCCGTCAAGGACAAGCACATCATAACCCTTTTCTGAGGCTTTGGCTACATAAGAATGCTGGGCCACCGGATCGGTGGTATAGAGATGCACGAGGGACTTGTCTTTGTCAGTCTGGTTCTCCCTGATGAAATTGTCATACTCCTCAAGAGTAAAATATTTGCCTCCGGTGTTCTTATAGAGGGTAAATTTTGAAGCCTTCTCAAAGAACTTCTCTTCGGTGATCATACCATATTCAATGAAAAGCTTTAGGTCATCCCATTTCTTTTCAAAATCCTCCCTCTCCTTCTTAAAGATGTCAGACAGTCTGTCAGCCACTTTCTTGGTTATGTGACCAGATATCTTCTTGACATTTGAATCGCTCTGCAGGTAACTCCTTGACACATTCAGCGGTATATCCGGGGAATCTATCACGCCATGGAGCAACGTCAGGAAATCAGGTACGATACCTTCAACGGAGTCTGTAACGAAAACCTGGTTGCAGTAGAGCTGTATCTTATTCTTCTGGATTTCAAAGTTGTTCCTTATTTTGGGGAAATAGAGTATACCCGTAAGTTTGAATGGGTAGTCAACATTAAGGTGTATATGGAACAGTGGCTCTTCACCCATGGGGTATAGCTCGCGATAGAAAGCCGCATAATCTTCATCCTTAAGCTCTGACGGCTTGCGTGTCCATGCCGGATGAATATTGTTTATCACCTTTGGTTTGCCGGTGTCGATCATCTTGCCGTCTTTCCACTCTTTCTCATTTCCGAACTCTACCTGCACGGGGAGGAAGCTGCAATATTTCTTCAACAGACCCTCAAGTCTCTGTTCATCAACAAACTCCTTTGAGTCCTTATCTATATAAAGTATCACGTCAGTGCCACGCTCTGCCCTCTCTGTCTCTTCCAGAGAATATTCAGGACTGCCGTCGCATACCCATCTTACAGCCGGCACATCCTCACGGTATGATTTTGATACTACTTCCACCTTATCGGAGACCATGAATGCCGAATAGAATCCGAGGCCGAACTGCCCGATAATGGCATTTGCCTGATCCTTATACTTGTCAAGGAACTCATTGGCACTTGAGAAGGCTATCTGGTTCAGGTATTTGTCTATCTCTTCCGCACTCATACCAACACCGTTGTCAGAGACAGTAATGGTTTTCTTTTTTTTATCGAACGAGATCGTGACCTTCAACTCTCCCAGTTCACCCTTAAATTCTCCTGCTGAGGACAGGGTCTTTAGCTTCTGGGTAGCATCTGCCGCATTGGAGACCAGCTCTCTGAGGAAGATATCATGATCCGAATAGAGGAATTTTTTGATGATTGGAAAAATGTTCTCTGTTGTAACTCCTATTTTACCCTTTTCCATAATATATATTTTTCTGATTAATCTGCCTCTGATCTTCAAAGTGCGTGCCGAGGCCGGTAGGTCTGACAGAGTGTCAGTCCTGTCCGGCCACTGCTGTTGTCAGACTTCTGAGGCGCTGACAGGCCAGGTGTATTTCGTCAGCAGTTATTGTCAGGGGGGGAGCGATTCGGAATGCCTCATCGCAGAAGAGGAAATAGTCAAGCAACAGTCCGTGTTCCGGGGCACGGGCCACGAGTGCCGGTATGATCTTTTTATCTTCCGGCATTACTGCAAGCAGCAGGCCTTCGCCTCTTATATTCATGAAAGGCAAACCCGCCAGTTCCTCTTTGAACAGCTGTTCCTTCTCCTTTGCCTTCTCTGCCAGGTTACCTGTTATTATCACCTCCAGTGATGCCAGGCCGGCCGCACAGCATACCGGGTGGCCGCCAAAGGTTGTAATATGGCCCAGTGCCGGGTCGTGAGCCAGCGATGACATTATCTCACGTGAGGCGATAAAAGCGCCCAACGGCATGCCACCGCCAAGAGCTTTAGCCAGGACAAGGATATCAGGTGTGACATTATACCTGTACAGTGAGAAGAGACTGCCGGTACGGCCAAAGCCTGTCTGCACCTCGTCGAAAATCAGCATGGCACCGTGTCTGTCGCATGCAGCGCGGAGGTCAGAGAGGAAGCTCCCGGCGGGTTGTATCACCCCTGCCTCGGCCTGGACAGGCTCAACGAGTACCGCGGCTGTGTTGTCGCTGACCATACCGGCGGCCTCCTCCGAGTTGAACTCTGACATAGTTGTTGCCGGCATAAGAGGCCTGAAGGCATTGCGATAGACCTCTGAACCCTGGACGCTCAGGGCTCCTGTGGTTGATCCGTGGTAAGCATTGCGGAAGTAAATGATCTCATTCCTGCCCGTCTGTCTCCGCGCAAGCTTAAGGGCACCCTCTATTGCTTCGCTCCCCGAGTTGACGAAAAAAACCGATTCAAGCGGATCAGGCAGCAGGGAGGCCAGGCATTCGGCATACTGTACCTGTGGGCTCTGGATCACCTCTCCGTAGACCATCAGGTGCATATACCTGCCAGCCTGTTCCTTCACGGCAGAGACTACGGCCGGGTGGCAGTGGCCGGTGTTGCTGACGGAGACGCCTGAGATAAGATCAAGATAATCCCTCCCGTTATTGTCATAAAGGAACGAACCTTCGGCCCTGGCAATCTCGAGCATAAGTGGTGATGGAGAGGTCTGTCCGAGGTGGTCAAGAAAGAGTTGCCTTTGCGACGGCATTCAGCGCTGCATTATGTTGATGTAGTTCATGATCCCCTCACGGTAAGATTTTCCGACGGGGAGTATCTTGGGTGTATTACCTACAAAGATAGTGAGGCTGTTCTCACTGATAGACCTGATAGAGCTCTTGTTCACCAGGTAGGAACGGTGTATCCTCACAAACAGGCTTGAAGGCAACTGCTGCTCAATAGCCCTCATGGTAAAGTGAATGGTATATTTCTCGTCGCGCGTAATGACACTTACATAATTCTCAAGCGCCTCAACATAGAGTATCTCCTTTAACTTAAGACGCACAAGCGATGATGCTTTTTTAATAAAGATCTCCTCTTCGCCGGCTGTCGAGGGAATGGCTCTGGGGGCATAATACTTCATGATCTTCTCCACAGCCCGGCAGAAACGCGGGTAGGTGATGGGTTTGAGAAGATAATCCACCCCGTTGTAATTGAAAGCTTTGAAGGCATGCTCATCGCTACCTGAAACGAAAATGATATGAGGAGGGTTCTCAAGACTGGAGAGAAAGTCGAAACCATCCATCTCCGGCATCTGAATATCCAGGAATATCAGTTCGATATCACTGCGAGACATCAGCAGATTGCGTGCTGACAACGAATCGGTATAACTCCCGATAAGAGATAGTGAGGCCGACTTACCCACGAATTCTTCAAGGGTTCTTAGCCAAACAGGATCATCATCTACAATTATACAATTCATTTCAAAGGTCAGGGTTGAAATTCTCAAGTCGGTAATAAGGAATACTCAATACTTTTTATTTCAATTTAACTTACTAAAGTATAGTCAGTTTAGTATCTGATATTCACAATTAGTACTCTCTGGAATACAAGTATCCCATTAAATACAAACCAAACGTAAATATAATAATTAATTCAAGGAAAAAATACAGGAAGCTTACAAATTTACAGGGCCGGCATGGCCTCATGTACTATTTCCGCCTGATATCACACTGTTTGGTAAAATCTGAATCAGGGAAATAATGTACACCAGGTATTTAAGCAACAGTGATGCAGGAGGAGAGGATCAATATGGAGGGTCTCAAAAGCGGAACATATTTATCCATCCTCAGCATTGACGGGAAGAATGTTTTCAGGTCCAAAATAATAAAGGGAAGCACACAGTAAAAGGTGCATCCCTTTATATAATAAAAAAGGGGTACATGTGCACCCCTGTAATTTTTACTTCAGGCCTTTTGTAAGAGCCGGAGCAGCTTTGAATTTAACGACCTTCTTTGCCGGAACATTCAGTTTGGCGCCGGTGCGTGGGTTACGGACAACTCTTGCACTTCTCTTTTCAACTTTAAATGTTCCCATTGAGGGGAGCTGAAGCCTCTGTCCTTTTTTCATGGCGTCGCCAAATGAGCCTACGAAAGCGTTCAAAGCGATGTTGGCATCTTTAAGTGAAAGCCCTGCTTTTTTTGCAATGCTGCTTACTAATTCTTTTTTTGTCATAATAAATACAATTTTAGGGTTAGACGAAATCTCTAATTGCATACAAATTTATTTCATTCTTTTTCAAAAGCAAGTTTTTTGATCCCTTTTTACGCTGAAACGCTGATTTTTATTAGAAATGAGCACATCCGGCTCCATAAAAACCCGTATTTTGGTCATGAGGGCATCGCCGGCAGCATCTGAAGCCCATTTACGGGGGTTCTGGGACAGATCATAATTGTCAGAATTCAAATTTTTTCCACTCTTAAAAGGGAAATAAAAAAACATTATATTTGCACCCTCAAACTCTGTAAGCTAACCGGCTTTAGAAACTGAAAAGGAGAAATGGCAGAGTGGTCGATTGCGGCGGTCTTGAAAACCGTTGTCCGGGCGACTGGACCGGGGGTTCGAATCCCTCTTTCTCCGCAGAGCTTAAATGCCCCGCCACAGGCGGGGTTTTTTATTTTTCCGAAGCAGCGTTGAAAGCTTGCTTTCAAAAGTGGCTGAAGGAAAAATGGAAAAGACCTGAAGGGTCATTTAAGCTCTGCAGGTTTCCCGCAATGGGATCACGAGCCCGCAACGCGGGTGAGTAATCCCTCATGACCAGTGCATGAGTGAGTGATAAGCTCTGCAGGTTTCCCGCAATGGGATCACG
>JAVEYS010000037.1:0-27793 GCA_034003345.1 Bacteroidales bacterium
CTAACAGGAGCGCAACGCAGGTTACCACCACCCAGGGCACTAACAGGAGCGCAACGCAGGTTACCACCACCCAGGGCACTAACAGGAGCGCAACGCAGGTTACCACCACCCAGGGCACTAACAGGAGTGCAACACAGGTAACCACAACACAGGAGGTCAACCAGGATACAAGACGGGTAACCACAACACAGGGGGTCAACCAGGATACAAGACGGGTAACCACAACACCGGGTTCTGCCAGGGAGCAGGGAACTCCCGCACAGACCACAAACGGCCAACAAAAATCAGTTGACAGGACCCCGGCAAAGACTACAACACAGCGCCGGCAGACGCAGGGCAGCGTGAAAACAATTACCCGGAGGCAAAAAAAAGTGACAAACAAGGACAGCTCAACAGTTACCTCATCCATAGAAGAATAGACTGTCTGGCTGGCAGCGGAAATGACAGCGGAAAATCTATTAAAACAACTCCTTCAGACACTGAATCAAAAAAAGAACTGCTGCTTAACAGCGAAAACGTTAATTTACTGTCCAGCCGATTGAGATTGGTACGAAATTTGTATAAATTTGAGAAGATAACCATAGGAGGGTAAAATGAAAAGGTTTTGGTACATAATACCGGCAATACTTCTGATAACAAGCTCTTGCTCATCGCTGCGCTTCACTGGAGTTGCCAATGATGACCTTTATTACAGGCCGTCGGATCACCCGGTAATAGTGACTCAGGGAACAGTCCAGTCAGTAAGTGCCGACCAGAGTTACTATGATAACATCTTCGCCGCTGATACTCTTATTGCTGATGAATATATCCCGGATAACGAATATTCCGAATATGTTTCAGGTAACGAGGCTGCAGTAGTAAATAACTACTACGGTAGTGCCGCTGAGAGTATATATCTCTTCAATGATGATTATTTCTATCCTTACTGGAGAGACCCGTTCTACTTTTCACCTTTCTCCATGAGGCTCAACTTCGGATATGGCTACATGAGTTCATTCGGATCTCCATACTCCTGGGGATATGACCCCTTCATGTACGACTGGTATTCTCCATATTCTTATTACAGACCGTATTATTCTTACTGGGGCGGATATCCATACTATAACTACGGATTTTACAACAGCTATCCATGGTATTCCGCTTATAGCAGTCCGTCATACTATCAGCAGGCTAATGATTATAATTCCAGGGTAGGTCACAGGAGCAGCTACAGCACCATGTCAAGGGGCTCGTACTCCACCACTGACACCAGGAACAAGTCAGCTTATGCACCTTCAGGTACTTACAACAGCAGGCGGACCGTCTCATCCTCATCTCCGGCTGCAGGCACTTCAGTGTCCGGTACACGCAGCTCTGTACCTGAGACCGGCACATATACGAAAGCAGGATCAGGCACAGGAACCGTTTCAAATCCTGAATATACCCGCCGTGATGCATCCGGCAACTCGCTGCAGACACAGACCAGAACACAGTCGCAGATGAGATCTGAGAGTCAGACTACAACCAGGTCTCAGATCCCCGTCAGAACACAGACTCAGAGTGTAAACAGGCCACAGTACCAGACTACCGAGAGGACTTACACTCCAAGCTATAACAACCCAAGGGTAAGCTCAAGACCGTCATACAACACCACACGCAGCAGCACTACCCAAAGCAGCGGTACTGTGGTCAACAGAAGCACCACTTCTTCCGGCAGCAGTACTAAGGGATATAGCCCCTCACGCTCCTCCTCATCAACGGTGCGCTACTCAACTCCTTCACGAAGCAGCTCATCACCTAGCTACAACAGGAGCAGCAGCGGCTCATCATATTCAGGGACAAGAAGCAGCGGCTCATCATACTCAGGAAGCAGGAGCTCCAGCTCAGGAAGCTCATACTCAAGTAGCCCATCCTCCTCCTCCTCCTCCTCTTCCACATCCTCCTCCTCTTCCTCATCATCAGGCAGCAGAAGGAGATAATATACTGAATAATGTATTTTGATTATGTTCCGCTTAAAGCAGGAGCAGGAGGGATTGTATACAAAAAATAAAGAAATGAAAAGAAGAATATTACTGATTACCGCAACAGTTCTGCTGTTCCCCTTGTGGATATTCGGCCAGAACATGGATGATGCACTTCGCTATTCCAAACTCTTTTATCAGGGTACAGCAAGGTTCAATGCCATGGGAGGTGCTTTCACCGCTCTCGGTGGCGACCTCTCGGCTATAGCTCTTAATCCGGCAGCAGCAGGTGTCTTCAGATCAACAGAGATATCAATTACACCATTCGTCTCATTCCGTGACATGAATACAGACTATAACGGTTACACCGGCAATGACAGGCACTCAGGCATGAATCTGGGACAGATAGGCTTCGTGACATCTCTGGGAAGAGGTACAGGGTCGGGATTATCAAACCTGAGCATTGCCTATACATTCAACCGTACCAATAATTACTACCGGCATTCGGTCATAGATGGCATTAGCAACGACGGCTCAATGGCAGACTTCTGGGCAGCCCAGGCAGAAGGATACTATACCGATGAGCTGGGAGGATCAGCCTGGATGGCTTATGAAGCTTACCTGATTGATACCTTGCCGGGGTACTGGGACCAGTATGCTTCAATATTCTCATACTATGGCGAGGCAGATCCGGTGTACGGACAACAGGTCAAGAGAACAATTGACAATGCCGGATACAGCAACGAACATACAATAGCACTGGGTGCAAATATTGGTGACAAACTGTACCTCGGAGGGGGATTTGGCATTACCAATATATCATATACCGGACATTATGAACACAGAGAGATTGATAATGCAGAACGGATATTTGACTTTGTGAATTTCACCTTTACGGATCATTTCAGAGCTGTAGGATCAGGATGGAACTTTAAGATTGGAGCTATCGTAAGACCTGTTGAGTCACTTCGGCTGGGACTTAGCATTACCACACCAACGATCTATACAATAGATGAGATATTTTATAATAACCTGTCAGCCAAACTCGATTATGACACGCCGTCTGACCCCACTGATGATGTCAATCCACTCATCGAGCAGGATGAAATGACAAACCGCTACCGTCTTAAAACCCCTTACCATATTAATGCGGGTATAGCATACCAGTTAGGAACATTTGCATTGATAAGTGCTGATTATGAATTCATTGATTATTCATCAGCAAAACTGAGCAGGAGCTCTGACGGCTATGACTTCTATACTGAGAACGAAGAACTTGCTGGCGAGATGGGTAGCACAGGAAACATCAGACTGGGAGCTGAAGTACGCTTCGGTCCGGCCTACCTCCGTGGAGGGTATAGTCATTACGGATCAGCCTTCCTCGATGGTACACTCAATGAGAGTGCTACATCCAACGGCTACAGCGCCGGGGTGGGATACAGACAGAATAAATTCTATGTTGATATGGCCATGGTATGGCTCAACAGCTATGAGGCTTATATGATGTTCCCCACTCTTTCCAGCAGTCACATTGTCGATATGAATACCAAGGACACATACCTCTCGGTTACTGTTGGCATGAAATTCTAAACGCTGACTAATAATTGTCTGCTGCCAGGGACTCCTTCAATAAAGAAAGGGTCCCTGGTCCGTTATTGAGCAGCAGGTCTATGATGCTCAGCCTGCTGATAAAACCGTATCTTTCCTGAAAGACCTGCCGGTACGGTTTCTCCGTATACCCGGTCACCCCTGAGTCTCTCTTGGGCGTAATGGAGTACCTGTAGTCATGTTCATGTTCACCCAAAGGTATGAAACCCCTGGTATATGATAGCTGTACTTCCATCCCTGCTGCCTCACACACTGCTGTCAGTGCCTCGTTATTAAGGTCTGTCAGGAAGTTATAAGGCTTTGAGATTACTCTGCTGATAGAATCAAAATAGTACTCAAAGAAGGGGGCTGATGCATACGCCGATATAATGCCCCGCAGGTGAAGCTCACGCCACTTTCTGCCGTTGTCAATCCTCAGATCCTTTAAAGGAGTCTTATGGATCGATCCACGCAAAACCGGTACGATGAGCGGAATAGGACCATTGGCACCAAGTATCATGCACCGGTTACGGTAGGTCTGTTTGATGTAGTTCTCGAATCTTTCTATGGTGACCTTGTTACTGCGGGCCATCAGACTGAAATATTCTGCCGGAGGGAAATATGCTGTAGATAGTAACACCTCCTCATTCATCACCTTCAGATACTGTTAATTCTGCTGGCAGCGAAGCCTGCTCCGAAACCATTGTCAATATTTACTACGGTTACTCCTGCTGCGCAGCTTGTCATCATGGCAAGGAGCGCTGAGATACCTCCGAATGAGGCTCCGTAACCCACACTTGTTGGTACTGCAATGACAGGCATGTTTACCAGGCCACCTACTACACTCGCCAGCGCTCCCTCCATGCCTGCAATTACAATAGATACTCTGCATCCGCGTATCTCAGGGAGCTTGTCAACAAGCCTGTGTATTCCTGCCACGCCGGCATCATATATCCTGATCACATCGTTGCCGAGAAGCTCTGCTGTCACAGCCGCCTCCTCTGCCACCGGGATATCTGACGTACCTGCCGTGATGATCGCTATCTTCGTCGGCGGAGGTACAAGCTCCTTCTTCTTTATGCTGATGATGCGGGCAGTCTCATAATAGATTGCTTCCGGAGAAGCAACGCTGATGAAATCGAACAGCTCTTTTGATGCCCGGGTGCCAATGATGTTAGTCTCATGACCCTCCATGACTTGAAAAATAGCTCTTACCTGATCAGGCGTCTTGCCGGCACAGTAGACAATCTCAGGATAGCCTGTACGAAGCTCCCGGTGATGATCAATACGTGCAAAACCAAGATCCGTATAAGAAAAGTCGCGTAGTTGCTCAAGCGCCTGGTCAACGCTCAGATTCCCGGCACTTATCTCCTGTAATAGCTTTTTTAACTCTCCTGCATTCATCTTACTTCATATTAATTCATGCTTCCACTGCGATAACCCTCAGCATCAATGGTTACATACTTGTATCCCAGTTCTTTGATGGCGGCGGATAATTTCTCTCTAATCTCTTTGCCTGTCAGTGAGGCAAAGTGTTCTGTCCTGCACTCAATGCGTACAAGATCTCCGTGTATCCTCACCCTGGCACCCATGAACCCTGCCTCTGCCACAATGCGTTCAGCCTCCTCAGCCCTGCGAAGATTGCCAGGGGTAATCATAGTATCATGTGGGAAGCGTGTTAAAAGGCATGTGTTCGATGGCTTGTCACTCACATCCAGCCCTTCCATGCGCGCCATTTCCCTTATCTCTTCCTTGGTCAGCCCTGCCTCAGCCAGAGGACTTCTTATACCCAGTTCGCTGAGTGCCTTCATGCCAGGGCGGTAGTCACTAAGATCATCGGCGTTAGTGCCGTCATAGACAGCATCAAAACCACCTTCTGCTGCCGCAGTGGTGACAGCCTTCATCACCTCTCTCTTGCACAGGTAACATCTGTCAGGCGGGTTGGCGAAGACACTATGTGGCATATCCAGTTTTATCACAACGTGCTTCACTCCTAAACCTCTGCAGAAGGCTGCAGCATCATTCACCTCAGAGGAGAACATGTAAGGGGTGCTGACAGTAATGGCCATCAGCCTCAGCCCGGTGACCCTGGCGGCAACACTCACCAGGAAGGTGCTGTCAGTGCCGCCTGAGAGCGCTATGACAGCCGCTTTGGAGCCGGCAAGAATAGCCTTCAGACTGTCGTATCCGGAGTGCCCGTTCATGACCTCTTCAGTGCCAGCGTGGTGATCTCGTGTATGATCTGTTTCATAGGCAACCCAGTCTCTCCGGCAATGGCTGCACAGCGGTCAGCCTCCGGCTTGACGGAGACAAGACGGTTGTTAAAGAAAGATTTCTTGATCTGTACCTTCCCGAAAGGTGTATCTATCTCCTCATACTCTCGGTGCAGCGTCTCCTTGGAGAAGGGTGTCACCCTCAGTCCAATGGTGGTCGATTCAGTGAAAAGAATCTCCCTGACGGCCTCTTTCTGCTCCTCCTCGCATATGATACTCATGGTGAAGGCCGGCCTGCCCTTCTTCATGATCACCGGAGTGAACCAGACATCTCCTGCCCCTGCGGCAAAGAGTTTTGACATAATATACTCAGACATCTCCGGATTCATGTCGTCAACATTGCACTCAAACAGATACGACTGGTGTCCCGTCTCATTACGCGCCGCTGTTTCTGCCAGGAAAACCCTCAGTATATTTGGCCGTGAGGGGTTTATCTTATGACCTATGCCGTATCCGGTACCTCTTATAACAAATTCCAAATCACGGGGCAGAGGCTCAGCAATGGCTGCGATAATGGCAGCTCCGGTGGGAGTGGTGGCCTCAAAGTCGACCCCTCCGGTGTGCACAGGATAGCCACTGAGGATACGGGCAGTGGCGGGAGCAGGCACTGGCAGAAGACCATGAGCGCACTTCACCATACCGCTGCCTAACTCCATGACAGAGACATACACTCTCTCAACACCCAGACTGTCAAGACATATGGCCGCTCCTACGATATCAACAATTGAATCAATGGCTCCCACTTCATGGAAATGGATCTCATTAAGTGGCTTGTTATGGATGACTGCTTCGGCTTCCGCAATACGCCTGAATATCTTCATGGCCAGCGCCGATACATCTGAAGAGAGGGTGCTGTGCGTGATAATATCCTCTATGTCAGCTAGATTCCTGTGTGTGAGATGGTCTTCATGACCGTGGGGGGAATGCTCATGCTCATGCTCATGCTCATGCTCATGCTCATGCTCATGCTCATGCTCGTGCTCGTGCTCATGCTCATGGAAATGATTATGATCATGGTCATGGTCGTGTCCATGGATGACCTCTTCTTCAGTCACCACGGTTACCTTAGTGCCATAAATACCATGTCGCTGGTCCCTGGTGATTTCCAGGCTCCAACCGTCTAAATTAAGTTTCTGCAGACCGTCAATCAGGGTTTCTCTGCTGACACCAAGATCGATCATGGCTCCAAGGTTCATGTCGCCACTTAAACCTGAAAAACAATCGTAGTAGAGTATTTTCATTTTTATTTACATTTTTTTAACATTTTGGCAGACCCCCGTATGATGACAGGGGACCTGCTTTTCAGCCAGCGAATATAAGAATAAGACGCCTATATATTGAAAATATTGCTTACTTTGCATCTTCTTGTTTTTGGGGTAATATAAGATTTTTGAGGGAATGAAAAGAAGGAATTTTTTACGCAATTCTGTTGGGGCAGGACTGGCAGCGGGGGCATTCATGAGTTTTGGTCATTTAGAGAAGGCTCTGGCAGGAAAGTCATTGCCTTCACGGGCCAATTATGACCTGATTGCTGTCATGGGAGGTGAGCCTGCTGCAATGTTTGATATGGGTATCCAGGCCCTGGGAGGCATGGGGACATTTGTCAGCAAGGGGCAGAAAGTACTGGTGAAACCTAATATTGGCTGGGATGTTGTACCAGACAAGGGAGCTAATACTAATCCTGCCCTTGTTAAAAGGATTATTGAACACTGTTTCAGGGCGGGAGCAAAAGAGGTTTATGTTTTTGACAATACATGCGATAACTGGATCAAGTGCTATAAGAATTCCGGTATTGAGCAGGCAGTTAAGGATGCTGGAGCCAAGATCGTTCCCGGTAATTCCGAGAGCTACTATCAGGAGGTGACGATTCCCAATGCAAAAAAACTGACCACTACTAAGGTACATGAGTTGGTTCTTTCAAGCGATGTGTTTATTAATGTCCCGATACTGAAACACCATAGCTCCGCCAGAATGACCGGCGCACTTAAAAATATGATGGGCGTTGTCTGGGATCGTGCTTACTGGCATAGGAACAATCTTAACCAGTGCATTGCAGATTACGCGCTATTCCAGAAAAAGCCGACGTTGAATGTTATGGATGCTTATAACGTGATGATGCGCAACGGACCACGTGGCGTTTCCCTTGAAGATCTTTCAAACATGAAATCTCTGATGATATCTACAGACTGGGTGGCAATTGATGCCGCCGGTGCCATGATGCTGGGTAAAGAGCCCGCCTCAATAGAACATATTGCCCTTGCCGCAGGTATGGGCCTGGGAAATATGGATCTCTCAGCCATGAATATACACAGGATGAAAATGTAGCTGTCAATGAAATCGTCAGCTCTTAAACATATCCGTACTGTATTTGCTTTATTTGTTCTCCTCCTTCTGGCATTCATATTCATTGATTTCAGGGGCACCCTTGGAGAAAAGGCCTTTGGCCCGATACTCTATCTCCAGTTCGTGCCCTCACTTCTCAAGTTTCTTGTTGCAGGCGTAGCGACCGCAACGGGCTTCATTGTGGTGATTGCGCTTACCCTGCTTACTGGCCGAACGTACTGCTCATTTCTCTGTCCGCTTGGGATACTACAGGATGCTATAAGCCGTGCGGGAGGACTGATAAAGAGACGTTTCCGGAAGTACGGTTATAAAAAGCCATATACTATCCTCCGATATTTCATACTCGTGCTTACTGCCGGGATATTGATTCTGGGAGGAGTCTATGTACTTACCATCCTTGATCCGTACAGCATCTTCGGCAGGTTTATGACCTACTTCGCCAAGCCCGTGGCACTCCTTATTAATAACCTGATCGCCTCTCTTCTGGGTAAGTTCGATATATATACGCTTTACAGAGTAGATATCAAATCCTTTGAACTTGCATTATACCTGGTGCCATTTGCATTCCTTATGCTGATCGGTTTACTGTCAGTCAGGTACGGCAGGCTATACTGTAACACCGTATGCCCGGTAGGAACATTCCTCGGGCTGTTAAGCAAAGTCTCGCTTTTCAGGATAAAATTTGATGAAGATAATTGTACTCGCTGTGGCAGGTGCGCCATGGCATGCAAGTCATCATGCATAGACTTTTTAAACAAGAATATCGATATAAGCAGATGTGTGAACTGCTTCAACTGCATTGACGCATGCAAGGATAACGGCATGTCTTATGGTCTGGTCAGCCTTAAGCGAAAGGTCATAGATCAGGAGCATACTGCCACTGATGCCTCAAGACGCAATTTCATTGCCGGATCACTCGTGCTGCTCGCCGGAGGTTCGCAGCTGTTACGTGCACAAAATACAACACCCACTCCAACAAAAGACTCAACCGTAAAGGAAGACCGGCTCTATCCCGTGACACCTCCGGGATCAATAGGGGTAGCATCCTTTACTTCAAGATGTACGGCCTGCTCGCTATGCGTGAGCGCATGTCCTACAAATGTCATCCAGCCATCAGTAAACGAGTACGGTTTCGCAGGGATTATGCAGCCAAGAATGGATTTTCACAGTGGATTCTGCAACTATGATTGCAACCGGTGTGCTGATGTTTGTCCTACAGGTGCCATCATGCCCCTGATGATTGAAGCAAAAAAACTCACACAGATAGGCAAGGCAGTCTTTATAAAGGAAAATTGCGTTGTCAATACAGAAAAGACAGCATGCGGAGCATGTTCGGAACATTGCCCCACCAAAGCATGCCATATGGTTCCCTTTGAAGGTAACCTCCTGATCCCTGAAATCAGGGATGAGATTTGCATTGGATGCGGGGCCTGTGAACATGCATGCCCCACAAGACCGTACAAGGCAATATTCGTAGACGGTAATCCGGTTCATGAAGCAGCTCTCAAACCCGAAACGGAAAAACTTGATGCCGTTCCTTCGGATTTCCCCTTCTGACACATGAAAACATGATATTTATCTTGTGAGGCAGTGTTAAATAAAATTAACTTGCGCACTCTTTTATAAATTCCTGTTTAACCATTTGTTTTATGAAACCTACACATATTGAACATATTGGCATAGCGGTAAATTCCATTGCTGAGGCACTTCCCTTTTACGAAAAGGTGCTGGGACTGAAATGCTATAACATCGAAGAGGTGGCTGATCAGAAGGTAAAGACTGCCTTTTTCATGATAGGACAGACAAAGATTGAACTGCTTGAGTCAACAGATCCCGAAGGACCGGTAGGGAAATTTATCGAAAAGAGGGGAGAGGGGATACATCATATTGCCTTTGCCGTGGAGGGCATAGAAGAGAGACTGCGTGAGGCGGAACAGGCGGGCATCAGGCTCATAGATAATACACCCAGAGCAGGGGCCGAGGGACTGACCATTGCATTCCTCCACCCAAAATCCACCTTCGGCGTGCTTACCGAACTGTGTGAAGACAAAAAGAAAGAATTAATCAAATAATTAAGGTTCAATGAACAGTCAGGAAAGAATTAAACAACTCCTTGATTTCAGGGAGAAAGCGCGCAAAGGCGGAGGAGATAAACGCATCGATGATCAGCACTCCAAGGGTAAGCTGACAGCCAGGGAACGTATTACTATGCTTCTTGATGAAGGCAGCTTTGAGGAGTATGATATGTTCGTTACCCACCGTACTGAGGATTTTGGACTGGCCGACAAGAAGTATCTCTCTGACGGTGTGATCACCGGCCATGGCACTATTGATGGTCGCGTGGTTTATGTATTCGCACAGGACTTCACCGTTTTCGGGGGTTCCCTTTCCGAGACCTTTGCACAGAAGATATGCAAGATTATGGATCAGGCAATGAAGGCAGGTGCTCCCGTTATCGGTATCAATGACTCCGGAGGAGCACGCATACAGGAAGGTGTGAGAAGCCTTGCCGGTTATGCCGAGATCTTCGAACGCAATATACTTGCATCAGGAGTGATACCACAGATATCTGCCATATTCGGACCGTGTGCCGGAGGTGCAGTCTATTCACCGGCATTGACTGACTTCATTATCATGAGCCAAAAGAGCAGTTATATGTTCGTCACCGGTCCGAAAGTAGCAAAGACCGTCACAGGTGAGGACATAACCATTGATGAACTCGGTGGCGCTGGTATACATGCCTCTAAGTCCGGTGTCGCACATTTCACCGTGGAAGAGGAGAAAGAGGGTCTTGATCTGATACGCAAGCTTCTTAGTTACATGCCTCAGAATAACCTTGAGGAACCGCCACAGACCGAGTGCGATGACCCTATCGACAGAATGGAGGAAGATTTGAATGATATCATACCCGAAAGCCCCAGCCAGCCATACGATGTCAAGGATGTTATCTCAAGAGTGGTTGACTACAGTGACTTTACTGAGGTGCACCAGGCATATGCAAAAAATATTATTGTCGGTTTTGCCAAATTTGACGGCATGCCCGTGGGGATCGTTGCAAACCAGCCGGCCTATCTGTCTGGTGTGCTCGATATAGAAGCCTCAAGAAAAGCTGCTCGCTTCATACGCTTCTGCGATGCATTCAATATCCCGATAGTGACCTTTGTCGATGTGCCAGGTTTTATGCCGGGATCAATACAGGAATACGGCGGCATCATCATTCATGGCGCCAAACTGATGTACGCCTACGGTGAAGCAAGTGTGCCAAAGATTACAATCACACTCCGCAAATCATACGGTGGAGCCCATTGCGTGATGTCATCAAAACAGCTTAGAGGAGACATTAACTATGCATGGCCTACAGCCGAGATAGCCGTGATGGGTCCGCAGGGAGCCATTGAGGTGCTCGAAGGAAAAACAATAAGCGGCATAGCAGATCCGGTAGAACGTAAGGATTATGTCACTAAAAAAGAGGACGAATACCGGTCTAAATTTGCTACCCCCTATGAGGCAGCCAAGTATGGCTATCTTGATGATGTGATCGAACCGCGTAATACCAGGTTCAGAGTGATAAGAGCTCTCAGGACACTCTCTACAAAGAAAGATCCCGGACCGATGAAGAAACACGGAAACATACCTTTATAATATTCTGAAGATGTATCAATTTGTTATCACAGCAATAGTTGTGGCACTGGAGCCTATCACATGGACCATCGTTGTCGTAGGTATCGGGATAGTGTTCATGTCCCTGCTGATTGTTTACCTGTTTTTCAGGTATGGGCTTACATTCATAATGAACTTCAGGTTCCGTAGCTTTGCCCGTAAAAAAGGTATTGAACCGGCAGAACTTCTCACCGCCAGAACAATACAGTCGGGTGAGGTAAACGCAGCCATCGCCATGGCTCTCTATAAGTACTTCAATGAGCTCCACGACGTGGAGAGCGGAGTTATAACCATCAGGCGAGTATCCAAAAACTACTCACCCTGGAGTTCCAAATTATATAACATGAAAAACCTTTAAGACCAGCATAACCAGATTCGAAAATGAAAAACTACAAGTTCAGGATAAATGGGAACCAGTATGAAGTTGATGTTCTCGAGGTGGAAGGTAATATGGCAAAGATTGAGGTAAACGGCACTGCATATGATGTTGAGATGCAGCACGAGATACCGAAAGTCAAGCCGGTTGCTGCCCCTGTTCAGCAGAAAGTGTCCAAGGAAGCCAAACCTGCTGCCGTATCGGCATCCGGAAAGGCCCTTGAGGTAAAAGCCCCGCTGCCGGGCGTAATTATACAGGTACTCGTCAGGCCGGGTGATGATGTCACTGCCGGACAGACAGTATGTACACTGGAGACCATGAAGATGGAGAACGCTATCAAAGCTGATCAGGGTGGAAAGGTATCAGCTGTGAATATAGCGCCGGGACAGTCTGTCATTCAGGATGAAGTATTAATCGTAATCAACCGGTGATGGCAAAGAGAAAAATGTGGACCATGATCGGCATGCTGGTAATAGTCTCGCTGGCATGGATGGCATTTGTTAAACCTGAGCATGAGCGCAAGCTGGCGCTGGCGGAACAGAGCATTGATACTGCCTCTTATGATGCCATGTACCAGGCCGATACCCAGGGGGAATCTGATTTTACAGAAGGCCTGAAGCAATTCTGGGCATTTACCGGATTCAGGAATGCTACTTCAGGTCACCTGATAATGATTATTGTAGGGCTGATATTTATCTTCCTGGCAATAAAATATGAGTATGAACCTCTGCTCCTTGTCCCTATCGGTACCGGCATACTGATAGGCAACATACCTTTTTTCAGTGAAGGGGGAATGAACCTGCAGGTAGGAGTGTACCAGCAGGGTAGTGTACTCAGTTATCTCTATTTCGGAGTTCTTAAAGGTGTCTATCCACCTCTAATATTCCTGGGGATAGGTGCTATGACTGATTTCTCGTCACTGATATCCAATCCGAGACTGCTGCTTCTTGGTGCTGCCGCCCAGGTGGGTATCTTTGTGACCTTCCTCGGCGCCCTGCTGCTGGGCTTCGCAATGCCGGAGGCAGGTGCTATCGGAATCATCGGGGGAGCTGACGGCCCCACAGCCATCTTCCTGTCGTCAAGACTGGCCAACGGAATAAATATCCTGGCTGACGGGACTACGGTAAAAAATCTTATCGGACCTATTGCCATAGCTGCTTATTCATATATGGCTCTCGTGCCCGTTATTCAACCTCCTATCATGCGACTACTGACAAACAAGAAGGAGAGACTGATACGCATGAAACCACCACGTGCAGTGACCAAGACCGAAAAAATACTCTTTCCGATATTCGGATTGCTGCTAACCTGTTTCATCTCACCAAGCGCATTGCCGCTCCTCGGAATGCTCTTCTTCGGTAACATCCTGAAAGAGTCAGGCGTTACCAAGAGACTGGCCGAAACAGCACGCACCTCACTCATTGACATAGTGACTATCATGATAGGCCTCACCGTGGGAGCATCAACACAGGCCGACGTATTCCTGACCAGAGAATCAATTCTCATATTCGGCCTCGGCGCCGCTGCTTTCGCTGTGGCCACCACGTGCGGAGTGCTCTTTGCCAAGGGGATGAACCTCTTCCTCCCGGAAGGAGAGAAAATCAACCCGCTCATTGGAAACTCAGGTGTCTCAGCTGTTCCTGACAGCGCCCGTGTCTCCGAGACAGAAGGGCTCAAGGCAGATAAGACAAACCACCTGCTCATGCATGCTATGGGACCCAACGTGGCCGGTGTAATCGGTTCAGCCATCGCAGCAGGAATTCTGCTGAGTTATCTGGGATAATTTCTTATGTTTGTAGAGGACTCACCATAAGAGTGAATATGAAACAGGCAATAACAGGTAATACAGGACCGAAAGTACGATCTGATATTGAGGTTGCACTCGAGCTTGCCGATAATGGGGGCATAGTGCTTAACCTTAAATCCAAGGTTAAAAGTATGTACGGCAAGGCTATTGACAAACAGTGCCGTGAACTACTCAACTATTTCGGCATCACCAATGCATTGTTAACCATAAATGACTCAGGGGCTCTCCCCTTTGTCATTGCGGCTCGCATTGAGGCTGCCGTGAGAGCCCTGACAGGTACAGCAGACTCTTTCCTGCCGGATATGATCCCTGAGAACACTTATTGTTCATCCAGGGAGCGTTTCCGGTTCTCAAGACTCTACCTCCCCGGTAACAGCCCTGGCATGTTCCTTAATGCCGGTCTGCATACACCTGACGGCGTTATCCTCGATCTGGAAGACTCGGTAGCCCCTGACCGCAAAGACGAGGCACGGATTCTTGTCAGGAACGCCCTCCGCGCAGTCAATTTCTACGGTGCAGAAAGGATGGTGCGTATCAACCAGGGGGAACGTGGTCTCGAAGACCTGGAATATGTTATACCTCATAATGTGCACCTGGTGCTTATTCCTAAATGTGAGAATGCAGAGACAGTCAGGAAGGTAGTCGGAAAAATCTCGGCTATAAAAAGCAGGGAAGGGCAGAATGATGAGGTTTATCTTATGCCGATCATTGAGAGTGCCGCTGGCGTTGAGAATGCATATGAGATAGCAACAGCATCACCATCGGTTGTGGCAATGGCTATCGGTCTGGAGGACTATACCGCTGATCTGGGGGTGCAACGAACCAGGGAGGGTAAGGAATCGCTATACGCCAGAAACCGCCTGGTGGTAGCCGCCAAGGCAGCAGGTATTCAGCCCATTGATTCGGTCTTCTCTGACGTGGCTGACATGGAGGGACTCCTCCAGAACGTTATCTCCTCCAAAGCCATGGGCTTTGAAGGGATGGGATGCATTCACCCCCGCCAGATAGCAGTAATAAGAGAGGGATTCTCACCCACAGTTGAGGAGATGGAAAAGGCAAAAAAGATCGTTCTTGCCTACCGCGACGCCCTGCAAAAGGGCCTGGGAGTGGTGGCCCTCGGATCAAAGATGATCGATCCGCCAGTGGTGGCACGCGCTGAGAAGACAATAAAACTGGCTCTCCGCCTGGGAATGCTGCCTGAAGAGTGGGCTGATGCAGGCGCAGAGAAATAATATAAAAGGCTGATCGGGTGATGAAACTGTTAGAAAATGCTGCCGGCCGCATGGTGCCGGACACAATAAACGGCCGTGAGGCTGTACCCTTTAAGGGCGTCGGCAAACACCGACCCCAGGGAAGAAAGTACGCTCCTCCTATACCCACCTGCATAGACTACCCGGAGGATAACAATAAGGTGATACCATCACTAAGAGAGGCCCTTGAGCGCTGCGGACTAAGTGACGGCATGACAATCTCAACCCATCACCATCTGCGCGACGGTGACCTGATAAGTAACCAGATATTTGATATAGCTTCTGAACTTGGCGTAAAAGATCTTGTATGGCTCCCTTCAGCATCATTTCCATGCAATGACCCTTTGATTAAATATCTCGAAGACGGCACCATCAACCATATTGAAGGCAGTATGAACGGCCCGCTGGGTATGTTCGTCTCGGAAGGCAAGATGAAGGGAATGGCTGTCCTCAGGTCTCATGGCGGAAGGGTACAGGCTATACAGGACGGCGAGGTGAAGATAGATATTGCCGTTCTGGCAGCACCCACTGCCGATGCCTTTGGCAATGCCAAGGGTACCGGTGGCCACTCAGCAAGCGGTGTGCTGGGGTATGCCAAACCAGACTTTTTACATGCCGATAAGGTCATTATCGTTACCGATAACCTCGTTGATATGCCCTGTTTTCCTATGGAAATTGAAGGCAATTATGTAGACTATGTTGTGGTTGTTGATAAGATCGGCATTCCTGAAAAAATAGTCTCCGGCTCCACCCAGATAACAAAGAGCCCTGACAGACTGCTTATCGCTGAGCTGACAGCCTCATTCCTGGAGAAGTCCGGACTGCTCCGCAATGGTGCAACAATGCAGGCCGGAGCAGGCGGAACAAGCCTGGCTATCGCTGTCTTTGTCCATGAGATGCTGAGAAAAAAAGGATGGAAACTCAGTTTTGGCTTCGGAGGAAGCACAAAATACATGGTCAAAATGCTGGAGGAGGGATATATGGGCTATATCCTTGATGCCCAGGCCTTTGACCTTGATGCGGTGAAGTCTGTCGAGAACAATCTGAATCACATACCTTATCCGGTATTTAACGCTTATAACTACCATTCTAAGGGCAACCTTACCACCATGATGGATATCATGATACTGGGAGCAACTGAGATTGATACCAGCTTCAATGGTAACGTGGTGACACACTCAGACGGCCTCCTTCTGCACGGAATAGGAGGGTGGCAAAACTGTCTCCATGCCCGTAATGTTATAATGCCCTTGCCACTGTTCCGCGACAGGATACCTGTGATAGTTGACAGGGTAACCACGCTTTGCGGACCGGGCGAATTGATTGATGTGATCATAACCGAGAGAGGTATTGCTATCAACCCGCAAAGGCAGGACCTGATTGATTCGGTCAGAGGCAAAGGATTGCCGCTTGTGACCATAGAAGAACTTAAGGAGATGGCTGAAAAAATTTGCGGCAAGCCGGATAAAGCTGCCCTTGATGAAAAGGTGGTGGCTGCCATAAAATGGGTCGACGGCACGGTGATAGATGCCGTGCACAAAGTAAATAAATAACATTAAGTATTATACCTATGAACAGATACAGATGCCCCGTCTGTGGGTATATCTACGATCCGGAAACCGGAGATGAAACCAGTGATGTGCCTTCGGGAACAGCATTCGGGGAACTTCCGTCAGGGTGGTCATGCCCTGTCTGCGGCGCTCCTCATGATGAGTTCGAGGAATACGATTAAGATTCTTCCTCAGGAATATTCAGGAGTACATCCATAAGCAGATCCCAGAACATCTGGACTGTCTCTATCTCTATCCTCTCCTCCGGAGTGTGAGCTCCTTTTATCGTGGGGCCGAACGAAATCATGTCAATGCCCTTGTACTTCTCAAGTATCAGCCCGCATTCCAGTCCTGCGTGAATGGCCTTTACCTGTGGTACTTTGCCGAACAACTTGCGGTATGAATCTATCATCAGCCTCAGTATGGCTGAGTTCATGTTTGGCTTCCAGCCTGGATAACCGTCTGAATGAGTCACCTTAGCACCGGCAAGGTCAAAGCTGGCTTCCGCTTTCATGGAGGCATAATTCTTAGCCTCATCCGATGAACTCCTCTGTGTGGTAACCACATGTATATTGTTGTCTTCAGTAAGCCTGATAGTTGCCAGGTTACTGGAGGTCTCAACCAGATCAGGTATCTCCTTTGACCATCCAAGAACACCATGAGGGACTATACTCAGTGCACTGAGTAGTCGGTGCTGCGTTGTAGGGTCAATGACTGCCTCCGGTACATCAGCAGGCATGGCTGCCACTTTCATGTCAGGCTCAAGAGTGCCATATTCATCCTGTACAATATTGTTATATGATGTAATGTCGGCAAGGATCTGCTCTTCATCTGCGGGATTGAATGTCACAGTTACGAAGGCTTCGCGGGGGATAGCGTTTCGCAGGTTGCCACCGGTAAAATTGCTTATGTTGATACGGTACTTCCTCTCAAGATCCTGTAGTAGTCGTGCAACGATCTTTATTGAGTTGCCGTATCCCTTATGTATCTCATCACCGGAATGACCGCCGTGAAGACCGGTTACCGAAATGTTCATAGCCCTGTTACCGGCAGTTACCTTAACAGGCGTGTAGGGCAGCATCGCCTGAGTGTCAATGCCTCCTGCACAACCAATGAAGAGTATACCTTCATCTTCAGAATCAAGGTTCAGCAGGATTTGTCCTTTAAGGAAATCAGGACTGAGGTTTATTGCACCGGTCATCCCGGACTCCTCGTCTACGGTGAAGAGACATTCAATGCGCCCGCAAAGCAGGTTGGGATCAGTCAGCACAGCCATCTGTGCCGCTATTCCTATACCGTCATCTGCCCCCAGCGTCGTACCGCTGGCTGTCACCCATTTGCCGTCAACTACCGGAATGATGGGATCCTCATCCCAGTTATGCGGATGAGAGGCATTTTTTTCACCAACCATGTCAAGATGACTCTGAAGTATAACGGTCTTGACCTTCTCCTTGCCCCGTGAAGCCTCTCTTATAATCAAAATGTTACCAACACTGTCTTCCCTTGCCTCAAGGTTATGATTGTGCGCAAAATCAAGCAGGTATGTCCTTATCCGTCCTTCATTCTTTGATAACCTCGGAATCTTGCTTATCTCCTCAAAGTAGCTCCATACCTTTCTTGGTTTCATCTCCCCCAGTTCCTTCATGCTATTATCGTATTAAAGATGTGTTAAATAGGTTAGGCGGTAAATATAGTTTTTTTCCCTTGGAACATTTATGAAATTTTACCTGAGGATTCTCTTTTTTTAAACACAATAAAAACTCTATTTTTACGGTAAAGGAAAACATCGATAAACTGATAAAATTATGGCTAAACGTACGATTGTAGCACTGCCGGGTGATGGCATCGGTGCAGTGGTTCTGAAAGAGGCTGTTCGTGTTCTTGATGCGGCTGGATTTGAAGCGGAATATGTCCATGGCGACATAGGATGGGATCACTGGTGCAGTGAGGGTAATCCTCTTCCGCAACGTACCATTGACCTGATAGCAAAGCATAAGATTGCTCTCTTCGGAGCAATTACTTCCAAACCCAAGGACGATGCTGCCAATGAGCTGTCGCCTGCACTGCAGGGGAAAGGTTTTGTCTACAGCAGCCCGATTGTAGGCCTCAGGCAGCATTTCGGACTGGATATATGTGTCAGACCGTGCCGTAGTTACAAGGGCAACCCGCTGAACTTCATCCGGCGTGGCAAGGATGGTGATCCGGAGGAGCCGATGGTCGATGTGGTGATCTTCAGGCAGAATACTGAAGGCCTCTATGGCGGAGTTGAATGGTCAGATCCACCCCAGCAGGTCTATGACGCCCTGATGACCCATGCCAAATTCCGTGATAACTTCGGATGGTGCCCCAAGGAGGATCTGGCTGTCTCAACAAGAATTTTTACAAGGAAATATACCGAACGCATTGTCAGAGCTGCCTTTCAACATGCCTCCAGATACGGGTATAAGTCAGTGACAGTATGCGAAAAACCCAATGTTATCCGCGAGACATCCGGCCTCATGTGGAAGATAGCCAGGGAGATGCAGAAGAATGAGTTCCCTGCAATCCAGCTCAGGAACACAAACATCGATGCTCAGATGATGTGGCTTACAAAGAACCCGGAGGATTATGGTGTCATAGTTGCCGGAAATATGTTTGGAGATATTGTATCTGACGCCTTCGCCGGTCTGATTGGTGGACTGGGATTTGCTTGCAGCGCCCAGTTCTCGGAAGACGGCATCGCCGTGTTTGAACCCACACATGGCTCTGCACCCAAATATGCAGGATATGATATCCCGATCGTAAACCCTGTGGCTATGATTGAATCAGCATGTATGATGCTTGACTATATCGATGAGAAGGAGACCGCAGCCCGCATACGCAGAGCAATAGCAGATGTTATTGAAGAGGGTAAGGTTAAAACCTATGACATGATGAAACTGTCCGGTAAACAGGAGGTGATCAGTATGGGTGCTGCATCTACTGTTCAGATGACAGACACCATCATCTCACACCTAAAATAAGTTGTCATGACCGAGGAGATAAAGAGACTGTGGCCTGAGCTGGAGTGGATCAGTAACCTGCAACTCAGAGAGAAGACTGCCCGCACATGGGAAGTGGCACTGGAACGCAGTGTGCTTTCTGCTGATGACCTGAACCGCATTCCCTTTACACTGCTCTGCGGCCCTGATCTGAAGGTCACTTTCATGGATCATAAGAGATGTGTAGTTCATATCGCCAGGGAGGCCGGCGAGAAAATGAACAGTTTCTTCAGACAAGACCTGCCCGTGAATATGGATGTTTTAATAGCAGGAGCAATCCTTGCCGACGTGGGGAAGATGCTTGAATATGAACTTGATGCAGAGGGCAAGGCGGTTCAGGGAAAGTACGGACAGTATCTCCGACATCCTTTCTCGGGTGTAAGCCTTGCCGAGGAGTGCGGCCTGCCTCCGGAAGTGTGTCACATAATTGCTGCACATGCTCACGAAGGTGACCTTGTCAAACGCTCAACGGAGGCATATATAGTACATCACGCTGACTTTATGACCTTCCTGCCCTTTAAGAGCAGACTGATCGTGTAAAGTCTGATCGTCTGAGATATAAGGTCTTGTAGTCTTTTAGTCCTGTCGGAGCGAGGCGGAGATCCCCGGCTGTAAAGTCGGGACGGTCCTGTCGGAGCATTCCGGAGATGGTCGACTGTTAAGTCGGTACAATACTGCGGTCTAAATTCTAAATTCTTAACTCTTAACAAATAATTCTAAATTCTAAATTCTAAATTCTTAATTCTTAATTCTTAATTCTTAATTCCAATACCCTCCCCCTCCATGGCTCTCCGTATGTTCTCATAGCCTACCTTGTCTACCTTGCGGTCGTAGGTCATCAGACCGTTGGTTTCGGTCTCGACGTCAGTGGTCTGGGTATATACTGATGCACTGAGACCCTTTTCAGCAACCATCTGCCTCACCGATGAATAAAACTCTTCGAATTTTCTCAGCAGGTTAGTACTGTCATTCATCTTCTCATAGCCCCAGCTCTTCTGCTCCCAGGTATGGCCCGGTACAGTCAGGCCCAGCCCTCCGAATTCACCAAGCACTATTGCTCTGCTCTTTTCGGAATGAGGAGCAACAGGCTCAGGGTAATGATGCAGGTCAAGCACGTTACCTGTGCCACGGTCTGTCCAGCCGGATGCACTGTTCACAAGACGTGTTGTGTCATATGCTGAAACATAATCAGTTACTGCCGGAGTATCGTATTGTCCCCAACCCTCATTATAGATAACCCACATGATTATTGACGGATTATTGAACTTCGTATCTATCATGCTGGTCAACTCCTGCATAAACTGTGCTGAGTCAGAGGCATATTTGGATATGTCAGGCATATCACCCCGGATATAATCATCGCCACTGGGCATGTCTTGCCATACCAGCATGCCAAGCCTGTCAGTGTGAAAATAAAATCTCCTGTTCTCTACCTTGACATGCTTACGCATCATGTTGAAACCCATCTTTTTCAGCATCTCAATGTCATACTTCATGGCTTTGTCTGAGGGGGGAGTATACAGACCGTCGGGCCAGAAACCCTGGTCAAGCGGTCCGTTCTGCCATACAAACTTATTATTAAGCATGATGCGTGTAAAACCGTCTTCTGTGACACCCACTGAGATTTTGCGCATACCGGCATACGATTTCACTTCGTCAGTGACAATACCACCGGTGACCAGCCTTACCTTCAGATCATAAAGGAATGGGTTATCAGGGCTCCACAGTATTGGGTCAGGTATGGTGAGGGTTATCGGTGACCCGGTAATACCTGATGAAATGTCTGTCTCCTTACCTCCCGATAATACCGTTACCTCTGCAAGTGAGGGTGCTATGTCTATTGGCGGACATCCCTCCGGACCCTGGCAGTGCTCCTCAATGACAGTGACTGTCAGGGTCCCCCTGTCAATATCAGGAATGATACGAAGATCACCTATCCTTGTCTTGTCTGCCGGCTCAAGCCATACACTCTGCCATATGCCGCTGGTGGGAGTATACCATATCCCTCCCGGGTCTGACACCTGCTTGCCTCTCGGCTGACGGCCCCTGTCTGTAGGATCTGTGACCCTGGCCACCAGTGTGTGTCTCCGTCCGGATGACAGGTATTGGGTGATATTGCACGAGAAGGGATCATAACCGCCCTGATGGCTTAAAACGAAGTTGTCATCAACCCAGACGGTGGTCTCCCAGTCAACTGCCTCAAAGTTGAGGATAAGCTGCTTACCCTCCCATTTTTTTGGGATAACGAATTCATTTGAATACCAGAGTGCAAGTGAATCGGTCATTCTCATACCCACACCAGAGAGTGCAGACTCTACAGGATAAGGTACCAGTATCTTTCCCTGAGGCTCAGGTCGCTCATCATCTATCCCGCATATAGCATAATCCCACAGCCCGTTAAGACTCATCCACTCCTCCCTCACAAGTGCCGGCCTGGGGTATTCCGGCCACGGAGATGAGGGATCAAGTGTCTCGCCCCAGACAGTGAGGAGGGCATTCCCCGCAGGCTCCCATTCTGCATTGTTGGCTGTTGTACAATGGGTCATCACCCCGGCTAAGAGAGCAAGGGCCAGTGCAAGGTTAAGCTTCATTTCAGTCTGTTATTAGGGATCAGCCGAGTTTCATCTTCTCAACCTCTTCAATATTGCGTTCATTATAGACTATTTTGCCCATTGGTGTATATAACCATTCAATGAACTCATTGTACCTGTCGGTAATCTTCCCTCTGACGATCTTCATGGTGGAGTTTATCATACCGTTCTCCTCGCTAAAACTCTCATTGAGAACACCCAGGGCAACAGGCAGCCATCGGTGCGGGAACATATGACCGTATTTGCCGTTGATGCGGTATTCATTGACCTCATTCTCAATGATATTTAGTACTGCTTGTTTACCCTCTTCGGTTGTAGCCGACAGGTTGTGGTTCTCAAGATAGAGCTTCAGAGCATGCTGGTTGGGAACGATCAGCGCCACAGTATAAGGTTTCTGATTATTGTAAAGCATGCACTGGTCAATGTATTTAGACTGTTCTGTCATTGCCTCTTCGATTCCTTCAGGACTGAACTTCTCGCCATCGTCAGCTATGAGGAGGCTCTTAAAGCGACCCAGGACATAGAGAAAACCATCTTCACTCATATACCCCATGTCACCGGTATAGAGCCAGCCGTCGCGGATGGCATCCAGTGTGGCTGTTTCATTCTTCCAGTAGCCATGCATGACGTTTCCGCCCTTTATTACTATCTCACCTTTTTGTCCTGTCGGCAGCTCTTTACCGTTGTCATCGCAGATCCTGAGATCCATATTATTAACCAGGTAACCTGAGGAGCCGAGCTTGTGCCTCTTGGCAGAGTTTGATGAGATGATGGGAGATGCTTCTGAGAGACCGTAACCCTGGTACATCGGCACGCCAATGGCATAGAAGAAGCGCTGCAATTCGATGTCAAGAAGCGCACCTCCTCCGATGAAGAAGTCCAGCTCGCCACCAAATGCCTCACGCACCTTGGAGAAGAGTATCTTGTCAAAGAGGTTAAGAAGTGGCTTTTTGAGCTTCTGTATCCCGCGCCCTTTGTTATAGCCCTCTTTGTTGTAAGAGTATGCCATCTTCAGGGCAAAGTTGAAGAGTGCCTCAGACATCCTGCCCTTCTCCCTGATCCCCTTCTCAATATTCTTACGGAAGTTTTTTGCAAGAGCAGGCACACTCATCAGCAGGTTGGGCTTTATCTCCTTCATGCATATGGGTATATTTCGCAGTGTCTCCATCGGTGTCTTCCCCACCTTTACCGATGCTATGCTGGCTCCCTTGCCCATGAAGGCATAGAGGCCTGCAGTATGAGCAAAAGAGTGATCCCACGGTAGAATGAGTAGCGTCTTGTAGTGTTGTGGTATGTCCATCAGACTGTATGACTGATAGACATTGGTCACATAATTGCCGTGTGTGAGTATGATGCCCTTCGGGTCGGCCGTAGTACCCGAAGTGTAACATATGTTCGCAGGGTCTGATGCACTGATTGATGCTGTGAAATCTTCAAATACCTTTCTGTTGGAAGGATTCTCAAGCCACTCGCGTCCTATCTTCCTGACCTCATTGAAGTGAATCTGCCCCTCGGAATACTCTTCCCTCGGATCCATGAAGATCACATTGACAATGTCAGGACACTTATCTATCACTTCAAGTATTTTCGGAGCCTGAGTGCTTGACGTTATAACCATCTTTGACCCCGAATGAATAAGACGAAACTTGATCTCCTCCGGGTTCAGCTTTATAGAGAGCGGTACGTTCACACCACCGGCATAGAGAATGCCCAGTTCGCCTATGACCCAATTGTTGCGTCCATCTGCAAGAAGGCTGACACGGTCACCTTTCTTGATGCCCAGCTGCATCAGCCCCGCACCAAACTCCTGCACCTGACGCCTGGTCTCCTGATAGGTACTGCCCTCATACTTTTCCTGAAGCTTCTCCCATAAATAAATGTTTGAGGCATACTTTTCCACATTTTCTTCAAAGAACCGTATAAGTGACTTCATTGTGTATTGTATTTGGATTGTTTTTTAATTAGTGACCTAATATATAAAAGAATTAGGAAGCTAAGATACCTTTGGGGAATATTCATTGTTTTTTTGACCATTTATCAATACCTTTATCATACATAATCATGAAAAACTGTCTTTTATGAAGAGATTATCCTTTGTGTTGCTGGCTGCGATACTGCTTCTGACCCCCTCATGCGACTTTATGAAAAGCATCAATCCCTTCGGCAAGAAGGCCAGGGAGGTTGAAACTCTCAGACAGCAGCAAGAGGCATTCCGCGTTGCAGACTCTATCAGGGTCGCCAATGAGAAGCAGGCTGAGGAGGAGCGTTTACGCCAGGCCGAGCTCACTGTGACAGCCACTGAAGAGGCTGCGGCAGTGTCAGGCTATCATGTAATCGTTGGCAGTTTTCTTACTCCGGCTTATGCAGATGCCTGGCTGGAACATATAAAGGGGTTCGGCTATAATGCCACACTTATTGATATGGACGGAGGAAGATGGCAGCTTGTCTCTGCAGAGTCGTTTGCAGACCTGCATGCTGCATGGAATGCACTCGGACGAGTCCGGAACAATATCAACAGTGATGCCTGGGTCTTCAGGCAGGAATGAGGGTCACCTGTAAATGGTGGCTGATCTGTCAGGACCAACGGAGACAATTGTTACGGGAACAGCGGTCTCCTTCTCAATATATTCAATATAATTTTTTAGTTCCGCGGGAAGCTCTTCCCAACTCTGACATCCTTTTATATCACACTGCCATCCGGGCATCGTGGAGTAGTTAAGGCCGTCAATGTCATAAAGACAGTATGGCAGCTCACTCACTTCCTTCCCACTGACGGTATATGACCTGCAAACCTTTATCTCACTGAAGCCTGACAGTACATCTGCCTTCGTCATAAAGAGGCGTGTGACACCGTTAACCATGATGGCATATTTCAGTGCAGGCAGATCCAGCCAGCCACACCGGCGTGGTCTGCCTGTGGTTGATCCGTATTCGTTACCGCGGTCTCGCATCAGCTGCCCGTCATCATCACTCAGTTCGGTGGGGAAAGGACCACTGCCTACTCTGGTGCAGTAAGCCTTGAAGATACCAAAGACCTCTCCCGTACGCGCCGGTGCTATACCCAGACCTGTGCAGGCCCCGGCAGCTACTGTGTTCGATGAGGTGACGTAAGGATAGGTACCAAAATCAATGTCAAGCATGGTCCCCTGGGCACCTTCGGCAAGAACACGCCTGCCATCCCGGAGAGCCCTGTCAATATAGTAGTCAGCATTTACAGTAGTGAACTGCTTAAGAAAAGCAATTGACTCAAACCATTCGTCCTCCAGCTTCCTCAGGTCATCACCGTAGTCATGGTTAAAACCCTGCAGCATCCTGAAGTGTTCAGCAACATGGGAACGGTAGATCTTACTGAAATCCTTCCTCAACAGGTCACCCACCCGGAGCCCGTTGCGCGATGTCTTGTCCGTATAAGCCGGACCAATCCCCCTGAGCGTTGAACCTATCTTTGCTTCACCAAGTGATGCCTCAAGGGCAGCATCAAGCAGCTTGTGCGTTGGAAGAATCAGATGAGCCTTATGGGAAATCAGAAGCCTCTCACGAACCTTCTCAATGTCTATACCAAGACTATTGAACTCCTCACGGAAGACTACCGGATCAATGACCAGACCGTTACCGATGATGTTTATTTTGTTCTCATGAAAAATCCCTGACGGGATCAGATGAAGTACATGCTTCACCCCATTGAACTCGATGGTGTGCCCTGCATTGGGGCCACCCTGAAACCGTGCAACAATGTCATATTTGGGGGCTAAGGCATCAACTATTTTTCCCTTCCCCTCGTCGCCCCACTGGAGACCCAGTAAAATATCAATCTTCATTATTTTTATACATCCTAATAAAACAAATCAGGTTCGAATTTACGAAATAAATCCACCTGATAGCAGTAAAAAACATATTGTTAAAAAATACAACCCGGGTTATGGTATTTTTTTTAAAAAAGCCAGATTAGTCATTTAATGATGATGAAATATAATAATATACTGTAATTTATGTTACATCTTTATATTGAACACTAATCCTAAGAATATAAGTGTCATGAAGAAGTTAACATTTTTACTTGTTATTGGCCTGGTGATAATGGTCTCCGGAAACAGAACCTTTGCCCAGGATTTGTCACTGGACAAAGATTATCGCTTCACAGTAAAGACCAACCCTCTGTCTGTCATGGGAGGTCCCCTCTATGCATTGTGGGTAATTCCCCTGACAAATGAATACAAGGTCTCTTTTGAGGCCCAGACCATGTCAAAGCAATCAGTCCAGATTGGCCTGGGGTATCTTGGTACAAGCCCGCTGATTAAGACCATACAGAATATGGCGGAGACCGATAACGATACCACTGTCACCTCGGGAGGCTTCCATGGACAGTTGTGGTACAAGTTCTTCCTTACCGGAGATGATGCACCAGCAGGCTTTTACATCGGACCACATTTCTCCTATGCCTGGGCCAAAATGACAAGTAGTGCTGACGACTCACAATATGTGACGGCCAGCAAGATGAATATTAATGTTCTGCTGGGATACCAGGTGATTACCAAGGGAGGATTTGCCCTGGATATCTATACCGGATTCGGTGTAAAGAACAAAGCTTATGATACGCCCGGTGGCGAGATGGAGACCTGGCTTGACGATCTCAACCTTACCAATAAATTTACTGTGGGTATACCGTTGGGGTTGACCTTCGGGTACGCTTTCTGACAGGCAGGAGTGAGGAGACCACTGATTCCCGGTGAATCAGACACTGCATGTGGGGTGATCACCCCTCATGCTTCTCGGGTATGCCATAGACATAGAGTGCATAGTGATGAAGAACGAATGAGTTCTGCTCACATGCACTTTTTATTATGTCATTTATCCTCGGATCACTGAATTCGATCACCCTGCCGGATTCTGTATCGATAAGATGATCATGCTGGCCTGCCCTGTAGGTCTTTTCATACTGCGAAGGGCTTCGGCCAAATTTGTGCTTGGTCACCAGCTTGCAGTCGATGAGCAGTTCAATAGTGTTGTATAGTGTGGCCCTCGATACCCTGTAGTTCTTGTTCTTCATGAAGTTGAACAAAGACTCAATGTCAAAATGCCCCTCCCGTGAGTATATTTCCTCAAGTATGGCAAACCTCTCGGGTGTCTTCCTGAACTCGCGGCTGCCAAGATATTCGGTGAATATCTGCTTTACTATTGATCTGGCCTCTTCGTTTGACATAACCCATTTAACTTTAACAGGATTAATGGTTACTCAATGAAGTCCTCTATTCTTTTTACGGTGGCAATGCCCCTGACATTTGAAAGCTGCATGATCATATTATTAAGGTCGCGCGAATGATGCACATAAAGGTCAATCGTCCCCTCGAAAATCCCATCATAGACTGACACGTTCATATTGCGTATATTAACATTAA
>JAVEYS010000038.1:0-27499 GCA_034003345.1 Bacteroidales bacterium
CTCCAGCAACGGCATTGAATCTGCTGGCAAAGAAACCTCATTAACAGTCTGAGGGTCATATTCCCAGAAATACTTTCCCTCATGATCAAGCTGCCCCGAGGTATAACGAAACACATTATGTGTGAACAAATTAAGTTGCAAAGTATTGAAGTTAGCGATCGAATAGTCAAGAAAAGCTCCGGCAGCAATGATTTTTCCTCTCCCTACATTATATTCAAACAGCAGTTTTGTGTTCTCATTAAAAGTGATATACTTCCACTCGATACCGGCCACTTTTCCTTCAGACGGAATCATATCTCCGAAAAAACCAATCTTGCGAACAATCTGATCCTGAAGAGCTTTATTTAGATAAACGCCACCATGCAAACCTGTAAATAACGGATGTGATCTGAAAGCATGATACCCTAAAGGTCTGCCGAAACCTTCATCTGTGATAGTGTCTGATTCTACCTCAAATGATTGCTTCTCAATTCCCCATGTGTTCAGAAAGAACAATGCTTCACGCGACACAAATAAATTTCCCCCGTTGTTAAGAAATGAGATAATTGAGTTTTTGTATTTGATTTCATCTGCACCGGAATTCCCGACAATTGTACTGTGAATCCATATGTGCGTATACTTTTTTGATGAAATACTATTAAGCTCTTTTACTGAAATCGTCTCATAGGAAACATCATCAAATGATTTTAATACATCCTCAATTTTCTCAAGCTCCTGCGGCGACATCAGATCACTTACCAGGGCTACCTTTATCTCAGGATTAGCCTCTTTACATCCCCAAAGCAACAGGTATAGAAAAAATAAAAACACCGTAATTATACCAGTAGTTAATATCTGCTTCATTTTACTTTTATTATTAAGTGAATCTCAATTAATTCAGTTTATGTGGTTCATGCTGTTATCATTGGAAAAAAAATCCCAAAAACACTGAAAAAGAAGCTGTCAGTGTTATCTGCCTCATAAAATTCCTGCATATGCCGGTACATTCAATGACTATTCAATGTCTGTGACACACCGGAAACCGACAGTTGCATTTCGTTCAAATCCTTCTGAGACACGTAACAGATGCTGCCTGTAATGCAACTCTCTCGGACCTCCCTGCACATACCACCAGCTGGAAGAGGGCTTAAAATAACTCCCTCCTTTAAGTATAACAAACCGATAGCTTCCGTTTGCATACAAATCGTTTGTCAACTGCCACACACAACCTGTCAGATCTTCCAGCCCAAAGGGATTGGCTCCTTTATGATATTTCCCGACCGGATAAGGTCTCCCGTCTCCCAGGTTGCATAATTTTGGATTTATTCCTTCGAGACTGGAAACAGTTAATGTATTGGTAACGAATTTTTCAACTCTCCTCACTGGTTGTGTTTGTTTCCAGGGCCATTCGTTCCGCTCTGATGTTTGAGCGGCATATTGCCATTCAACTTCAGTTGGAAGTCTTTTCCCCGCCCATCGGGCATAAGCCCGGGCATCTTCATATGACACATATACTACCGGATAATTCTCCTGTCCGCCGGGTATTTCTTTCCTGATCCAGTGTTTAAGAAAATTGGTTGTATCTCCCGGCTCATAGTGGGTTGTGTTCAGGAATTCTTTAAACTGTCTGTTGGTTACCGGGTATTTATCCATTAAGAAAGGCTCCATATCAAATGTTTTCCCTTGATTATCTTTCGGATAAGGAATAAATTCATCTCCGTTTGTCGCTTCAAAAACAAATCTCCCTGCAGGGATCATTACCATCCCGGCAGGAGCCTTAACTGCCGGCATGGTTTTTTCCGGCTTACTTATCAGCCGGGGTGTTCCCGGTTTGACTTCAATAATACGCTCATCGAGTAAAATACCCTTTTCGAAAAGCTGTACAATGAACGCTCCTTCATAACGGCCAAAATGGTCCATCAGCCTTATGGAATGATTCTCCGGGGTCAGCACCAGCGGTTTTTTCCGGTAATCAGGAACGCCTGCCCATACACGTATTTCATCCCCTCCATCAGCATTCAGGTGAAGGATATCGCTTTCTCTTTCAGCTTCAAGCAATACCGGCAATACAGCAATACAATCAACCTGTCCTTCATTATTCGTTCCCAGCCACGACTGGTTGAAGGCATCTGTTTCAACCTCAATAAACCATTTTCCGTCAACCTGTTGCGGTTCTATTTCTTTATGATGCCAAATATCAATGAAATGTGTGTTATTCCTGTTTTCCACTTCAAACAGCAAGCCTCTATAGCCTTCAGGAATAAGACTATAAACAGTATATATCGTTTTATCCTCAGCAGGCCATTGATTAACCCAGATATTGTCACGGATGGTCGGAATCAGAGGAACATACTTCCTGCCAATGAAATTATCCGTATTCTCTCGCAGAATGCGTGAAGTTCTGCCCAGGTAATGGTACTGTTCTTCCGCCCATTCCGGTTTACCGGGGGCAAAAATGTTCATCTCAATACCATAGCCGTTAAAAAATGCCACATTGTATTCTCTTTTTATTGGCTCCTTGAACAGTTCAGCTACACGAAATATTGCAAATTCAGGCTTGATAAATTTGTTCAGGTTCAACATCGGGCAATAATAGAGGGCATTATGCACCCGGCCTGAAACAATCCCCTGCATATCACGGGGAACGGCCATTCCTTCGCTATACATCACCACTCCCTTGCGAACCGAATCGGCTGCATGCTGGAGTTCGGCATTTGATTCACCCTTTGTGTCGAGAACGACTCCGTCTGCTCCGGTGGCTGCTATAATATCAGCCATCCCCGTAGTGTGTCTTTCGCTTCGTGTACTCTCATCCCAGGGGTTATAGCATATAAATAAACGTGTATTATTCTCATTACAGACCTTCGTCAGATTGCTGATCTGTTTCATGCCTCCGGGCAGGTCGCGAAACAAGTCCCACTGGTTGCGCTGATCCAGTCCCAGGGTTGGCCATGTTGGCCATATCCCTATAAAATCATCCCCGCCATATAGTAACTCTCCATTTTTGATGAAATCTTCAATGCCAAATTCCCCGGTGGTGTAATCATAAAAATAGTTGTCCCAACACTGAATAAGATGAGAAACATAAGCATGTCTGACCCACTTTAAATCATCACGTTCAAACAGTTCGTCATTAAACTCTCCGGGTTCCACATCATACAACAACCGGTCTTGGAACATCAGCCGTAGTCCCTCCTGCCAGTCACCCTGATAAAAATCGGCCCAAAAGTTATAGCAAACGGAACCTCCGGGGTAAAGTTCTGTCTCAAAGCGACGTGAATTACCATTCTCTACCGCTCCGGGTACGCGACGTGTCAATGCACAAATATTCTGGCCACCACTCATCTCCACTGCGGCAAAACCCAAATTCCATGCATTGTCGGGAACAATTACATTGACGGGGTCAAACCCCGGTCGGAACAGGTGTGTGCGAGACAACCCGTGATTACCCTTTCCGGTAATGTAGACATGATTATCATAGGCCCCTAGCGGAACCACGTTATGCAACAAGATCGTATCATTTGAAATGTTGATAAATTTCATCTCTACCTTTAAGCCAAAAGCATATTCCGGTGACTTACACTCCATAGCCAGCGATTCACCGATGATGATTTTATCGCTACCGGTCCTGGCATCGTCTGTACGGTATTGCCTGTCACCTATCATAAAAGAAACCAGCGGCAAATGCCCGACCGGTTTGCCCGTGTGATCAAGAACAGTCACCTCAATCCCTTTTTCTTTTGATATCTCTATTGAATTCTTATACGGTTCTTGACCTGAACCGTATAAAGCACCCCGGCACCCTATAATGAGAACGAGGAATCTAATGTATGCTCTGAATTTCATGCTGTATAGTTTACTGATTAAAATCCTTGACGCAGCGGAACCCAATCGTTGCCGCCCTTTCGTACCCCTGTGACACCCTGTATTGTTGCTGCCTGTTGATGAGAGGCAATGGTCCGCCAATAACATACCACCATGATGATAATGTAGTAAAATAAGAACCTCCCTTCATGATAAAATAATCGATAGCTCCTGTTTTATACATGTCGTTGGTGATTTGCCAGACAGAACCTGTCAGATCACTGATCCCCAACGGATTGACACCTGCAGGATATCTCCCCACCGGATCAGGAATGCCGTTTCCCGGGTTGCAATATATCCCGGTTGAATCTTCTGTGTTGCCCCAGGGGTATTTCCGGTTATCGCCAGCCTGTGCAGCATATTGCCATTCCATTTCGGTCGGCAGACGTTTTCCCTGCCATGAAGCATAAGCTCTTGCATCCTCATAACTAACGTAAACCACCGGGTAATTTTCCTGTCCTGCAGGTATCTGGTTATTTGTCCAATGCTTAAGGAAATTTTCCGGATCGGTTGGCTTATAATTGGACTTTTCTACAAACTCCTTAAACTGAAGGTTTGTAACCGGATATTTGTCAATATAATACTCCTTCATTATATACACTTTCCCCGTATCATCCATCGGATATTGCAAGTCCCAGTTGCCAATGTGAGCAGCTTCAAACCTGAACTCACCTGCAGGTACTCTGACCATTTCTCCGGGGATATTACCCGGCAAAGGAGGCGTCTTCTCAGCTGTTGAAGCCAGGCGTGGATAACCATAAGGCATATATACCGAACACTGATCAATCACTTTCCCGTCGTTGTCGAACAGGCGCACCACAAAATCGCCTTCGTAACGGTCGAACTTTTCGAGTAACTTAACAGTGCTGCCGGGTTGCTCAATGATCACTGCAGGCAGGGAAGGCCAGTCGCGGGCAGATATTTCTGCTTTTACTCCTGTGTTAAATGTTACCTGCAGGATATCCTTCTGCCTGATCAACTCTACATTTAATCTTTCTGAACGGTAGTCTGTTTTCCCTTCAGATCTGGCAAATGGCACGGTAATTGGTTGAATGACAGAACCGCTACCTATGATTCGCTGGTCAATCAACTCATCCCCGTTGAACAGCTGAACCGTGATTTTCCCTTTGTAGTCTTTCATACCTGCAACGGAACTCAAAATATATTTCCCGGGTATCAGCTCGGCAGGTTTTCCCCGGTAAGACGGATTCCCTTTCCAAACCCATATTTTTGAGCCCGACAAACAGCTTATCTCCGGATGGTCCGGTTCGCCTTCAACCGAGATCAGTAAGGGGAACTGGGCAATACATCCGTTTGACCCTTCATTATTTGTTCCCAGATATGCCTCATCGAATCCCGCGACAGATACAGGAGCCAGCCATTTTCCTCCAATCCTTACGGGTTCAATCTCTTCGTTATTCCATAAATCAATAAAGTGCGTGTTTGCCGTCGGATCTATTTCAAATAATATTCCGTTGTACCCTTCCGGCCTGATAGAGTAGATGGTATAAATGTTTTTCTGCCCCAGGAACCAACCGTTAACCCATATCCTGTCATCACTTGTCGGCAGCAGCGGAACTTGTTTCCCCTCCACAAAAAGATTAGAATTCTCTCGAAGGATCCGGCTGGTTTGTCCCAGATACCTGTATAATTCCTTCATCCAGTCAAGATGAGGTGATACTTTCAGGTGTATTTCAACACCGTATCCGTTGAAAAAAGAGATGGCAAAGTCGCGACGAACAGGTTCTCTGGTGATGACTGCCTGACGGAATATGGTAAATTCAGGTTTTATCAGTTTATTGAGATTGAGCATGGGAGCATATTCCAGTGCAGCATGAACACGCCCAACCACGCAGTTTTGCATGGCTGACGGAACACACATGCCTTCGGGGAAAATCACAAAATCAGGCCTTACCTTCTCCATTTCTTTCTGAAGAATCTCTGATGATTCACTTCGTGTGTCAAACATTACCCCGCGAAGATTGGCTTCCATGGTTACTTCAGAAAGGCCATCAACCGGATTTTTGTAACGGGTACTGTTAAAGAGCTGGTTCTCTCCCGCTGGTAAATCCCAGGGATTATAGGCTGTCATAAACGACGAACCGCGGCCTGATGACTGACCGGAAAGCTCCTTCAATCTCCCTGCTCCGCCAGGCATATCGCGAAACATGTCCCACTGGTTACGCTGATCCATCCCAAGCATCGGGAACCCATGCCAGATGATGTTGTAATCATCACCTCCAAAGAGAGGTCTGTTTTGCTCTTCAAACTCCGGTAAAGTATATTGCTGCTTCTCCCAGCTGTACAGGTACTGATCCCATGCCGAAACAAAATGTCCCACATAAGCCCTGCGAATCCATTTCAGGGCGTCATTTTCATACATGTAATTATCAAATGTCCCCGGTTCAACATCATACAACATCCGCTCCTGGAACATTAATCTCACCCCCTCCTGCCATGTCCCTATATATGAATCCATCCATATGTTATAGCTTACTGAACCTCCCGGATAAATTACGGTTTCGAACCGGCGTCTGGTTGCATTCCGGACACTTTCTGTTATTCGGCGGGCCAGGGCACATATGCTGCTTCCATTGTCAACGTTCACAGTAGCGAATCCCAACTCCCAGGCATTGTCAGGAACAATTACATTTACCGGCTCGTACCCGGGTCTGAATAAATGGGTTCTTGACAAACTGTGCTTGCCCTTCCCGGTGATGTAGACATGCTTGTCTGATTCGCCAAATGGCACCAAATTCCCCACCCGCAAAGTATCCCGTGTGAGGTTCATAAAAGTAATTTCAGCTTTTAACCCCGGAGGAGAGGAGGTTATTATCAAATATTTAAAACCAAGCTTACGGGCAATGACAAATTTATTGTCAAACTTCATTGCCTCCGTGGAAAAGTAGAGACTGTCATTGATTAGTAAGGAAAAGAGAGGCAATGGATAACCCGGGGTCTGAAACCGGTTGAAGGTGGCAATATACAAGCCAGTGTCGTTATGTATTTCCAGGCTTTTAAGTGCCTGCGACCGGAGGTATAATGAGGAAAGAAATATTATAATACAGGTCAGCGTCAGTATCTTCGTGACTCGTTTCATTTTAAAACGATCTCTTTCAATTCAAGGTAATCGAGTCCGAAAAATGATTTTTGGGGATCTTTACCATACCTGATAAGTTCGACTTCAAGTTTGTTCCGGCCTTTATTCAAATGAACCTTGTCAAAAGAGATACTTTGCAACTGAAGGTTATCGCCGGTAAGTTCGACTACTTTTCCCGGATAGCTGCCATTCAGTCTGATTCGAAAAGAACCGTAATCATTTGCTTTTGTAAAGTGCCCCACCAGTTCGCCAGTCACCTCGACATCAGAATCAAAAAACAGTACAAGGATGTCACCAATCTGTTCTCCGGTCCATAAAATCTGCATGTTACCGCTCCACCCTTTTCCAATATCATTCTGATAACGGAATCGTCCTCCGCTCACTGATCCCAGGTCCATATCCTCCCCTTCAATCCTCCCGTTCCTGATTTCAGGAGATATAATATCACTGCGTTTGAGGGCAACCTTAGCCCTGGCACCTTCCACATCAGGGGATATGTTTGTTTTTCCACCGGGGAGCATGTACCAGAAGCTGACAGGGGCATAATTAATAGTAGCTCTTGTCCAGTGCCACATTTCAAAATCGAATTTCAGGTTCCTGTTAAAAGGAATCGCATCCAGACCGCGATGGCGTATGTTGATGGTATAACCGGGATTAAAATTCCCGCTTCCATCAGGTTGGCCTATAAACGGATGATTGGCAAACTTCTCCGGCCGACACCAGGCATATCCATAATAATCCTCGGTCCCGGTCCCAATGAACGAAGGGAATGATTCATAATCGACAAATATTTTTTCATCACCCTCGCCCCACCAGGCATATACGGTGTTGAATAAAGTGATTGCATCACCCACATAAACTCCTTTTCCGGTCAGTTCCACATAGTTAATATCAAATGGTCCGCCATTTCCTTCATTATCTTTCATTTCGCCCGTATTCAGTCCGGTGTACTGGTGCCATGATGTTCCGAAATACATTGAATTTTTGCTCCAATGCCAGGGTGCACTGATAACTTTCATCTCCTGAATCTCAACTTCACTATTACCAAGGTTATGTATCCGTATTTCACAGGAATTTTGAAAAGGCATTACCCACCAGCAGTCTAAGTTCCCACCGGAGCTGACTGATGAATACCATGTGTCCGATAAGCGCAGCTGGTAGCCTGTATTAAAAAAATCCCCAAGAGGGCACCATACAGTACTGTTACCGTCGAAAATCAGTTCCAGGATGGTTGTGCGGAGCGCCTGTGGAAGAATTGACGGATTGACTTTGAAGCTGAGCTGGCGGATGGCGCCGGCTCCCCCGATGGCATGACTGATTGAACCACCAGCTTTAATCATTTCGGCAACAAGGAGGGTATCCGTTTCCATATTATCCAACCCGCGATCCCTCATTTTTAATTTCTCCTGTACTTCAACAATTGTGCTGGCAGCACCGGCCATCTCCTCTTTTGAGTATGTTATAACCTTTGTTCCTTTTTCATATGTCCGGTAGTCAATGTTATAGTAGACAGCTTCGCCTCCTGTTTTGGCGCCGGCATCGGCAATATTTGCACTCTCATAGGTCACTTTGCATAGTTGTGAATATGGGAGAGGGAGATATAGATTATGGCCCCGCATTTCGTATACCGTGGAGTCTGATACCGATGAGGCAAGAGGCTCAGTTGTCAATAAAGTCCCGCTAAGGATATCAAGGGCCGGGCCTTCAATGGCAGGTATCTTTTGATTATCAAAATAGAAACGCAGTATCCCGCGCCCGCAATTTTCTCCGGCAAAAGTCATCCAGAACCTCACAATGGCCCCGGGGCCATTGGCTTCGTACATAACATATTCCTTGCGACCATTCACTGAATCAGTTCTGATGAACATACTGCGATCCCAGTTAGCAAACCACGATGGTTCACCAGGCCTTACCGTAGCCCTGTCATAACTGCTGAACTGACGCAGCGTGTAGGCCGGATCGGGAAACTGCGCCAGTGATTCCCTGTTGACCATTTCATTCAGCAGGCTTTCGATTGAAATTACCGGCTGCTTTTTGCAGGAAGAGAGCAAAGAAGCTGCCAGGATGAGTAAAAAGATGGTTTTAATACGCATAGGTTTAAGGTTAAGTTAACTAATATCCTCCCCTGCACAAACTGCTGTTTTTCAAGGCGGAGAGCCTCATTGTAATCAACAGCATACATCCACCAGTTATTCAGTTTTCTGTCTTTGGGATTTATCCCTTCAATGTATGGAATATGACTGAACCACCATTTCATGTAACCAATGTTAGAACAATCCCATTCCGAACAATCAATCACGCGGGGATTTTTCTCTGTCACATCCGGGTAATTGTACCAGCTGTCAGCAAATGTTGAAACCTTTTCATTATTGTTCCAATCGTAATCTTTTACTCCGTTGGGGTTGAAGAACTGATCGAGAGGATCGTATACATTGGGATCAGGGTTATCCATTACCATATCAGGATCAGGATCAGGGTCCGAAGTAACCACACCGTCAACGATTATGCGTTTAGTTGCGCTTGATTTGGAAGGTACGTATCCAATGAGACTTTTCCCAGTCTCAATGCGATAATCAGTTTGTACCTCTCCAGCTGTCATTGTATTACCTCTTTTTGTCAGAATGCTCACAACGCCGTTGGCAGCTTGTGACCCATATAAAGAAGACGCTGCAGCACCCTTTAATACTTCAATTGCATCAATATCTTCGGCATTAACATCGGATAAACCTAGTTCCGCTTGCACCCCGTCAATAATTATCAATGGGTTTGAACTGCCGAAAATGGTTTTAACACCACGGCGCTGAATATCTGACTCCGATGCAAAAGTCAGTGACCATGACCACCTTTAGCCGGAATATTTTGACCATCTCTGGTCGTAGTTAAATTTTTGATGTATAAGTTAATATATTATATTAAACTGACTGGCCGAATGTGGTCAACACTCCCGGCTTTTGCAATATTATAAGAGCGAAGGCTATTGATGAGCTTTAATTCTAGAGCCGCTGTCTTAACCCCCAAAAGCCGGACATAATTTGAAATACCTTTAATCCCCCCTCCCCGTCTAGTCATAATTGAGCCAGACGCCATCAAATTTGACATTGGAGACACAATCATCATATTTGCTTGGTCATTTGTAATCCGTAACTCTCGGTCGTTCTGGCTTGCCAAAAGCTGATTTTTGGCAAATTCTTTTGATAAATCTGCCCCACTCATCTGGGATTAAGACATATCTTTGAAAATACATGAGGTCAGCAGACAATTATTGGGATTTAGATACCAAAATAATGGAACCCCTTGTTTTATTTCAACAGATTGTCTAACCATAATATACTATCCATAACCATATAAATATGAGGCACTATAAATTGACCCTTATCATTGTAATTTTTTCATTTTCCTGGAATCTTTTTGCACAGGAGAAGCTATTCTACCAAAGGAATTTACCCGATTATACAGAATATCTTTCAAACGAATATGGTATTATTTGCAGGATTCCCGAAAGACTTACAAATCTGGATAAATACTATGTGATGTGGAAAGTACGGGAAGCAAAAGATAAACATACGGGGGGTTTGTATGGCCCAATATTTCAATCTAAGGATAAGGGGTGTCTTTTAATGTATGCTGCTCTGCCACATTATATTTCAAAGGAGGATATTGAAATATTCAAGAAAACAGCTATGATAGAGCGTATATTGAATAAAGACACATCGACTTCAGAATCATTGGTTTCTCCTAAGCGAACTTTTCCTAGAAGTCGAATTTCTGCGGAAATAGAGACTGCACTTGGCTTATATTACAGACATGGGCATCCATCAAACAATGACTCTGTAAAAATTGATTTAAATGAATATGTAACCATCATTTCAGGTAAAAAAGCTCATGAAATGTTTAATGCTGACACTATCTACATCTATGACATACCGAGTGCTGATTCTGTTTATTTTCTTGACAGCTCATTGGAAAAAATACGCAAGAAAAAGTACCCATACTGCACTGGCGTGTTTATTAGTAAAGACGGTAGAGCCACAATGTACTTTAAGTTCTTCTTTACAGAAAGATCCAGGAAAAAGGAGGAGAAGTATATCAATATGTTAGATAAACAGGTTTGGTATGATGAAATTTTCAGACATGAATAACTCACGATATGATACAGAACAATATAGTATTTAAAGTGAGTCTCATATCTGGATTAACTTTAGTAATCGGTGGTGTAACTGCTAAATCAAATAAATCCGATTATGCTATAGTTATCCCAACAGAACAGAGATCAGTAGAAATGACTCAGGATAGTACATATATTCTCTTTAGTCTTGAAAATGATACTGTCTTTATTGGGAAGAATTTTCCTCCAGTGGGTTACAAAATTGACGAGGGAACACTTATTGCCACGGATACAAACATAAGTGAGTATAATGCAATCCGTGAAATGGTTAGGTCTAGCATTGACAGTAATCGCTATTCGGAACTTAAAGCCCATAGTGTATGGTTGGGTTTGATCATATATGTTGATTCTACTGGAATAATTCAGGAAACCCAAATAAGATTAGACCAGAAGTTCCGAGAGTTTTTGCATACAGATGATTTAAGAAACATTTGTTTGAGCGTGAAGGGATTAAAATTTACAATTCCACCTCAATACAGCCATTTGCCATACTACAGGTTTTATCAGGGAGTTTCCTTCAAATAGAATTCGGTAAAACTCTCGACAGTCCCGCCTGAATTCGTCTAACTATCCAAAAGCTGGCCCAAAACTTGCGTCAAAAAGATGCGAGCGTTAAGAAATGTTCCGGTGGATCATCTTAGCAAAGCAGTCAGCCTGCAGCGCGAGTTTCAGGTCCTGCACAAAATGAAAAAGCCGGTCATCTGACCGGCTCTCTGCTCCCCAGCTAGGACTTGAACCGAACCGACCGTAAAGAAATTGCCCGGTGGGCAATTTTAGGGAGGTGTCAGAGTGCAGCGCGAGCTTCAAGTCCTGCACAAAATGAAAAAAGCCGGTCATCTGACCGGCTCTCTGCTCCCCAGCTAGGACTTGAACCTAGGACCCCCTGATTAACAGTCAGGTGCTCTGACCAACTGAGCTACTGAGGAGTGTGTCTTGCTTTTTAAAGCGTGGCAAAATTAACCGCTTTTAATGAATTAAGCAATATCTTTGTCAAAATTTTCCAAATGAAGAAGATAATAGGCATTGGCAACGCTCTTGTTGATGTAATGACCATGTTACCGGATGAGACCTGTCTCAGCCGTTTCAGCCTCCCCAAAGGAAGCATGACTTATGTTGATGCGGCAAGATCTGATGAGATTAAAAAGGCGATAAATACTCTGAATACCACCCTCGCCTCCGGCGGATCGGCAGGCAACACAATGTACGGACTCGGAATAATGGGTGTGCATTCATCCTTCATTGGAAAGGTGGGCCGTGATGATCTCGGCAGCTTCTACGAAAAAGATATGGTGGACGCCGGACTGACACCTGTGCTCATGAGATCTCCCTTATCCCCCACAGGTACAGCCGTGGCTCTGGTGACCCCCGATTCAGAACGTACCTTCGCCACACACCTGGGAGCCGCTACAGAACTGATGGCCGGAGAGCTGACCAGCAACCTCTTCAAAGGATTCGATATCCTCTACCTCGAAGGATATCTTATATTCAACCCCGAGCTGATGGAACAGGCATGCATGCTGGCAAAAAAGAACAACATGTGCATTGCTATTGACCTGGCAAGCTTTAACGTGGTTAACGAGAAACTACCTGAATTTGATGCGGTAGTTACCAGGTACGTTGATATCGTCTTCGCCAATGAGGAGGAGGCCAGAGCCTTCACAGGCCTTGATCCCAGAGAGGCACTGGACGCTATTTCAAAGAAATGTGAAATCGCAATTGTCAAGACCGGTCACCAGGGATCATGGATAAAGAGAGGCAATGAGGTAGTAAAAGTGGACGCCCTGAAAGTGACACCTGTTGATACCACCGGTGCCGGAGATCTTTATGCCTCCGGGTTCCTCTATGGCTTCTCAAACGGTTTCAGTCTTGACAAATGTGGCGTTTTCGGTTCAATACTGTCCGGCAAAGTGATTGAGATAGTAGGCGCCCGTATGCTTGAACAGAAATGGGCCGAGGCCAAGGAAATGATTAAGAAGGTGGCACAAGACTAATAAAAACGCCTGCGCGGACTGTTATCAGCAGGGCAGTTACAACTGCCAAGGTGAATGAACCTGTACCCTATCCCCACGGTAATGCCACTGTTAAATAGGGTCCTGGGATAATCGTCCGGAAAGAAATGCAGCAGGCCATACTGTGAGCCATAAGCACGGACTCTGACAAAGACATCTGATTTGAACATGTATTGAAATCCGGCACCTACTGTTGCTCCAAGTCCGCTCATATTCTCAAAATTGGGGATCCCTGCCTGTATCCCAAAGAGAGCTCCGGCATCTGCGAAAAACCATTTAAGAAAATCAAGCCTTGCAGTTACCGGGATGGTTATCATCCCTAAACTGCCCGGACTGTCTTCTCCCTCTATCCCCGGAGCCGGACTGGTATAATAATACTGATGTGCATATGAGATCCCGGTCTCGATGCTGAAGTGATCACCGATCAACCGCCTTAGATCAATACCGCCATTCCACATGCCTGTACCTGTTACAGACCCTGCACCATCAAGCTCCCGGAAACGGTAGATGTCATTTGTGCCACCACCTCCAAAAACCGAATACTCACCATACCACGTTCCCTGCCCTGAACAGAGCAAGGGGATCAACCATACTACAAATATTATTCTTTTTTTCATAATAGTTTTTTATGCGAATTGTTTAATGTGACCTGCTCTTCATTGCTCTTTGCAGCGAAAAATGCTTGCCATACATTTCGTCAGTATAAAATCGAATAGCTCGTAATTAACCCGGATATTATACTGCAATGTTTATAATAAATTAGGAATAATCCAATTGCAGCAGCATCCGTATCAATTGCAGAGGCAGCGTTTTGCTCCAGAATTATCCATTGTCTCTTTGGTTAAAACGATATATTTGTAACAATTAATATGAGATCTTAACGATTAATTTCAGCCATGCGAACACTTTTGCTCACCTTTGTCTTGTTACTTGTCTCTGCATTTTCAACTCCGACGACCCTTCAACAATCTGATGAACAGACCATTCTCAGGTACTTTCATTCCATCAGCAGTGAGGAGATAACCGATTGGATGACTGAGATCTGCTCCCCTAAATATAACGGCAGGCTGGCCGGAACACCGGAGTATCTGGAAGTAGCGGGATGGGCAGCACAGAAAATGAAGGAGTGGGGTATTAAGCCGGCTGGTGACAATGGCTCTTACTTTCAAAGATTTGACCATCCCTATACTGTGGTAAATGATATTGGAGCTCTCCGGCTGCATATACAACAGAAAGACGGATCTGTTATCATGAAGAGTTATACTGCACCTGTCGGTTATTACCCGGGAATGAACTCAGGAAACGGAGAGGTGACGGCCGAAGTTGTCTGGGCAGGTTACGGAGTGACTGCTCCGGAGCTGAACTATGACGATTATAAAGGTCTTGATGTCAGGGGTAAGATAGTAATGATAAACCGCGATGTGCCGTTCAAGGATGTTCGTAACCCGGAATACGCCAAATGGGTAAAATATTGCTACCATCAGTATAAGGTCGAAAACGCCGCTGCACACGGAGCTGCAGGCATGCTATACATCGACGGCAACAGTGCAAATCCGAATATCTCCTATGTGCAGAACATGATCGTGATCGGCATTGGTCCCGAGCCGTTGACGGACATCCTGGCAGGCTCAGGAAAAGAGAATAAGGCTTTGCTCGGACAGGTGGATAAGACATTCAGACCTGCATCGTTCACAACAGGCAGGATCATGACGATGAAGGCTAACACCACACGCCATCCGGAAGGCAGAACATGTAACGTGGCGGGAATGATTGAGGGTACAGACCCTCTGCTGAAGGATGAGGTGATAATTATAGGCGGTCATTTGGATGCAGTAGGCAATGCCGGCGGGCTTTTAGTGGCTGGAGGGCTTGACAACGCCAGCGGTGTTATTGACATCATGTCGGCAGCAAAGGCCCTTGCATCATCAGGAATAAAGATGAAACGCACAGTCCTCTTCCTGCTTATCGGAGGGGAAGAAGTAGGCTTGCTTGGAAGCAAATTCTATACTCAGCACCCTCTCTTCCCGAAGGAGAAGACCGTGACATACATCAACCTCGATATGGTAGGTAATGGCACCGGACTGGCTGTAAGCGCCTCGGAATCATGCCAGGGGCTGGCTGGATATTTCAAATCTGCCAATGACAGTTATATCCACAGACCTATGAGGATATCAACATCAGGAGGTGTATTTTACGGCCGGCCCAGAAGTGACGGACTGGTATTCCTGGCCGAAGGGTATCATACCATGAGTATCTCTACCACCGATGGCGTTAAACCTGTTTACTATCACCTCCCCGGTGATGATGAGACAGCAGTGACGCCCGAGATCATGGAAGATGTGGCAAAACTTATTTACCTGTCATTTATTGATATGGCAAATGCCGACAGGCTGAGCTACTGAACCCTGCCTTCGGCCTGTTGCCCAAGAAGCCTGTTCGTTAACAGCACCTATTGTACTGTCTTCAGTCTGAGTTTAATCTCAAGCATTATCTCGTCCTTAATGGCATTGTCGCCCAGGTTGGAGAAGAATTTGCCCGAACCAAACCTTACATTATAAAGAGAACGGTCGAAGGTGATCGCAGCAGTATAGGTCATCATATCCCCGGCCCCGGACTCGCTGACGGCGACGGTGAAAGATACAGGATGGGTAGCTTCCTTGATGGTAAGGTTTCCCATGACTGTTGCCGTGCCGCCTGTGAATTTGGTTCCTTCCGTTATGACAAGCTTTGAGACAGGGTACTTCTCAACTCCGAAAAAGTCATCAGACTTAAGATGACCCTCAAGCTTCGCCCGCATAGTTTCATCTTTCAGGTCAGTGTCGGTGATGCTCTTCATGTCAACAATGAACTCTCCGCCGGTAATGACTCCCTCATCAAGTGAAAGCCACCCGCTTTGCAGGTCAATTGTTCCAATATGCTCACTACCAATTATCTTGTTTCCTTTCCAGTCTATCCTCGTGGCCTCATTGTCAGCCACATATGTCTTCTGTGCTATCAGAGTTGAAAATGAAATCATCGCGATAACTAATAACATACCTGTCTTTTTCATTTTATTCGTTTTTCTTGTTTTAATAAAACCGCATCCAGCCGTTTTTGTTCAACAAGTGTTGAATAAAGCGAAAAGAGCACCGCCAGTTGATACTGTAAATTACTGATTTTTAAACACTCTTGATATTCATCCCGCCGCTTACTTCAAAGATCGTTCCGGCTGAGAATGCCCAGTCTCCCCTTGCAAGAGAGGTTACTGCTTTTGCCACATCTTCCGGAGTACCCCATCGTTTCTGGGGTATAAGTCCCTCCGTAATGAGCTTGTCGAATTTATATTTGCTTCTTGTTGTCAGTTCGGTCTGTATGAGCCCTGGTCTGATCTCATATACATTAATACCCTCCTCCGTCAGCCTGTCGGCAAAGACCTGTGCGGCCATGCTCAGTGCTGCCTTCGAGACGCACACCTCAAAACCATGTATGAAAGAGGTATATGCCAGAAAAGAGGTCACAAACATTATTGAAGGCCGGTAATCCTTCAACTGGTCTTTGAGCCATATCATCTCTCTGGCAACCCGGCGGACCAGAAATACAGGGCCCCGGAGATTGACTCCCAGAACTCTGTCAAAGGTCTCGTCACTCATATCAAGCAGGTCTTTGCGTTCTATTGGAGCAATGCCGGCATTATTTACAAAAACATCTATTCTGCCGTACCGATGAAGTATGCTTGACATAGCCTCATCATGCAGGTCGGTTTGTGCTACATCGATACCTACCGGGAAGAAAGAGGCTCCCAGATTTTCAATCTCAGGCTGAAGTGAAAGCATGCATTCACTGTCTATTGTCCGGGCGATAGCTGCAATATCATATCCCTCGGCAGCAAGGGCTATTGAGATGGCCCGGCCTATGCCCCGGCTGGCCCCGGTTATGATTGCTACTGGTCTTGAGTTCATATATAGCCCCGTTATCAGGTCAATGTTTCTTCTTCAGACTAAGAACAGCCTCGCACTCACCTGTGATGTCAATATCAGCAATCAGGTAATTACTCTGGTTGATCGTTGCCATGATGTACTTCTTCTTCTTTCCCCCTATCGTAAGATCGCCGGCAGTATAGTTCCCGGGAACAGGAATAGAAAACTGAATATACTCATAGCTTCCTGTCAGCCTGATGGTCATTTGGTCTGCTGTATGACTGTAGATATATTTCACGTATGCCCCGGAGCTTTTGTAATCGATCTTCACTTCGGCCTTCTCAACCCCGGCTGCTATCCATTTGGGACAGATACGCACTCTCCTGAACAGTTTGTCCTTATCCTGAACCCCGACGAGTCCTTCGACAAAGGCATATAGCATTGCCGAAGAGCCCCATCCGTCAGTTGGCCTGGCATCAGGAGAGGTACTGGTCTCCACCGTTGATGGTTTCCCGTCGGGGAAATACCAGAGGAAGGTCTCCCCGTTTTGGGAAATCAGGTCATAATAACGCATCAGGATGTCAATTCCGTAATGTTCGAACCCGTATTCCAGGGCCGCCCTTGCCAGTTCACCTCCGGTAAGAGGCATAATTCCTCCGTTGCAGTAAGCACCCTGTGACAGCTTGTAGTCTCCAAAGATTCCTGAGGGGAACGGCGGGTCAATAGAGAACCACTCGGCAAAAGCTTTAGTGGTCTCACGCCGTTTCATGTACTCATTGATGATTGCGTTGGCTATCCTCGGTGAGGCTGCTCCCCTGTTGATTGCTGCAGCATTGCTCAGGCTGAGCTGGGTGGCCTCATCAACACCTTCAATGGTGACAGGTGTCTGCTTAACAAAATGTGTATAGAATGATCCGTTGAAGCAGGTACTGTTTAGACTTTTCCGCAACCTCAGGGCACGGTCACGCCAAAGTGCTGATCTCACCTTATCTCCGAACATGTTATACCAGTACGACATGAAATGGAATGCCTCATAGTAGCCACTGTTGTCACCGTGAAAATAACCCCAGAAGGTATTGTCATCTATCTGAAACTGAAGCCAGTCGTGCCGTCCGGCATGATAGGCAAAGTCCCAGGTGTCAATGGTATATGGTCTCCGGAACAGGTATTTGTCCTTGTCGAAATAACGACCTTTCATCACATATGATAAGGCCCGTTCAAATGAGGGCATCAGCTTCCTGATGAATGAATCATCACCGGAGGCCTGCCAGGCGAGCCATGCTGCCTTTATGAACCTGAACTCGGTGTCAGCCTCAACCGGAGTCCTGACATACTTGGTCCAGTTCTCCCTCTCGCAAGGTATCTTCTCGGGGAAAGTGGTGAAATAATCAAAGATACGTCCGTTACGCGCCTGATTGTCAGCAAAATGTTTAACAACGCTCTTGAGATCAGGCTCTGTGTAGCGGATGGCCCTCATCATGTCTGAATAGTTCCTTATCCAGACAGATCGTGCATCAGGAGACCGGTAGCCTCTGATCTTTTCATTATCAATATTTAATTCAAGAATATCCTGCTCAAGGAATCTGTTGATTCTCGGGATGAGCTCATCGAATGCCGGAATACCAGTTCTGACGTACATTACTGGGCTATTAGGTTGGTTTTTGAGGCCTTAAAAGTAGTAATTAATTTACTTGATTCGACTCTCCAGTATCATTTTCTTCATAGCCCTCTTCATCATCTTCTTCCTCACGTTCATAAAAGGGGACGGGCCGCTGAGGACCTTCCGAGCGATACCATACCGCAAGCACCAATCCTGCAGCTGCTCCAAGCATATGCGATTCCCATGATATGTCAATCCTGAACCCGGGGAAAATGCCCCATACCATCTCACCGTAAATGAAGGCCACCAGCAGTGACAGTCCCATCAGCGGTATAAACCGCCTTATTATGCCGCTGACAAAAAGGAAAGAGGCAAGACCGTAGATTATGCCGCTGGCACCTATATGCCAGGCCGGTCTTCCCGTTATCCATACAGCCATGCCTGTCAGAAGCATGATCCAGAGAAGGACCCTGAATGAAACTTCCGAATAGAAGTAAAAAAGCGCCGTACCCAGGATAAAAAGCGGAAGGGAGTTATTGAAAAGATGCCTGAAATCGGAATGGATGAAGGGTGATGTAACAATGCCGGTGAGAGCTGACAGTTGCCTGGGATATATGCCCAGAAAATGATACTCTGTCTCAAACAACACTTCAACACCCTTAATCAGCCACATGAAACTGACAAGGAGAAAGGGAATGAACATGCTAAGCAGCATTCGCCTCTTTTCCGCCTCAGATGAACCTGCATCCATAATCACTCTTCACACCGCTGTGACTAACTGTCTCTACCGGGATACTTTACACCTGCCTTAACCCGCACAGCATCGAGAGTCCGTGCCAGGGTCAGGGAGAAGGAGAGGGGAACAACCGTACTCTCTGTCAGCCCCTTATCGAGGCAGCTCATGACCTCAGCCGCCTCATACTGGTATCCCTGTGCAGGAGGAGTAAAGATGCGGTCATCAGTGTCATTGGGATACTCTATGATGAGATGCTGATTCCTGTCGCGCCCTCTGGTAACGATTATGTTGCCCTTCTCACAGTTAAATTCAGTTGAGACTCCTCCCATATTTGCAAATGAGCTGTATGCCTCAGCAAGACGACCGTCGCTGAACTTAAAAATCACGGAAGCACTCTCATCAGCTCCCGTTGGGGCAAGAACAGAGGCGGCAACTATCGACTCCGGCTCTCCCATATATCTGAGTATGTCCATTATCGGGTAGATACCTATGTCAAGTAATGACCCGCCACCAAGACTCAGATTATAAGTACGCAGCTCAGGGTCATAAGGGGAAACGAAAGCAAACTTGCCTCTCATATGCACCAGTCTGCCCATCTTTCCACTCCTGAGTATCTCTTCCGCTTTCAGGTAGGATGGCTGGAAAGGAGGCCATAACGCCTCCATCAGAAAAAGACCATCCTTACGCGCTTCCTCCATCATGACACTTACCTCCTGTGCCGTTATTGACATAGGCTTCTCGCATATTACGTGCTTGCCATTTCGTAATGCCAGCAAAGTATGCTCCATATGAAATGAATGAGGAGAAGAAACATATACAATATCAACTTCAGGGTCGGCAACCATCTCTTCATAACTGCCGTAGTACTGGTTGAATCCGAATTCAGAGGCAAAATTCGCCGCCCCTACAGCGTCACGTGACCCAACAGCATAAAGATGTGCATTGTCAAGCAACATCAGCGCCCGCGCAAACTTATGGGCTATGTTGCCAGTCCCCAGAATTCCCCAGTTATATGCTTTCATCATCATTAGTTTTTATAAAGTTAATGATTCCTTCCCTATCTCCCGCTCTTTACTGTAAAGTTCATTTGTTGCAAAATAAAAATATTTTTAAAAAAATACTTCTATGTATTGCATAGTATTATTTTTATATTATATATTTGCAATACAAAACTAATATGTATTAACAGGTACTCTACATTCGACAAGACAATGAAAGTAACGGTCAACATCAATCTGGGGGGATATGCGTTCAATCTGGACGACGATGCCTACGAACGTCTGAGGCAGTATATGAAGAGCCTTGAAAAGGAATTTTCGGGTGAACCGAGTTCTGCGGAGATAATGTCTGATATTGAGGGAAGGATAGCCGAACTGTTCAGAACGAGGCTCAACCCCTACAAGCAGGTAATAACCGTGAAGGATGTCGAAGAGGTGAAGGTTATCCTGGGGTCACCGGAGGTCATCAGCGGCGGTGAACCTTCAGATTCACCGCCTCCGCGTTCACAGCGTCGCATCTATCGGGATCCTGACCGGCGGTTAATAGGCGGGGTCTGCGCCGGGATTTCGGCCTATCTTAACTGGGATCCGCTGATCATGAGAATAATCTTTGCAGTGATGGTAGTTCCGGGCGGGTTTGGTCTGGCATTGTACCTGATCCTGTGGATCGTTCTGCCGGAGGCGAAAACAACAGCCCAGAAGCTTGAAATGAGAGGTGACCCGGTGACTGTGGAGAATATTAAGGATTCAGTCAAACAGGAGTTTGATACGGTCAAGAAAAAAATGAAACTATAATTTCCGCCAGAAAATCAATCATGATGATAATAATGGAATTGCTATGAATACGGACAACACAAAAGCACAAATGCGTAAGGGAATTCTTGAATACTGCATTCTGGCAGTACTCTCCCGGAATTCATGCTACGCGGTTGACATCATCAACGAGCTTAAAAAAGCCGAAGTGATAGTTGTTGAAGGCACTCTCTACCCCCTGCTGACCAGACAGAAGAATGCAGGGCTACTGAGCTATCGCTGGGAAGAATCTCCTCAGGGACCTCCCAGAAAATATTATGAACTTACTGAGCTGGGGAAGATATATCTCAATGAGCTCGACAAAGCATGGGAAGAGCTGGTTGAGTCGGTCAATCAGATACGCGACAAAAATTAAAGGCAGTCATGAAAAAAACTATTGACATCAATATTGCCGGGCAACTCTTTCGTATTGACGAGGAGGCCTGGGAGATTCTTAAGCATTATCTTGACCATGTCTCAGCCCGGTTCAGATCCGAACAGGGAGGAGAGGAGACTCTGGCAGATATTGAAGCACGCATAGCTGAGATATTCGGAGGAGGGAACGAACCACCTACCCTCGTGTCAGGGGATATGGTCAATAACATGATCAACATTATGGGGGCCCCGGAGGATTACTATGATGACAAATCTCCGGGCGTAACGGGGAACATTCACATTAGAAAATCGATGTATAACCCTAACAGCTTCTCGGCAAGGATGGGCAGGGCCCTGTCTGAATTCTTCAGGGCATTTGGGAAGGTTATGTCAGCCATCATACGTGTAATAGCGATAATTTTCGGAGGGTTATTCACTCTGTTTGGATTCATTATGCTCTTCACTTTTGTGCTTTTGATCTTCTTCAATAATGCCCCTATCCTAACCTCCGTGATGGAACCGGATATGATGAATACCCATACGCTACTGAGCATCGTGCTTAACAGTAACCTGGTATGGCCGGTACTGATCCTTACTGCGCTGGTGACGCTAATACCTCTGGCTGCACTGATATGGCTTGGAATAAAGATGATATTCAATATCAGGGAACGGTTCCGGGTTGCCGCCATCGTGCTGTTCACGGTATGGATCGCCTCTCTGTGTGCCCTTGGGGTGTTTCTGGGTCTGCAACTCTCCATATATTCGAACAGGGATAATGTTGAAAAAAGAGTAAGTCTTGATCCTGCCCCCGAAACACTATGGATTGCAACCGGAGCAAAACTGGATGAGATATCTTATGACGAAACAGCTTCTGTTAATCAGTTCACCTTCTACCTCGATAAACAAGGTGACAGGCTTCATGCAACTCCCAAACTGAATATATACGGAAGTGATAACGGCACAGGATGGATCTCCGTTGATAAAGGGGCCTGCAGCAACTCAGACACTGAGGCCCGGGCAAACGCCAGGGTTGTCGGATATAACTGGAGAATCTCAGGTGATACTCTCTTTCTTGATGAGTTCTTTTCACTGCCGGCCGGCAGCAAATGGAACGGATCACTGGTCGACATAGACATAAGCCTCCCCGAAGGGACAGAGGTACGCTGTGTTCCGGGAACCTCCCTTTCAACATGGCTCTTCAAAAAGAGACATCCTGAAGTCACTGCATGGCGTATAGAGGAGGGTTATCTCAAATCAGTTACAGAATAATATTGGGTAATAATTTTGGACCCACGTTTTTTTACTCTTCAATATCCCGGTCTGAACAGCCGGGATTTTTTTTTATTAACAACACCTTCCTGAAGAGATCAACCTCTGACGCCGGGGGGGAGTAGCTAAATACTTAACCCCTGTCTGACGGAAGGTGCTTTTCTAAAACTCCATTTATGAGGTAATGAACAAGTAGTTTTATTATCTTTAGCGCAACAAGCACACTGAGAAATGGAAATGGGAGTTCTTAAGGATATTGTAATAATCTTTGCTCTCTCCACCTTTGTAAATTTTATTTTCAACCGGATAAAGATACCGGCAATAATCGGTTATCTCATAACCGGCATCATTGCAGGGCCCTATCTGCTGAAACTGATCAGCTCACCGGAAAATGTAGAGGTAATGGCCGAAATAGGAGTTATACTCCTGATGTTTACCATCGGCCTTGAGTTTTCACTGAACCATCTGCTGAAGATCCGCAGGATAGTCTTTCTGGGAGGTTTTATGCAACTGCTTCTCACGGCAGGTGTCACAATGCTGGTTGCCAGGGTTTATAGGCTCGAATGGACCGAATCCGTTTTTGTGGGATTCCTTACAGCGCTCAGCAGCACCGCCGTGGTGTTGAAACTATTGCAGGAAAGGTCAGAGTTGACAACCCATTACGGCAAAACAATAGTAGGCATACTAATCTTCCAGGATATCATTCTTATACCGTTGCTTCTTATCACACCTATCCTTGGAGGTGCTTCGGAAGCCATCGGGCATACCCTGCTGGTATTGACGCTGAAGGCAGCAGGGATAATCATCTTCATCTGGGTTGGCAACACCTGGCTCATGCCATGGGTGCTTCATATTATCGCAAAGACACACAGTCAGGAGCTTTTCCTTATGAGTATCCTGCTTATCTGCCTTGCCGTGGCCATGCTGACAAATGAGCTGGGCATGTCTCTGGCCTTCGGTGCATTTCTTGCCGGACTGATGATCTCAGACACGGAGTACAGTCATAATGCCTTCGGCAACCTTATTCCCTTTAAGGATGTCTTTACCAGCTTTTTCTTCGTTTCAATAGGCATGCTACTTGATCTGGGTTTTGTTTATGAGCACCCCTGGCTTGTAATAGTAACCGTGCTGTTGGTAATAGTCCTGAAAACAGTAATTGCAGGCTTCACCGCCTTCACCCTCGGCCATACATTCCTGGGAACGGTGGTGGTGGGTCTCTCCCTGGCGCAGGTGGGAGAGTTCTCCTTTATCCTGGCGAGGCTCGGACTGGATAATGAGATTATCACTCCTTACCACTACCAGCTGTTCCTCGCAGTAGCCATTACCTCAATGGCCCTGTCACCTCTTCTGATTCAAGTATCAAGACCCCTTGCCGGTCTCATCATGAAACTGCCTCTGCCTCCTTACCTGGTTAACGGACTCTTCCCGCTTGAACAGGTAGAGATTCCCGAGATAAGCAAGCATGTCGTACTGATAGGTAAAGACTCAAGGGCAATAAACCTGGCCGCAATGATTAAAACAATGGAGTTGCCATTTACAGCAATTATTTTTGATCCAGACCGCGCCCGTACTGAGATGGAGAAAGGTCATCCCGTGGTGTTCGGTGATGCAACCAATGAGCCGGTCCTGCGCCAGGCCTTTGTGCATACTGCCGAGATGGTTGTTCTCTCCGTTGGAAACCTGATAACATCAATGTCAATTATCGAACATATCAGGGCTATGAATAAACATGCCCATATTATTGTAAGAACAAGACATGTGACTGACATCGAGGATCTTTATCGGACAGGGGCAAACCAGGTCATCCCCGAGGAGTTTGAAACAGCTATCGATTTCTTTGAGAGAATACTTGGCAAATATCTTATCCCCAGAATGGATATTGAAAGGGCAATCGCACGTACCAGGGAAGATAACTATGGCATCTTCAGAGAAAAAGGTAAGATGAAAGGCTATTCCCTGCTCAGGGACATTCCTGATATGGAAATTGCTGCTATTAAGGTGGGTGAAGATTCACTCTTTGCCGGCAAAACAATCGCTGAAACAGCACTCAGAAAAACCTGTGGCGTAACCATGGTGGCCATCAGACACGATGATAAGATCATCCCAAATCCTGAACCATCAACAGTTATCAATGGTAATAATATAGTCTATCTGTTGGGTAAACCGGAAATGATTGCCGTAGCCAGCAATATCCTTACAGAATCAAGGCCTGATTGAGATAACAATCTCCCGTTGTGTGACACCGGGAAACAATTCCCCTCTGACATTTGTTTCTTGCTTGGTGAAATATAAATTCTATTTTTGCGCTGATATGCGTTATGTAAATCTTTGCATATTGAACAAACAATCGCTGATATGAATAATGCCATTTACTCCATTCAAAGACCGGATAACGAACCGTTACTGACTTACGCTCCCGGCAGCCGTGAACGTGCCGAACTGGAAAAGGAACTGAAAAGAATCTCATCTGAAACAATTGAGATACCAGTTTTCATCAACGGTAAACCGGTAGAAACAGGTATAACAGGTAAAGTTGTCATGCCTCATGATCATAGTCATGTCCTGGCCACCTATCATATGGCAGGAGAGAAGGAGGCAGGAGAAGCGATAGAGGCAGCCATGAAGGCCAAAGAGGCCTGGATGGCACTGTCATGGATAGAGAGAGCTTCCGTTATGCTCAAGGCAGCTGAGCTGATATCAAAGAAGTATCGCTTTACCCTGGTGGCTGCAACGATGCTCGGGCAGAGCAAAAGTGTACAACAGGCAGAGATTGAAGCTGCGGGTGAGACTATCGATTTTCTTAGGTTCAATTCATTTTTTGCGGGACAGATCTACGAGGAGCAGCCCGGGTCTGGAACTGATCAGCTGAACAGGGTTGAATACAGGCCCCTTGAGGGATTTGTATATACAATTACCCCGTTTAATTTTACTGCTATTGCTTCAAACCTGAATATGTCAGTGGTGCTTATGGGCAATACCACAGTCTGGAAGCCTGCAACAACCTCTCTCCTCTCAAGCTGGATACTGATGAAGATCTTCATGGAGGCCGGACTCCCTGCCGGAGTCATAAATTTTCTCCCCGGCAAAGGCCAGGTCATCAGCTCGGCAGTGATGAATCACCAAGATCTTGGAGGTATTCATTTCACGGGGTCAAACAGCACATTGAATGAGCTGTGGAAGAGCGCAGCGAATAACCTTGATAAATATAAGTCCTATCCCAGGATTGTAGGTGAGACTGGTGGCAAGGATTTCATTTTTGTACACAATACAGGTAATCCGCTGGCAGTAGCAACTGCAATCACCAGAGGTTCATTTGAATACCAGGGTCAAAAATGCTCCGCCTCATCCCGGGCCTATATCCCCCGTTCTCTCTGGCCCGAGATATCCTCCCACCTTAGAAGACAGGCTTCAGAATTAAAGGTTGGCGACCCCACTGACTTCAGCACATTCATGAATGCGGTCATAGATGAAAAATCGTTTGACAACATAATGAGATACATCGAACTCGCCAGAAACTCCCCGGAGTGTGAGATCTTTCACGGAGGGAATGGAGATAAGAGCAGGGGCTATTTTATTGAACCGACCATCATTGTGACAATGAATCCCAAGTTTATTACGATGCAGGAGGAAATTTTCGGCCCTGTGATGACCATATTCATATATGATGATGACAGGTATGAAGAGACCCTCCACCTGTGTAATGAAACCTCTCCCTACGGGCTGACGGGAGCTGTCTTTTCAACTGACCGGCAGACGATGGTGAAAGCCTGTCAGGTGCTTCGTTTCGCCGCTGGCAATTTTTACTACAATGACAAACCAACAGGTGCTATGGTTGGGTTACAGCCCTTCGGCGGAGCAAGGGCCTCAGGCACCAATGACAAGGCCGGGGGAAGATTAAACCTGGTTAGATGGACCTCCCCCCGCACGATAAAAGAGACATTCCTGCCGGCTACAGATTTCCGGTATCCCTATATGGGTTAAGACAGGGCTTGTCGGAGAGCAGCAGAGATCCTCGACTGAAAAACAGGGACAGGCTTGTCGGAGAGCACCGGAGATCCTCGGCTGAAAAGTCAGCACGGTCTTGTCGGAACGCAGCGGAGATCCTCGACTGAAAAGTAGGTACAATCTTGTCGGAACGCAGTGGAGATCCTCGACTGAAAAGCAGGGACAGACGTGCAATCCTTCGCTCCCTCTGGCCGTAATGTATTTCGCAGTAAAGAATAGCATGAACCATTTGTTCGTTTGTTCATAATATTTTAAATGAAATTATAGAACTTACTTATCTTTTTGATCAACGATAGTCAATTTTAAGTAAATTGGAACCAGTTAATCCTTTGTTATAACTTAAACCTGATTTCAATGAAAAGACTGTTTTTAAGCTGTGCGGCCATAGCGCTGTTGCTTGTGTCGTGTGAGAAACCTTCCGAAAACCTGTCCAACCAGGATGATTATGTCAAGACATCCATGGAAGTTATTCCCGGACAATATGTAGTTTTACTTAAGGGTGATTTCGGTTATGTCAAGGCTGCCGAAATGAGCTATGCAGATGCTCAGATAGCCATGACCGGCATAACAAGGAACATCCTTGCCTCCTCGGGTATTGCAGAAAGAGACCCTCTGTTTGTTTACTCAGCCGGTATTCAGGGCTTTGCTGTCACCCTCAATGAAAGTGAGGTAGCACTCCTTGAGAAAAACTCGAATGTGAGGGGTGTATGG
>JAVEYS010000039.1:0-26718 GCA_034003345.1 Bacteroidales bacterium
GGTGTAGGTATAACCGAAGAGCGTCAGAAGAAGCTCTTCAAAGGCAATGAGATAGATTCCACTCAAGGCACTGACTCAGAGAAAGGGACATGAATTGGTCTTAAGCTGGTTCATGAGCTGGTGACTATCAGTAAGGGGACAATAACCGTAGAATCCACACCGGGCAGTGGCAGTTGCTTCACAGTGATTCTGCCGGGTCCGGAGAATGGCAGGAAAAGGAAGGATCTGTTGTAACCATAGCTGCCTTACACCTCCAGTAGCTTCGACAGACCCTTCAGGTCGAGAAGCCTTACCTCATGACGAGTGACAGATATTAGTCCCTCCTGCTGCATCTCACTGATAGCACGGGCCAGAGAGGGACGGGTCACCCCGAAAAATTCCGAGAGCTCCTGCTGGGTATGGTCAATCAGTACCCTTCCCGCAGCAGCTCCGGGAAGAGTAGAGAGATAATGGGCATACTTCCCCTTGATGGTATGAAATGATAAAAACCTTAACCGGTCAGACAGGAACAGCGCCTTGGTACATACCACGGTAAGATAGTTATTCAGTATACGACTGTCGGCATTCATCAACTTCAGATAATCATCTTTATTGATGATCAGCAACTCCGAATCGGTATTTGCCATTACATTGACAGGGTAATGAGCCCCTGACCCGTAAATGAATGCTGCTGCAAGGGCGTGTGGAGGATAAACATCCTCTATCTTTATGGTACGGCCGGCAAGATCAGTCATCTCACCTCTCATACTGCCCGAGAGTACTATCATTACGGATAATATCTCATCTCCCGACAGGGCAGCCATTGCACCTGCATAAAAAAACCTGACCCTGTAATTTATTCCCTCAATCAGACTCTCAATTTCAGAATCCGCAAGGCCTGCGAAGAGGGGCGATTTGCCCAGAACCGGAAACTTCATTTTTTATTGCTAAACCACAAAAATAGCGTAAATTGTAACATATGGTACAAAACACCTCGCGGGTGGTGGGTATTTTTACATTGTCACAAACAAAGAACAATGCAGAGAGACATCATTAAAATAGATGAGGAGAGGTGTAATGGCTGCGGCCAGTGCATTCCGAACTGTCATGAGGGAGCCCTCCAGGTGATTGACGGAAAGGTAAGACTGGTTTCAGAGCTCATGTGTGACGGTCTGGGAGCATGCATAGGATACTGCCCTGAAGGTGCCATAACTATTGAGAGGCGTGATGCTGAACCTTATGATGAGACTGCAGTAATCAGTGAGATTGTAACGAAAGGGGCCAATACCGTCATTGCTCATCTTAAACATCTGAAAGATCATCATGAGTATGGGTTCCTTGAAGAGGGCACCACATGGCTGGAGGTTCATAAAAGTGATATGGCCTTCAATGTTGACGAGGTTCTTGTTGCCGTCAATGGCACAGCTGATCCCGGGCATGCTTCGACGCAGCATGTGCACCAAGGAGGAAGCTGTCCGGGAAGCAGCGAGAGACTCATTGCACAGACACCGGTTATTGCATCCATAGCGTCAGAGGTGCCATCACAGCTCACTCACTGGCCGGTACAACTGCATCTTGCAAACCCGGATTCACCTGCATACAGAGGGGCTGACCTCCTGCTGGCAGCTGACTGTGTGGCCTTCTCTGTAGGCTCATTCCACAACAGGTTCCTTAAAGGAAAGGCTCTGGCAATAGCATGTCCGAAACTTGACCACGGGACTGATATATATATTGACAAGCTGACAGTGATGATAGATACAGCAAAAGTGAACACCATTACCGTTATGATGATGGAGGTACCATGCTGTGGCGGTCTCCGGCAGATGGTACTGACAGCTATGTCAAGAGCATCAAGGAAAGTGCCCGTTAAAACTTTGATTGTAAGCATAGAAGGCAAGATACTGCATGACGAATGGATCTGACAAACAGGATATAATTATTAACTAAAAACCAACGATATGAGTATGTTTTGTTACCAGTGCCAGGAAACGGCAAAAGGAACCGGATGCGTCACCAGAGGCGTCTGTGGAAAGACGGATGATGTTGCACAGATGCAAGACCTGCTGGTCTGGGTTGCCAAGGGTATCTCTGTTCTTGGAACCATTGCTCGTGAGAACCATTATTCCAACGCCAGTGTGGACCGTTTTGTCCAGGAGGCTCTCTTCACCACCATCACCAATGCAAACTTTGACAAAGAGAAGATCATTGCAAGAATCCATGAAGGCATAGCTCTCAGGGATAAATTTGCCCGGGAGATGAAAGCTCACGACATAACCCTGCCGGGCAGCCTGCACCCGAGCGTCACATGGCATCCCGCCAGTGACAGTGATCTCTCAGCACATGCTGCAGAGGTTGGAGTGCTCTCAACCAGCAACGAAGACATCAGGTCACTGCGTGAGCTGACAATATACGGTGTAAAAGGCATTGCTGCATACGCTGAGCATGCCGGCAACCTTGGTTTTAACAGCGACACTATTGATGCCTTCATTCAGAAGGCCCTCGTAGCCACCACCGATGATTCTCTCACCGTTGACGAGCTCGTGGCACTCGTGCTGGAGACGGGAAAGCATGGGGTTGAAGTAATGGCCCTGCTTGACAAGGCAAACACCACCTCTTACGGTAATCCTGAGATAACTGAGGTGAATATTGGCGTCAGAAAGAACCCTGCAATCCTTATCAGCGGTCATGACATGAAGGATATGGAAGAGCTCCTGCGGCAGACCGAGGGCACCGGCGTTGACGTCTACACCCACAGCGAGATGCTGCCGGCCAATTACTACCCTGCATTCAAGAAATACAAGCATTTTGTGGGCAACTACGGAAACTCATGGTGGAAGCAGACAACCGAGTTCGAATCATTTAACGGACCCGTCCTATTCACCACCAACTGTATTGTTCCGCTGCGCGACAGCTACCGTGACCGAATATATACAACCGGCTCATCCGGCTATCCGGGATGCCCCCATATACCTGACAGGGAGTCCGGCAAGGAGAAGGATTTCTCTGTTATTATTGAACATGCAAAAAAATGCGCACCTCCGGTAGCTATAGAGGAAGGGTCGATCATCGGCGGATTTGCACACAACCAGATGATTCAGTTAGCAGATAAGGTTGTTGAGGCTGTCAAAAGCGGAGCTATACGTAAATTCTTTGTCATGGGCGGCTGCGACGGAAGAATGAAGAGCCGTGAGTATTATACCGAGTTTGCCCAGAGGCTCCCGAAAGATACGGTCATTCTTACGGCAGGCTGTGCCAAATACCGGTACAACAAGCTCAAACTTGGTGACATCAACGGTATACCCCGCGTTCTTGATGCCGGCCAGTGCAACGACTCATACTCGCTGGCAGTGATAGCCCTTACACTCAAGGATATATTCGGGAAGAATGACATCAACGAACTACCAATTGCATACAATATAGCATGGTATGAGCAGAAAGCAGTTATAGTGCTCCTTGCCCTCCTCTATCTGGGTGTGAAGAACATACACCTGGGCCCGACACTCCCGGGGTTCCTGTCACCCAATGTAGTGAACGTGCTGGTGGATAAGTTCGGCATCACCGGCATCACCACACCCGATGAGGATATGAAAATAATGCTGAACTAAACAGATCAGTAATATTTGTCACTCAGAGGAACGGGACTGACACCGGGCCTGCTGCTGTAGCAATTACTAAACTCTCCCCCTTGTCCGGGGGAGAGTTTTTTCCTAAATTACATACTGAAATATAATGTCATATTTTGCACAAATTCGTTCATAATGTGCTGATTTTACTATATTAGAACCCTGCCCTCCAAACAGGAAGGCAGTAAAAAGCTGATTGCCATGAGCAAAGGACATTCTCCCGGTACTTCTGACGGCAATTTTTTCCTTGGCCTCGACATAGGATCCGTCTCCCTGAACACGGTAGTGCTTGATGAGCATTACAACATTCTTGCAGACCATTATGACTATGTTTACGGTAAGCCATTTAACGTGTTGCATGAGCGGCTCACCTCACTCCTTGTTACCTATCCTGCAAAAACAATCAGGGGCATAGCCATAACAGGTACCGGTGGCAAGATGGCGTCAGGTTTTATCGGAGGCCTCTTTGTCAATGAGATTATTGCCCAGGCAACCTCTGCCGGTCGGATGTTCCCTGATGCCCGCACTGTCATTGAGATCGGAGGTGAAGATTCGAAGCTGATCATCCTTGAAAGAGAAGCTACTGATGAGTATGCTAAGCTGGTCGACTTTGAGATGAACAGCATATGTGCTGCAGGTACCGGATCATTTCTTGACCAGCAGGCAAAGAGGATAGGTGTGCGCATAGAGAAGGAGTTTGGTGACATGGCCTTGCTCTCTGCCAGTCCGCCGCGTATAGCAGGGCGCTGCAGCGTCTTTGCCAAGAGTGACATGATCCATCACCAGCAGTTGGCCACCCCTCTTCATGATATAGTGGCCGGTCTCTGCTTTGCTCTTGCACGTAACTTCCGGAGCACGGTGGCCCGCAGCAAGGAGATAAAGAAGCCTGTGATCTTCTCCGGCGGCGTAGCTGCCAATACTGGCATGATCAGGGCTTTCAGGGAGGTCCTTGATCTCACCGGTGACGAGCTGATCATTCCCAAACACCATGCCTCCATGGGCGCCATAGGCGCAGTCATGTATGCCCACTCGAACAGGCTGGGGATGAATCATTTTGCAGGTCTGTCTGCACTGGAAGAGTATCTCCGGAACAACAGTTCTGTTTTCAGCAGCCTGCCAAGGCTGAAAGAATCTGATGCCGTTTATAACAAGAATATAAAGTTCATAAGGAATGGCACTGAAACGCTACCGGTATACCTTGGCATCGATGTCGGTTCGCTGAGCACCAACGTCGTTCTGATAGACAAAGAGCACAATGTGGTGGCCCGGCGATACCTGCCCACCGCGGGCAAACCTCTGGAAGCCATACAGAAGGGAATGACGGAGATATATGACGAGGTAGGCAAGGAGGTGGAAGTAATTGGTGCAGGTACCACGGGGTCAGGCCGATACCTCACCGGAGACTTTATCGGCGCCGATACCATACGCAATGAGATCACCGCCCAGGCTACAGCGGCTATAGACTATGATCCAACCGTTGACACTATCTTCGAGATCGGGGGTCAGGACTCCAAGTATATCAGCATTGAGAACGGAGTGGTTGTCGACTTTGAGATGAACAAGGTATGCGCCGCGGGCACCGGCTCTTTCCTCGAGGAGCAGGCAGAGAAGCTTAACATAAAGATCATTGAGGAATTCGGATGCATGGCGTTGCAGTCAGAGTGCCCCGTTAAGCTTGGAGACCGCTGTACCGTATTCATGGAGTGAGACGTTAACTCCTTCATGCAGAAGGGGGCCAGAAATGATAACCTCGTAGGCGGGCTGGCCTACTCTATCGTTTATAACTATCTTCAGAAGGTCGTTGCTGACCGCAGGGTGGGCAACAGGATTTTCTTCCAGGGAGGTGTGACCAATAACAAGGCTGTGGTGGCTGCCTTTGAGCAGGTGCTTGGCAAGAAGATCATCATACCCCCGCACTTCGATGTCACCGGAGCCATCGGTGCAGCTATCCTGGCACAGAAATCGATGACCGAAGGTCAGAAAACAACCTTCAAGGGCTTCGGCATCCGCAATGCAACTTACGAGATGAGCAGGTTCGTCTGCAACGGTTGCGTTAACCACTGCGAGATAAGCAAGGTCAAAATATCCGGCGAAAGCAGGCCTCTCTTCTATGGAGGGCGTTGTGAGAAATACGAGACTGACGGCCGCAAGAAGAACACGAACAACATACCCAACCTCTTTGAAAAGAGGACGGAGATGCTCATGGGAGACTTCCGTGAGACAGAGCCTGACGGAAGACCTACTGTAGGCATCCCCCGGGCTCTGATGCTTTACTACCAGCAGTTCCCCTTCTGGAGAACCTTCTTCCAGGAGCTTGGGTTCAACGTGGTTCTGTCAAGGGAATCGGACAGGTCACTGGTGACGAAGTCACTTGAGACGGTGACCTCGGAGACGTGCCTCCCCGTTGAGCTGATGCACGGGCATGTGATTGACCTGCTTGACAGGGGTGTTGACTATGTGTTCCTCCCCTTCATTGTCAGCGGCAAATACAAGGAGGGTGACACAACCAGCAACACCAACTGCCCCTGGATACAGTCGTTCCCCTTTATGGTCAGGGCTGCCCTCCGCGGCAAGGTGGATGACTCGAAGTTCCTCACCCCCACCCTGCATTTCAGGTATTTTGAACGTGCCCTGGTAAAAGAGCTTATTGAGTTCTTCGGTGACAGGTTCAGACTGACCGACGACATGATCAGGAAGGCTATCCGTAAGGCTGATGATCTGCAGGTCTCTTTTGAAAAGGGTCTTGTGGAGTACGGCCGTCAGGTGTTGACAAGTATACCTGCCGGCTGCAGGCCGGTGGTAATGCTGGGCAGACCCTACAACAGTTCTGACCCCCACCTCAACCTCGATCTCACTGAGAAGCTGCTGGTGCAGAACGTCATGCCCATACCGCTGGATATGCTTGATCTCTCTCTGCCGCAGATTTACGGTAACTACCGCAATATGTACTGGCCCAACGGTCAGAAGATGATAGCAGCCGCACAGTACGTTGCCAGAACCGAAGGCATGTATGCTGTGTATATCAGTAACTTCAGGTGCGGACCTGACTCCTTTATCTGGCACTATGTCACCGAGGAGCTGAAGGGCAAGCCCTTCCTCCACCTGGAGGTGGACGAACATTCAGCTGATGCCGGTATGGTAACCCGGATAGAAGCCTTCCTAGACAGCCTCGCAGGGTCAGAGCAGAATGAGAAGAGGAACATTGAGGTCATCAGGCCGCGTCCCAGTCCTTCCGAACCCCCGGTGAACAGGACCCTCTATTTCCCTTATATGCATGACGGTGCCTATTTCGTTGCGGCAGCAGCGCGGAGTGTAGGTATTCCTTCGGAGGTGCTGCCCAAACAGACTGATGAGGATATCGCGCTGGGAAGGAAATACACATCATCCAAGGAGTGTTTCCCAATGATATGCACTACCGGGAGTTTCCTCAAGAAGCTGATGGAGCCCGGAGCCGACCCGTCAAAAATGAGTTTTTTCATGCCCGATCACAACGGTCCCTGTCGCTTCGGGCAGTATAACCAGTTCCAGAGGATACTCTTTGACAGGCTGGGCTTCAAGGATGCTGAGCTGGTGACTCCGTCAAACGATACCTCGTATGCTGACCTGGCAGGAGACAGGAGCCAGAGGTTCAGGATCAATGCATGGAAAGGGTTTGTCTCTTTTGATTATATCAGAAAGCTGTACAGGGAGATAAGACCCTATGAAGTAAAACAGGGTGAAACAGAAGAGGTTTACCAGGCAGTTATTAAGAAAGTCGAGAAATGCATTGAAAACAACTGCCGTGGACTGAGACGTACACTTGTTGAGGCAGCGTCGGAATTTATGTCAATAAAGGCTGACAGGAGTCACAGGAGGCCTGTTGTGGCAGTTCTCGGAGAGGTCTACATGCGTGACAACGCAGGTTGTAACGGTAACATTGCCAACAGGCTGGAAGCACTGGGAGCAGAGGTACTTATAGGCCCCTTCTCGGAATGGATCACCTACTCCACTCACCGCTACACGCGCGACAGCCGCTGGAAGAATGACAGGAAGGGATTGATAAAGTCAAAGATCCAGGGCATTGGACAGGAGGTGATAGTTGATTATCTGCTCAGGGGCATAAAAAAATACACTGATACCACAAAGGATGTCTCTCTTCATGAGATACTGAAGTTAAGCAACAGGTATGTCAGCGAGTTCTACGACGGTGACCCACCCATAGCCCTTGGCTCATCGGCTGCTCTTGCCGGGAGGGGCGTCTCGGGCATCGCTGCAATACTCCCCTTCACGTGTATGCCCGGAACACTCATCGCCTCCGTAAGCGACTCATTCCGAAAGGATCATGACAACATACCCTTTCTCAATATCCCTTATGACGGCCAGGACACGGTCTCACTGGAGACCAGGCTGCAGGCCTTCATCTTCCAGGTCAGGGAGTATGCTGAGGCTCGCCAACCAGTGTCATCTCATCAATGAGATAACCTGCACCGGCAAATTTGTCTATAATAAAGAGGGCATACCTGATGTCAAGGCTTATGTTGCGGCTCTGTTTCGGGTTGAACATCATGTCTGATGCCACACCCTCCCAGGCGCGGTCAAAGTTCACACCAATCAGCTGACCCTCAGCGTTCAGCACCGGGCTGCCGGAGTTACCTCCGGTGGTGTGATTGTTAGCTATAAAACATACGGGCAGGTCACCATTGAAAGCATATCTGCCAAAGTCCCTGTTTTGATAAAGCTCCCTCAGTCTGTCAGGGACATCATAGTCATATATCTCCGGGTTGTCCTTTTCCATCACCCCTGTAAGGGTTGTCTGATGTTTATGATATACCGCATCACGCGAGTCATATCCCATAACCTTTCCGTAGGAGAGTCTCAGGGTGGAATTGGCATCAGGATAGAATACCCTGTCACTCCCCTGTTCCATCTGTGCTGCCATATAGAGCCTGTTGAGCTCCTCCAGATTTGTACTGGCAGACTCCATCTCCGGTCTCACCCTGGTGTCAATCAGATCAGCGGCGGAGATTGCAAGCAGATAGAAGGGATCTTTCATGACTTTTCTGGCATCGAACCGTGACAGTAGATCATTCACCCTCTTCTCATCGGAGAAGATAGATTTCGCAAAAAGCTTGTCGGCTACAGAAGCAAAATTACCCCTGCATGATGCATAGAGATCCCTGTATGCCGGTGCCTGCCATTCAGGCTCCACATTCTTGCCATATAGATCCATGACGGCTACAAACAGTTTTTTGTCGACCGACTGATCATAATTTCTGAAGAAGCCCGCAACATTACCCTGCATCCTTTGAAGCTCTTTCTCCAGGTCAGGGCTCTGCTTTGCGGCCATATCCGTCAGACGCCTGAAGCTTCCGGCAAGGCTGACAGCCTCAGCTCCGTTGTAATTGAATACTTCATTAGTGTATACATTTACCAGGTAATAGGTCACGTAGCTGTCATATATTTCGCGGTACCTGTCAAGGATCTTTCCATATTTCTGTGTGCGTGCCGGGTCATCTGCCACCCATGCGCTGAACTCTTTTTCAAAAGCCTCCTTACGGGCTACACCGTCCATATTATTGAGGCTCTGTATCTCTCCCATCCATTTCTTCCATCCATTGGACATCCCAAATGATTTGCCCGAATATTTAATCCTGATAAGTGGATCCTTTGCCATTTCCTGCTCCATGATTGAGATCTTTTTACCGCGTATCTCTACCTGCTTGGGATAGATGACCTCCTTAAGCATTCTGACAAGATTTGAAGGCGCATATTCCTGCGTCCTGCCGGGGTAACCAAAAACCATGGTGAAGTCACCCTCACTGACACCTGCGAGTGACACGGGAAAATGGTATGCCGGGCGGTAAGGTACATTATCAGCGGAGTAAGCGGCCGGTTCATTCTTACTGTCTGCATAGACCCTGAAGAGCGAGAAGTCGCCTGTATGGCGCGGCCACACCCAGTTGTCTGTGTCTCCGCCAAACTTGCCGATGGCCGATGGTGGTGCACCAACAAGCCTGACATCACGGAACACCTCGTTAACGATAAGGAAATACTGGTTACCCAGAAAGAAAGGTCTTACTGCCGATAAATAATGGTTTCCCCTGACAGCCTCTTCGTTTATGGCATTGATATTTGCATTTATCTGTGCCTCTCGCTTTTCCGGATCCATGCTGTCAGTGACACCTTGAAGCACCTTGTCAGTGACATCTTCCATATACTTCATGATAGTGACTGACAGTCCCGGGTTTGATAGCTCTTCGCTGTTCGAGGCAGCCCAGAAACCGTTGGCCAGGTAGTCATGTTCCAGGGTTGAATGGCTCTGTATAGATCCATAACCGCAATGGTGGTTGGTAATGAGGAGCCCCTTTTCAGAAATGAATTCACCGGTGCATCCGCCGCCGAACATTACCACGGCATCCTTCATGGAGGCTTTATTGATGCTATAGATATCCTCAGCTGTCAGTTTGAAGCCGTTTTCCTGCATTAATCTGATATTATACTTTTCTATGAGCAGAGGGATCCACATACCCTCGTCAGCAATTGCCCACGGAGTGCAGAGTGCCAGAAGCAGGGCAGCAATAAATAATTGTTTCTTCATATCGTAATGGTTTTGTTTTCAGTAAAATGAAGCAGTCCGGAATAAAGGTCGCTAACGGGCATACCCATAACATTGTAGTAGGACCCTTCAATATTCGTTATTCCTCTCAGTCCGATCCATTCCTGGATGCCATATGCACCAGCCTTGTCATAAGGGTGGTAATTGGTGACATAATATATTATCTCCTCATCGCTCAACTCTCTGAACGTGACACCGGTGGTGACGGAGAAGAGGCTTTTTCTCTCATTGTCTCTGAGGCATATGGCTGTTATCACCTCATGCCTGCATCCTGACAGCATCCGCAGAAAGCTCACAGCCTCTTTATCATTGGCAGGCTTTCCCAGTACCGACTCGTGGCACCATACAACCGTATCGGCTGTGATGATAATCTGGCGAGGTGTTACAGGCGAAGACCAGGCATCTGCTTTGGCGTCTGCAATGAACTCCGCTAACTCCTTCCCCTTCAGGCTGTCGGGGCACTCTTCATGATAGTATACCTGTGCCACGGTAAAGGTGAATCCTGCCTCCCGCATTAGCTGTCTGCGCCGTGGAGAGGAGGAGGCAAGAACAAGATCAAATGAATGCAACCTGTCATTTATCATCTTAGAGAATTTTCCCGGAACTGATGATTCCACCTGCCACAAGAGAATAGAGTATTCCTGCAAGCATTATGAGCTTCATAAGCCTGCTGGCAAAATGAAGATGATGCTTCTCCAGGCCGGTAATAACCTTATAGATGACAACAGCAAAGGGGAGAACAAGCAGAAGTGATATATATATAAGAGTAATATTGTCATTGAGAAACCTGTTCCAGATTATATACAGGAGTACAACGGTAAAAAGAGACAAAACGACGACGACTATTCTGCTTGTAACCATTCCGGATAGTACAGGAAGGGTTTTTCTCCCCGTCTCCCTGTCGCCGTCGCAATCCTCCATATCCTTGATTATCTCCCGTATCAGGGTTGTAAGGAATGCAAAAAGTGCGAAGCCGCCCACCCAGTAGAAAAGGATGGCTACGCCCGGGAAATCGGTTACTGTATGTGAATAGCGAACATAAACGGGAGCTGCATCATAAATAACTACCATCATCGGGACCATTGCCACGAGCAATGCTACAATGATATTTCCGATAAGGAATTGCCGCTTGTATGTTGCAGAATAAAAATAGAGCAGTCCGGAGATGATAACAAAGAATATCCCGAGCCATATATACCCGATACGGGCGGAGACATAAGTACCGCCTATCACTCCGAAGATGTTAAGGATGTTATGATACATCATGGCTTTGCGTCTTGTGATAGTATTTCCCACGATGATGGTGCCCCTGTTGATCAGATCGGCCCGGATATCGAAGTAATCATTAATGACATACCCTGCTGCCGTAATGAGGCAGGTAGATAATACCAGTATCACAAAATCAAGCCATCCGAGCTGGAAGGTCATGGTTGCAGTTGTCAGCGGATCGTCAGCCATGGTTACCGGCATTGCATCGAGCAACGGTCTGAGGACCGCATACCTCATGAGCATCATTGTTACAGCCACCACCAGAAGGTTTGGCAGCCTGACAAGTATCAGCACATCTCTTATCTTCTCACCACGCGAATGCTTCATGATCCATCCAGTTATTATGCAGTCTGAGAGCTTGTTCTATAACATCACGGACACATCCTTCTCCCCCTCTTTTGTCAGAGATATAGACAGATATCCGCTTGATCTCGCTGTCAGCATCGGCAGGACAGGCAGGCAGGCCTACCATCTTCATCACCTTGAAATCGGGGATGTCATCACCCATATAAAGAACGTATCTGAGATCAATATTCCACTTGCTGATCAGTTCATTCATGCTCTCACTCTTGGTTCTTGAATTGAGGTATATGTCATTTATTCCAAGCGTTTTCAGGCGTTTGATATACTCTTTTGAATTGGCGCCGGAGATTATTCCCACATGGTATCCCTTTTTCACCGCCAGCTGAATGGCGTAGCCGTCTCTCAGGTTGATAGTCCGGTGCGGCATTCCCCATAGGGAAAGAGCAATAGTCTGGGTTGAGAGTACACCGTCAATATCAAACACGAAAGCTTTTACGCTGCGGAGCTCTTCCTTGAAGTTGGTCATCTTGCGCTATTCTTGTAATGACCGGCTATCATTTCACTTACAAGCCGGTACAGTTTCTGGTATTCAGGTGAGAAAGATAGCAATTCGAGATGACTTTTTAATGTGTTAGTGTCATGTCTCACAGCAGGTCCTGTCTGTGATGCAGCAGGTCCTGTACGAAGCGCTTTTCTTACTGTCTCTTCCATCAGGGGGCGAAGCAGTTCCGGGTCTATTCCTGCTTCTGCGGCTATTGTTTCACCCGTTGTCATCATGAAATTGGAGAAGTTATTGGTGAAGACAGCAGCCACATGCAGGTACATACGCTGCCTGGAGTCACACTCCCATGCTCCGGCTCCAATATTGTTACCCAGCTCTTTAAGTATCTTCAGGGTGAGTATGTCAGCTGCCTCAACAAAGAAAGGCACTCTGCCCAGGTTGGGAGAGAATCCTCTTGTGAAGGTCTGCAGAGGGTAAAGTACTCCGGCACTCACTTCCCTGCCCAGTGCTGAAAGGGGTACACTCCCCGCTGTATGGACAATAATGGCACCTTCCGGGAGTGTTATTTCCGAGGCTAATGAGGCTACCACATTGTCATTGACGGCAAGGATAACTATCTCACAATTGTCCGGCAGTGAGAGGTCGTGACGCCACTCTGCTCCCATTGAATCCGCAAGCAGCCTGGCGCTTGCACCGCTTTTTGATGCAACGGATACTATTCTGTGACCCGCAGCTGCCAGTCCCGCAGAGAGAGACTCAGCCACATTGCCTGCCCCGATGAAGGATATGTTATAGATTGCCACTGTTGATGAGGCATGAATGGATTAGTAAAACACATTACTTACCGTATTCGTATGCAGCGACAGCAGTCACATGTATCTGGTAAATCTTCGTGTAGTTGTAATAATAGGAGTTGCTGCTGCTCATCAGGTAGTTGCATTCATAAAAGAAGGGACCTGAAATAAGTATCTCCTCACCCTGATCGAACTTGGTCAGCTCGCTCATCCACTCGGAAGTATTGCAGAAGTAGTAGATAGAGTATGAATCCCATATAGGCGTGAAGCGGGCACTGTTCTGGTCAGCATCATATGTGATGTAGACATGTGTCAGGCTGAGTGTATCAAGGGCATCGCCATCGCATCCGCACTTCGGCTGTTTCTTGCATCCTTCTGCCAGTATCAACCCCGCTGTGAGTGTGAGAGCTATAGCTATATTGGCCAGTATCCTTTTTATTTTCATGTATTCTCGATGTTATCTGGTTGCAAAATAATGCTATTTTTCGGTCTATGCAAAAAAAGAAAACCGGCTGATTGGTCAGCCGGCTTATCTTAAAACTGTTCCGTTATCATGCCTGTGCCGTTGGGCCACCGAAGGTTACCGGCATCACCGGTCCGGAGCCTTTCACTTCACGTATGGGTCCGTGAACGGATTCATACTTGGCGATATTATCACTGAGAGCCGCCACCAGACGCTTGGCATGCTCCGGCGTAAGAATAATCCTCGACTTTACCTTTGACTTGGGTACGCCGGGCATTATCCTGATAAAATCAATGACAAACTCGGCAGGTGAATGAGTTATTACTGCGAGGTTCGAATAGACTCCTTCAGCAACCTCCTCACTTAGTTCAATATTAAACTGACCCTGGTTTTTAGGTTCTGACATAATAATTAATTTTAATCCTGTTCAACCTCGCTGGCACTCTGTCCTGCATGGACAAGAGACTCATAGTCGTCAAGAGAACCAACGATGATGTTATTGTATTCCCGTAGTCCTGTTCCGGCCGGGATAAGATGTCCTACGATAACGTTCTCCTTCAGGCCCTCAAGGAAGTCAACCTTCCCTAAGATGGCAGCTTCATTGAGTACCTTAGTGGTCTCCTGGAATGAGGCTGCGGAGAAGAAGCTGTTAGTCTGCAGTGCGGCACGGGTTATCCCTTGCAGCACCTGCTGCGATGTAGCAGGTATAGCATCCCTTGCCTCGATGATCTTAAGATCGCGGCGCTTAAGCACCGAGTTCTCATCTCTGAGCTTGCGTGCAGAAATCACCTGACCCGGTCTCAGCGTCTGGCTGTCGCCGGCTTCAAGAACGATCTTTTTGCCATAAACCCAGTCGTTCTCATCCATGAACTCCAGTTTATCAACAACCTGACGCTCAAGGAACTTGGTATCACCCGGATCAATGATCTCGACCTTGCGCATCATCTGTCTGACGATGGTCTCAAAGTGCTTGTCGTTAATCTTCACACCCTGTAGACGGTATACCTCCTGTATCTCGTTGACAATATACTCCTGTACCTTTGTCGGGCCCTTGATGGCAAGGATATCGGCAGGTGTGATGGCTCCGTCAGATAGCGGTATCCCTGCCCTGACATAGTCATTCTCCTGAACAAGTATCTGTTTCGATAGTGGCACAAGGTATTTTTTCATCTCTCCGGACTTGGAGGTGATGGTTATCTCTCTGTTACCCCTTTTTATCTTGCCGTAGGTCACCTCTCCGTCAATCTCGGTAACGATAGCCGGGTTCGACGGGTTACGTGCTTCAAAGAGCTCAGTCACTCGCGGCAGACCGCCTGTGATGTCACCCGATTTACCTATTGCCCTAGGTATCTTGACTATAGTATCACCAGCTGCAACAAGCTTGTTGAGGTCAGTAACAAGGTGTGCACCTACGGGGAGGTTGTATGACTTGAGCTCCACCCCTTCCGGAGACATGATCTTGATCATCGGGTTTTTGGTCTTATCCCTGCTCTCAGTGATCACCTTCTCCTTGAAACCGGTCTGTTCATCCGACTCCTCACGGAAGGTAACACCTTCAATAAGATGGTCGAAAGCTACTTTCCCGGCTACTTCAGAGATAATGACAGCGTTGAACGGATCCCATTCGCAAATAAGATCGCCTTTCTGCACCTCCTGGTTGGGCTTTATGTAGAGCTTGCTACCATAAGGTATTGTATGTGTCGTCAGTGCTATGCCTGTCTTCTTGTCAACTATCCTTAGCTCACCGAGACGGCCGATGACTACATCCACCTTGCCTTTTTCAATGTCTTTCTTTGATACTGTCCTGACTTCCTCAATGGCAGCTATACCACCATATCTGGCAATAAGGTTTGATTCCGTAGTGATGTTCGAGGCGGTACCTCCGACGTGGAACGTACGGAGGGTAAGCTGTGTACCCGGTTCGCCAATACTCTGGGCTGCGATGACCCCAACAGCTTCTCCTATCTGAACCATCCTGCCGGTAGCCAGGTTACGTCCATAACACCTGGTGCAGACACCTTTCTTTGATTCGCAGGTGAGCACCGAACGTATCTCCACCTGTTCAATAGGTGACTGGTCAATATGGTTAGCTACCTCTTCGGTGATCTCATCACCGGCGGAGACAATAAGCTCTCCGGTAAGAGGATTATAGATATCATGCACCGTTGTGCGACCGAGTATCCTGTCATACAGAGACTCGACAATCTCCTCGTTGTTCTTGATGGCTGTAGCCACCAGTCCACGCAACGTACCGCAGTCATCTTCAGTTATTATCACATCCTGTGACACGTCAACAAGACGACGGGTAAGATAACCTGCGTCGGCAGTCTTAAGTGCGGTGTCAGCCAGACCCTTACGTGCTCCGTGTGTGGAGATGAAATACTCAAGCACAGAGAGACCCTCCTTGAAGTTGGAGAGGATTGGGTTCTCGATGATCTCCGATCCTGATGATCCTGACTTCTGCGGTTTGGCCATCAACCCCCTCATACCTGAGAGCTGACGTATCTGTTCCTTGGAGCCCCTGGCACCTGAGTCAAGCATCATGTATACCGAGTTGAAGCCCTGCTTGTCTGTCGACAGCTGCTTCATCAGGCTCTGGGTAAGGCGTGCGTTGACATGGGTCCATATGTCAATGATCTGGTTGTACCTCTCATTATTGGTAATGAAACCCATGCTGTAGTTTGAAAGCACCTCGTCAACCTGCTCATAACCCTCCTGGACAAATATATCTTTCTCCTCGGGGATGATAACGTCATCAAGGTTAAACGAGAGGCCGCCGGTGAATGCCATGCGGAAACCGAGTTCCTTGATAGCATCAAGAAAGTCGGCTGTCTTGGCCGTCCCGGCCTTCTTGAGTACGTTTCCGATGATATCCCTGAGTGATTTCTTGGTAAGCAGGTCATTGATGTATCCCACCTCCTCAGGTACGAACTCATTGAAGAGCACACGGCCTACCGTTGTTTCAATCAGATGGTTCACCTTCTGACCGTCAACCATGTCATCTACCTTGACCTTGATCAGGGCATGCAGGTCAACCTTACCCTCATTGGAGGCTATGCGTACCTCCTCAGGTGAGTAGAATGTCATTCCTTCGCCATTTACCTTGATGGCCTCAGTGCTCTTGCGTGCCTTGGTTATATAATACAGCCCCAGTACCATGTCCTGTGATGGCACGGTAATTGGCGCACCGTTGGCCGGGTTGAGAATATTATGTGAGGCCAGCATCAGCATCTGTGCTTCAAGGACGGCAGCGTTGCCCAGTGGCAGGTGAACAGCCATCTGGTCACCGTCGAAGTCAGCGTTGAAAGCTGTACAAACCAGCGGGTGCAACTGGATGGCCTTGCCCTCTATCAGCTTGGGCTGGAATGCCTGTATCCCCAGCCGGTGGAGGGTCGGAGCACGGTTAAGCATGACAGGATGGCCCTTGAGCACATTCTCAAGGATATCCCATACAACCGGGTCTTTACGGTCGACAATCTTCTTTGCACTCTTTACCGTCTTTACTATGCCGCGTTCGATGAGCTTGCGGATAATAAAAGGCTTGTAGAGCTCAGCTGCCATATCCTTCGGGATACCGCATTCATGAAGATGAAGTTCGGGGCCGACGACGATCACCGAACGTGCCGAGTAGTCAACCCTCTTACCGAGAAGGTTCTGACGGAAACGACCCTGTTTGCCCTTGAGGCTGTCAGAAAGCGACTTGAGGGGCCTGTTGGCGTCAGTCTTGACGGCGTTGGCCTTACGCGAGTTATCAAAGAGTGAGTCAACAGCCTCCTGGAGCATCCTTTTCTCATTACGGAGGATCACCTCAGGAGCCTTGATCTCGATCAGTCTCTTCAGGCGGTTATTTCTTATTATCACCCTGCGATACAGGTCATTGAGGTCGCTGGTGGCAAAGCGTCCGCCGTCAAGCGGTACCAGGGGCCTCAGCTCAGGAGGAATGACCGGCACAATCTTGACGATCATCCACTCAGGTCTGTTGATGTTCTTTGATTCCCTGAAGGCTTCCACTACCTGCAGTCTCTTCAGAGCCTCGCTCTTGCGCTGCTGTGATGTCTCCGTATTGGCACGGTGACGCAGGGAATAGGATAGTTCGTCAAGATCAAGCTTGGCAAGGAGCTTATAAAGAGCCTCTGCTCCCATCTCGGCAACGAACTTATCAGGATGGTCATCATCAAGATACTGGTTATCCTTGGGCAGTGCCTCTATGATCTCCATATACTCCTCTTCGGAGAGAAAATCAAGGTACTTGACACCGTCAACGGCTTTCACGCCGGGGTTGATGACAACGTATCTCTCATAGTAGATGATGCTGTCGAGCTTCTTTGTAGGGAGACCCAGCAGGTATCCAATCTTGTTGGGCAGCGACCTGAAGTACCAGATATGGGCTACCGGAACCACCAGGGAGATATGTCCCATGCGTTCGCGCCTTACCTTCTTCTCCGTCACCTCCACACCACAGCGGTCACAGACGATACCCTTATATCGTATCCTCTTGTACTTTCCGCAATGGCACTCATAGTCCTTAACCGGTCCGAATATTCTCTCGCAGAACAGGCCGTCACGCTCAGGCTTATAGGTGCGGTAGTTTATTGTCTCAGGCTTCAGGACCTCGCCGCTAGACTTGTCAAGGATCTCTTCGGGCGATGCCAGTCCTATCGATATCTTCGTATAACTGGTCTTCTGTTTATTATCCCTTCTGAATGACATATATATTTCCTTTTTTTACTTTGTGTATGCTCAGCTTTATTACTCAAGGTTGATGCTCAGTCCCAGCCCGCGCAGCTCATGAAGCAGCACGTTCAATGACTCGGGTATTCCCGGCTGTGGCATCGGTTCACCCTTGACAATAGCCTCGTAAGCTTTGGCTCTTCCTATCACATCATCAGACTTGATGGTGAGTATCTCCTGGAGTATATGTGCAGCGCCGAATGCTTCGAGTGCCCACACTTCCATCTCTCCGAATCTCTGGCCTCCGAACTGTGCTTTACCTCCGAGAGGCTGCTGGGTGATGAGTGAGTAAGGCCCTATTGAACGGGCATGCATCTTGTCATCAACCATATGACCCAGTTTGAGCATATATATCATTCCCACGGTAGCCGGCTGGTCGAACCGATCACCGGTGCCACCGTCATAGAGATAGGTAGTACCGTTACGCGGTATACCGGCCTCTTCCGTGAGGTCATTGATCTGGTCCTGCTTGGCTCCGTCAAAGATTGGGGTTGAGAATGTCATTCCCAGCTCCTTGCCGGCCCATCCCAGGACAGACTCATATATCTGGCCGAGGTTCATTCTTGAAGGCACACCGAGGGGGTTAAGCACGATATCAACCGGGGTACCGTCAGCCAGGAAAGGCATATCTTCCTTCCTGACTATCTTGGCCACGATACCCTTGTTACCGTGACGTCCGGCCATCTTGTCTCCTACCCTGACCTTGCGCTTCTTGGCAATATAAACCTTTGCAAGCCTTACTATACCTGCGGGAAGCTCGTCTCCGATAGTGATGTTATACCTCTTCCTCTTGTAGATACCATCTATCTCCTTGTACTTAATGATGTAATTATGAAGGAGCTGCTTGATACTGTCATTCTTCTTCTTGTCTGTCGTCCACTTGTTAGGGTTGACATTCAGGAAGTCTATCTCCTGCAGTTGCTTCAGCGTGAACTTCGCTCCCTTGGGGATGACATCCACGTTGAGATAATCCTTCACCCCCTGAGAGGTCTTGCCATTGACAAGGATAAAGAGCTTGTCTACCAGTCTTGCCTTGAGATCGTCAGCTGACCTGTTGAAGTCAGTGTCAATCTTGTCAAGAAGAGGCTTCTCGGCAGTCTTGACCTTGCGGTCCTTGATAGCCCTGGTGAACAGCTTCTTGTTTATGACCACTCCCTCGAGTGACGGCCCTGCCTTCAGCGAGGCGTCCTTCACATCACCGGCTTTATCGCCGAAGATAGCCCTGAGGAGCTTCTCTTCAGGTGAGGGGTCTGACTCCCCTTTCGGGGTTATTTTTCCAATGAGTATGTCTCCCGGTCTGATCTGCGCACCGATGCGTATGAGGCCGTTCTCATCCAGATTCTTCGTTGCCTCCTCGCTTACGTTGGGTATATCGGAGGTCAGCTCTTCCATACCGCGCTTGGTGTCACGCACCTCAAGGATGTACTCGTCAATATGTACCGAGGTGAAGATATCCTCCTGGACAACCTTTTCGCTTAACACGATGGCATCTTCGAAGTTGTATCCCTTCCATGGCATGAATGCCACCTTCAGGTTACGGCCCAGGGCCAGTTCACCATTTTTGGTGCCGTACCCTTCTGTAAGCACCTGCCCCTTCATGACCTTCTCTCCCTTCTTAACAATGGGGACAAGATTGATGGTTGTGCTCTGGTTGGTTTTATGATATTTGGGAAGTGGGTAGCGTTTGACATCGTCGTCAAAGCTCACGAACTTCTCCTCGTCGGTACGGCTATAGCGGATGACGATCTCGTTGGCGTCAACATATTCAACCAGGCCGTCACCCTCGGCAACGACAAGTATTCTTGAGTCTTTTATCACCTGCGCTTCCAGTCCTGTTCCCACAATCGGGGCCTCTGGTCTTACCAGCGGCACTGCCTGACGCATCATGTTCGATCCCATGAGTGCGCGGTTGGCGTCGTCATGCTCAAGGAAAGGTATCAGTGAAGCGGCGATAGAGGCTATCTGGTTAGGAGCCACATCCATCATCTGGACCTTGGTGACCTCCTCAAAGGGGTAGTCAGCGCCAAGTCTTGATTTGGCTCTCGGGTTGACAAAGGTTCCGTCTTCATTCAGCTCTGCATTGGCCTGTGCCACGGTGAGTAACTCCTCATCCTCGGCGGTGAGCCACCTGACAGCGTTATTGTCAAGGTTGACCTTGCCTTCAGTAACGTCACGGTAGGGTGTCTCGATGAATCCCAGTTCGTTTATACGGGCATAGACGGTGAGTGATGATATAAGGCCTATGTTTGGTCCTTCAGGTGTCTCAATAGGACAGAGACGTCCGTAGTGAGTATAATGTACGTCACGCACCTCAAAACCGGCGCGTTCACGTGACAGACCGCCGGGGCCCAGGGCTGAGAGACGACGCTTGTGGGTCATCTCAGCCAGCGGGTTGGTCTGATCCATAAACTGTGACAGCTGGTTGGTTCCAAAGAAGGAGTTGATGACCGAGGAGAGTGTCTTGGAGTTGATAAGATCAACTGGTGTGAAGACCTCGTTATCCCTGACGTTCATGCGCTCACGGATGGTTCGTGCCATACGTGCAAGCCCTACGCTGAACTGTGCTGAGAGCTGTTCACCGACGGTACGCACCCTCCTGTTGCTCAGGTGGTCAATATCGTCAACATCAGTCTTGGAGTTGATGAGCTCGATAAGGTAACTGATGATGGCAATGATATCTTCCCTCGTGAGGATCTTGGTCCCCATGTCAATATCAAGCTTCAGCTTGCGGTTGATGCGAAAGCGTCCCACATCACCCAGATCATATCTCTTGTCAGAGAAGAATAGCTTGTCAATGATGTCACGTGCTGTAGCCTCATCAGGTGGCTCGGCATTACGGAGCTGCCTGTAGATGTAAAGGACAGCCTCTTTCTCTGAGTTGCAGGGATCTTTCTGCAGTGTATTATAAATGATGGCGAAGTCAGAGAGGCTCATGTCTTCTCTGTGAAGAAGGATTGACTTGGCTCCCGAATCCACTATCAGGTCAACATGTTCGTTTTCAATAACCGTTTCTCTGTCAAGCACCACTTCATTACGTTCAATGGAGACGACCTCTCCTGTGTCCTCATCAACGAAGTCCTCAACCCATGTCCGCAATACCCTTGCGGCAAGCTTACGGCCCACCATTTTTTTGATGTTAACCTTCGAGACCTTTTGCTCCTCTGCGAGGTTAAAGATCTCAAGAATATCTTTGTCGCTCTCAAAACCAATGGCTCTGAGAAGTGTTGTGACCGGCAGTTTCTTCTTCCTGTCGATATAGGCATACATCACATTGTTGATATCGGTAGCGAACTCTATCCATGAGCCTTTGAATGGTATTATTCTGGCCGAATAGAGTTTTGTGCCGTTGGCATGTATGCTCTGCCCGAAGAAGACGCCGGGTGATCTGTGAAGCTGGGAGACGACCACCCTCTCTGCGCCGTTGATGACGAAGGTACCGCGTTCGGTCATGTATGGCATTACACCCAGGTATACATCCTGGATGACAGTGTCAAAATCCTCGTGCTCGGGGTCAGTACAGTACAGTTTGAGCTTGGCTTTCAGCGGAACGCTGAAGGTAAGCCCCCGCTCAATACACTCATCAATAGTATATCGTGGCGGGTCAATTGAATAATCCAGGAACTCCAGCACGAAGTTGTTTCTGGTATCAGTAATGGGGAAGTTCTCCATGAAGACCTTGTGAAGGCCCTCTTTCCTCCTGTTCTCGGGTGTTGTGCCGAGTTGGAAAAACTCGGAAAATGATTTCAATTGAATCTCAAGAAAGTCAGGGTATTCAAGCTGATCTTTCTTGGATGCAAAACTTATACGATCTATATTTTTTGAGGACATTTATGGTAGGATTAAGTGAACTTTTGCAAAATGATAAAAAGGCTTAGCTCCGCCTGGTGGCGGAACTAAACCTGTAAACCCTGTAATCAGGTATAACCTATTTAAGTTCAACTTCAGCTCCTGATTCTTCTAATGTTTTCTTAATGTTCTCGGCCTCTTCCTTTGAGACACCTTCTTTTACAGGTGAGGGAGCGGCGTCAACGACAGCTTTTGCTTCTTTCAGGCCAAGTCCGGTAATATCTTTCACCAGCTTAACTATCTGAAGCTTCTGGCCGCCTGCACTATTAAGGATAACATCAAAAGAGGTCTTCTCGGTTACTGCCGGAGCACCGTCACCGCCAGCTGCGGGAGCTGCTACTGCTGCTACTGCTGCTGCGGGCTCAATGCCATACTCGTCTTTCAATATTTTCGCAAGCTCATTAACCTCTTTAACGGTTAAGTTCACCAACTCTTCTGCAAATTTCTTAAGATCTGCCATTTTTATAGGAATTTTTAATTTGATTACTAATGATGATTACTTTTTTGACAGTGTTTCAAGAACACCATGAATTTTCGAACCGCCTGATTGCAGCGCGGAGATAACGTTCTTCGCGGGCGACTGTAGAAGCATGATGATATCGCCGATAAGTTCCTCTCTTGACTTAAGTACCACGAGGGTCTCAAGGAGGTTATCACCGACATATATCGATTCTTCTATGTAAGCGCCTTTGATCAGGGGTTTGGTATGCGATTTACGGAACTCCTTAATCAATTTTGCAGGAGTGTTTCCGTTATTCGAGAACATAACAGCAGTTGAGCCTTTCAGGGCGGGGAACAATTCTCCGCACTCAAGTCCCGTCTGCTCCAGAGCTCTCTTGAGGAGTGTGTTCTTAACGACAACCAGTTTGATCTGGCTCTCAAAACACTTCCTTCTGAGATCACTGGTATCAGCAGCGTTGAGCTGTGCAGTGTCAGTCAGGTAAAAATGACTGTACTCCTTAAGAGTATCAGCCAGACTGTTAATGATATCGGATTTTTCTTCTTTTCTCATAATCTCTCTGCGTTTGTGCTTTCAGTTAAACATCAAGGCTCTTTGGATCAACTTTCAATCCCGCACTCATTGTGCTTGAGAGGAATATACTTCTAATGTATGTCCCTTTCGCCGAGGCGGGTTTGAGTTTGTTGATCGTAGAGAGAAATTCTCTTGCGTTTTCCACGATCTTATGAGGTTCAAAGGATACTTTACCGATGGAAGCATGAACAATACCGGCTTTATCAACTTTAAAGTCGATTTTGCCCTGCTTAACCTCTCTTACAGCCTTACTGATCTCCATGGTTACCGTTCCGCTCTTAGGGTTCGGCATAAGACCACGAGGACCAAGGACTCGTCCCAACTGACCTATCTTACCCATCACTGAGGGCATGGTAATAATCACATCCACATCTGTCCAGCCGGCTTTGATCTTGTCTATCCACTCATCCATCCCCACGTGATCAGCTCCGGCCTCTTTTGCTTCGGCCTCCTTGTCAGGGGTGACCAGGGCTAGAACCCTGACCTCCTTGCCTGTGCCATGAGGGAGGGAGACAACACCGCGAACCATCTGGTTCGATTTGCGCGGGTCAATTCCCAGCCTTACGTCAATGTCAACCGATGCATCAAACTTCGTACTTGTGATATCTTTTACCAATGCTGCTGCTTCTGACAAAGTATAGAGTTTGCCTTGCTCGATCTTCTCGAGGGCAAACTTCTGATTCTTGGTAAGCTTAGCCATTTTTATACACTTATTTGTTATTTACCGGGGAATACACCTGTTACGGTGATACCCATACTTCTGGCTGTCCCAGCCACCATCTTCATCGCGGATTCGAGGGTGAAGCAGTTTAAATCCTGCATCTTATCCTCAGCAATAGTCTTTACCTGATTCCACGTTATTGCTGCTACCTTGACGCGGTTAGGCTCTGCTGAGCCTTTCTTTGCCTTGGAGGCTTCCATAACCTGGACTGCCACGGGAGGGGTCTTGGTGACGAAGTCAAAAGACTTGTCATTGTACACGGTGATGATCACCGGTATGACCTTTCCCGCCTTGTCCTGTGTACGGGCATTAAACTGTTTGCAAAACTCCATGATATTCACACCTTTGGATCCCAATGCGGGACCTACTGGTGGAGATGGATTGGCTGCTCCGCCTTTAATCTGTAATTTGATTAATCCAGCAACTTCTTTTGCCATAATTAAAAATTTGCATTGTTTATAGCGAGAACATGACGGCCGCTTAAGGAAGCATTATAATTCACGGCTGTCAATTTCCTGATTTACTAACTTTCTTTCTCTACCTGTAAGAAGCTAAGCTCGAGCGGGGTCTTGCGTCCGAAGATCTTGACCATCACTTTAAGCTTTCGCTTTTCTTCATTGACCTCTTCTATAACTCCAGTAAAGCTATTGAAGGGTCCATCAATTACTTTCACTGTCTCGCCTACCACGAACGGAACATTAAGCTCCTCTTCGCTGGCTGCCAGTTCATCTACTTTACCAAGGATACGGTTGATTTCTGCCTTCCGTATCGGTGTCGGTTCGCCCGACTGTGTCCCGAGGAAACCCAGAACATTTGGTATGTTGCGCAACACATGGGGCACCTCGCCTACCAGAGCAGCTTCAACAATGATATACCCCGGAAAGAATGTTCGCTCCTTGCTCACTTTCTTTCCTGCCCTTATCTGGTAGACCTTTTCGGTAGGTATCAGCACCTGTGTAATATAATCCTCCAACTTCAGGCGAATGATCTCACTCTCAAGATATTCCTTGACCTTCTTCTCCTTGCCGCCTATAGCCCTGAGCACATACCACTTCTTAACGTTTTCACTCATCTGTGACCGTTATGATATTAATATAACAACCCATACACTATACCCATTGCCTGGTCAAATATGAAATCCATTGCCCAAATAACAAGAGCGAGGATAACAGAAGTGACAAGCACGAGTGTGGAGCTGGACTGAAGCTCTCTCCATGTGGGCCATGTCACCTTGTGCATGAGCTCGTTGTATGATTCTTTTAAATAGTCTACTACCTTCATTGTAATACTTATAATTTCGCACGGGAGGAGAGGCTCGAACTCCCGACACCTGGTTTTGGAGACCAGTGCTCTACCAACTGAGCTACACCCGTTTACATCTTGATTGTATCCCTACGCCCTCCGGCGTAGGGGTACAATCTATATATATTTAATAAGGTCTTAGCTGATGATCTCAACCACAGCTCCTGCACCAACTGTACGGCCACCTTCGCGGATTGCGAAGCGAAGGCCCTTGTTGATAGCCACCGGGTAGATAAGTTCAACGGTTATGGTAACGTTGTCACCCGGCATCACCATCTCTGTTCCTTCAGGGAGCGTAATCTCACCCGTGATGTCAAGGGTACGGAGATAAAACTGAGGACGATATTTATTATGGAACGGTGTATGACGGCCACCTTCTTCTTTCTTCAGAACGTAAACCTCAGCCTTGAACTTGGTATGGGGTGTTATAGATCCCGGTTTTGCAAGTACATGACCTCTCTTGATCTCTTTCTTGTCAACGCCGCGGAGGAGAAGACCTACGTTGTCACCTGCTTCGCCCTGATCGAGGATCTTGCGGAACATTTCAACGCCGGTACATACTGTCTTGCGCTTCTCTGAGCCCAGACCCACTACCTCAAGTTCGTCGCCGGTGTGCACAATGCCGGTTTCAATACGGCCAGTAGCAACGGTACCACGGCCGGTGATTGAGAATATATCTTCAACAGGCATAAGGAAAGGCTTCTCATTTTCGCGCGGAGGAATGGGAATGTATGAATCAACAGCATCCATCAGTTCCATTACTTTATCTTCCCATTTGGCTTCGCCGTTCATTGCGCCGAGGGCCGAACCGCATATAACGGGAGCGTTGTCACCGTCGAACTTGTAGAAGTTCAGCAGATCACGCACTTCCATTTCAACGAGTTCAATAAGCTCCTCGTCATCAACAAGGTCAACCTTATTAAGGAAAACCACTATCTTAGGCACGTTTACCTGGCGGGCGAGAAGGATATGTTCGCGTGTCTGAGGCATTGGGCCGTCAGTGGCGGCAACAACTATGATTGCACCATCCATCTGGGCAGCACCGGTAACCATGTTCTTAACATAGTCAGCGTGACCTGGACAATCTACATGCGCATAGTGACGGTTCGCCGTTGAATATTCAACGTGAGCTGTGTTGATCGTTATACCCCTTTCCTTTTCTTCCGGAGCGTTATCGATGGAATCAAAGTCCCTTATTTCCGAGAGACCCTTCTTTGCGAGAACCATCGTAATAGCGGCTGTTAAAGTGGTCTTGCCGTGGTCGACGTGACCGATCGTACCGATATTTACGTGTGGCTTCGACCTGTCAAATTTTTCTTTTGCCATAACTAAAAGCTTATTAAATTAAATTTACATCCAAAATCGTTTGAGCCGATGATGAGAGTTGAACTCATGACCCCTTCCTTACCAAGGAAGTGCTCTACCCCTGAGCTTCATCGGCATAGTGAGCGGGAGACGGAATTCGAATCCGCGACCCTTAGCTTGGAAGGCTAATGCTCTACCAACTGAGCTACTCCCGCTTATATCTGTTACCGGCACCCAGGATTCCATGAGGAA
>JAVEYS010000040.1:0-26504 GCA_034003345.1 Bacteroidales bacterium
GCGCAGCAGCATCGACATACTGGCCGGCACACCGGGAGTTAACCTGGTGGCTCTCTTTGGAGCAGAGCACGGCGTGAGAGGGGCAGAGCACGGACGTATCTATGGAGAAGGAGCTCACGATCCCGTGACGGGTATTCCTGTTTATAGTCTCTATGGCGAATCATTTGCCCCTAAAAAGGAGTGGCTCGACAGTATCGATGTGATGCTCTTTGATATACAGGGCGTGGGCTCGGCATGGTATACCTTTAAGTTCTCAATGTCATGGGCTATGGAGGCCTGTGCCAGGGCAGGCATACCCTTCATCGTTCTCGACAGGCCAAACCCTCTTGGTGGCATGGTCGTTGAAGGACCGATGCAGGACACCATAAGTATTTACCGTCACCGGCTGCCGCTCAGGCACGGTATGACCTACGGCGAGCTGGCCACGATGTGGAACGAGACCGAAGGGTATGGTGCTGACCTGACTGTCATAAAGATGAAGAGATGGCGACGCAGTATGCTGTGGGACGATACAGGCATGATGTGGGTGATGCCGTCACCGAACATCGACAACTGGGAGACTGCCATGGTCTATCCCGGACAGTGCCTCTTTGAGAGGACAAATATGTCTGAAGGGAGGGGTACCACCAAACCGTTCCTGATCACCGGTGCACCATGGGTCAACGCCGGGAAGGCAGCAGATGACCTGAACTCCCGGGGGATAAGTGGAGCTTACTTCAGACCATTATATTTCATTCCCCTGGTTCCGGAGACAGGATTTAACAGGAGGGGCAAGCCATGGAACGAGATGTGCGGCGGCGTAGAGATAATGCTTACTGACCCGTCAGCGTTCCGGTCGGTGGAAGCATCATTGAACATCATTGACGCCTACCGCAAGACCAACCCCGACTCACTGGTGTGGTCCCCACCTGTGCTGATGAGGAGGCTGAATGAGCCCGGTGTAACCGTGGAGGAGGTTGTAAAAGCCTGCCAGGATGATGTTAAGGAATTTATGGATTTAAGACAAAAATACTTGTTGTACAGATGAAAAACTTAGTATCAATAATATTACTGGCAGCAGTGATGCTGACAGGATGCAACACTGCAAGAAAGGCACAGCAGACGGTGCTGACTGAACCTGATGTAACGGCCACGGTGAACAAGAGTGCAGCGCCACAGCCTGTCGAGCTTGACCTGACAGGGTTAATGCCGGGAGATTATGCAGGCCGGAAGGTTTCTGTTAATAACGGTGCCCTGGTTCTTACCACCGACTCTGAAGGCAGGATAACCTTTGACATGCCTGAGACAGATACTATATTACTTTCCTGGTCGCCGTGCCCTGATCCTCAGTCGGCATGCGACGTAGCCATTCCCGTGTCAGGATGGTTTGTACCGTACAGGTATGCTGTCAGTCCTGATGGCAGCGTGGAACGTAAAGCGCCGTGGGTTGAGTTCCGCAGGACACCGGAGGCAGTTACTTCTCAGCCTCAGTTTGACTTCCTCTGCAAGAGTGACTACCCTGCTACAGTAAGCATAAACGGGAAAGAGCTGAAACAGTATAAGACCGGGATATTCTTCACTACTGTTGAGTTCAGAGAGGGCGTCAACACTGTCAGGGCTGAGGCAACAACGCCTGACGGCCTGACGGCTGTCTGTGAGCAGGAGTTTATCTATGAAAAGAGAGATATGACCAGGCAGTCCTGGCCTCTATGGATTGACGATGGTTCGTTTGAGCCCGCTGCTGACATGGAACTCCTTCCTGATGAGGTTGTCAGGGTGAGCTTCACCGGATCAAAAGGGCAGGAGGCATATATAGATCTGCACCCGGGTAAGACAAGCCTGAAATGCATGCGTGACGACTTTGATGATTTCAGTCTCTACAGGGCTGAGCTGCCATTGCGTGGTCTCACTGCCGGGAAGAGCTATACCATGAGTGTCAGGATGGTCCCGGCCGCAGGTGCACCTGTGAATGATGTATATAAGCCTGGTATCAACAGGACGTTGGTCGTTAAGTACCCGGAAGACTATCCGCTGGTGAAGGTTAAGAATGAATATTCGAGACTGGTCTATAACCTGGCCGCCCCGCGTCTGGGAGGACCGATAAGATCAGAGCTTGGACCGGGGGTGGTTCTGAAGACAAGCGGTAAGATAGGCGAGAACTACAGGATCAGGCTCAGCAATGTCGAGACAGGCTTTATTAACGAGGCTGATGTTGAGGTGATGGGCGGCTCCAGGCTGCAACCCACATATAGCCTAACCAGCATGACATGTGGCCCGTCCAGTGGTGCCGACATCATCTCCATACCTTATCCTGAACCTGTTGCCTATGAGGTCTATCCTGATCCGGAACAGAAGAGGCTGATCATAACCATCTTCGGAGCAGAGTCAGCCTCAACCTGGGTCACACACCGTAAGGGATGCAGGATGATAGACAAGCTCACATGGGAGCAGACCACTCCGGAGACCTACCGGGTCTTTGTGAATCTGAAGAGTGAGAATATATGGGGCTATGACATCAAGCCTGTTGGCCGGAGCCTCGTAATGCGCATCAAGTACCCGCCGGAATATGACCTGGCTGCTGAGAAGCCTCTCACAGGGTTGAAGATTGCCATTGAGGCAGGGCACGGCGGAGATAATACGGGAGCCATCGGGCTGTCAGGACTGGTTGAGAAGGATATTAACCTCGACCTCTCCTTCAGGCTGGGAGAGCTGTGTGCCTCCCTGGGAGCAGAGGTGGTGCAGGTAAGGGATTCTGACAGATACATGCTTCTCACTGATAAACGTGATATTGCCATCTCGTCGGGAGCAGACATGCTGATAAGCATACATGCCAATGCCGGGGGCAGGGGATACCTGTCGGTGGCGGGCACCAGCACCTACTGGCACAACCCCTTCTGGGCTCCGCTGGCAGAGGCTATCTATGACAGGATGCTCGAGACCGGCCTTGGAGAGTTCGGGGTGGTAGGCTCATTCAACTATACTGTCACCCGGGCCTCGCAGCTGCCGGCCGTGCTTGTTGAACAGGCCTTCATGAGCCATGCCGGAGACGAGGAGAAGCTGGCTGACCCGCTCTTCCGCCAGCTTGAGGCAGAGAAGATCTGCGAGGGGATAATTGACTACCTGCGTGCGATGAAGAGATAGGACGCCAGACTCAGGAATCGATCCTGCGTATATCTGCCCCCAGGCTGTTAAGCCTCCTGTCAAGGTACTGATACCCGCGGTCTATCTGCTCGATGTTATGTATCAGACTCTTACCATCTGCGCTTAGTGCGGCAATAAGCAGGGCGACGCCGGCCCTGATATCAGGACTGTTCATCGTTATGCCTCTCAGCTGCTGACGATGCTCAAGACCTATAACAGTTGCCCTGTGCGGATCACATAATATGATCCGTGCACCCATGTCTATCAGCTTGTCAACAAAAAAGAGCCGGCTTTCAAACATCTTCTGGTGTATCAGAACACTGCCCCTGGCCTGGATGGCTACAACCAGAAGGACACTTATCAGGTCAGGAGTAAGCCCGGGCCATGGGTGATCATATATTGTAAGGATGGAACCATCAAGGTTATTCTGAATCTCGTATATATCCTGTTCGGGAATCACAATATCATCTCCCTCAGCATGAAAATTGACCCCGAGCTGCATGAACTTCTGAGGGATGACACCCAGGGAAGATATACCTGCATCTTTTATCCTTAGTGATGATCCGGTTATTGCTGCCAGACCTATGAATGAGCCTACCTCAATCATGTCAGGCAGTATCCGGTGGCGGCATCCGCCAAGAGAATCCACGCCTCTGATCTTAAGATAGTTGGATTTTATGCCGCTGATATCTGCTCCCATGCTGTTGAGCATGAGGGAGAGCTGTTGGATATACGGCTCGCAGGCGGCATTGTAAATAGTGGTCTCGCCCTCTGCCATCACCGCCGCAAATATCAGGTTGGCTGTTCCGGTAACGGAGGGTTCATCAAGAAGGATGTCCGTTCCTCTCAGGGATTCTGCGCTGAGTCTGAAATAGCCATGCTCACCGTCATATTCTGCTTTTCCTCCCATCTGTTCAAACCCGGCAATATGGGTATCCATTCTCCTCCTGCCTATCTTGTCTCCCCCGGGTCGCGGGATGACTGAGATCCCGAACCTGGACAGCAGAGGGCCGGCGATCATCACCGATCCTCGAAGCATGTTTGCCTTCCTAAGAAAAACAGGCTCGAACAGTATATCCCTGTTAATGTTTTCTGCCCGGAAAGCATAGGTATCCTCATCAATGCATCTCACCTCCACACCCAGGTCTCCAAGTATCTCGATCAGCAGTTTCACGTCAGTGATATCCGGAATATTTGAGATGACAACCTCATCAGAAGTGAGAAGAACGGCACACAGTACCTGAAGCGCCTCATTCTTTGCTCCCTGGGGTGTGATAACCCCGTGAAGCTTGTTGCCGCCGGTTACTTCAAACGATTTCATTATTCAGTTTTTTGGGGGAACAATATTTAGTATTCACAAAACTAAGAAGATCTTTATTATAAGGATTTATTTTTATACTATTGTCTGTATGATTGAGTATGAAAAAAATTTAAGCCTCCGGCCGTTCAACACTTTTGGTATTGATGTGAAGGCAGATCACCTCTTTCATCTCAGGAGCCGGGAAGAACTTCCGGAGATTCTCGCTCACCCGGTTTTTAACGGCGTGTCAGGCGATATCAATAGTGTACTGGTATTGGGACAGGGAAGTAATATGCTGTTTACGCATGACATCAGAGGAGCGGTCATCAGGAACGAGATCACAGGAGTTCGTGTACTTGATGAGAGCGAAGAGAGTGTTACTCTGGAGGTGGGGGCAGGAGTGATCTGGCAGGAGCTGATTGAATATGCAGTCAGCCATGATCTGGCAGGGATTGAGAACCTGACACTTATCCCCGGGACTGTTGGTGCGGCCCCGGTACAGAATATCGGCGCCTATGGCGTTGAGGCTGCCGATGTGATTGTCAGGGTCAACGGTTTTCATCTGGAGAAGAGAGAATGGCTGACACTCGAAAACAAAGAATGCGGATTCGGATACAGGGACAGTATATTCAAGCGCGAACTAAGGAATAAAGTACTTATCTCTTCAGTCATACTGATGCTCTCCAAAACCCTTCGGCCAAAGCTCGACTACGGTGGCATAAAGGGAGAGCTGGCAAAAAGAGATATCACAGATCCTTCCCTCCGGGATATCTCGGATATTATCTCACAGATAAGGAGGGCCAAACTGCCAGACCCTTGTGAAATTGGCAATGCCGGCAGTTTCTTTAAAAATCCCACGGTTGGAGAAGGGGAGTTTGTGAACCTCCAGGGGGTTTTCCCTGATATCAGGTATTACAGGCAGGGGGAGCTCTACAAGATACCTGCCGGATGGCTTATTGAGCAGTCTGGCTGGAAGGGCTACCGTCTGGGTGATGCCGGGTGTTATGACAGACAGGCACTGATACTGGTGAATTACGGCACAGCAACAGGTGAGGAGATACTTGATCTCTCAGAAAAAATAAGGAGATCCGTTTTTGACAAGTTCGGGATCGTCATTGAAAGGGAGGTAAACGTTATCTGACAGGAAAGCCGACAGTCTGTGCAAGGATTATCGCCTGGCCAGGCTTCAGCCCCATTTCAGGCGCCAGTTCATCACGAGGCACCATAGCTCTTATCACGCAGGCCAGACCTTCAGAAGCACAGTACAGGTAAACGTTCTGCGCCATGAAGCCTGTGTTGGCCCATGACGAGAGAAGGTCAGTGTCAGTGATCTGCTGTCCCTCCTTCAATCCTCTCTTTGTCAGATCGGCTACATAAACCAGGTTGACAGGCGCCGTTGCAGGGAAATCCTGTGTCCCGGTAAGTGCACGGATGTCCCTGTCATGGATCTGCTTCAGAATATTCCCTTTGGCATCATAAAAATATAATCCACTCTTCAGTGTGACATAGACGTCCATCTCCTGGCGGTTATGTGATGAGGGGGCCGTTCTCTTTCCGTCAGCCTCCCTGTTGATGCCCCAGGCAGCCCAGAGCAGGTCGGAGAGCTGCTGAAGCGACAGATCCTTATCAGAAAGCGTTCTTGATGATTCCCTTGTATTCAGGACGTCCATCAATGGTTGGCCACCGCTTCTTGCCGGTGCCGGTAAGGTAATATCCTGTGCTGTAAGCATAGAGGGTGAGATAATCAGTGTAACAATAACTATAGCTGACAAATTTACTAATGTCTTTTTCATCATAACAAGATTTGATTAATAAAGGTATGTTTGAACACCCAGGTTTGTGATCTTATTATTGTTCCTGGCTTCTCCGGGCTCGCAAGCCCGGTTGTGTTTTCGGAAACAGGGGTGTTTCATGGCAGTCTGCAATTGAGGCTGAATATATTCATTTTTAAGGAACTTCCCGGTGCTATGCCTGAATTGGACTGTCTCTTTCTGATGCCGATACTGAAATAAAAAGAATCAGGATTTAACGTTCAGGGCATCGCTCATCAGGAAATCGCGGTGCGATTTTACCATGTTGACAGTATAAAGAAGCAGGTTCTTACTTTCGCTGAGCAGGTTGAGATACATAAGCGTATTTCTTGTGCCGACAGATTCCGACTTGATATATTTGATCTGCTTCTTTTTAATTTTGGTGATATAGTCGAGTATTTTCTGCTGCTCGGCAAGGAGCTTGTCCAGATCCTTATAGTCCTGGTCCCGTATAATAGCCTGAACGTGGTTATAGAATGAATTCACAGATGAGCTGAGCACCTGCAGGTCTTTTATCTGTTCGGGGATGATAGAGGGATGATTATTGTCGAGATGTTCGTAAACCGGATCGGATATATATTTGAGACAGTGTGCTATCTCCCTGAGATAGTCAAGTATCTGAACATAGTAAGGTCCGGTCTCGATAAACTCCTCCTCAAGTTTTCTTAAGGTGGGGTAGAGGTTATATTTCAGATCCTTGGTCCGCTGGTTTAGATCATCAACACTCTTCTTCACCTTCTTCATCTTTTTCCAGTCCTCCTTTATTAGGTTGAGGATGCTTGAAGAGTATAGTTTCTGAACAGATACCACTAAATCTGTGATAGATGTATTGCATTTGTAGAGTATATTTTCGCCTGTAAGTGTAAGCTTATCATCAAGTTCGTCCTTCTTTGACGACTTGGCTACTTTTTTATTGTGTCTCACCGCTGACCTGATCACGATGAAAAGGGCAACGGCCAGTCCTGCCACTGCTGCAATAATACCTCCCCAGTGAAGCACAAAGGCTATCAGGAACGCAACGGTAAAGGCAGTGATGGCTGTAAAGAACCACCCGGCGATGACGGTGACCACACCGGTAATACGGTATACGGCACTCTCCCTGCCCCATGCCCTGTCAGCCAGCGATGTACCCATGGCTACCATGAAAGTCACATAGGTTGTTGATAGCGGTAGTTTCAGGGAGGTACCGAAGGCGATCAGGCTGCTGGCCACGAACATATTGACTGACCCTCTGAGGAGATCAAATGATGAGACATCAGCTGGATTATGTAACTTCTTTCTGTAGGATTGGAAATCGAATCTATTGTCAATGAACCTGGTAACTTTATCAGGTATGATCCTGTTGATAAACTTTGATGCTCCTACTGAATGCCTCACAACTGATCTTGATAGGCGCGATGATTGGAATCTCTCTGATCCGGCTCCCTGCCTGGCAAGGCTTATCTCAGTCTGAGATACTGTCCTTGATTTTTTTGACAGAAAGAGAGTCGCAACCATTATCAGTCCGGCCCCCACAAGGAAGATTGTCGGTGTTTTTACAGGTTCGCTGAGGGCACCCATCAGCATAGTGTCAGGATTAATGGAAGGATTAGCGATGAATTCCCGGTACGACTCGAATCCCGCCAGCGGCACACCAATGAAATTGACAAGGTCGTTACCGGCAAAGGCCATTGCCAGGGAGAAGGTCCCTACCAGTACAATTATCCTGAGAATGTTCACTTTGAAGAATGAGATCAGCATCTGCAGGATAATTGTGAAACCGATGAAGGAATAAAAGAGGACCTTAAGTGTATTATTACTTAGCCATTCGATCTTCTCAGGCGTCATGAATGAAGCTCCCTTGGCTCCTTTTACCAGAATGAAGTAGACGATGGCCGTGATAGCAATGCCTCCCCATACCGCCCCGAAATATTTCAGGTACTTTTTATAATCGAAGGAGAAAATAAGGCGGGTGATGAACTGTATTACCGTCCCGAATGCAAATGCAATCACTACCGAAAAAAGAATCCCAAAAATAATGGCAAGTGCTTTGGCGGTATTTATGTAATTACCAATATCTGAAAGATTGTCGGTAGAATTGTGAATCTTTATAAGAGAAATTACTACCGCTGCCCCTAGCAATTCAAAAACGATAGAAACGGTTGTGGATGTAGGGAAACCAAAAGAGTTGAACGTGTCGAGAAGAATTACATCGGTTATCATGACCGCAAGAAAAATGATCATGATCTCGGAGAAATAGAATTGTCCCGGGTGAAAAATACCCGACCTGGCAATCTCCATCATGCCACTTGAAAAGGTCGCCCCAATAATAACACCCAGTCCCGCTATTGACAAAATAACCTTTACCGGAGCTGCTTTGGAGCCAAGGGAAGAGTTGATAAAATTTGCAGCATCATTGGAAATCCCAACTATCAGGTCCGAAATAGCCAGGATAAAAAGAATAATTATTATAATCAGATAGACATTCACTTAAATCAGTGTATTACAGGTTGCGGATGTGATGAGAAGTTGTTCTGCATTATTTTGTCAATCCATTATTTATCACTTTGCTAAAATCCCCGCAGCTTGCTGCTCAATATGTGGCCGGAGCATGCCCCGGGGTTAATCCTATTTATTATATTTCTACTTATTAGGTGCCTATGTTATATTTCTGTTTGTTAAACGTTGCGAAATTAACTCAAATATAACTAAGTACGATGGAATAGACCTGTTACATTTTTGTTAAATTATATGCATTGTCTAAATCGCAGTCAGACAATATGAAATGATAAGAATTGTTACAGGGGTTGATCTCAATAAGCAGGTCTTTGCAGGTGGCATCAATGAAAGCTAAAAAATGATAATTTTGTCTTCAGTCAATCCCGGAGGATCGGGCAGGATAAACTTATCGAATAACTGACAAAAAATTTTCATCATGAATATAGAGCTGAAAAGAGATGTTGCCTGTTCACTGCTTGTTCCTACAAGCATGGGTGTTCGTATTACCCCAGTCAGTCGCCAGCCTGTTCACAGCAGCGATACCTTTTTCATGCAGGCGACCAGCGCCGAGACCAACGTAGCGAGTATATCCAGTTACCTCGGCCTTCCGGTAAGGGTCCTTACCACATTCGTGGAAGACAGCCCGGTTGCACAGTTCATAAAGGACAGCCTTGCAGGCAGGCACATGACATATGAGGGAAAGGAAGTGCCTCAGGGCACTCCATGGGGATACCGCCATCAGTTCAATATTGCTGACATGGGCTTCGGTTCACGCGGCCCCAGAGTGCATAATGACCGTGCCGGAGAGGTGGGACGAACACTGAATGTAAAGGATTTTGATCTTGAGCGGATCTTCGGGAAAGAGGGTGTGCAGATAGTTCATCTCTCAGGCCTCATAGCTGCTCTCTCTGAAGAGACCAGTACTTTCTGCCTGGAGCTTGCCAGGGAGGCAAAAAAGCATGGCACACGCATATCGTTCGATCTGAACTACCGTGCATCATTCTGGAAGGGGAGGGAAAAGGAACTCTCCGGTGTCTTCAGGGAGATTGCCTCGGTATCAGATATTCTTGTCGGCAACGAGGAAGATTTTCAGCTCTGCCTCGGTATCGAAGGCCCGGAAGCAGGAGGGAAGGATATTGCTTCCCGGATGGAGAGCTTCAAGGGTATGATCGGCAGGGTTAAGAGAGAGTATCCGGGAGCCTCTGTGTTTGCCACAACACTGCGCCAGGTAGTGAATGCCAACTCGCACCTATGGGGTGCCATCATGCTTGAAGAAGATAACTGGCACATAATTGAGCCACGTGAGATAGGTGTCCTTGACCGTATCGGAGGTGGCGACGGTTTTGTGGGAGGACTGCTCTACGGTATCCTCAGAGGCTGGGAGCCTGTCAGGTGGCTCCAGTTCGGATGGGCGAGCGGGGCGCTGGCTACCACCTTCCTTACCGACTATGCCCAGCCTGCCGATGAGGAACAGGTATGGAGCGTCTGGGAAGGAAATGCGCGCGTGAAAAGGTGAGGACAACACCCCGGCATAACCTGGCGCAGAAACCTCAGTAAGAGCAGTTATTCCCTGCTGTCAGGCTCCGACAGGTCACCGTAAAAGGAAATGGGTTGCCTGTTGGTGCTGTTGACTTTCAATGTTACCGACCCTGTCTCGCCGATATAAAAGATGAACTCCATCATATCGTTTTTGTTTTCGGTCTTAAATGAAATTATCCAGCCTCCTTTTTTCCAATCTTCTACTTTGAGATCAGATACCTCTCCCCTGAAACTCATAGGCGACTGGGAGCTTCCGTATTCAACCGAATAAGCCCTGCCAAAATAGGGGAGATAAGAATCGATTTCACCCTTGTTAACAATCACCCTGTAAGAAGGAGTCAGTGTTCTGCTTCTGCCGGAAGAGGGGAACATCTGTGTTGCATCAAACTGCCATGAGCCTGAGTTCACCAGGGCTTTGTTTTTTTCAATCAGCTGTACCTTCTCGGCTGCCTTCCTCTCTGTGCGTGTCATCTGCTTATCCTGTGCCGATAACACGCCTGTCAAAGCCACTATCAAGATAATGATCAGTAGTTTTTTCATGACGTCTCTTTTTTTAATTATAACAATTAACGTGCCTTTGGGTTTTTGCCGGAATAATTTTTCATTCAGTGATCCTTTCTTTGACGATCATCTTTTCAGTGACTCGTTGTTTTACAATGACTTTTACAGAAGAGATTACTTTTTTAATCAGTTCCCCTCTTTTTCAGAGCATATGAAGATGGTTTTCTGGGAACTTGATTCATTGAAAAACAGGCTGCAGTCTGAACATCTCAGAAGCGTGAACATCCCGGACAAAGGCAAAAAGTTGTAGCAGCCATGAAAGCTTCCCCGTAAATAGCATCTGAAATAATCAGAGTTAAATACTAAGCAAGGGAAGCTTTCACTTATTCCAATAAATACTTTTGTATTCCTGAGTTTACAGATAACTTTATGCTTTAATTAAAAAGTTAACTGTAAATACTTATATGAAGCTCAGAATCATACTATTATTAGGCTTATTCCTGGTTGGAATAAATGGTTCCTTTTGTCAATCATCATTTTTAACCGATGATGGAATTGCTGTCTTTTATCCGGCTGATTTTGACCCGTCACAAACGTTACCATCCTTAATAATAGAAAGGGAACTGGCGCCACAGATGGATCTGCCGGCAAACTGGAGTATTGTACCTGTATTTGAAATTAAAAATGGCAGGTCCGTTGCAGAAATCTCCTATGGCTCCAATGTTGATTTATACGGTACAGGCGAAGTTACCGGTCCATTTCGAAGAAATGACACAGAAATTGAGCTCTGGAATACAGATAATTATGGTTACAGTAAGGCAAACGGCAAGCGCTTGTATCAATCGCATCCATGGGTTATAGGTGTGCGCGACGATGGTTCAGCTTTTGGAATAATTGCAGATAACACTTGGAAACAATCGTTTAATCTGAAAAATCCAATTACTATAATTTCAGAGGGTCCGCCTTTTCGCGTTATCATAATCGAAAAAAAGTCACCTCAGGAATTGATTAAAGCACTTGCTGAACTGACAGGCAGGATAGAATTGCCCCCCTTATGGGCTTTGGGATATCAGCAAAGCAAGTATTCATATTTTCCTGACTCCAGGGTAAAAGAGGTAGCTTCTGAATTTCGAAAAAGAAATATTCCCTGTGATGTGATATGGATGGATATTGACTATATGCAGGATTTTAAAATATTTACATTCAATCCTGAAGACTTCCCTGATCCGGCCGGGTTAAATGATTATCTGCATTCCATAAATTTCAAATCAGTCTGGATGATTGATCCGGGCGTAAAGAAAGAAGAGGGCTATTTTGTTTATGAACAGGGAACAGCCGGGGATAATTGGGTTCATAGTAGCAGTAATAATGTATATTCAGGTGATGTCTGGCCTGGTAAATGTGTCTTTCCTGATTTCACAATGCCTGAAACAAGGCAGTGGTGGGGTACGTTATACAACGATTTCATTAATACAGGTATCGACGGAGTATGGAATGATATGAATGAACCGTCAGTATTTAACGGTCCCGGAGGTTCTATGCCTGAAGATAATATCCATAGAGGGGGAGGAGATATGCAACCGGGGACTCATCTACGCTATCACAACGTTTATGGGATGTTGATGGTGAAGGCCTCCCGTGACGGCATACTGAAGGTGAATCCCGATAAGAGACCTTTCATATTATCGCGGTCAAATTTCCTTGGCGGACAAGAATATGCTGCCACCTGGACCGGAGATAATGAATCAAGCTGGGAACACTTTAAAATGGCCACACCAATGTCATTAAATCTGGGATTATCCGGCCAGCCATTTTCCGGTCCCGATATGGGTGGTTACATAGGATCGCCTGATTCAACTTTGTTTGCTAACTGGATAGCAATAGGTGCGTTCTATCCCTTCTGCCGGAACCATACTGAGAAAGGTAACGCCGGGCAAGAACCATGGGTTTTCGGCAGGGAGGTTGAAGATGTTTCAAGAACAGCCCTGGAGCGCAGATACAGATTGCTGCCATACCTCTATACTCTGTTTTGGGAATCATCACAAACAGGTCTGCCGGTAATGCGCCCGGTCTTTTTTGCTGATGTCACCGATAAATCGCTACGTAGTGAAGAAGAGGCATTTATGTGGGGAGATGACTTATTAATCATCCCCAAATGGGCAGAGAATCCACGGTTGCCCGGGGGCATCTGGAAATCCATCTCATTACTTGAAGATGGCGCTGAGGATGACGGATTCCAGCCTGAACTGAGACAGAGGGGCGGTTCGATTATTCCTGTTGGCCGCGTAATTCAATCAACGGAGGAATTTAAAACCGATTCACTTACCCTGTTGGTTTGCCTTGATAAGGAAAACAAGGCGACCGGGACTTTATACGTTGATAAAGGAGAGGGATTTGATTACCGTAACGGCGACTTTGAAGTGGATAGATTCACAGCCACGAAAATCAGAAAAAAATCAGTCTCAGTCACATGTGAGGTCAAAGGTAAAAGCCAGGTAAAAGAGCAGAGATACTACCAGATAGGTTTAGTCACCGATTCAGGTATTGTTTATTCAGACTGGCAAAATAGCAACACAATCAGAATAAACATTAAAAGATGTTCGTGTGTCAGATGAAGTCTTAACGATTACAGTTTAATTGTCATGCTTCAGCTCAACAATTAAAATGCCTATTGTACTGTTAAAACCCATTACAGGTGTGACTATTATTACCTTCCCGTCCTGCTCCAGTACAACAGTATTCTCTATCTCAAAGTCCAGGTTTTGATTATATGTTGTTCCCTCAAATTTCTTGTCGGAAGAAAGCAGGATTAATTTGTTCTCAGGATTGACAAGCTGAACCAGGTCTGCTCCTGACTCCTTTACAAAAACAGTCAGAAGCTGATTTAGGTTTTCTACATTATTTCTCATTAGTTCGCTTCTCACTGACCATGAAAACACCGTTGATGCAAACTCTATATGCTTAACTTGCAGACTGTCCATCTGTGTTTCGTATAGAGTAATCAACTGTGTCTTTTCATTCTCAAAACGCTTGGCATCAACACTTACTTTTATTAAAAACCAGATAGCTACTACTATCAACAATAGTGCTAATACGACTGAGAGGAGATTCTTTTTTATGAAAGAAGTCAGTCTCGCTTTAGACTTGACGTTGGGTGTATTAGTCTTACGTTCAGGATCTTTGCCTGCTTCATTGCTTTTGTTAATTTCTTCTGTGTCCATGATTTTCTCTTGATGTTTTTACAGGTTTCGCACTTCTAATTTAGTTCAAAAAATCAGATTTAGCCGTAACTTCTTTAAATAGAGGGACGCTTTCACCTCCGGGTATCGAAACGAGTATGCTCCAGTCATGTAGACAGAAACAACCTTGGCCTAGGAGCCCGCAATGAATTTGCGTCGTGATTGTTTTGTCATAGGTCCAGTAAAATTCTTTCTTTTAACTAAACCTCTGGTCAGGAATTAAGGGAGTATTATAATTATTTTGGTTTCACCGTGGATGACAGTTTTGTCTTCAGTGTTCTGATAATATGAAGAGGTCTTCTGGTAATTTTTTCCCAAACTGTAATATCTTCGTTTTTCATAAAGTCATACAGCACTTTTGAGAACTCCCTGGTTCTGAGATACCCGAATGATTTATGGGGGTTACGGATTCCGTTTTTTTCGTAATTATTAACAACCAGAAAATCAATAGGTTTTACTCCCCGGATATTGCTTGAAAAATCATCTGATAAATTATAATTAAATGCCACTTTGTCGAGAATATCAGAAAAATTATACCAGTTGTTTGTTATGCAGTCAGGGGTTACCATATGATTTTTGCCATTCAGCCTCTGTTTTTGTTCGGCTGCTATTTTACTGATGACAACAGGCAGCCCCAATGGTGACCCCATCGTAATAAAGGTATGAATCTTTGATTCTAATGGGAGTAAGGATAAAACATCAAAAGCAATGATTGATCCCATGGAATGACTTACCAACATGATATCATCATCCTCGTATTTCTCCAATACATCCAGGAGTCGTTTTCTGATTAAATCTTTAACCTTACAGGTAGCGTTGTTTTCATCAACGCAATTTTCAGTATAATATATTTCAAGATCCCTGAAGTAGTTTTTGACAATAGTATCGGCAATAAAAGAATAGTTCAGGCTAAAATCAGGATTCAGAAAAATCCTGTTCATCTGCCTGCTCAGGAAACCGACAATCTTCTGCCTGGTTTCATGATTTTCGACAAGAAAATCTTCAGGAGCTCTGCTGTAGCCTTCTTCCAGGAAAAAAGGACTTTCACGATCTTTTTCAGATTCATCCAAAGGCTTATCATGAATAATATCAGCCCAGTATACCATCTCAAACTTTGGCAAAGAGACGTTTAAACTATTGGTTTTTAGTCCTTCTGCCATTGAGAGTCGCCACCATTTTTCTAATAAATCTTTTGGAGGTTTATTCCCCAATCCATGAATCCCAATAATAACATTAGCCATTTGGTAGGTTATAAAGATTATGACTTTGATAATTGATTTAGCATCCAGGCAGCCCTGTCAGTAGTTATGCCATCGATATTATAATTTAAAAGTTTTTTCGCAGCTCCGGGGTCATTGACAGTCCATGAGTATATAAGAAGCCCGGCGTTTTTAAAAGCAGAAATAAACTGGTTATTAAGCATCTTTCCTGCCCACACATCAACACCATCAAGGTTCATCAACCTGATTTTCCTTATTATCGTTTGCTTATTAACCCAAACTAACCACCAGGGCAGGTAATAATCGAGGTCCAGAAGCAGAAGCATTTTATAATATGGCATCATTTGTTTGGCTCTTCCTATAACCTGAGCATCAAATGAAATCAGTTCTATCTGTGAGTCTTTAGCTCCTGATTGATGCAATTCTTCTTTCAGTTTTTCAAGAATATTGGCATTGCTTTTAATCTCAATAATCAGCTTCCTGCCTTCCGGTACAGTCTTTAATACTTCTCTCAGCAGGGGGATAGATTCTTTCTTCCATTTTTCGCCCCTATTAGTAGTAATAGGTAATCCGGTAAGATCCTTTAACAGAGATCTCCTGATTACAAGTTTATGGCCTGTAACTCTGAAGGTATCCTTATCATGTATGACAACAATCTCATTGTCAGCAGTAAGTTGAATATCTATTTCAACAGCCCTGACTCCCTTTTCCCAAGCCAGGCTTATGGCACCCAGTGTATTCTCGGGGGCTTCATAAGACTCTCCCCGGTGGGCAATAATAACTTCTTGCGGACTCTTCACAACAAACAAATATTTAATACATTACCAGGTCAGGTTTCTTTTCCTTCTTAATTGATACAGGTACTTACACCGTCCGTGTTATACCCAGTTGAATTTTATTCTTTCACTATTCTATTACCAGTCATGTCATGGTTTAAATCCAAGATTCCAATTATTTTCCCATTAGTATCTTTTAGAAATCGATAATCACCTTCAAATTCTGAGATAAAAAAATCATTTTCTGTTGTGAAATATAGTTCATAAGGCTGATCCTCAATAATGAATAATCTTTCATTCTCTTTTATAACAGAGATCTTTGTTTCACCAAAAAGATAATCACCAACATAAGAGTTGAGAATGGGATCCGAGATTGAAATGATATTTTTAATGACAGGTTTATAAAAATCTTTCCAAGAGTAAGTTGACGCTACGCTGTTAACTATTTCAGGGATTATTTCAACATTTGCAGAGTTTATCATTACCACTACTCCATTTCCATTTTCCATATCAGCCCAATATTTTGATATAAAACCATAGTTGCCGCCGCTAAATTCAAAATACCTGCCATTGTGATGAATATAAACACCGAGTGCAGAATAACCATCAAACGGTGTCAGTCTTATCTTTGTCATTTCAGGTGTGAGGACTTTAGATGATTTTCCAAGTAAAGATAGTTGTGTCTCAATGATATACATTGCTATGTCTGTTGGTGTTGTCCATAAACCTCCGGCTGCAAGCTCAGGATAAATGCAATATTTCCCATTTACTTCACTTCCATCTCTATTATAGGCAGTAGCTAGCAAATCTTTCATTTCTAATGGAGGAGGCTGCATAAAAAAGCTCGCATTCATCCCTAATGGAATCAAAGTACTCTGTTGCATATACTCTCCAAAGGGTTGGTTAGTAATGTCTGTCATAAGTACTTGTGTAATACATATCCCTCCTCCGGAATATTGATATTTTATTCCAGGCTCAAGAACAGATTTGACAGCAGGAGTCTTTGAAGGCTGTTTCCCATCAAGGATTTGGATGATTGTTGGGATCGAATCGGTGAGAAAGTATCCTGGGAACCCGCTTACACTTAGTCCTGCTGAATGGTTCAGGAGGTTTCTTAATGTGATATTTTTGCTATTTGACACAGAGTCATAAGAAAATTTCCATGAATGTAAATACGTATTTATATCTGCGTCGAGATCTATTTTTCTATCCTGAACTAATTTCAATATTCCAATAGCACTCAGCGATTTGCTGATAGAAGCTGCCTGGAAGAGAGTTTGTGGTGTTACTTTTCTCTTTTCAGCAATATCAGCCCAGCCATACCCTTTAGCCCATTCAATTTTGAAATTATGGATAACTGCAATACTCACTCCGTTGACCATATGAGATTTCATACGTTCTTCAATATTCCAACGCAACAAACTATCAGGGGTCTGAACCCAGTTCATAAGTGAATTCTCAACCTTATTAATCCTCGTGATAACATCAGAAGAATAGGAATTTGATTGTCCATAAACTAAAGGTGTGAATCCAATTAGAAAAATTATGTAAAAAATAATCGGTCTGTCTTTCATACATTGATGTTTAATCTATTAGTAAGATGGATTTCCCTCATGACGTTTGGATTGAGGTTTTTGTTACAATTGGGCCTATCGGCCAGCGAGAATGAGCATGTAAGCGTTGGTGGCGCAGCCCATCCGGGCACCAATCCCGGTACTTCAGCTACAATATTATCCGGGTACATTGTTATTTTTAACTGTCTTGATGGCAGAGTTTTGCGAATACTGTGACAAGCATATTGCTTATACCAGTTTGTTAGTGTTTGTTATTTATTCGTCTTCATTTTTTTTAATTTTATAAAATTACCTCTTTTTTGTTTTATAAAGAGTTCAATAAGTTTCCCACTTTCATTCCTCTCAAAAACGAAGTCCCCTAAAAGTGTTTTTGAAGAGCTAAATTGGTCAGACTTACCTTCAATTGGTTTAAGGAGAATTCTTTCAACGGAATTTTCTGCGAATAATGAATCTTTTTGTTGAGAAATTCTATAAGTTATTAAAAGTTCAGGACACTAATGGGCATTAGAAAATTATAATCGTTCTTTGAAATTATGAAATAATCGCATCCGCAGCATTTTTTTCGAGCGTGACGATTTGAACTGAAATGTTGGATTTTTGCTTTGAGAAAAGCATCAATCCATGAATGAAGGCAAGTATATCTTCGCTCAACTTACAGATTTTTTACCTCGTAGGGTATTTGATAGAATCGTTGACAAGTAGTCCCGGCAAGTGGCTGAAAGTTGTCACGTTATGCAGAAATTTGATAAGCACTGAGTCAAGGTACAATAGAAAATACGAAATATAATCGGCATGACAAATTCGGAAAGCATTATCCTGTCGCGGTTTCAGTCTCTATGCCACCTAACGGTTGATGGTATGGTGTCGTGCGGGATTACGACGCAATTTCCTATCAGTTTACACCGACATTTTTCACAAGCCACGAACCTTCGAAAACCTCTAAAACCCGCATGCACTATACTATTTGTTGTGCCGTCGTACATTAGTGCAATCTTGTTATTATTGAAGTTTTAAAATCATATTCGCCGATGTTCTTCTTTTCAATCTTGAATTGTCTATTATCCAAATACTGCTCAATAAAAGGTAGGTCCGGGGCATAATGAAATCTACCTCCAATTTTCAGGGATTTTAATATCTCCATATACTTTTTACCATATCCAATATAGTTACCGTCCTCTCTTAAATTATGATGTTTAAAATGATTTGAAAAGCCAAGATTACTAATTATTACCCCCCACTTTTCTATTCCGTAATTGTATTCTAACCAATCAGAATTTGTCAGATTATTATCCGTAAATGAGAATCGGTCAATTCCATGTGTTTCAATCCCAAGTTTATTAAGATATTTTACCAGATTCCCTTGTTTTCCACATCCAATATCCAAAACGGGAGTCATCAATGCCTTTCTGTCAATTCTTAGAATATCAATTTGTAAATCAGGACTATATTCTGAACTAGCTATCGGATCAATTTCAGAGTCTGCATTGGAATAAACTTTCTCCGCAAAAGAGTTGGTCACTAGCAACCATTTTTTTAAGTTTCGATAATGATTTTTTGAAATTGTTTCTATTGAATTCTTATTTGTCTTTATGCTTAAAAATAAGTCGCTGTATATATTTCGCAAGTCATATTTAGCTTGACTATTGAATGTGTAATACTGATTTATTCTACAGAATTCCTCAAGTACTTTATCTGTTGCGTAATTTATAAGAATCTTTTCAGAGTCAAAATCGATTTCTTCTAATTCAGAGATTGCTATTATCGTTTCATTAATAAACTTTAATGTCATTTCATTATCATCAAGGAATAAGTTTTTCCCCTTATTAAATTCGATTTGCCTATCTATATTTTCAAGATACTTATCCATTTGCAGGGTGTTTTTTGTATGCGGCATAACGGGTTGGCGCTATGTTTAGTGCCGCTGTGCCTTTGGTTTTATAATCGTTTCTTTCTCTGTCGAATCGTTGTTTTCCTGTTAGCAGCATAGCGGCATTAAATATGACCGCATGTTATAGCACGTTATTTCATCTCGCTAAGAGTTTCTTCAATAATTTCATGTATTGTTGGACAACTCCCTATTGCTGATTTGATAATGTTTCCAGATTTATCAAGGATATAGTGCCGAGGAAATATCCTCATGATTTTATTATTTCCAAACTCTTTATTTAACTTTTTTCCTTCTTTACCTGCAATTTGCTTGTATAAAAAGGGGGTTTCAATTAAAAATTCATTTAGTTTATCAATATTGTCAGAAGTTGCAGCAATGAAGGTAATATTTTCGGCCTCATATTTTTTAGCAAGTTGATTTAAAGATTCAATCTCGTTTATGCTCTTCTCAACTTTTATTTTCCACAAATAAATAACATAAAGATTTTTAGTTCCGTTAATTTTAATGGTTTCATCGTTAATTGTCTTTACGATAATGGGCTCATGAAGATTCTGCCCGGTAGCATTTACTAATAATATTGATCCAAGAAAGATTAGTATATATTTTATCAAGAGGTTTCTCATTTATAGTGGTTTAATGTGCTATAACGGTTGGCGGTATGTTAAGTGTGTGTGCCCTGTGGTCGGGCCTGCGGGTCGGTGGGCTGGCGCATTTTTTGCCAGTCCTCTGGCGACCGATTATTATCAGCTTACAAATTGGTCGTTAGAAAATTCGCAAAAAATGTGACAAACACATTGAACATACCGCGTGTTATGCCTAGTGATTCTACCTGTCACAGCCTATTTACTATTTTTATCATCGTCTGAAAAACTATATTCGGATTACTTGTTTGGTTTACTGTCCCGGTAATATATACTTCTTTGTCGGGTACGTAAAATGCTACTGAGCCAACAGAACCACAATGTCCAATTAATTCAGGAACCGTTTTAAATGGAGATAATAATCTTGGAATATAAAATTTTTGAATTCCAACACCGTACTTGAAAGGGAAGAATATGTTATTCCATTTCTTAAGTTCATTAATAAACTCCTTTGTAAAATATTTACCATCAAAAAATGCTCTGATAAATTTCATTTGGTCGGCTGCTGTGCTTGCAATGTCGTGATGGGTTGACCTCCAATATTCTTTTATATCAATATGGTTCTGCTTAAAATAAATAGGAGCACAATTGTCTGCTGAATTTGAGGGGAGAACAAAAGTGTTTTTCATTTCTAATTCTTGAAAAACATCGGTCAATAAATCTTGAATGCTTTTTTGAGTTACAATTTCCAATACTCTGTCTAGTAGTCTAAAGTTGGTTTCAGAATAGCTTGCCTTGCCTTTAGTTCCTGGAATAAATTTGGATTTCATCTTTTTTACTTCACGCCCTACTTTCTCTAACGGCCAAGATTCGTCATTGCCATTAAGTATTAAGTCCATATTCTTTTTGCCGTCAGGTCTTTTGTCAATCAGATAACAAGGTAAGCCTGAAGTATGCGAAATTAAATGACGGATTGTCAAGTCGCCTGCATAGTCTTTACCATTGTGAACCAAAAGTCCGTTTAGTATTTCATTTGGTAAATAATTTGAAAGTTTGTCGTCAAGATTGATGTTCTTGTTTTGACAAAGCCGAAGCGTAATAAATGAGATGATTAACTTATTAATACTGGCAATGTAATATTGGCTTTCAGGAGAAATGTCTCCTGAAGCCGAAAAGAAACTCATTGACTTGTCACCTGATTCAATGTGAAAAACTGAACCGTGAACGTTTTTATTTTTTGCTGTCTGTGCGACTATTTTGTTAAGCGTCTCTTGTTTTAAAAATTTCATTTCAATTCCTATTTCAAATTTAATTGTCGTGTTTTTTTTAACATTAGGTATAACGCACTTATAGGTTGATGTTTTGTCCCCATATTTAATTTTCTGAGGTTGTTTTATGTTGAACTATTGTCCTGGAAATCTTCATATTCCGGATTTGTATGTTCACCAAACGTGATCATAACAATAACACGTAAGAAAATATGTATGTACACCATATCATATCTTTCGGGTCCCAACCTAACCAGAGCAGATGTCTCAAATTTAATTAAAAGTTCTTAAAATTATCAAGATCAGATTGCAGTATTCCAAACAGATAACTCACCATGCTGGTGATGATTCTTTTCTCCACTCTCAGGATAAGGCGGGAGTGTTCGTCCGCCGGTTGGCGAACTCACCGTCCCCGGGCTTCAGGGATGCAAATAATCAATGCCAATTTAAGGCGGGGGTGTTGGTTCCGGTTCCCGTAACCAACCGTCCCTGGGCTTCAGTCCTGCAAACAGAAAGCAAACACCATGCTTTGCATGGCCTTTTTATTTTTCCCAATCCCCTCCTGAAAGCAAGCTTTCATCGGGTCTTATTAAAAACAAAAACCCCCTTGCGGGGGTGTTTGCTTTCTGTTTGATCGTGGAGCTGGCGGGAGTCGAACCCGCGTCCAGTCAAGGCGACCATATGCTTTCTACATGCTTATCCTGCCTTGATTGTCGGGAGTGACCAGGTGGCAGACATCCGAATCACTCCTTATCTCCTTTGATTTCATCTTCAGGCCGGAGAGACCGTCAGACTATCCCTGAATTGCGTGCGCTTCCTTATCGGGTTGGTACAGGGCATCACCGCCCGGGAAACGTCTCGTCCCAACACCTGGTGTCGGGATTAAGCATTATTCGCTATGCGAATTATGCAGCAAGAGCGTAGTTATTTTCGCCAGTTATAGTTGTGAGACACAAGTTAAAGAGATGCGTCACCCCACTCTGCATGCTTACATACCACCGCGGCTTGCTGTCAAAACCAGGTCAGCCCCATAGCATATATTTCGCATTGCAATATTACTCAATTATACAATGCACTGACAAATGTATTCTCAAAAATCAGGCCGATTTATTATCTTCACACAAGATTAAAACAGACCGACATGGAAAAAAAAGTGAAAGTAGGCATCATACGTGAGACGAAGATCCCACCAGACCGGAGAGTGCCACTCACCCCCGCACAGGTGATCGAACTGAAAGAGAAATACCCCTTCGTGGAATTCTATGTCCAGCCCTCAGATATAAGATGCTTTCACGACGATGAATATGAATACCTTAAGATCCCAATGAGAGAGGACCTGAGCAACTGTGACATTCTCATGGGTGTTAAGGAGGTAGATAAGAGAGTATTTATCCCCGGAAAGACCTACCTCTTTTTTGCTCATGTGGCAAAAAAACAGGAATATAACCGGGAGATGCTCCGCGTAATCCTGGATAAAAAGGTCAGGGTGATTGATTATGAATATCTCACTACCGACAAGGGACAGCGGGTGGTCGCCTTCGGTCGCTGGGCCGGCATTGTGGGTGCTTATAATACGCTCAGAGCCAGGGGCATAAAATCAAACAGATTCAAACTTAAGCCTCCATACCAGTGCCATGACCTTGAAGAGATGTGGGCAGGACTGAAACTGATACAACTGAAGCCTGGTCTCAAGATACTGGTCACAGGTGAAGGCCGCGTTGCCTCCGGCGCTATGGAGACACTATCTAACTGTACAAACCTTCTTAACGTCAGTCACGAGGATTTCCTCACGAAGGAGTATGATGTACCTGTGGTATGCCAGATAGGCCCACAGGACTATGTCAGTCATAGTGACGGGCGTCCGTTCGATTTTAACAATTTCATGTCTAACCCTCAGGACTACCATTCTGATTTTCTCAAGTACACCAGGGTAACCGACCTGCTCATCACTGCACATTTCTGGGACCCACGCTCTCCCGTCTTCTTCACCAGGGAGGATATGGAGAAGCCTGACTTTAGAATCTCTGTCATCGGGGATATAAGCTGTGATATTGGAGGGCCTATACCTTCCACCATCAGAGCAACAACCATAGCAGATCCTTTCTATAGCTACAACCGTAAGAAGCATTGTGAGGAGGAGGCCTTCAGCAATCCCGACAACATCACAGTCATGTCTATAGACAACCTGCCCGGTGAACTGCCGCGCGATGCCTCGGGAGATTTCGGGAAGCAGCTTATAGACCACGTACTGCACGATCTGTTCCTCGACAATGATTCGCCCATGATACAGCGTGCCACCATCACCGCCGGTGGCAATCTTGAGCCGCAATACCGTTACCTGACTGACTGGGTTACTCCTGATGCCGGAACATTATGATGCGTATAGTCATCTGTGGACCTGCTCACCCGTACCGTGGAGGCATAGCTGCGTATAACGAAAGGCTGGCGCAGCAGTTACTCCAGGAAGGAGATGCTGCTGCTATATATACATTCAGGTTGCAGTATCCTTCCTTCCTGTTTCCGGGCAAGTCTCAGTATGATGGTGGCTATGCTCCTGAGGGAGTGCCCATAACCAGGGCCATCAACTCCGTCAATCCACTGAACTGGCTATCCATTGGCCTGCGTCTGAGGCGTACCAGACCTGACCTGGTGGTTATGCGCTACTGGCTCCCCTTCCTGGCACCGGCATTAGGGATCATAGCCCGGATAGTGAGGACAAACAGGGTTACCAGAATAGTGACGATCTTTGACAATGTGGTGCCGCATGAAAAGCACTTCGGAGACAGACTGCTGACCAGATTCTTCATCAGAAGCATCGACGGCGCACTGGTGATGACAAAATCAGTGGAGAAAGATCTCCGGGAGTTCACTGCCACCATGCCATGTGTTATCTCACCACACCCACTGTTTGATAACTACAGCAAACCGGTATCGCGCGCAGAAGCAATAGTACACCTCAAACTCTGCCCGGTATACAGGTTCATTCTTTTCTTTGGCTTCATAAGAGAGTACAAGGGGCTTGATCTTCTACTGAAAGCAATGGCTGACCCTGCTGTAAGAAACCTGGGCGTCAAGCTTATTGTCGCAGGCGAATTCTATGAGGATGATAAACCATATTTTGATATTATACACCAGCTTGATCTGAGTGACAGTCTGGTCATCCATTCCCATTTCATAAGTGATGAAGAGGTAAAATACTACTTCTCCGCAGCCTCGCTTGTTGTACAGCCCTACCGCAGTGCTACGCAGAGCGGGGTCACCCAGGTGGCATACCACTTCAACAAGCCCATGGTGGTAACAAACGTGGGCGGACTGGCGGAGATAGTGCCTGACGGAAAATGCGGATATGTTGTTGACCCCGAACCGGAAGCCATAGCCGGAGCTATAACCAACTTTTTTGCGGGCGACGAGAATAAGTTCAGCCAGGGTATCGAGACTCAGAAACAACTCTATTCCTGGGATAAACTTACTGAAGCAATCCGCAGCCTAGCAAGGGAGACACAACGCAGGAGACAGAGGTATAGGTAGTTAAGAATTAAGAATTAAGAATTAAGAATTAAGAGTTAAGAATTAAGAATTTGATATTCAGTTCATTAGATATCAGTCCCCTGGACTTTGGACTTTCCGGAATTTTAGACTATCCGAATTTTAGACTTTCCAAACTGTAGACTTTCCGGAATTTACAGCCTTTTGCCTTTCAGCCCTTACTATTCAGCTTCTCCCTGATCAGGTACCTGTTGCGGTCAGTTGAGCGGCGGTTGATCAGTTCCGCCAGGAAGCCAGAGAGGAACAGAAAAGACCCTATTATCATTACTGCCAGCGCTATATAAAACCATGGACTGTCAGTCACCAGCGGTGCTCTGAGGTTATTGTGGATGAATACCAGCTTGCGGATGCCAAGGTAGGCGGCCATGCCAAACCCGGTGATGAACATCAGCGTTCCCATAGTACCAAACAGGTGCATGGGACTCTTGCCGAAACGCGTGATGAAGCTGATGGTCAGCATGTCAAGATACCCCTTCAGGAACCTGTCGAGACCGTACTTGGTTACCCCATACTTGCGGGCTCTGTGCTGTACAACCTTCTCACCGATATTCTTAAAGCCTGCCTCCCGGGCCAGCATAGGGATGTACCTGTGCATCTCGCCATAGACCTCGATACTCCTGACAACCTCCCCGTCATAAGCCTTCAATCCACAGTTGAAGTCGTGCAGCCTGATGCCCGAGAACTTCCTTGCTGTATAATTATAGAGCTTTGAGGTGGTCCGCTTGATGAACGGGTCAAACCTCTTCTTCTTCCACCCTGAGACGATATGATAACCCTCTTCGCGGATCATCCTGACCAGCTCGGGGATCTCATCAGGACTGTCCTGCAGGTCAGCATCCATTGTGATCACAACAGTACCCACTGATGCTTCAAACCCTGTCTGGAGAGCAGCCGCTTTTCCGTAGTTGCGGCGGAACCTCACAGCCCTTACCCTGCTATTTCTTTCGGCAAGCTGCCGCAGAACATCCCAGGTGCTGTCAGAGCTGCCGTCATCAATGATGATGAGCTCATAATCAATGGATGACCCGGTACAGACCCTGTCAATCCATTCAGCAAGCTCAGGTAACGATTCCGCCTCGTTATAAGCGGGAACAACTACGGTGAGATCCATTACTCTTTCGGTTCTTCTTCCAACTCATCAAGGAGAGGATTGCCTTTCTTCATTATGAACAGAGAGACGATAAGTGACAGTATGAGACCGGAGAAGACACTGTTGATAATTCCCATAAGGGCAGTGAACCACGGCTTCATCATCTTGGCCTGTATCTCCATGGCTTTCTCAATAGCAGCATCGGGGACGCCCTTTGAAATGAGTTTCTCCTCAGCAACGGCCAGGGACTTGTCTATCAGTCCTGGATCAATGAATGAGTAGAGGACATAAATAAATATTGCGGTGATGATTGCGGCATATACGCTGATAATCACCCCGGCACCCACGGAGCGTCCAAAGGAGATATATCCGTTATTGTAATGATCGCGGTAGGAGCGAAGAAGGAAGAAAAGTACCAGTATGCTGATCAGAAGACTGGGCCAGATGACCCAGGTCTTAAAGGTGAGATCATACATATAGGTGAATACGGAGAAGCCTACAGTAATGAGGCCGAGTATTATTCCATAATTCAGAGTCTCTTTCCAGATAGATCTTTTCGGTTCCATTTTTTTC
>JAVEYS010000041.1:0-26334 GCA_034003345.1 Bacteroidales bacterium
TTACTCGGGGGAGAGGTATCATGTCACAGTAACGCCACAACCCAGCGGACCAGTATGGAAGGAGAAGATACCGGAGATAGCTGAGCAGGCCCGCATTAACAGACTACCCCGAATTCTTTTTCGCTATGAGGACAAGGTGTTCTTTGAGTCGTCAATAGTCGCATCCGATTCGGGACTTTTTAATATGTTCACCCTGCCGCTGTTAAGGGGTGATCCTGAGAGCGTCCTGAGAGCTCCATACTCAATTGTGCTCTCAAAAAAGCTTGCAGATAAATATTTTGGAGACATAAATCCTGTAGGAAAGACCCTCACGCTGGAGAACAAATTTCAGTTCATGGTCACCGGAGTAATGAAAGAGATTCCTGGAAACTCCATATTTACCTTTGAAGGGGTAATACCATTCTCTTTCCTCAGGGAGATAGGTGCTTTAAGTAATTCATGGGGGAGCAACTCAATCCTGACATTTGTCCAACTCAAAGAGGGGTCTGACCTGGAAAGTGTAAACAAGAAACTCACGGACGTGGTGCTTGAGTATCATCCGACAACGACCACCAAGTTCAGCGTTTTCCCCTTTCTTGACATCCACCTGCATTCTCAGTTCGGCTTTAATGAGACCAGGGGTCCAGTGATTGCGATCTATATATTCACCCTTATAGCTATTTTTGTCTTGCTCATAGCCTGCATAAACTTCATTAACCTCTCAACTGCCAAAGCATCATCCAGGTCGAAGGAGATAGGCATCAGAAAGGTAGTCGGGGCCGACCGTAAGACAATGATAATACAGTTCATGTCGGAGTCACTTATCCTTGTGACAATGTCAATGATACTGGCACTGATAATAGTAGGGTTATCGCTCCAGCTGTTCAATAACGTATCGGGGAAAGAGTTTGCCCTGGCAGGCCTGTTCCAGGGGAGGTTTATAATTAGCATCATCGTTATTGGCATTCTTGCCGGGATAGTGTCAGGACTATACCCGGCGTTCTACCTGTCTGCAATCAAGCCTGTTGCAACACTTAAGGGTGAGGGCCTGGCAGGAAAAGGCAACGGAACACTGCGGAGGATCCTTGTGGTAGTTCAGTTTACACTCTCGGTGATCATTGCCGTGGTGGCCGTTTTCATGTTCATGCAACTTAGATTTCTTAAGAGTAAAGATCTTGGATTTGACAAGGAGAATCTTATTGCCATACCTATGTCCGATGAGATGAAGGGTAAGTACTATTCACTCAAAAGAGAATTACTCAGGGAGACCCTTATTCAGGGAGTGACAGCCTCTCTCCATAATCCGGTGATGATGGGCAGTAATTCCGGAGGAGCCAGCTGGGATGGCAAAGACCCTGACAGGCATGTGCTTATCGGAACAAACGGGGTCGATTACGATTATCTGGAGACGATGAAGATGGAGATTGTGTCAGGACGTGGTTTCTCAAGGGAGTTTACTGCTGATCTGGCAAGAGATACAACAGGTAACTTTCTTATTAATGAAGAGGTGGTCAGGCTCATGGATATAGGTGACCCGGTTGGAAAGAATTTCAGGTTTATGGGAATCAGTGGAACGATAGTTGGCGTGTTGAAGAGCTTTCATTTTAAGGGAGCAGATCAGGAGATAGAACCGATGGCCTTTGCCCTGACAGACACGAGCTTTCTCAGAGTAATCCTTGTGAGACTAACACCCGGCAAGACGCAAGAGTCAGTTGCATCTGTTGAGAAAACATGGAATGAGATAATCCCTGAATATCCTCTTCAGTACACTTTTGTTGATCAGGACTATGAGAATCTATTCAGGTCAGAGCTACGCCTGGCGGATCTGCTGAAGTATTTTACAATACTGGCCTTGATAATTGCCTCACTGGGTCTTTACGGGTTGTCATCTTATTCAACGGAAAGGAGAACGAACGAGATAGGTATAAGAAAAGTGATGGGAGCGGATGCTCTTATTGTCATTTATACTATGGCAAGAGAATTTCTTACACTGGTATTAATATCCCTGGTTATTGCACTGCCGGCGGGTTGGATGATAGTGCATAAGCTGCTGCAACAGTTCGCTTACAGGATTGATATGAACATAATTGTGTTTGCAGGGATAGCTGCCGGCACACTGATAATCGCCATGCTTACAGTAGGTTATCAGGCATACAGGGCATCATGCATTAACCCTGCTGAGGCACTGAAGATAGAGTAATACGCAGCAACCGTCTGATATTTAAGAAGAATCATTTGTTTAAAATCATACTAAACTACACAGGTATGCTAACCAACCTCATAAGACACAGTATTAGGTCATTCAAAAGGCAGAAGTCATATATTATTATTAATATCCTGGGGCTGTCAATAGGTATTGCCTGCAGTCTTCTGATCTTTCTTTTTGTAATAAATGAAGCCAGTTATGATCAGTACAATATTAAAAAGGACCGCATTTTCAGACTGGTGCTTGATGGAAAGATCGGAGGGCAGGAGATAACCGCTGCCTCAACGGCTGCAATTATTGGTCCTACCATGTTCAGGGAGTTTCCTGAAGTGGAAGGTTTCCTGAGAATGACAGGGCATGGTCCAACCATCATAGAGTATAATGGTCAGACATTTACTGAAGAGGGGTGGATTGACGCTGATTCTTCGTTCTTTAATTTCTTTACAATACCCGTTATAAAAGGTGATCCTGCTAAAATGCTTAATACTCCGAGAAGAGTTGTGCTGAGCGAATCGACGGCAAAAAAAATATTCGGAGATGAAGATCCTATTGACAAGGCACTGAAATTAGGATCGGACACTGTGAGGTACATCGTATCGGGTGTCATGGGTGATATCCCCGTAAAATCGCACTTCAGTGCGAATCTTATTTCTTCGTTCATGACCAATCCAAGGTCAAATGATCAGATATGGACAAACAACAGTTTCAGTACCTATCTTCTTCTTAAGCCCAATTCCAGTTATGTTGATGTGGAGAATAAGATTCAGGATTTACTTATTAAATATGTTGGGCCTGAGATACAACGCTTTATGGGAATATCACTTGATGATTTCCTGGCACAAGGTAACAGATACAGGTTTTATCTTCAGAAGCTTACTGATATTCATCTTGACCCTTCGGTTCAGCAGGAGTTCAGGGAGGCAGCTGACCCGAAGTACCTATGGATCTTCGGTAGTATTGCCATACTGATTGTCTTGATTGCAGCTATCAATTTCATGAACCTGTCAACCGCCCAGGCATCAAGAAGGGCGAAGGAGGTCGGCATAAAAAAAGTGGCTGGTTCAACACGCGGGATGCTTGTCACTCAATTTCTGTCAGAGTCCTTACTTCTCTCATTTGCTTCACTGATAATTGCCCTGGTGATTATAAAGATCTCGTTACCCTATTTTAATAACCTCCTTGGCGCAAGCCTTACGCTTAGCCTGCTTGCCAAATGGTATACGATTCCCATTTTGCTCCTTTTCACTATTGTAGTAGGTATCCTGTCAGGAAGCTACCCGGCTCTGTTTCTGTCATCATTTAATCCTTATGAAGTACTTAAGGGGAGTGTGAAAAACAGTATGAAAAACGGCCGGCTCAGAAGAGTACTGGTTGTTTTCCAGTTTGCTGTCTCAATTCTTCTTATCATAGGAACGATGATAATGTCCAGACAGATAAAATTCATGCTCAACAAAGATGTGGGATTCAATAAAGAGCAGTTAGTAGTCATAAACCGTGCCGGGGCATTGGGAACAAAAGTGAAATCCTTTAAAGATGCAGCCAAAAATATTCCGGGCGTTATTAATATCACCAGCTCCACTGCTGTCCCCGGCAGAAATAATAATAACAATGGTTATATGCTTGAGGGAAGAAAGGATGAGACTTTTCTGATGCAAACAAACTGGGTTGATTATGATTACCTTGATACCTATGGCATGACGCTTGTCTCAGGTAGATTCTTCAATGAAGGCTATACGACAGATCAGGATGCATGCCTCGTCAATGAAAGTGCAATAAAGGATTTTGGAATCAAGGATATGGGTCAGACAAGGTTCATGAAACCAGCTGAAAGAGGGGGTATGCGATACCTGAGTCCCATAGGAGTAGTACAAAATTTCAATTTTGAGTCACTCCGGAATCCAATTCAACCATACATCTTCTGCCTGAAGACTGATGACATTTTATTTGGTTATCTGACAGTTAAACTCTCAGCGCAAAATTATTCAAAGACCATCTCCGAAATAGAAATGTTATGGAAGGAGTTCACTGCTAATAATCCTCTGCAATACTATTTTGTGGATGAGGATTTTGAACGTATGTACAGCCAGGAGAAGCAGAACGCACAGATGGCCGTGATATTTTCGATTCTGGCGATATTTATTGCTGCTCTGGGACTTTTTGGACTTACATCATTTACCGTTGAACAGCGTACTAAGGAGATTGGAGTGAGAAAAGCCATGGGCTCTTCTGTTACAGGTATCTACCTGGTAATCTCAAGGGAAATAGTAATACTGGTTTCCATTTCGGCCCTGATAGCGTGGCCCATAATCTATTACGTTGCCGGAAAATGGCTGGAGAATTTCTACTACAGGATAGATGCCGGCATCCTCATATTTATTGCCGGACTGGCCATTGCACTTGGAATTGCACTTCTGACAATTAGCTACCGTATTCTCCGGGCTGCGAGGATCAATCCTGCCCGATCGCTTAAATATGAATAGTAACGGGGAGAGATCAGTACATTTTATTTATGAGCTGACCAAACTCATCACGCTTCCTGAGTGGGAAACTAAAGGTATTGCCATCCCTGGTAACTACATTCAACCCTTTAGCGGAAAATAACCCCTGACTGAAATAGATGACTTCCAGTATGTTGTCAAACAAGATCTCAATGTTGAACTTCTCCGTCTCATCCATTAAGGTCTTGAAATATAACCCCTGGTTTGTGACTATCAGTTTTCCTGATACTGTGGTCTTGTCTATCATCTGACTGGTATCGCCGGCTTTTAGCACAACCTCGTTTGGTTTAAGTTTGACTGTCATGGTCCTGACTTTTGGGTTTATAACATAGTTGCCAGAAAATCTGTTCTGACATATTAAAGACGGCCGATGGTATTATTTGCTGCATAAACGCTCCGGCGACTCCCTGATCAGCATCGGAAAACATGTTGTCAATGTAGCTCCACTGACTGTTTCACGGTTATCTGTCAATTACTCATATTTCAAAGCGTTTACCGGGTTTGTTCCTGATACTCTTATGATATGGAAAATGATTGTAAGGAGAGATACCGAAAGAAGTATAATGGCAGCTAAAACGATCAGCCACCAATAAACAGTGGTGTGATAGGCAAAATTCATTTGCGTGAGGAGTAAACTGTAAAGTACACTTCCGGCTGACTCCTGAATACTTATTAAATATTTGCTTTTTAAAAATATGTCTATTTATTTGACACATTCCGGTTTTTATGCCGTCTTTTGTATAAAGCTTTTGTTATGATTAAAGGGAACATTCTGATTGTTGATGAGGACAGCGGTTTTCTGAAGATACTTCAAGAGGCTCTGCAGAGGGAATATGAGCAGGTCATAGCCATCAACTCTCCGCAAAGGATCAGCGAGATACTAAGAAAAACTGAGCTGGATGTTGTACTCCTGGAGTCAAACTATAAATCTGCTGTCAGGAATGGCAACGAAGGCCTCTTCTGGCTGAAGGAGATCCTGAGATATGACGGCAATATAAGCGTGGTTATAGTAACCGCCTCAGGAGATATTGAGCAGGCTGTCAAGGCTATAAAGGAGGGAGCGGTGGATTTCATTTTAAAGCCTCTTGACAGGAACAGACTTCTGACCACTATCAATACTGCCCTGCAGCTAAGACTATCAAGGCTTGAGGCTCACTCCCTGAAAGAAGACAACAGGCAGCTGAAGAAAGTGATAAATAACGGCGGGGAAAAGATCATCCAGGGGGCTTCACCAACGATGATCAACGTGATGAACATGGTAAGAAAAGTAGCCGGGACAGACGCCAACGTGCTGATAACCGGCGAGAACGGAACGGGGAAAGAACTTATCGCCAGGGATATCCATGCCCGTTCAGCAAGGGCAGGAGAGCTGATGATATGTGTTGATATGGGTTCCATTACTGAGACTCTCTTTGAAAGCGAACTGTTCGGGCACGTAAAGGGGGCATTTACTGATGCAAGAGAAGACCGTAAGGGCAAGTTTGAGCTGGCACAGAAGGGAACTCTTTTCCTTGACGAGATAGGCAACCTCTCTCTCTCATGCCAGGCTAAGCTGTTGAGCGTTCTCCAGAACAGGTATATTGTCAGGGTAGGCTCAAACAGGCAGATACCTGTTGACATTAGGCTTGTCTGCGCCACCAACGGTGACCTGATGAAGATGGTCAGTGAGGGGAGATTCAGGGAAGACCTGCTCTACCGGATAAACACAATAATGATAGAAGTTCCCCCATTGCGTGACAGGGTAGATGATATACCAATTCTTGCTAATTATTTCCTCAGGGTTCATTCCGAGCGATACAACAAGGGTCAGATGAAGATAAGTACCCATGCTCTGGAGAAGCTTGCCAATCACGACTGGCCCGGTAATGTAAGGGAGCTGCAGCATTCCATCGAGAAGGCTGTGATCATGAGTGAGAATCCGCTCCTTAAACCATCAGATTTTATCTTCACTGCATCACCCCTGCGTTTTGCCGGTCAGGAGATGACACTGGAGGAGATGGAGCGAAAGATGATTACTGACAGCCTGAAGAAATATGACAATAATATCAGTGTTGTTTCCGGTAAGCTTGGTATTACGCGTCAGACCCTGTACAACAAAATAAAGAACTATGGCATTTAGGCTAACTTAATGAACAGACAGTCAAGGGAAAACAATAATTCATGCCTGAGCATTTCCGCACGATTTCCCCTTAAAAGCTTTATGGTATGGAAGCTTATAGCCAGAAGTTATCTCAGTAGTATTATCGCGAGAGAGAGCAGGAAAACTCCGGCTCTTTGTCGGGATAATGAATGTTGAAAATTCCCGATGATGATTGAGTACTTTTATTCGACCGTCAGGATCCGAAAAATATATAGACATAGAAAAGAGGTACCTGATATGGCACCTCTTTTCTATTAATGACCAGGCAGGATACTGTTACATCTGTGCCTGTGTAACGATCTGTCCGTCGAACAGATTAACTATCCTGTGTGCATATCCGGCATCATGATCAGAGTGGGTGACCATTACAATGGTTGTGCCCTCTTTATTGAGCTCGTTTAGCAGGTTAATGACTTCGAGGCCGTTTTTGGAATCAAGGTTACCGGTAGGTTCATCAGCAAGGATCAGTTTCGGATTGGCAACCACAGCGCGGGCTATGGCAACTCTCTGCTGCTGTCCGCCTGACAGTTGCTGCGGGAAGTGTTTTGCACGGTGCTCTATCTTCATCCTTGTCAGTGCATCTTCCACTTTTTTCTTCCTCTCGCCGGCTTTCATCTTCAGGTATATGAGGGGTAACTCAACATTCTCATATACATTGAGCTCGTCTATCAGGTTAAAGCTCTGGAATACAAAGCCGATATTCCCCTTGCGGAAGATAGTCCTGTCTCGTTCCCTGAGGTTTGCAACCTCTGTGCCGTTGAAGATATAGCTCCCTGATGTTGGATTGTCAAGCAGTCCCAGTATGTTCAGGAGAGTGGATTTGCCGCATCCTGATGGACCCATGATGGCCACGAACTCACCCTCTTTTACATGCAGGGTCACTTTGTTCAATGCCGTAGTTTCGACCTCTTCGGTCCTGAAGATTTTGGTTAACTCATTGGTTTTGATCATGACTTTATTTATTTAACGTTATTTACTTTTTTTAAAGACAAGCTTTTCGTTTTTCCCGAAGGTCTCGTATCCTGATATGATCACTTTTTCACCTGGTTGAAGGCCTTCAAGCACCTCGTAATATTTTGGATTTTTTCTGCCTATTGAGATATCACGTCTGGTAGCAAACGACTCTGTCGGGTCCAGGATAAATATCCACTGGCCTCCTGTCTCCTGAAAGAAGCCGCCGATAGGAACAAGAATGGCTGTCTTAGGCTGCCCCAGCTGGAGGCTTATATAGTATGTCTGTCCGGTTCTGATATTCTCCGGGATGCTATCCTGGAAGACCATGTCAATCTTAAAGGTCCCGTTTCGTACTTCAGGGTAAACCCTTCTCACCATCAGGTCAAATTCAGTGCCCTGCCTGTCAAGCTTGGCCGTGAGCTGAGTCTTCACCCTGTCAATATAATGTTCATCTATCTGGGCAGTGACCTTGAATGAGGTTAATACATTTATCTGGCCCATGTTTGCACCGCGTGATATAGACTGTCCTATTTCAGGTACTAGGAGACCCAACTGGCCGTCAACGGTGGCTCTTACATTTAGGTTCTCCACCCTCTGTCTGACCAGAGAGAGGTTCCTGCGCATATTGTCCAGGTTGTTAATCAGGTTGTTTACCTGTACAGACCTGAAGACAGAGTCCTGTTTCTGACGTTCAATAAACAGTTCCTGCGACTGCTGGGCCATTTCCACGTCTTCCTTTGAGCGGAGAAACTCCTCCCTCGAAATCAGGCTGTCTTTCATGAGAGCGACATTCTGAAGGTAGTTTCTCTCTTTTCTTTCGATATCATATTTAAGATTGAGTAACTCACGCTTTATCTGGAGCCTGTCCTGCTCCATGGCTATCTGCGTATTTCTCAGGAAGTTTTCTTTCTCAGCAAGCTGAGCTTCACTGTCAAGGATATTAAGGTAAAGGTCAGGATTGGAGAGTCTCAGGATTACGTCACCCTTTTTAACCATAGATCCCTCTTCGATCAGTATCTCCTCCACGCGCCCACCCTCCTGTGCATCAAGAAAGATGGTGCTGATGGGTTCCACTGTCCCCGGTACGGTAATATAATCATTGAACTGACCTTCAACCACTGACTCTATGATCAGTTTCTCCTTCTCTACCCTGTAGGTAGAGGTTCGGTCTGCAAAAAAGGCTACATAAAGCAGTATCAGAAACACTACTGCACCAGCAATATAACCTATGTGTTTTTTTTGAAGACCCTTCTTCCTGGGAATAGGTTTATCCATGCTTTCAAGAGGTGTGTCCATATTAAATATTATTTGGAATTAGTTACAATGTTTGCATATTCGCCTGTTGAATAGAACTGTATTGTGAGTTTTTGGATAAGTAGTTGCAGCTTGGTCCTCAGCGCTTCTGTCTCAGCAGTGAAGAGGGTGGTTTTGGCAGTTGCAAAATCCATTACATCAACCAGTCCCGATTCAAATTTCTTATTTACAGCGTCAAATGATTTTCTGTTAAATGTGAGGTTGGCTTCAGCAGCAATATATTCTTCCCTTCCACTGTTATAGCTGAGGCAGGCATCTTCTATCTCTTTGTAAAGATTATTTCTCTCTAGTTCAAGCCGTAGTTCGGCATCTGTCTGCCTGATCTTTGCCAGCTTTATAGTTCTGCTGGCAGAGTATTTATTGAAGATTGGAATATTCAGTGAGAAGTAGACTGCCTGGCTGTTATTGTTCTTCATCTGGCTTGAGAATGAAGCCTGTTCTCCCGCATCATCACTTATTACCTTATAATATCCGGTATATATTGCTCCACCAACGGAGAGGCTTGGGGCAAGTGCACCCCTGGCAGCAGCTACCTGCCTGCCGGAAGCCTTCAGTTCATACTCAATGGCTTTCAAACGTGGAAGCACCATGGAGGCAATATTATAAATGCTGTCAGTATCAAAATTGTTATCAGTGATGAGTATGGCATTAACGTCAGGCATCAGTATACTGAAATCAGTCCCGGGCTCAAGCTGAAGCATCTGTTTCAGCTGTGTCAGTGCCCTGCTGGCAGAACTCCGCGCAGTCGTATACGTCAGTCTGTCTGCTGATGCCTGACTTTCAATCTCATACTTACGGGCTACAGCCTCTCTGCCTGCCTCCACCATTTTGCTTATCCTGAAGAGCTGCTGTTCAGAAAGATCAAGCTGCATCTTTGCAGCAGCCTCAAGCCCTCCTGCATATATCACCTGGTAGTACTGCCCCATGATATTTACAATAAGAGTGTTTCTCGCCACCTTATCTGCTTCAATACCGGCCTGAAGCATAAATTTGTTTGCTGAAATGGTGTTGAGTGTGGCGAAACCGTTAAAGACCTCTACGGATGAACTTAATGAGTAGGAGTTGCTGAGGTTCTGCTTAAATGTGATAAGGTTGGTCACCGGGTCAATGGATCTCCCGAATCCGACACGGGCATCCGATCCAAAATTAAGGTTAGGAAGCATATTCATCTTTGCCTTGAGAAAATCTACTTCGGCAGTCTCAGTCTGAAGACCCTGCCTCTGCAGTTCTATATTGTTTGCCAGTGCGTAGCTTATGCAGTCTTCCAGTGTCCAGTTCGCCTCCTGTGCTGACAGTAGACCGGGAACAGTTAATGACAGAATAATTAATATAGGGATCACTCTTTTCATTTCTCTTACTCACTTTTGCTGTTTATTATGCCAAAGAGTGTGCCATATTATAAACAGTCAGAAAATCAACGATATAGCAAGTTGCGGGATTCGGTCAATGTAAAATAAATAGACATGTATTGTAAATAAATGTTACAACATAACAGGAAGGTGAGGTAGTTTGCAGGAGCCCCGGCAACTGTTTTTTCATAAAATAAAATAATGGTGTATTGCATCAAACAGATTTTATTTCAGTCCTTATGCTTTCCGGGAGCATGAACCGGAATTTCCGGATTGCTGTGCTCTCAGAAAAGGATAATGACCTTATTATTTAACGAGTGTTAACAACGATGCATTAATTATTCATAAAAAAGAGCTGTTATATGTTTAAGAATCTGTTTAAAACCGCCATAAGGCATATAGTGAAGCATCCGGGATATGGTATCCTGAATATTCTCGGTTTGTCACTGGGAATAACCAGTGCCTTGTTCCTTGTTATTTATGTCTCTGATGAGGTGAGTTATGACCGTTACCATGAGAAGGCAGACCGTATCTACCGTGTCTCATCGAAGATCACAGAGACAGATGATCAGTTCACATGGAACATTGCACAGCTGCCTTTTGCCCCGCAGGTCGTAGAGGATTACCCTGAAGTGGAGGCAGCGGTCAGGTTTATCAATATGCCGCGTTCTCTTTACAGATATGAAGACAAGGAGTATAATGAAGAAAATTTTTACTTCGTTGATTCTGCTCTCTTTGACATTTTTACATATAAGGTCGTCGCCGGGGATGTAAGAAGGGCGCTTCTTGAACCGAAAAAGATAATCCTGACGGAGAAAACAGCTGCCAGGTATTTTGGTGAAAGCGATCCTATAGGTAAAACTCTTACAACCGGTGCTGACATATATGAAGTAACAGGAATAATTGAGGATGTGCCCTCAAATTCACATTTCCGTTTTGATGCACTGGCATCAAGGAGTAACCTGCCTGAAAGAATAGGATCATGGGGCAATTTCGGAGTCTTTACTTACCTGCTCTTTCCTGAAGGACTAGACGTTAAGGCTTTTGAGGCTAAGATGCAGGGTATGTATGCAGCTTATATGGAACCTCTTTTTGGTCCGTTAAATATTAAGATCGAGTATATTCTTGAACCAATTACGAGAATCCATCTCTATTCTACCAATCCCGGCGAGCCGGAGCCGACAGGGAGCATAACATACGTCTATATATTCGCTGTCGTGGCACTATTTCTTATTCTGATAGCGGCCATGAACTACATGAATCTGGCCACGGCCCGGTCAGCGAGGCGGGCACGCGAGGTGGGACTGAGAAAGGTGGTGGGGTCAAGCCGGAGACTGCTGGTGTCACAGTTCCTGGCAGAGTCAACGGCTATGACTCTATTTTCGCTTGCCGTAAGCATTATACTGCTCATTGTCTTACTTCCAAAATTCAACCTCCTGGCGGGAAAGTCATTTGATTTACACGTCATCTACAGCCCTGTTGTGTTGCTCAGTTTACTGGGAATAGTAGTGATCGTTGGCCTCTTCGGAGGCAGCTATCCTGCCTTCTTCCTTTCAAGATTCACTCCGGTGACAGTTATGAAAGGTGAGATAACACAGGGATCTGCCGGGAGTCTGTTTCGCAAGATACTGGTCGTCATACAGTTCACCGTGTCTGTAATCATGATAGTGTGTACCCTGGTTGTCTTCAGACAGCTTAATTATCTGAAGAACGCGGACCAGGGTTTTGATCAGAAGAATGTCCTTGGTCTTGAACTGAACCGGTCAATGATAAGCAAGTATCCGGTGCTCAAACAGGCACTGCTTGAGAATCCTAATATCAAATATGTCGGCTCAACAAACACGCTGGTGGGAGAAGGCTCCGGGAAGGTGGTCTTCAACATTGAGACAGACCAGGGGATGTCTCAGCGCGGTGTAAATTTTGCGATCGTGGATCATGACTTTATTGAAGCCTTAGGTATTAAGATAATCAAGGGACGGGAATTCCAGGAAGATATGCCCTCGGATACCCTGTCAGGCGTGATCGTTAATGAGACCTTCGTAAAACGCATGGGATGGAGCGATCCTATAGGCAAGAAAATTGAGGTTGGAGATGAAAATACCCTGAGAGCCAGAGTGGTGGGAGTGATGCAGGACTATCATCAGACCGGCATGTACAATGAAATAGAATCTTTGCTGCTGGCTTATCGCACTATCAATAATAACGTTTATGTGAAGATAAGCGACACAAACAGGGAGCAGACGCTGAGTTTCATTGAGTCACAATGGAAAGAGGTCTTTCCTGACCAGCCCTATAGTTATACATTCCTTTCTGATAGGTTCAACAGGCAGTTCGAAGCTGACGAGAAGCGGGGGCTGATCTTTACCCTGTTTACCATTCTGGCAATAATCATTGCATGCCTGGGTCTCTTTGGACTGGCATCATATACTGTAGAACAGAAAACGAAAGAGATAGGCATAAGAAAAGTATTCGGTGCCAGTGAGAGAATAATACTGGGGCTGGTTGTAAAAGAGTTTCTTATCCTTGCCTCTATATCTATTGTCATTGCTGTCCCTGTGGCCTATTACTTCATGAGTAACTGGCTTGAGAATTATGTGTACAGGGCAACACTGGGTGTGCCTCTCTTCCTTCTTGCCGGTGCTCTGACTCTGCTTATTATATTTATCACCATCAGCTACAAAGCCTGGCAGGCGGCGGTAACTAACCCGGCCAGGTCAATAAAGACGGAATAGAATCACATAATGGTCTTTCTGAAGGCTATGATTTAAGCCTGTGATGAGAAGATAATAAGATTCATCGGGTTTACAGGGCATGAGGGAGCTTATGTTCTTAAGGCCCTGCTCGGGAGATTCCTCTTTGACAACCTCCCCGTAGCTCTTAATACTGCTGACAGACCTTCCGGCCTTACTTGGAGATGGGCCCTGCCGGTATCGCTCCGCTCCTGCGTTCACGTCTGCCGCTGATGCCGAAGAACCATATCAGGGAGGCTGCAATGATGACCATCCCGCTGATCGTTACCCAGTCAGGCCTCTCCCCGGGAACGATTATCCAACTCAGAATAGCACCAAAAACGGGCAGAATGAACTTCCACAGGTTTAGTTCGGAAACCTTTACTCCCGGTCTCTTCAGAAGTACGTACCACTTAGAGAAGGTGAATGCAGACATGAAGGAGAGCCATGCCAGAACAAGCCAGTAGACCATCGGGAAACCTGGCCTGGCAGGTACATCTTCAATAAAGAACGAGATGACGAACATGATGAGACCGCCCGTTAGCAATGAGAAGGAGCTGAGCACAACGGGGTTCATGTTCCTGCTTTTCTTTGAGACGAGGACATTGCTGGTTGCGGTAGAAATATTGGCAATGAATATCATTATTATTCCGGCCACCTCTCCAGGCAGACCGAAGTGAAATCCCTGCCTGCCCACGCTTACAAGCACGATCCCTGAAAAACCCAGCAATATTGTGATGACCTTGGCACGAGTGAATCGCTCCTCCCTGATCATTATCCTTGATACAATTGCAGTCACAAAGGGCTGTGCCCCGACTATAACAGCTCCAAGGGCACCCGGCACCCTGCTCATACCCGAATAGAACAGCATGTAGTTGATGAGGACCTGCAGCAGAGTTACCCAGAGAACAAGGTTCTTGTTGTCAATGATCATCTTCACATATTCACGGGGCCTGATGGTAAAGGGAAGTATCATGAGGCCCGAGATAATGAAACGGGTTCCGGCAAAATGTATTGGTGTTGAATACTGAAGGCCTATCTTGATGAAGGGATATGCCGTTGACCACATCAGGCAGGTGATGATCGCCCAGAAGATGGTATTGTTGTGCTGGTCTTTCATTCAATGGATAGAGTGTGCAAATATCGCAGTTTTTTTGTTTCTCTGTTTGATTACATTTGTGTCATAACAAAAAATATATGAAGGCAGAAGAGCTTCTTGCAAGCATATTCAGGGAACACGGCATCAAACGGTTCTTCGGCATTCCGGGAGGGCCGTCGATACCATATATGGAGGCATTCAGGAAGGCAGGGATAGAATTCATTCTTACCTCGCATGAGGCTTCATCTGCTGTCATGGCTGATGTCACAGCCCGTCTCACGGGTGTGACGGGCATCTGTCATGCCACTTTCGGACCCGGCGCTGTCAATCTTGCCTCCGGTGTAGGAGGAGCGCTGCTTGACCGGTCACCGCTTCTGGCACTGACAACAGAGATGCCTGACGCATGGCTTGGGCGCACCGCACAGATGAACATCGACCAGCAGGGGCTGTTCAAGCCCGTCACAAAAGCTTCATTCAGGATTACCGGAAATGATGCCCGGGATATTGTCAGCAGAGGCATTGAAGTTGCCAATGAGGAGTATCCCGGTCCGGTCCACATAGGGCTCCCATCTGATCTTTCCGGCAAAAGTGTCAGGGTAGCATCAGGTTCCTCAGACACGGCAGTTACTTCAGCAGCCTCAGGAACAATTAAGCAGAATGATGCTGATGAGAGAGCCAGGGTGCTTATAGCTTCATCATGTAAACCGCTGATAGTTGCAGGGCTTACGGCAGCACGTGCAGGTGCAGGGCCGTCACTGATTCGGTTACTGGAGACAAGCAGGGTGCCTGTGGTGTTGACACCCATGGCAAAAGGTCTGATCCCTTCACACCATCCCTGTTATGCAGGGGTGCTGTTTCACGCTCTCAGTGACAGGCTCAGCAGTCTGATAAAGGAGACCGACCTGATAATAGGTCTTGGCTATGACCCCGTTGAATATAACTATGAGGCATGGATGCCGGACGTGCCACTGATACATTTTGATACGCGTGTCACAGACCTGCACATGAAAGGAGCCATACGGTCAATATCACCTGCTGCCGGATGGTTTGATACGCTATCCCGGCTGAGAAGCTCATCTGCAATGGTGGAGCTGGCTGCGAAAGCACAGACGGATATTCAGGATGGACTCAATGTTGCCGCGAAGGGTTTCAATCCTGTTACCACACTGTCTGTTCTGAAAGAGCTTCTCCCTGACAATGCTGTCGTAACTGCAGATGTGGGGTCACATCTGCATCTGCTGGGTCAGATGTGGGATGTGCCGGCTTCGGGAAGACTTATAATGACGAACGGTTGGTCATCAATGGGTTTTGGTCTACCTGCCGCACTGGCAGCAGCACTGATAAGCAAGGATGCACCTGTGGTATGTATTACTGGTGACGGAGGCTTCCTGATGCATGCCGGAGAGATAATCACCGCACGCCGTTACGGACTGAAAGTATTAGTCGTTGTGCTTTCTGACGGAGAGCTGAATCTGATCAGACTGAAGCAGGCATGGAAGAATCTGAATCCGTATGGCACTCATCTTGCCCATGGACCGTTATTTAATGCACAAAGTTTTCTGGGAGTGGAAGTGATCCGTGTTACAGATGCAAAACAATTGCACTCCGCTGTTTTAAAGGCCTTACGGTCAGATAACAGTATGATTATTGAAGCTGCGGTTGATCCGGCTGTTTACAGCGACTTGATTGTGAGAAGCTGAGATGTTCTATTCTTCCTTCTTTGCTGCTGGCTTCTTTGCTTTTGCGGCAGGTTTTGCTTTTGCGGCAGGTTTTGCTTTTGCGGCAGGTTTTGCTGCCTTCTCTGCAACAACTTTGGTCACTTTACCGGCCTTGCTGGCTGCCGGTTTGGTGCTCTTCTTGGCTGCAGCCTTGGGTTTATCGGTCTTCGCTGTACCGGTTTTCACTTGAGGTGACGATTTAGTGGCGGCCAAAGCTTCTTCAGTTACCTTAACCTCTGGTTTCGGTGCTGCCGGCATAAAACTTTTTCTTGCCTTTTTTTGACGACGAACGCCAAAAGAACCTCTGATTATTTTCCCTCTCTTTGATTTCTTATCACCTTTACCCATGATCTCTCTTTATATTAATTGTGAAGATAAAATTACACAAACCACAAAAGTAGTAAATTTTAGGGACTCAGAGATGAAATTCTGTTGATAAAATAGGCAGTTAAGACAGAGATGGTTACCCCGTGATTTATTAAATTTGTGCATATGGTAATGAAGAAGTTGATAATTTACTCATCGGATATCACTCCGCGACTTGAATATGTGGCGGAGGTCATCTTCTCCACCGTGCTGGGCATCAGTTATGAGTTAACCTCAGACAGGAGAAAGATAGGAGGAAGTCCGTCAATCATCTACTCGGATGAGAAGGTGAAGGACCACTTTGTTATACGTCCATCAGGACTTCTGTCAGACAGGACCATCACTCCGCTGGAGCCGGAGGTGGCCTATCTTGATGACCTTCCTATGATCTTTGTCAGTGAGGGTGGCAGCATACCGTTTGACATTTTCTCGGCGGCTTTTTTCATGCTCTCGCGGTACGAAGAGTATCTTCCCTTTGCACCTGATGCCCATGGCAGGTTTATGGGGGAGAGGTCACTGGCATACCGGGGAGGGTTTCTGCGGACTCCGGTGGTCGAGGTCTGGTCTAGGTACCTTGCCGGTGAACTGGTGAAACGATATCCTGTCCTGACAATAAAACACAATGAATACAAACCTCTGGTGACCGTCGATGTTGATCAGCCTTTTGCTTACAGAAGCCGTGGTTTTCTCAGGAGCGTTGGTGGACTGGTAAAGGGCATTGCAGGTACCGGGGCCCGGCCGGCAGACAGGGTAAGGACTATGACAGGTGCCATGGATGATCCTTATGACAGTTTTGATTATATCGAACAGAAGCTGACGGAGAGCGGTGTTGACGCCCTCTTCTTCTTCCCTCTGGGCGACCAGCGTGAGTATGACCATAACCCACCATACCGTGATCAGGCTTACAGGGATATTATCCGTAAGTATGATAAGATGTTTGGTAGCGGCATTCACCCATCATACCGTTCCGCCGGGCGGCCTGCCACGCTGAGGATGGAGGCAGAGCGTTACAGTAAAATAGCAGGGCATGAGGCCGGCTGTGCCAGACAGCACTGGCTGCTCCTGCGTCTGCCTGAGACTTACCAGTCTTACGAGGATGCCGGCATAAGTATTGACTATACCATGGGTTATGCTGACGAGCCTGGCTTCAGGGCAGGGATAGCGCGCCCCTTCCCGTTCTATGATCTCTCAAAGGAAAAGATCACCGGCCTCACCATCGTTCCTTTCCAGATCATGGACGGTACGCTGAGACAGTATCTGCATCTCTCTCCGGAGGCAGCTCTGCCGGTCATCAGGTCATTGGTCTCCTCCACCATGAGCGTGGGAGGGCTGTTTGTGTCAATCTGGCACAACACATCCCTGGCAGAAGGTAACGGCTGGGAGGGATGGAGGAGAGTGTTCGAGGAGACACTTGCCATGCAGAAGGTATGATAGCCTATCTGAGCAATAAAGAGATAGACCGCAGCAGGTGGGACGCCAGCCTGGCGGAGATACAGGGAGTAAGACCCTATGCGCAGTCATGGTATCTTGACATCATGTCTCCCGGATGGGAGGCGCTGGTGGATGATGATTACTGCTCCCTGTTCCCATTACCCTGCGCAAGAAAGTACGGGTTCAGCTATATTGCAACCCCCGTCTTTCTGCAACAACTGGGCCTGTTCACCCCTGACGGTGACAGAGAGAAGATTGCCGGTGAGTTCATCTCCTTTATACCTGAGTTATTCAGACTGATAGATCTGAACATAGGAGAGGAGGTGAGACCGGCAGGATACACACTGAAACCACGTACTAATTTTGAACTCAAACTGGATGAGCCATATGAAACCATATGGCTCAACTATATGGCCAATTGCAGGCGAAACATAAATATTGCTCACCGTTATCCGCAGGAGATTGTAGATGATGTGACACCCCATGAGGTGATATCACTCTTTAGAAATAACATTGGCAAGAGGGCTGGTAAGATCAGGGACGAAAGCTACAATCGTCTTCATAAGCTGATGGATTATTGCACTCAATCAGGCAGGGGAAAGATCCTGGGGGTAAGATCTCCGAAAGGAAAGCTTATTTGGGGCATGTTTGTAGTTGATACGTCAGATCGTCTTACGCTTCTCTTCACTGCCGGAAGCCGGAAAAGTCGTGAGCTGCGCACAGCCTATCACGTCATTGACCACCTGATCAAGAGCAATGCAGGATCAGGTATAACCATTGATTTTGCCGGGTCATCGGTTCCTTCCATAGCTATCTTCATGAAATCCTTTGGCGGAGAGCCAAAAACCTACTGGCGTCTTTACCGCAACAGTCTTCCCTGGCCGGTGAGAATGCTCAAATGATCAGAAGAGAAGTTCTATCACCTGGTCATTCATATCCGATTCGGTGAGTTTCCCGTTTTCACAGCGCATGGTACGCGCCGGGTATTTCTTTACAAGCGAGAGCTTATGGGTTGACATGATGACCGCTCTCCCGTTGTCGCTGATATTCTTCAGGAGGATATGTATCTCCTCTGATGTTTCGGGGTCAAGATTACCTGTAGGCTCATCAGCAAGGATGATCTCCGGGTCATTGAGCAGGGCACGTGCAATGACCACCCTCTGCTGCTCACCCCCTGACAGCTGATGGGGCATCTTGAACCCTTTGTTCTGCAGTCCTACTTTCTCAAGCACCTCACGTATACGCTCCTCAAGGGAAATCTTGTTAGTCCAACCGGTAGCCCTGAGGGCAAACTCCAGATTGTCATGCACTGTCCTGTCTGTCAGCAACTGGAAGTCCTGGAACACTATCCCCAACTTCCTCCTGAGATGAGGTATCTCTCTCTTCCTGATAGTGCGCAGATTGAATCCTGCCACCCATCCTTCCCCGTCTATGAGAGGTAGTTGCGCATTAAGAGTGCGTATCAGTGAGGTCTTGCCGCTGCCCACCCTGCCGACAAGATAGATGAATTCTCCCTTTTCTGCCTTCAGAGTGACATCGGAGAGGACAAGGTGATCCTGCTGCATGATTGAACAGCCATTCAGTTCAATAATTGTATCAAGCGGCACTGGTTCTTCCATCACGATTTCTTTTCGTGCAAAATAAAAAAGAATTAACAATCAGAAGCATATATGTTGATAAATTGAATGATGAAGAGACTTTATGGCTCTTTTATAGTTGTATTTTTACGGCTTATGCAACTATGACGGGAAACCTGCGTAAATAGTAGTTAATTAGAGAATTACTGACAGAAACAAACTGTCGGCATATCTGTTTTGACACAGGCTCATGAAAGGAAAAGTTATGAACAGGAAGATACTGATGATCTTGGCGGTTGCAGCTTTTGCTGCCGGATTTTCACTGAGGGCGCAGTCGTCCTTCTCAGGCGAAGAGATCACGTCACTGCTGAACAACGGATATGAGATGTATGGCAAGGCGAAATATGCCACAGCCATAGGACTCTTCGACACTTGGCTTGCAACAGAAAAGAGTGGGAACAAGCTTCAGAGGTCAGAAGCTGAGTATCATGCGGCGTTGGCCTCGATGAGGCTTATGAGTCCTGATGCGGAATACCGGATGCAGAGGTTTATAAGCTCCAATGGTGAGAGCCCAAGACTTAACGAGGCAAGATTAGAATCAGGACTGTACTGTTATCAGCAACGGAATTACACCTGTGCTATTGAGTGGTTCGAACAGACTGACAGGCTGCAGTTGACTGATAAGGAGCTACCCGGGTATCTGTTCAAGCTTGGATATTCACATTACAGGAAGGGAGATGAAAAGAGGGCACAGATGCTTTTCTCGGAGCTGATAGACGTTGACACCGATTACACATCGCCGGCGCTATATTATTACTCCGCCATAGCATACGAGAATGAATTTTACAGTACTGCCCTTGAGGGCTTCGAGAGGCTCCGTGGTGACGAGACCTTTGGCAGCATAGTGCCCTTCTATATAGTTCAGATATATTATCTTGATAAAAACTATGACGGCATTCTGGCGACGGCGCCTTCCCTGATAGACCAGGCCGGGAAGACAAGAGAGACAGAGCTGTATCGGTTTATTGGTGATGCCCATTTTCAGAAAGGTCAGTACAATGAGGCCATACCGTATCTTGAGAAATTTATTAAGGAGACGAGGCTCAGCGACAGGAATGACAAGTATGAACTGGCATACAGCTATTACCAGACGGATGCCATGGATAAGGCCACAAAACTCTTTAATGAGGTTGTCGGACGAAGTGACATGCTGACACAGAATGCTTACTATATGCTCGGGTCATGCTATCTTAAAGCCGGTGACAAGAAGAGGGCACAGATGGCTTTCTCCGCCGCCTCCGGGATGAGCTATGACCCGGATGTGCAGGAGGAGGCTCTCTTCAATTTTGCCAAGCTGGCCTACGAAAATTCTTATGCACCCTTCGGGGAGGGAATAGAGGCGCTGCATAATTACATACAGAGCTATCCGGGTTCGGGTCACGTGTCGGAGGCTTATGACTACCTTATTTCTGCCTATATGAGAATGAGGAACTACCAGGCAGCACTGAACTCACTTGAGAAAATATCAAGCAAGGATGACAGGCTCAAGAGGGCTTACCAGAAGGTGACCTACTACCGTGGTATAGAACAGTTTCGGAATAAGATGTATGCTGATGCCGTGCAGATGTTTGGTAAGTCTTTGGTTTATAAGGAGATGAACCCGGAACTCAGAGCTCAGGCGCTATACTGGAGAGCAGAAGCAAACTACCGTCTTGGCAATGCCGAAGCTGCTGTAAGTGACTGGGAGAGCTTCAGGCTTCTTCCTGGTGCAAAATCTATACCCGGGTATGATCTGATAGATTACAACCTGGGATATGTCTGGTATAATGAGGGTCAGTATCCAAAAGCGCTGCCGCTGTTTATGGCTTTCAATGGCAGCGTTGACCAGAACACAAATGCCGATATTGCAACAGATGCCCGCAACCGCATTGCTGACTGCTACTATATCAAGGGCGATTATACCACGGCAATAAGCTATTACAATAAGGTCATTGACTTCGCAAGGCTTGATGCAGACTATGCTATGTTCCAGAAGGGATTTGCACAGGGGCTCAGTAACAATAACGAGGCTAAGATCGCTACGCTGACCGGACTGATAAACAAGTACTCCAAATCAGCCTATGTGCCCAATGCCCTTTTTGAAAGAGGAAGGGCTTACGTTGCCATTAATCAGCCATCAAAGGGAGAGGCCGACTTTACCAATATTATTGCCTGGTATACAAACAGTCAGTACGTGCCGCCTGCCATGGTGCAGCTGGCACTGATATATTACAATGCAGGGGATAATGGAAAGGCGGTGGAACAGTTCAAAAAGGTGATTGAGAACTACAGGGATACGCCCGAAGCCCGTAATGCTGTCAACGGGCTGAGGAATGCCTATACTGACATGGATGATGTTGAATCTTACTTTGCATATATGAAGACAGTTCAGGGAGTGGGTGACATAGATGTATCCACCCGTGATTCCATGACCTATATTTCTGGAGAGAACCAGTATGTCAGGGGCAACTGCGAGAGGTCATCCGAGATATTCAGTAACTATCTGCGCGATTACCCCGGAGGCAGCTTTGCCACGAATGCCAGGTTCTATCTCGCCGACTGTCTTAACAGAACAGGAAAGACTGATGAGGCGCTTGAACTTTTCTTTAAGGTTATAAGCGTGGGTAACAACCAGTTCATGGAGCAGTCGTTGCTCGGAGCAGCATCCATAACCTTTGGCAAAGCTGATTATCTTAAGGCGTGGTCGCTGTATGAACAACTTAGCCGTGAGGCATCCAATCCCGAGAACAGGATGTATGCCTATCTTGGAATGATGCGTTCCGCCTCGGCCCTGGAGGATGACGAAAAGGTCCTCTCTTCGGCAGAGATGGTCCTCGAATCCGGGAAGCTGACCGAGGATCTGGCACGCGAAGCTACCTTCCTGATGGCCAAGGCCAACCAGAGGCTTGGCAATAATGAAGAAGCCCTTGATGATTACCGCAGGGTGTCTCAGGAGGTCTCCACAGCTTACGGTGCAGAGGCTAAGTATCATGTGGCAGAGCTGCTCTGGATGGCCGGTGATACAGGCGGTGCCGAGAAGGAGGCTAATGAATTTGTCGATATGAGTTCACCGCACGCCTACTGGACAGGCAAGACCTTCATTTTGTTGTCAGATATTGCAGTCAGTAAGGGAGATACTTTTCAGGCTAAGGCCACCCTGCAAAGCCTTATTGACTACTACACTGTGCCATCCGATGGCATTATTGATGAGGCCCGTGACAGGCTGGCCGCTCTCACCCCTGATGAACCGGCAGACGGTGCCGGCAATGCCGGAAATGTAACACGGAACTGATCACAAAAAAAGGAGAAAGCGATGAAAGCAAAAATATACATCTCAGCAACAGCCCTTCTGATCTCAGTCCTGGCCTCCGGTCAGACGGAGGAGGCCATCAGAAGATCAGTCACACTCTATAATCCCTATAAACCCAGTCTCCGGGAGGCAACAAAGAGAACCCTTTTGCCTTCATCTGAGGATACAACTACGGTGAATATAACATTCAATTACGATTTTACACCGGGATCATTTGTGCCTGAGTATGCAGTCAGCCCCATAAAATCAGCACTGCTTTCCCCGGATAATCTGCCTGATCTCAAAAAAGGATATGTGAGCCTCGGATTCGGGACTTATCTGTCACCATTCCTTGAGGTAAGCCTCTCCAACGGCAGGTCCAAAAATGGCACCATCGGGCTCTTTACACGCACATACGGCTCTGCTGCCAAAATAGAGCTTGAGAATGACGCACGGGTCTACGGAGGATTCCTCGACAATCAGGCCCTGTTGTTTGGCAAGAAGTACTTCAGGCGGAGCCGGCTCGATGCAGATATCGACTTCAGACAGATGTCGAGATTCGCCTACGGGTATGACCCTGATGTAATGGGATATGATCCTGATAAGAAGGATATAAAGTCACTCTACTATGACCTGACAGGAAAGGTCCGTTACTTCACCATGGAGCCTGACTCCAGTGATCTCAACTGGGATGCGACATTAAGGTATAACCTGTTCACCCGTCAGAGCGACGGCATACAACATAATCCGGGTATTACTGCCAGCGCGGGGACCGACATGTTCGGACTATATGCAGGGACAAAGGTGGAGTACGACCTCTATCTCTTTGCCAGGGGGATAGACAATAAGGCCCGGAACCTGTTCACGCTGGCACCATATATCACTAAAGGTAACCAGGAGTGGCGGTTTCGTTTCGGGATGAAGATAGCAGGTGATATCAAAGAGAACCATGACCCCCTTGTGGGAGGAGATACCAAGCTTTATATTTTTTTCTATCCTGATGTCTCATTTACCTTCAGGGTGATACCTAAGTTCCTTAGATTCACGGCATCCATTGACGGCAATCTTGATAACAACCAGGCACGCAACACCGCTTATGTAAATCCGTGGATGCTTCCGGGTGATACCCTGTACAATCTCCGGAGCACAGATAACCAGCTCAGGATCACCGCAGGCATTTCGGGAACCATGAATGTCTCGGCAACCTATGCCCTTGACGTAAGCTATACATTGTTCAGGGACATGCTCCTCTTTATGAATGACACAATCGGTTACGGCAACTATTTTGTGCCGGTCTATTCCGATGGCAATCTCCTCAGGATACACGGTGAGACAGGCCTGCCTGTCAACCGCCAGCTGACACTGACGCTGCAGGGTAATTATTATGGTTATGATCTCTCCGGGCAGGAATATGCATGGCATAAGCCCGAATGGGACGCACTGATGAAGGCTGATTACAACCTCAGGAATAAAATCATCGCATCAGCCGCACTCTCCTTCACCGGGGAGAGGTATGCAAGGGTTAAGGCTCCTGAAAATATCGTAAGGCTGCCTTTCCATCCGAACCTAAACCTGGGAATAGAATACAGATATACTCCGGAGGTATCATTCTGGATAAAATGCAATAATATCTCCTATAACAGCTATTTTGAATGGAACTATTACCCCTCAAGGAATCTGATGCTTCTGGGTGGAATCTCATACAGTCTGTAACTCTCTCAGCAGAGTCTTGATTGTTCATATCTATTTCAAGAATATTTGTCTTTATCAGCGAGGAAGTTGAGGGATTTTGCTACCTTTGTATGATTTTATAAATCACATATTATCAAACTGTTAATAGTACAAAGAATAGATTTTAAAACTACTTGTAATGACAACAGAGGAACAGAAAAAGAGGAGTGAGGAGCAGGATCAGTATTCGGCTGACAGCATCCAGGTACTTGAAGGCCTTGAAGCCGTCAGGAAAAGACCTGCGATGTACATTGGTGACGTTGGCGTCAGGGGTCTTCATCATCTTGTATATGAGGTTGTTGATAATTCTATTGACGAGGCTCTTGCCGGATACTGTTCTCAGATTGACGTTACTATCAACGAGGATAATTCCATTACCGTTATTGATAATGGCCGCGGGATACCTGTAGAGATGCATGAGAAGGAAAAGCGTTCAGCACTGGAGGTTGTCATGACCGTCCTGCATGCTGGTGGTAAGTTTGACAAGGGTTCATATAAAGTATCCGGAGGACTTCATGGTGTAGGTGTCTCATGTGTCAATGCACTATCATCAAGAATGACCGTTGATGTGATGAGACAGGGAAAGAAATGGACTCAGACCTACGAAAAAGGAAAACCTCTTGCTCCTGTTGCTCAAACTGGTATGTCAGACGGTTCGGGAACTATCACAACCTTTATGCCTGACAACACTATCTTTCAGACAGTTGAATTCAGGTTCGATATCCTGGCTACCCGACTTAGGGAGCTGGCTTTTCTCAACAAGAATATCCTTCTTACGCTGACTGATAAGCGGGAGATGGCAGAGAACGGAAATGGAGTGCATCCGATGAAAGAGAACTTCTTTTCCGAGAGAGGTCTGATGGAATTTGTCGAGTATCTTGATGTCAACCGTGAGAGGCTTACAGAAAATATCATTTACATCAACTACGAAAAGGGAGATATACCCGTTGAGCTGGCTTTGCAGTACAACACATCATTCTCTGAGAATGTGCATTCCTATGTTAACAATATCAATACTATTGAGGGAGGGACACATCTTGCCGGGTTCCGCAGGGGACTTACACGTACGCTGAAGAAGTATGCGGAGGATTCCGGGATGACTTCCAAGCTTAAGTTTGACATTAACGGTGACGACTTCCGGGAGGGTCTGACCTCAGTCATTTCCGTCAAGGTTGCCGAGCCTCAGTTTGAAGGTCAGACGAAGACCAAGCTGGGCAACTCGGAAGTTATGGGGGCAGTTGATATGGCAGTAAGCAGTGCCCTTTCCAACTATCTTGAAGAGAACCCCAAGGATGCCCGGTTGATAGTACAGAAGGTGATCCTGGCTGCTACGGCACGCCATGCTGCCCGTAAGGCACGTGAACTGGTGCAGAGGAAGAATGTGCTCTCCGGATCGGGACTGCCGGGTAAGCTTGCCGACTGTGCCGACCGCGATCCGACAGTATCAGAAGTATTTCTCGTTGAGGGGGACTCGGCAGGCGGAACAGCTAAGCAGGGCCGTGACCGACGTTTTCAGGCCATACTGCCACTCAGGGGAAAGATACTGAATGTTGAGAAGGCAATGCAGCACAAGATCTTCGATAATGAGGAGATAAAGAACATCTTTACGGCTCTCGGTGTAACCATAGGGACTGATGACGACAGCAAAGCACTGAACACCTCTGGTCTCAGGTATGCCAAGGTGATCATCATGACTGATGCCGACGTCGATGGATCTCATATCACGACCCTGATAATGACCTTCTTCTTCAGGTACATGAAAGAGCTCATAGAAAACGGACATATATATATTGCCACCCCGCCGCTCTACCTTGTAAGGAAAGGAAAGGCAGAGAAATACTGCTGGAGTGAGGAGGAGCGTGAAGCTTACGTCCGGGAGCTGGGACAGGGCAAGGAATCGAGCGTGGCTATACAG
>JAVEYS010000042.1:0-26056 GCA_034003345.1 Bacteroidales bacterium
CGACTGTAAAGTCGGGAGGTTCATGCAGTCACGCAGTCATTTCGGAGCATAGCAGAGATCCCGACCGAAGAGTCGCGATAGTCATGTAGTATGGTTCTGAGCCTCCCAGCCTCCTGCAGTCATAATTATTTGTGCACCCGACGGATGAAATCCTCCACTTCAGGCACACCACCCTGGTACACCAGGTATCCGTTATAGGGCTCACGTTCGGTTATCTCGCCGTTAACAGGTGTCAACATGATCTTTTTTACCTCCTCCAGGTCATCCGTCTGGCCCAGTGCCCAGCCAAGCTTAACCCACGCCACCTCCGGAAGCATGTTACCGAGAGGTATTACTCCCCTGGCCATCATGTCACGACCGGTCTCATAGACGAACATATGCACGTATCCCCAGATAGTCTGCAGGGTCATATATACCGCCACGTTCTCCTTTTGTGCCCTTTCCAGCACAGGATACAGTTCCCTGTTGACGTGGCCCAATCCTGTCCCAACTATTATAATACCCTTATAGCCATTGTCAATGAGTGAGTTCATTATGTCGGCCTTCATGTGAGGGTAGAAGTAGACCATTGTCACATTCTCGTTGAAGTAGGGCATGATCTTCACGTTGCGGTCTGTCCGCCGCGGGTGGTAATCATGCTTGATTGGCTTCACCTCGCCGCGCTTGACAGTTGCCAGCGGTATGTCACCTATGGTCCTGAATGTTGAGCGGTATGAGCTGTGCATCTTGCGCACTCTTGTTCCGCGGTGCAGGAACCCATACTCGTCGCTTGTGGGACCGAACATGCATACCATCACCTCGGCTATGTCTCCCTGGCCGGCTGCCGTGGAGGCGTGTATCAGGTTAAGCGCTGCATCGGATGAAGGTCTGTCTGACGAGCGCTGCGACCCCACCAGGATAATAGGCACAGGTGAGTCCTGTACCATGAATGACAGTGCCGCAGCTGTATGATGCAGTGTGTCTGTGCCATGTCCTATCATGATACCATCAATACCATTGGCTATCTCATTGCCGATGGCTCTGGCTAATGTCATGTACTGTTCAGGGCCCATATTCTCGGAGAAGACGGCAAAGAGCTTCTCGGTGTGCATGTTACAGATGTCGGCCAGCTCGGGCACTGCCCCGTAGAGCTCGCCGGGAGAGAAGGCAGGTATAACCGCCCCGGTACGGTAGTCAAGACGTGAAGCAATGGTTCCCCCTGTGCCGAAGAGCTTCACATTGGGCTTATCATCGGAGTAGGGGAACTCCTTCTCCGGGATCTTGTAGTTGGCCTTGTTGTAGCCTGTCTCCGTCATCCGGGTGATGGTGGTGATGTCAATCCCGATATTGTAACCGGTCTCTATCTTGATCACAATGTGAAGGTCGTCATTGTTCTCCGACCTTGGCAGAACCGTTCCCCTGAAGAGACCGCGTGTGGTCTCTACCTCAGCCTGGCCCCAGACTCTCACATTATACTGTTTAAGTACTGCCAGCGCTTCGCCCTTGTATCCCTGGAAATAATCCTCTGCCATAACTATTTGTCTCTATTCTCAAGGATATCCGAAACCTCTTTCCTTACTCCGGCCAGCCTCATTGTTCCTATAGTTTTCATGTGTATTTGTCCCATAACCCAGTTGACCTTTGCTATTTCACTGCCATTGTAACCAATCAGTGCAAATTTCTTCTGCAGCTCTTTCACCTCTTTTTTTATCTCGTCTGGAGTTGCCGGGCTGTAGCCTGTGGCGGCAAGTATCTTTTTGAAGTCGGGTTCAACAGATGAAGCCACACCGGGAAGCATGAGCCTGGCTATCGGGGGCAGCAATTTCTCCCTCTTGAGGAAGGCAAACAGGTCATAAATCCTGTCATAGCTGAATCCTTTTACCACTTTGCGGCGACCGTCGAGGCTTCTGAAACGGTGTCCGATGATTATACCTACCTCCCTGCGGTCAAATCCCAGTTCATCACCAATACGATCCACCAGTTGTACCATGTTCTTTCTCAGCAGGTAGTGCCATGCATCCTCCGGTATGCCCCACTCTTTCATCTGACGGAATCGGGTGGACACCTCAATGGGGAGATCGTGTCCCAGTTTCTCAAGCATCTCCGTGGTAACCGGAATAGGTTGCGAGTCAGTGTCGGGGTACATGCGGTCGCGTCCGGGCAGGACCCTCTCGAAAATAGTGGTACCGTCCTCAAGGGATTTGCGGGTCTCATTGGGCACCCCGTCCAGTGCCAGGCGGATACGTTCAGTAATGGTCTCCAGGGCAGTGGGTATGTCTGCTTCGGGGCCCCAGAGTATTATCTGTGCGTCATCGGGAGCTGCGGAGAGCCATATGGCCACCTCCTGGAACATGTTGTTGAAGTTGGCCTCTCCGATCTCTTCGGAGTGTATCATATTGGGTTTCTCTATGCAGGCAATGACTTTGAGCCTGTCACTCAGCTCATCTGCAAAGATATGTTCAGGCTGAGTGAAGTGTGACAGGATGCCCCTGCAGCCTGGCAGGTTTATTGCAATCACCTTCTCATCGCGGTCAAGCGCTGCACGCACAGGAGTGAAATGGAAATCGCTCTCTTCCTCAGTTATCTCACGGGTCTTCAGTGACCATGCCTCAGGGTCACTGATCATCTTATGGAGCTTGCTGCGTATATTAAGCAGGGCATACTGTCGGAATGCCTCGTTATGTGACAGTTCCGGTATCCATCTTATATGAGCCACACCTTTTATCTCAACTCTGCTGCCGCCTTCACAGCTGACGTTGACATCCTCGCGCGCGGCACCAATACCTGTTCTTACCAGGCCTGTGCTCCTGTTGAGGAACCTGATATACTCAGCTGCCTCTGCCAGCTCGTCAGGAGTGAGGCAGTCGGGGTATGTCACTGTCTCTATCAATGGCATTCCGAGCCTGTCAGTCTTATATATCCTCTTATGACCTATATCTGATACTTCCCGACATGAATCCTCTTCGAGACTCATCTGTATCAGCCGTACCTTTTTGTTCTTCAGCTGCAGGTCTCCCTCCACACCGATAATAGCCGTCCGCTGAAATCCGGTAGGTATGCTGCCGTCAAGATACTGTTTCCTGGTGATGTGTACTTCGCCAACGATGTTCATCTTTGCTGCCAGTGCAATCTTAATGGCTATCTGAAGTGCTTCAGGGTCAACGAGGAAAGGGGGAGTGTCATCAACCTCATAGGTACAGGCAGTGCGGTTATTGATCCTGTAGGTGATCTCCTTCCTGGTCCTGAACTCCATCAGGGCGGTTCCGTCATATACACCCATCTCGCTGAGTGTGGGTCTCATATGACGAATGACCTCCGCATCATAATCATCGTGGTCATGATAGATACCTGCCGGGCAGCGACAAAAGAGCTTACTCCTGGTCTTCAGCTGCTGATGGACCTCCAGACCCGACTTAAACCCTATCTGCTTATAATCATTAAGCGTAGCCTGTTGGCGGCTTATATAACCAATCTCTTCTCTGGTTTTCTCGTAATTTTTTCTGGGGTCAATTCTGATCATAACGGTCGACAATGCCCGCGCAATTTACACAGAAGAGCCGAGAATTGGAACTGCCCTAATAAAGAAAGTTTGCGCAACTTTAGCCATGCCATTTATTTGTCACGGAGGCTTTAAAATTTATCGAAATCAGCTATGGCGGATTTATAAAATAAACAGCCCTGATAAAAAATGTCAATTGCATTAAAATTATCTCTGCTTAAAAATATTAAGCTTGCAAAATGCAGTAAATCAATCGTATCGTATAGCCCTGACGGGCGTTATGCGGGCAATCAACTGAGATGGGATCAACAGCATGAGAATGATAGCAATCATCGTCCCTGCGTTTAGAAGGATGATATGTACGGGATCAAGGTTGATAGGTACACTTTTAAGGTAGTATGATGCAGGATCAAGGGATATCAGTCCTGTCTTCAGCTGGAGCATGGCAAGCCCAATACCTATGATGTTACCCCATAGCAGACCCTTGGCGGTCAGCCATGCGGCCTGATAGAGGAATATATTGCGTATCAGCTTGTTCCCGGCACCGATGGCTTTCATTACGCCAATCATGTTGGTCTTTTCCAGGATGAGGATCAGGAGTCCTGAAATCATGTTGAATCCGGCCACGAGTATCATCAGCACAAGTATTATGATCACGTTTGTGTCCTGGAATCCCAGCCAGTCGAATATCTGCGGGTAACGGTCCCTGATGTTGGTTACCTTGAGTTGCTCCTCCTCTTCGGCTATGCGGTATCCTATAGCATCGCGGACGACTTCAGTCATGTACTCAAGGTCGTCGAAATTGTTGATGAAAATCTCGAACCCGCTTACCTTGTCACCTTCCCATCCGTTAAGACTCCTTATATGATTGATGTCGCAGAAGAGGTATGTCTTGTCGAATTCTTCGAGGCTTGTCTCATAGATACCATGAATGGTGAACTTGCGCATGCGGGGAGGATCCTGCACAAAGAACATTGAGAATGAGTCGCCAAGCTTCAGCCCCAGCATATCAGCCACTTTCTTTGAGATGACAACGTCATTTGTCCTGACAGAATCGTTTACAGTCACCACCTCACCCTCAACCATGCTGGAGGCGAAGAAGCTCCAGTCATAATCGCTGCCGATACCTTTAAGCACAATTCCCTGAATGTTATCATCGGTTTTGATGATACCTGCCTTTGTGGCGAAGACCTGTATGTTCCTGATGCCCGGATGGTTTCTGATCTTGTCTATGAAGGGCTGCGAGGCACTGACGGGTACAGTCTCATAAGAGATGTTGGCGTCAAAGTTCACCACCTGAATATGCGCCGCAAAGCCTGCCACCTTGTCCCGTATCTGTTGCTTGAAGCCGGTGAGGATCGATACGGCGAGGATCATGACAGCCAGGCCCATGGAGATGCCAATGATTGCAATGACGTTAATAGGCTTTGAGAAGGCTGTGCCCTGCTTTCGTTCCTTTATCAGGCGGCTTGCTATGAAAGTTCCGGTTGACATCGTGGTAAAATTAAGAATTATGAATTAAGAAATAAGAATTTAGAGTTGACAATTAAGAATCAGGAGGGAAGAGTTTGGGGCGAGCGCAGCCTGTCACGACAGGATTGCTTCCTTTGTATTTCTCAGAGCCTTTTTTATCTTTACATAAAACCGACAGAAAATGAAAAACCTGATCATCTTCTCATCCCTGATTTTATTGTCCTTCATAGCATGTTCCTCTGACAAGGGAAGCGATACTCTTATGACCGGCGCTGAAAGGATAAATGAATATATGCCGCTTATTGAAGGCAGGAGACTGGCCATTGTGGCAAACCAGACCTCAACCGTTGGTGACAAACACCTGGTTGACACTCTCCTTTCGCTGGGATCTGACATACAGCTGATCTTCGCTCCCGAGCATGGTTTCAGAGATCTGGCCGATGCCGGGGCTGCTATTACATCAGGCGTTGATCCTGTCACAGGTATCCACGTCATAAGCCTCTACTCAAGCAAGAAGAAGCCCACTCCGGAAGATCTCTCAGGTATTGATGCTGTCATTTTTGACATTCAGGATGTGGGTGCCAGGTTCTATACTTACCTGACAACCATGTGTTATGTTATGGAGGCCTGTGCTGAGAACGGTAAGCCTTTTATTGTCATGGACCGGCCCAATCCCAACGGATATTATGTTGACGGACCCATCCTCGATACGGCCGGTTACCGCTCGTTTGTGGGAATACACCCTATTCCCGTGGTGCATGGCATGACGCTGGGCGAATACGCGAACATGGTCAACGGTGAGGGATGGCTGGCCAACGGTGTCAGTTGTGATCTCACGGTCATCAAATGTTCAAACTACACACATGAGACCATGTATGAGCTTCCTGTTATTCCGTCGCCTAACCTGCCCAACATGAATTCAGTATATCTCTATCCGTCAGTCTGTTTCTCGGAGGGGACGGTGTTATCATGCGGTCGGGGGACCGATTTTGCCTTCCAGGTACTGGGTGCCCCGAACCTTCCTGACAACGGCTTCAGCTTCACTCCACATCCTACCGCTGGTGCTTCCAATCCTAAGTATAACGGGGTTGAATGCTATGGCATTGACCTGCGTAGCGCTCTCAGGGATAGTCTGGTACCGCAGCCGGAGATAAACCTTGAATGGATCATAGAGGCATATAATGCTTATCCGGAGAAGGAGAGTTTCTTTACAGGTTATTTTGATACACTGGCGGGCAGCAGTACCCTGCGTGAACAGATAATACAGGGTATGTCAGCGGAAGAGATAAAGGCAACATGGAAAGAGGGGCTTGACAGGTTCAGGGTTACCCGGCAGAGATACCTCCTTTATAATTAAGAATTAAGAATTAAGAATTAAGAATTGGGTGGAATTAAGAATTGGGTAGAATAGAGAATTAAGAATTAAAAATTGGGAGCTGGGATTTGAGGATCAGGAGTTGATGGATCAGGAGTTGATGGATCAGGAGTTGATGGGTTAGGAGTTGATGGGTTAGGAACCGGGATGCAATTTTAGTGTCATGGTCTTTTTTATAGATCCGGTTATTTTCAGAAGCTCCTCAGACTCAATCATCAATTCTTCAGCACAATCCTTTTCAATAAACGCTGAATCTCTGAGAAGTTTTAGCCAGAAGATTGTTTCACGACATTCCTTGTATGCTATGCTTATTTTTGCCAGAAAGTCTTTTTCAGATTGCCCGCCAACCGCTTCTTCTATATTGGCTGCAATAGACGTCCCACTTTTCAGTATCTGCCTTGACAGTTCATATTCGTTTTTATCCTTCAGGGAGAGATAAAGTTTCACAATCTTTAAAGCCAGCGCATAACTCTTCTCAATGGCTACGTTTTCCTTCATGCGCAATCCATATTCTCTTAATTATCAATTAATTCTTAATTCTTAATTCTTAATTCTTAATTCTTAATTCTCTATTCCACCCTTCCCGGGTATACTTTTAGTGCTTCTGCGAGGGTTTCCATGGCATTACGAAGATCTTCGATCTTCAGCACGTATGCTACCCTGACCTCGTTTTTCCCGCCGCCGGGGGTGAAATAGAACCCGGTTGCCGGAGCTACCATCACCGTCTGGTTTTTATAGCTGAACTCCTCAAGGAGCCACTTTGCGAACCTGTCTGAGTCGTCTATCGGCAGCTTCACCACACTATAGAATGCACCTCTGGGCAGTGGGGAGTAGACCCCCGGCATGTTGTTCAGTGCTTTGACCATGAAGTCGCGGCGGGCTATATATTCATTGTATACCTCTTCAAAATATTCCTTGGGTGTGTCTAGCGCCGCTTCGGCAGCTATCTGTCCCAGTCCGGGAGGGCAGAGTCTTGCCTGTGCAAACTTGAGTGCTGCTGCCAGGACCTCCCTGTTATGTGTTATCAGTGCTCCTATGCGCACGCCGCACATGCTGTAACGCTTTGACACGGAGTCTAACAGAATGACGTTGTCTCTTATCCCTTCCAGCTCCATGGCAGAGAAGTGTTCCTCGCCATAGCAGAACTCACGGTATACCTCATCTGAGAGCAGGAACAGGTCATGTTTCTTTACTATATCCCGCAGCTGCATCAGCTCATCGCGTGAGTAGAGAGCACCGGTGGGGTTGCTGGGGTTGCAGATCATGATAGCCTTCGTCTTCGGTGTGATCTTTTTTTCGATCTCACTGATGGGCGGCAGCGCGAAGTCGTTTTCGATATAGGATCTTACAGGCACTATGGTTACGCCAGCGGTTATGGCAAAACCGTTGTAGTTGGCATAGAAGGGTTCGAAGGTGATTACCTCTTCACCAGGGTTAAGACATGACATGAAAGCAAAGAGTACTGCTTCAGAACCGCCGTTCGTTATAATGATCTCATTATGATCTATCTCCACGCCTGACTTTTTGTAGCTCTCAGCCAGCTTGCGACGGTAAGACTCATTACCGGCAGAGTGCGAATATTCAATAACCTTCAGATCCATATTTCTAAGGGCATTGAGCGCGACCTCGGGGGTATGGATATCGGGCTGCCCGATATTCAGGTGGTACACTTTCCTTCCTTTGCGTTTTGCCTCCTCGGCATAGGGCACGAGCTTACGTATTGGCGATGCCGGCATCATTCCGGCCTTTTCAGATATCTTTGGCATGTATGGAAACTTTAATGATAAAACAGTTTCAAATGTATTCAAATTCAACGTAATGAACTATGATTTTAAGCATAAGCACCTTCTCTTTTTCCATAATGACAACAAAATATTAATTTTGTGGCCTGTTAATCGGTTATAATAGTTATTAATCGCATATCGCAATAGCACATCGCAAATCAAAAATTTATGATTGATATTCCCTCAAAATATGAGCCCGCCGCCGCGGAGAGCAAGTGGTACGGTTACTGGATGGAGAAGGGGTTTTTCCACAGTGTCCCTGACGACAGAGAGCCTTATACCATTGTGATCCCGCCGCCCAATGTCACCGGGGTGCTTCATATGGGACACATGCTCAACAACACCACTCAGGATGTGCTTGTCAGGCGTGCCCGCATGCACGGTTTCAACGCCTGCTGGGTGCCGGGTACCGATCATGCCAGCATTGCCACGGAGGCGAAGGTTGTAGCCAAGCTGCGCAGTGAGGGTATAGAGAAGAGATCACTCTCACGTGAGGGATTCCTTGAGCATGCATGGGAGTGGACCCACAAGCACGGAGGGATCATCCTTGAACAGCTCAAAAGGCTGGGGGCATCATGCGACTGGGACCGTACTGTCTTCACCATGGATGATGACCGGTACAGGTCAGTCATTAAGGTATTCGTTGACCTTTATAATAAGGGCCTGATATACAGGGGTGTGCGTATGGTTAACTGGGATCCGCAGGCTCTCACCGCCGTCTCAGACGAAGAGGTGGTCTACACAGAGGAGAATTCGAAGCTGTATTTTGTGCGGTATAAGATAGTAGGCGAGGATAACTACGTTATGGTGGCCACCACAAGGCCGGAGACCATACTAGGCGATACGGCCGTCTGCGCTAACCCAACGGATGAGCGTTACACCCACATGAAGGGTAAGCTTGTCGTGGTTCCTATGACTGACCGCGAGGTGCCGTTCATCTTCGATGAGTATGTTGATAAGGAGTTTGGTACGGGGTGTCTGAAGATCACCCCGGCTCACGATATAAACGACTATGAGATAGGGTTGAGGCATAACCTCGGGAGCATTGACATCTTCAATGATAATGGAACTATCAGTGAGGCTGCCGGGTTATTTACCGGTACAGACCGTTTTGAGGCCAGGAAGCTGGCCGAGGAGGAGCTGAGTCGTACAGGTGCTCTCGTGAAGGTTGAGGGGTACGTAAACAAGATTGGCAGATCGGAACGCACTCACGCCGTCATTGAACCCAAGCTCTCTCTGCAGTGGTTCATGAGCATGAAGGAGATATCCAAGCCGGCTCTTGACGCCATCATGAATGATACCGTGAGGATCTTCCCCGACAAGTACAAGAACGTCTACAGGCACTGGATGGAGAATGTCCGCGACTGGTGTATCAGTCGGCAGCTATGGTGGGGCCAGCGCATTCCGGCATGGTATTACAATAACAATGACTTCGTTGTTGCCATGACAGCAGATGAGGCTCTTTTGCTGGCACGCAAGGCCAGCGGAAAGGGAGAGCTGTCTCTTGATGACCTGCGGCAGGATGAAGATGTGCTTGATACATGGTTCTCATCATGGCTCTGGCCTATCACTTGCTTTAACGGTATCAATGAACCTGACAATGAAGACATCAGGTACTACTATCCATCCAATGTTCTGGTGACAGCACCTGAGATACTCTTTTTCTGGGTAGCCAGGATGATCATTGCAGGTTATGAGTATCGCGGCTGCGAGCCGTTCAGGGATGTTTACCTCACAGGCCTTGTACGTGACAAACAGAAGCGCAAGATGTCAAAGTCTCTTGGTAATTCACCTGATCCTATCGGGCTGATGGAGAAGTATGGAGCTGACGGCGTCAGGGTGGGTATGCTTCTCTGTTCTCCTGCCGGTAATGATCTTCTCTATGACGACAGTCTGCCTGAGCAGGGACGTAACTTCGCCAATAAGATATGGAATGCTTTTCGTCTGGTGATGTTGATGGACAGGGATGACACAATTGAGCAACCGGCGGCGTCTGCTGCTGCGGTCACCTGGATGCAGCATACCATCAACAAGGTGCTGGCTGATATAGAAGACAGCTTCGTACGCTACCGCATCTCCGACGCTCTGATGCAGGCATACAAGCTCTTCTGGGATGACTTCTCGGGGTGGTACCTTGAGATCATCAAGCCTGCCTATCGCAAACCCATTGACAGCAAAACACATAAGGAAACCCTTGATATCTTCGAGACACTCATGAAGATCATCCACCCCTTCATGCCCTTTATTACCGAGGAGATTTGGCAGCGGCTGGCAGAGAGGCCTGACGGCAGCAGCATCATGACGGAGATGATGCCTCTTCCGGCGCCCTTTGAGGCAGGCATGCTGACCCGCTTTGAGACGGTACGTCAGATTGTCAGCGCCGTACGGACAATAAGAAAGGAAAAGAATATACCTGTGCGCGAGCAGCTTGTTCTATGTGCGGCTCCCGGAGACACAGGCACGGAGTTCGATCAGGTAATAATACGCATGTGCAACCTGTCAGAGATACGTGTTGTTGAAGGGAAAGTGGAGGAGGCAGCCTCTTTCAGGATACATACATCTGAGTTTTTCGTACCCCTCAGTGTTGGTATAGATCATGATGAGGAGGTCAGGAAGATGGAGGAAGAGCTGGCTTACACGGAAGGGTTCCTTGCTTCAGTGTTACAGAAGCTCTCGAATGAAAAATTCGTGGCTAATGCACCAGAGAAGGTGATCACTCTTGAGAAGAAGAAAGAGGCTGACGCCCGGGCCAAGATAGCCACTCTCAGGGAGAGCCTTCCCCACCACGGTAAGAAGTAGTCAGGATTGTTTCCGGTTACTGTTTTGTGACAATATAGCAGCCATTGTCTGCTGGCACGGCATGCCAGCCGTCGTTCAGCACCAGGTGCCATCCGGCACCTGAGATATGGTTTCTCTCCACCTGGAAGTTTTTGGCACTCACTCTCAGTGTATGAAGGTCATTGGCTATCAGTGCGCCACCCTCGTCTACTGCCAGCCTTCCCCAGTTGTCCGATACACGCAGTCTCCGGTACAGGGTCCCCAGTGTATCAAGGAAATGGATATCCTCGGGTTCAAAGCTGAAGTTCGGGCTCTCCATGGTGATAGTAACCACGGGCTTTTCGTTGTATTTTGTTACAATATGATGGTTGTTCTCGTTGATAGTAGTCTCACGCTCACCCTCCTCCGCCTTGATAGCCTCTATGTCGTAGCTGAGGGCCAGTGAGCCGGCAACGTCACGACAGACCACAGGCAGGGTCACCCCGTATGCCTCAAGAGTAGCTTTGCCAAGATCAAAATCGGATTGCTGTATCTGTCTGAAATCAAACCCTTTATCATCCAACAGTGTTGCATAGAGGGCCCCATGCACAAAACCGTATCCCCATGCGTATGAATTGTTCTGATAGATCCTGTCAAGGTATTCGAGGATCCTTGATTTCAGCTCTTCGGTACCGGAGGTGCACAGTTTTATATAAGTAAAGGTTGTCAGTCCTTCATAGATCTCGAATTTATTTTCATCGGCAACGGCTTCCGGGAAGAGCTCACGACGGGCACCCCGGAAGACCAGGGCGTCACGTATGGCCTGGTTGCGTGCCTCGCCTGAAGAGCCAATGGCATATGTCAGTGCTTTCCATTCGAGCTTAAGGTAAAAGCGTGCATTCCTGTCGTTCAGATGCCTGGTGCTGAAAGGTGATGGTTTGAGCCCATGCATGTCCTGGAAGCTGTGGAAGAGACTGTGTACAGTACGTGTTATCATCTTGTACCGGTCTTCGGTCTCAGGTAATGGTACCATGGCGTATTTCAGACCTCCGAACTCGATAACATTATTTGTTACTAACCTTTCTTTAGGCAGGATGCCGGTGTATATGCCCTCCTTCTCTTTGAGAAGACCCTCTCTGTCAGGCATATTGGCGTAAAGAGCTCTGCTGAGGCCGTCGACATACATCACCGGACCATACAGGTTCTCACCCCAGAGCTCTCCGTTATCCTTATTGCATATCTCCTCAACGGCTTTGAAATACTCATCTGCTGTGACCGCAGTAAACCACTCTATGCGCTCTTCATGCTGACATGAAAAGAGGGTTACCAGGGTAAATAATAAGACTAGCTTTTTCATCCGTTTAGCTTTCGAATTCCAAAAATAGTAAAAAATAGCTTCAAGAGAGCTTCAGCCTGATTCAGAGTCCAAACCAATAATGATATTGGTCTTGTTTTTTGCATCTATAAATTTTTACATTTGCTTATTCTAAAACGAAGCAAATGACGAACAATGACATCCTTATGAGCCGCAATGAGCTTGTGCAGTTTCTGAGAAAGCCTGCCGACCAGTTCACATCAGATGACATCATACGGTTCATCGAGGCCAAGGGTATAAAAATGATCAACTTCAGGTATGCTGCCGGTGATGGTAAGCTCAAGTCGCTGAATTTTGTGCCCTTCAGCCGTGATCATCTTGCTTCGATCCTCACCGCCGGTGAGCGTGTAGACGGCTCCAGCCTCTTCTCGTTTATTGAGGCGGGATCGAGCGACCTGTACGTGATGCCTCGTTACCGCACTGCCTTTGTCAACCCCTTCACCCAGTCGCCTACCCTTGAGATGATATGCTCTTTTTATAACTCTGAAGGAAAACCTCTGGAAAGCTCACCGGAATATATACTTCGCAAAGCGATAACGAGGTTTACTGCCGCGACAGGTTACACCATCAGGGCTCTCGGCGAGCTTGAATATTATGTCAGGTCTGAGAGTGACGAGCTCTATCCCCTCTTTGACCAGAAGGGTTATCATCAGTCGAAACCTTTTGCCAAGTTTGAGGATCTGCGTGTTGAGGCGCTGGAGCTTTGTGCCAGGGCCGGATGTCACATCAAGTACGGCCACTCGGAGGTGGGTAGCTTCTCTAAGGATGGTGACGACTATGAGCAGCATGAGATAGAATTTTTGCATGTGCCTCTTGATGAGGCTGTTGAACAGATCCTTATAGCCAAATGGATATTGCGAATGCTGGGTTATGATTATGGTGTTGAGGTCAGCTTTGCACCCAAGATCACTGTTGGCAAGGCCGGATCAGGTATGCATATACACCTTATGCTCGAGAAGGATGGCCGTAACGTTATGATTGAGGATGGGAGACTGAGTGACACGGCAAGGAAGATGATTGCCGGTATCCTTGATCTGAGCAAGGGGCTGACGGCTTTCGGCAACACCATCCCTACATCATACATGAGGCTGGTACCGCACCAGGAGGCTCCTACGAATATATGCTGGGGCGACCGCAACCGTTCTGTGCTGGTCAGGGTGCCCCTGGGGTGGCTGGGAGCGTCAGAGATGATCCACGACGCCAATCCGGCAGAGCCATCAGGCAGTGCCGACAAGATATCAAGGCAGACGGTGGAGCTGCGCTCGCCTGACAGCTCAGCTGATATATATATGCTGATGGCAGGTATTGCCGTTGCCATACAGCACGGGCTGGAGATGCCCGGAGCGCTTGAGATGGCAGAGAAGCTTTACGTAGACTACAACATTTTTAAGGAGAAGCAAAAGGCGGAATCGAAGAAGCTGGAGTCATTGCCGGCATCATGCTATGACTCCGCCGAGGCGTTGCTGAGTCTCCGGCAACACTTTGAGAAGGATGGCATCTTCCCGGCAGGAGTGATAGACAACGTGGCGGCGAAGCTGAAGTCATACAATGACCAGCATCTCAGCGAAGAGCTCCACGGCAACAACGAGGCGATAGCCAGGCTGGTGAAGGAGTTCCTCCACTGCGGGTAATCAAATAAAAAATAAGATATTTCTTTTTTAAGCAGTACGCTATTCACCGTTCAGGTGTGAGTTATCTTTTTCGTTGGTGGCTGCCCTGGCAGAACCTACAGAAAGTCAAATCCGGCAATCAGATTAAAACTGATAGTCTTCTGGTTCAATCCGTCCCGGTCATATATCCCTGTTCCGTACTCGCCCCTGGCCTCAATAAAGATACTCTGTCTCGGGTTTAATTCTTTCCTTAAGCCTATGCCGGCCATGGCTCCCAGTACTTTTTTATTCAGCACTAATGAGTTGTCGGTAAATGTTCTGACCACATGCCATACATTCTCTAACTCACCCTCTCTTGTATACTTCGCCCCTATGTTTTGCGTGATAAAACCGCCCACATTAATAAAGGAACGTAAGTTCCCTTTCAGAAAGCGTACTTGGAGGAACACCGGGATCTTGATACCTGTATAACTTATGTTGATATCGCTTCTGAATATGCCCTGGTAGCTGGATGATTCATCATACATGTATACATTTGTTTTAAAGAGCATAAGTTCAGCCTGAAGTGCCAATAAATCTTTTTCCCTTGTCATCCGGCGGCTGACAAAAGCTCCCATCACCGGGGTGAACTCAAAAAAGTCCATTTCCGGCAAGAATGCTGATTGTGATGATGATGTCTTTGTGGCGGAATATTTTGATCCGTTCATTCCTGCAATAATCCCGAAACTGTTCCTATAGGCGCCCATGTTACTCATCTCCTCATATACGCCGGTGGGATTCCTCGTGCTGAAGAGCTCAACTTCTGTATCACGGCTGCGGTTATAAGCTTCCAGTACTTTCTTTATCTCGTTGGGGCGCAGCGGAAGATCATCCTTAATCTGCAGCCCGCCCTCCGGATCAAGCTTTCTCAGAAGATCCCTGTAATCAGTAAAGCTTATCTCGCTGCCATTTAATGTGATTGTGCCAGGCTTCTTATCAAGAGGAACCATCTGAATACCTCCACCGTCAAGGTACATTGTTTTACCATCGTAAAACAGATCGACCTCTCCCTCTGCCAGGCACGCCATGAAGATCTTATCACCCCTGACGGTGGTTGTTTTGTATCTCATCCCGTATGAGAATCCGAAGGCTTCAATGTCACCAGGCCTGAAAGTAAAATCATTAGAAATATCAAACCATCTGAAAACACATTCTTTAGGCGTATAGTCTTTGGGAATATATTTAACATGCCCATCGGTCCGGCTTCCGTCATGCTTGATAATGTAACCGTTCATGAACTCAGACTGGGCAGTAGCTGTGGCGGCAAATAGGCAGAACAGCGTACTTAGAAGCAGATATCGTCTCATTGTCATTGCAGATAAGAACAGTACTAACATAACTAAAAAAATCCAGAGCGCAGATGTTTGAAAGCACATTTTCGAATATTATTATTAAATGTCAAAAAATACTATTAGATTTACCAGAGTCTGATAATTGTATAGAAATGTCATTTAAATCAGTTCAAAGTCATTGTGCCCTAAAGCTCAGCATGTGGTCTGGGTTTCTGGCTTTATCGCTATTGGTGTTTTCATGTGAGGATGAGCCTGTTGAAAGGGACTACCCGCGTGTCAGGACGCTTGAAGTGACAAATATTTCGGAGGCAGGTGCAACTTTCAGTGCAGAAGTTCTCTACGAAGGGAATGTCCCGATTACTGAGCATGGGTTCGCATGGTCGTTTATTAAACCAGATGTGACTAACTCTGATAGAGTTATTTTCGGGGCCCTTGACGGTAAGGGAGTCTTTTCAGCAGATATATCAACCACTCTTTTTGAGGGTCTGACATATAAGGTTTGCGGTTATGTCAAAGCGGGTGACTACACGGTTTACGGGGAAGAGATCAAATTCACCAGCCTTGGCAGTTTAGGCCCGGTGATTACCGGTTTCGAGCCAGCAATGGCTGAATTAGGAGATACAATATTGGTAAAAGGCAGGCACTTCAGCTGGATCTCAAACAAAACATTTATCGATGACATACAGACTAATAATTATCAGGTTTCTGACAGTGTAATTAAAATTCAGGTTCCGAGCAGTCTGACAAAAAGGGAGAACATTATTTCTGTTGAGGTTGCCGGAAACCAGACAAGTTACACAGCGGAGAAGCTGATCGTAATTCTTCCGGAGATTGCCTCCATTATGCCTCCTCAGGGATATTGGGGCGATACTTTAACGCTCGATGTATTGCACCTGAGCAGTGACCTGTTTATCAACGTCACCATTGGAGACATTGCAGTGGTTCCCGTTGAGTCATTTGACGGAAGCAAAGTAAGGATCGTTGTGCCGGCTGCACTGGGATCAACTGAAGCAATTGTCCAGATCGGGATACCGGGCCGTAAAATAACTTCTCCTGCTCCATTCATATTATTACCGCCGGTTATTGACAGCATCTCACCATGCTATGGAAACTGGTCGTCAATAGTTACCCTGTACGGGCAATTTAATCCAACCCTTGCCGGTTCCTCTGTGAAATTCAGCAACCTGGAGGCTTCAATACAATCTCTGACAAGAGACTCGATCAAGGTTAAGGTGCCTGTCGCTTTGACTGCAGCCAGCAACATCGTATACAGTTACGGAACATTTCAATGCACCTCGTCACAGCAATTTTCATTTCTTCCACCTGAAATCATTTCTGTCTCTCCAATGTCAGATTATGCCGGCGGAATTGTGACAATCACAGGTAATAATTTCAGTCCGGACAACACTTTAGTCTGGTTTAATGAGTTGTCCGGGAAGATAATTTCAGTAAGCAATAATGAAATAAAGTGCTATGTTCCTGGCGGTTATAATGGCAATGCGGAGATAAAGGTAACTTTCGGAACACAGGAGGCCGTATATCCAGATCCGTTTTTAATGACCAATCCCGTGGTGACCTCATTCTATCCTTCAGAAGGAACAATAGGTGACACTATAACAATGGAGTGCAAGGATTACAATTCCAGCACAGGCTTTGTATTGTCACCAACCATGGGAGCGGGAGGTTACACTCTTACCAGGGTTAGTGCAGTTAATAATATAATAAAGGCTGTCATCAGCAACTACAATACAACCTCAGGATACTTCGGAGCTACGGTCTCCCGCAATTCAATCTCATCTGTTATTTCAAATGAGCAGCTATTTACAATAAAAAACAGTCCGGCGATCAACTCCTTTTCCCCTCTTTCCGGGACTGATGGGACGGAGGTGACCATAACAGGATCAAATTTCAGCGCCTTAGCTCAGTACAACAGGGTTGTCATAAACGGGACTGATGCAACAATAACCTATTCAGACAGGAATGAAATCAGGTTTATTGTCCCCTCCCTGAATTCTTCAGGTGATTACGGGTTAACTGTTTACGTAGGGAATATATATGTCATCTCTGCCGAGAAATTTTCTTATACTTGCCCGTGGTCCAAGCTTCCCAATCTGCCATTTACCTGTTATTACGGTTTTTCAATGAAATTTGGCAATGAGGTCATTGTTACAAACGGCCCATCAACAACAACAAATAAGTCACTATACAGGTTTGATCCGGTTTCGGGGACATACTCAAGCCTGAACGGTCAGACCTATACTTTCCCCTCCGTATGGCCTTCCGTGGTTGTTAAAGAAAACACAGCATACCTGTTGGGGTTAAACGGGCAGTCACAATTCTATGCTTTTGACTATGGTTCGTTGACTATAGACAAGGTATCAGATTATCCAGGGAAAGCTTATGGTGAACAGATATTACTGGACGGCGATTCTGTCTTATACATGGGAGGAGGTTACACTTCCGGTATTGGGTATACCAGGGAATTCTGGAAGTACAGCCTTTCATCCGGGTCATGGACCAGACTGAATGATCTGCCCGGGTATTCCTGCCATACCAATGAGTTTACAGTGAATAACAGAAACTATGTTGTATTCAATAATAATTCCATGTTTGAATATGATCCGGTTAATGACAGCTGGATTTCCCGGGCCCAATACCCCGGTTATTGGTGCCGGTTCAAGGTTGCCGTAGAGTGTGGAGGATTGGTATATATGGGTTATGGAGATTATTCTCCCGAGACTACCTTGAAAAAGTATGATCCTGGAACAGATATGTGGGTGGACCTGGGGTACACAAACCTGCCGAGAATTAGCTACTACCTTAATTTTTCAATTGACGGAAAGGTTTATATAGGTGGAGGATACAACAATCAAGCAATGTGGATGTACGACCCTGAATATACACCTTAGTAACATAATCAATCATAATTCAATATATGAAAAAGATTCGTAGCCTAACCTTCCTGGTACTTGGTGCCTTTGTTTTATGCCCTGCGGTATCAGCCCAGATCAAAGAGATCACCTTCGGAGATATCCCAAAGGATTACCTGGAGATGACTGATTACGCCGAGGACCCATCTGCGGATGCCGTGGTCCTTGAGAACTATGTAGATGTTTCCATGCGCGTAAACGAAAAGATTACCGTAGATATTTACCGTCATGTCCGTATCAAGATCCTCAATACTGATGGCCTCGATTATGCTAATGTCGAGTTGTCTTACGGAAGTGATGAGCGATTGGGCAGTATTAAGGCTGCATCCTATAACATCGAAGAAGGTGAGACAGTGACAAGTGAGGTGGACAGGAAAAGCATCTTTTATGAAAAGAGCAGTCGATACAGGAACACTGTGCGCTTCTCAATTCCCAACGTAAGGCCAGGGACGGTGATTGAATACAAGTATTTTATAGATAGCCCTGATTACTTCACTCTGTATGCACTTGAGTTCCAGAATGACATACCTGTCATGAGATGTGATTTCAAGGTGGAGTTTCCCGGTTATTTCGAATATAAATTCGTTGCCAGTGGAGACCTGAGTAAAGTAAAGTATTCAAAATCAGAATCACAGGTGGTCTTCGGGAATAGATTCGTCAATGGTTTCTCAGGCCACTGGACAGCATTCAATGTGCCCGCATACAGGGAGGAGCCGTTGAGTACGGGATCTGAAGACTACTATGCGCGTCTCGGCTTCGAACTGTCAAGGATTGAAATACCGGGCTACTATTTTGATGAAGTTTCACCTACTTATCCCAAACTGTCAAAGAAATTACTCGATCGCACCGATTTCGGCGAGTACATTACGAGTGCTTCGTCAGTAAAAAAGAAGACTGACGAACTGAAGGCAGCAGGAGGATCGGATACGGACCTGCTCCGGCGTATTTATTCTTTTGTTTCTGAGCACATGATGTGGAACGGGTACGAGGATTATACATCCTCCGCCTCTATGCACAAGATATACGGAGATGCCAGGGGTAATGCGGCTGACATCAACCTGATGCTCATCGCCATGCTCAGGCAGGCAGGTATACCGGCAGACCCGGTTATATTAAGCACGCGTGAGAACGGACTGATCAACACGCTTTTCGCTATCATCCAGAGGTTTAATTATGTTGTAGCCTGTGTAAGAGTTGACGGGGAGCAGTATCTTATTGATGCCACTGATCCTCTCAGACCATTCAACATGCTGCCTTTCCAGTGTCTGAACGGTCAGGGTTGGATAGTCAACTCTTCAGGAGGGTCATGGATAGACCTGAAGAACGAAGAACGGAACTGTGAAAGCTTGCATTTTGAGATGGATCTCAGTGAAGACGGCTCACTGAAAGGCACAGCCAGCAACTCATATGAGAGCTATGACGCATGGGCAGTAAGGAAAGTGTGCAAGCTTGGGGGTGTGGAGGCATATACAGACATGATGCGCTCTGTTAACAACAGCTGGAAAATTAACAGCCTCGAACTCGAAGGTCTGGAGGACCTGGAAAAACCTGTTATTGAAAGAATAAAGCTTACAGTGGCTGATGCCTCCGGGAAGGCTGACGGGATAATGTACCTGAATCCGGTAATCTGCAACAGGGACGGCTCAAATGAATTTTACTATGATGAACGTCTGTCTCCTGTTGATATCGGATGTCCCTCATCTGAAAAATATTCATGCGAAATCACTATCCCTGAAGGCTGGATCGTGGGAGAACTGCCTCCATCACTCATTCTGCCAATGGAAGGTGGTGGCGGAGAATTCAGATATAACATCAGGAGCGAAGGCAGGAAGATTATTCTTGATTCAGAGATCAAATTTAAAACAGTTACCTACCTGCCAGAAAGATACAGCGCACTGCGTAACTTCCGTGCCAACATTATCAGAAAGCAATCTGAAGTGGTTATACTTAAAAAGGAGATCTGAACCGATGAAAACGAAACACATCTTATATTTTGTCAGCCTGATCCTGTTAATCCCCTCTAACACCTTCGCCTATAAGCTGGCTGTTGATTCCATCCCTCTTGACCTGCGTGAGAACGCCATGGCGGTAGTCAGAAGTGACCAGATGACCTTCAAGGTTGAATCTGAAGAGAAGGCCAGGGTAAGCTACAAAAGGGTCATAACCCTTATGAACGAGAATGCAGGGTGGCTCCGTCTTGTCGAGATATACTACGACAAGTTCAGGAGTGTACAGAACATCAAAGCCTCAGTCTATGATGCCAATGGCAAATTCATTGAGTCTGTCCCGATGTCCAGGATAATGGATGTCAGTGAGGGAGAGGGCTTCATATCAGATGCCAGGGTTAAGAGGATAGTGTTTCCCGTTAACAGGTATCCGTTTACAATAGAGGTCTCATACGATGTAAGTGTAAACGGATTGCTAAATCTTCCCCAGTGGAATTTTCATCTCAATCCATCTCTCTCAGTGGAGGAATCTTCAGTGCAGTATATAATACCAAGGTCGATACCTTTCAGATACAGGGAATACAACATGCATTCGTCAGGTGACAGTGTCAGTCTGGATGAGAATAGTATTTACACATGGATTGAACGAGATATTCCTGCCATCAAGAAGTGGTACTTCTCTCCGCTCTCTTTTGCACGCCGGCCGGTATTGCTGACTGCCATTGACGATTTTGAATTCGGTGGCATTAAAGGAAGCATGCGTTCCTGGCAGAGCTTTGGCCTCTGGGCTTATGAGCTCAACAATGGCCTCGATCAGCTGAGCGACAGTGAGAAGAAGCGCGTGGCTGGCCTCACGGCACAATTGAAAGATGACAGGGAAAAGGCAAAAGTGCTCTATGAATATATGCAATCACACACCCGCTATTCATCCATCCAGCTGGGTATCGGAGGTTATAAGCCTGCTCCTGCCTCCCAGGTAGGGGAGAAAGGATATGGCGACTGCAAAGGGTTGACAAATTATATGTATGCACTCCTGAAGGAGGCAGGAATATCCTCATATTACACCCTTGTCAAGTCAGGGGAGAACCGTAATATGATACCTTCTTTCGTGAGTGACCAGTTTGACCATATAATCCTGTGTGTTCCGCTGCTAAAAGACACTGTATGGCTTGAATGCACCAACCAGACCATGCCTTTCAACTATCTGGGCACGTTTACCTCTGACCGTTATGTGCTGCTCATCACCCCAGAAGGAGGGAAGCTGGCACGGACTCCGGCTTTCAACAACAGCGTGCTGACCACTACAGGCATAGTAAACATTGGAAGGAGGGAGGCCTCCACGGCATCGCTGACGATCACTTCCAGCGGATCGGCATTCAATGACAACCAGGTCTATGCCGGCAAAGACGAAACGGAGATTAAGAGAATGATCAATAGTGAACTTGAGATGGGAACCTTCAGCACAGAAACGGCATCCTATGGTGAGATACGGGAGAACGACCCCATCTCTGTCCTCTCATATAAATTATCAATGTCTGATTTCGCAATTACTGCAGGAACGAGGATACATTTCAGGCCATGCCTTGAGCCATTTGATTATCAGCCCTTTGACACAATCGCAGTAAGGGTTTATGAAATTCCTGCAGCAATAGACTCAATCGTATACAAGATACCTGCCGGGTATAAGCCGGAGTTTATTCCCGGGTCAGTCACAACAGAGTGTCCATATGGTGTTTACAGCTATGAAGTAAGTGCCATAAATGAAAGCATGCTGTTATTTATCAGACGGTTGAAAATCAACAGGGGCATCTACGAGGGCGAGAGTGCAAAGGAGCTGTTCGCTTTCCTGAACACAGCAGCAAAGAGTGATCATCGCAGGTTATATCTTACGAGGTAGGGTCAATGGTCCTCAGGGTCTTTACTACCATTGGCTGCCTTGATGCTGACATTCAGCTCAAAGCCGACCAGCAGAGCAATTGAGTTCAGGTAGAGCCATATAAGGATCACTATCAGGGTTCCTATGGAGCCGTATAACTTGTTGTACTGGCCAAAATCGTTAACATAAGCGGAAAAGCCCAGTGAGGTGATGATGAACAGAGTGGTTGCCACGATGGAACCGGGAGAGATAAACCTGAAGTCTTTCTTATGTGCCGGAACAAGGTAAAAAAGGGTTGAGATGGCGAAGAAGAGCATGGCCACAATAAGTATCCACTTGAAGATCATCACCAGGTAAAAGACCAGGTTCATCTCCAGCACGTCAAGCTCCACCAGCCTGTCAACCACTGACCGGCTGAGTATTATCAACAGGCCGGCTGCCGAGAACAGGATAAGGATAAATATCAGAATGATCACTGCAATCTTCCTTTGTTGAATCCATGAACGGCTCTGAAAATCATGAACCGAAACATTGAATGCATGCATCAGGGCATGAATCCCGTTGGTTGAGAAGATGATTGTAGCAAAGAACATTACTACCAGCAGTGTTCCGCTCCTGTTGGTGATCACATCCACAATTGTGGTCTCCATGAAGGTGTACGCCGTCACAGGAAGGAAATTTTCAAAGAGGTGCACCAGCTCGGTCTGGAAGTTAGGTATGGGGATGAAGGGGATGAGAGTGAAGAGGAAGATGGTTGCCGGCAGCAGTGCTATCAGCATGTTAAAAGCTATTGAAGAGGCCCTGGTGACCAACACGCCACGGCCGAAGAGTCCTTTGACTATCAGTTTTGCCACCAGTTCCAACGGTGCCCCGTCGAACCCGGGCAGTACAGCATTTCTAATTCCTTTTGTCTTTTTGATTAACGTTTCCCTGGCGTTCATATGGCATATCAGAAGGCTTTCAGACTCATATCAAGGCTTTTTATATGATGGGTCAGTGCCCCTATTGAAATGTAATTGACGCCGCACATGGCATAGTCCCGGACATTGGCGAGAGTGATGCCACCGGATGATTCTGTCTCAGCCCTGTTGCCGATAACCCCCACAGCCTCCATGGTGTCTGCAATGTTGAAATTGTCCAGCATGATGCGGTCGACACCACCGGCATCAAGTATCTCCCTCACCTCCTTAATATTCCGCGCTTCCACCTCTATCCTGAGATCCAGGCTGTGATCAGCCAGGTACTTTTTTGTCCTCATCACTGCTGCCTTTATTCCTCCGGCATAATCAATGTGGTTGTCTTTGAGCATGATCATGTCATAGAGGCCCATGCGATGGTTTACACCGCCGCCCGTTCGTACAGCCTCTTTCTCCAGTGACCTCATCCCGGGTGTGGTCTTGCGGGTGTCAGTGATCTGTGCTTTTGTATCCTTTATCTTTTCAACATAGGCTGCAGTAGTGGTGGCTATACCGCTCATGCGTTGCATAATGTTGAGCACCAGACGTTCTGCGCGAAGTATTGAATGCACGCTGCCGCTGACAGTAAGAGCTATGTCACCGTATGCTACACTGTCACCGTCTGTCAGCAACAGATCTGTCTCAAGCAATGGGTCTGTGACGTTGAACGCCACACGGGCAACGGATAAGCCTGCTATTACGCCGCTCTCTTTAATCAGAAGCCGCGCCCGGCCGCTGGCGGAAGCAGGAATGGATGCAAGTGAGCTGTGATCTCCCCCGCCGGTATCTTCAGCAAGGGCATTTTGGATGAATGCCCGTAGATCAGTATCACTCATTATCGGATTCAATCCTTATCTGATGAATAAGGGGATTGCCATTGACCTTCTTAAGCAGGAAGTATACCCTGAATCGCCCTTTATCAGTCTCCAGATTGGCTATGGCATACTGGGCATCACCCCTGGCACCCTGGTGCCTGATGACGAATTCGCGTGAGCGGTAGTGGCTGAAGAAATCCTTCAGTATGGTTTCAGCGACACTCTTACTGTAAAAATCCTCCTTGCCGGGCAGAACCAGCTCCACAGTACTGTTCAGGTATTCCGAGAGTCCCGCAGCGCTTCCCGAACGAAAGGCTATGGCAATACCGGAAGGTATACTGGGTTTATCCTGGGCGGCAAGCAGGGATACAATAAAAAGCAGTAAGGCTGCTGCGGCCATTAAATTTTTTTTCATCTTGGTTCCTTTATGCTATACGATTAAGGACAAAGCAAATTTAACTAATATTATCAAAAACCGCACCACTTTTAATTATCCGCATCGTACACTGATATTAAAGACCTTAATTGTTATATTTGTCTGACTCAATTAAAAACCGGGATATAGATGAAGCTGGTTCTCCTGCTTACAGGAAAGACTGATCAGGTCTGGATCAGGGAAGGCGTGGCAGAGTATGAGAAGCGGATCTCAAAATATGCACGCCTGGAGATCATCACCATCCCTGATATTAAAAATACCGGTGCCATGCCGGCTGACCGCGTGAAGATGAAGGAGGCGGAAAGGATGCTGGCGATGATTAAGAGTGATGATCTTATGGTCTTGCTTGACGAACGCGGCAAGGGTTTCTCAACACTGGAAATGGCATCCTGGCTGCGCAATGGAATGATGTTACCCAAAAAACGTATAGTGTTTGTCATCGGAGGCCCCTGGGGCTTTGACCCCTCGGTCACTGCCAGAGCTGATCAGATCATCTCACTCTCCAGGCTCACCTTCTCGCACCAGGTGGTACGATTATTGTTTGCAGAACAACTTTACAGGGTGCTGTCGGTGATTGCCGGAGACCCGTACCATCATGAATGATCAGCTATGTCTGTTAGACTGAAAAACATCAGGACGGTTTTTGTGGCGTTACTTGTGACCGCCGCGCTGGCCGTTGTGGCCGACCACCTCTACCACAGTGACCTTGAGTGGCGTTTGCGGACAGCATGCCTCGATGCCAGGTTGTCGGACCTGGAGGGAAAAGCGGCAGATATGCTTGCCAGAACCGAACAGCAGATTATCAGTGCCGATGGTCCGTTGGCGCTCTTCAGTAGCGAAACCGGTGACGAGGCAAAAAAGAGTGATATCACCCTCCTTGTTTACAAAGAGGGTACAATAGCATACTGGTCTGACAACAGTATTGCCTTTCCGGTCCTTTATCAGGAGAGTTTTGATGCCCACAAACCGGTTTTTTACAGTAATGGCTGGTTCGTTCCTGTTCACAGGGAGTTCCCCGGGTACTCAATGCTTGCATTGATAAAGGTTTACAACCAATACCCCATTGTAAATAATCTTTTGCAAACGAGATTTCCCAAATCATTCTGGCTCCCCGGGGCAACAACAATCACTTTTAATGAGAAGGCTTCAATATTTCATATCATGGGATCCGAGAATGAGTTTCACTTCGGACTCATCTTCCCTGACAAAAAGCCTAATACAGTTTTTATAATTATTCCTATCCTGCTATGGATAGTATCCTTGTTTCTCCTTATCAGGTTGGTTACACTGGCTGCCGGGAGCATCAACCTTAAGAGCAGGGGAACAGTTATCATACCGCTGGCATTGGGTCTGTTTGTGGTGATCTATTTTTTAATCCTGCTCATCGGCTTGCCTCCGTCAGTGAGGTCAACGGAGCTCTTCTCCCCGTTTCTCTGGTCATCAGGCCGTTTACTGCCTTCAGTGGGTCATGCCATATTACTGGGATTGCTCATCGTTTCAGGAATGAAGATCAGTTTCAGCAGGGGGGTATTTAAGATACCATGGAATGGCAATGGAGTATGGAATCTGGCGCTACCTGCAACAGTCATCGCACTGGGATTTGCATCTTTCCTTACGGTGGAAGCATACTTCCGCGATCTGGTGCTTAGCTCGGCGATCAGCTTTGAGGCTTTCAAGATACTTGATATGAGCTTTATGAGTCTGGCAGGATTCGTCTCTGTCATGCTTCTGCTGACGGTACCGGTGATGTTGTTCATGATAGCCTGCAGGATGATGAATGAGTGGCCCCAAATCAGCAGGCTGGCTCTGTCTGCTGTTGCGTCGCTTATCCTTCCTCTGTCATGCCTTCTGGTGACTGATTGCAGCCTTATGGGCATCATCTATGTGCTGCTGTTGTTTCTTACAATAATGACC
>JAVEYS010000043.1:0-25925 GCA_034003345.1 Bacteroidales bacterium
CATTAACTGCACAGGACCTTCAGAAGCTGGCTACCAAGGGTGCAGAAAGACTTTTCGGAGATAAGGATGACCTTACCTCTGTCATACAGATCGTACCTGAGGGTACTGTGGTTGAAGTCATAAAGGCGGACAGTGTCTTTACCCTCGTGCAGTTAGATGAGGTTGAAGGATACATCAGGTCAGACAGGCTGACAGCAGCTCTGCCAGTTGTCTCAGTCGCAGAGCCGGCAGAGGAAACGGAAATTCAGGATCAGGAACTGCAGGAACAGGCAGCTCCGGCATGGCAGCAGGAGGAGGTGCAGCAGGAATATATCCCGGTTGACAGGTACGACGAGCTGGTTAACAGGTACGGGACTGACATCGGCAAACGTCTCTACCAGCACAAGGTATGGAAGGGCGTCAGCTCTGACATGGCATATGACAGCTGGGGGAAGCCCAAACAGATAAACCGTATGTATGTTGATCAGAGCGTGGAGGAAGAGTGGATCTACTCAAAAAAATACCTCTACTTCAGGGACGGGGTACTGATAGACTGGGGTCCTGTTAAATAGCATTGATTAAACTCAATATACAACGGCATCTTCACGGTGCCGACGCTAAGAAAGAAACACCTCACAGGGTGTTTCTTTCTTTTATCCGACAACCATACTGATGGTTACGTCATGTATAACCTCAAAAAAGGCAGTATCTGTTTCCCGATGATCTTTGAGCAGGCCGGGCTCTTATGCAGATGTCTGCGACCAGTATCTTTAATCAAAAAAGGAAGCTCATGCTTCCTTGGTTATTCTGAGCAGGAAATGAGACCCGAATGTTAACGCCAATGGCCCATGTCTCAAAACGAAAAAAGGAAGCAGATGCTTCCTCTATTCTCCTGAGCGGGAAACGAGACTCGAACTCGCGACCCCGACCTTGGCAAGGTCGTGCTCTACCAACTGAGCTATTCCCGCAATTGTGACTGCAAATTTAATATTTTTTTCATCAAAAAAACAAATGATTTTTAAGGTAAGATAGCTTGCCCCCCGCTAAGAAGGGTAACCTGCATGTAACGATCTTATTACTATTATATGACTGCACACTCATGAGTTAAAAAATATAACCGACGCCTCTTACTTCATTAATTTCCGGATGTTGTACAATTTATTCAGTGCCTCCATGGGTGTCAGGTTGTCAAGATCAAGGCCAATCAGTTCATCACGGATCTGTTTCAGCACAGGGTCATCAAGCTGGTAGATGCTCAGCTGGTACCCCTCACGGTGTACCGCCAGCTCATCAACAGGCTTACCCAGGCTCTGCCCTCCCCTGCCCTCCTCAAGCATCTTCAGTATCTCATCAGCCCTGCCTACCACGCTCTTAGGCATACCTGCCATTCGTGCCACATGTATCCCAAAGCTATGTTCGCTACCGCCCCTCTTCAGCTTACGGAGGAAGATCACCCTGTTGTCAAGCTCCCTGATTGAGACGTTGAAGTTCTTCACCCGTGCAAAGGTGTTCTCCATCTCATTGAGCTCATGATAATGGGTGGCAAAGAGTGTCTTTGCCCGGTGACGGCTCTCGTGGATATACTCGACCATAGCCCAGGCAATGGATATGCCATCATAGGTGCTCGTTCCGCGGCCTATCTCGTCAAGAAGTATGAGACTGCGGTCGGAGAGGTTATTGAGTATGCTTGCGGCCTCATTCATCTCAACCATGAAGGTTGATTCGCCAAGCGAGAGATTATCTGATGCTCCTACCCTGGTAAAGATCTTGTCTACGATACCTATGCGTGCCTCCCTGGCAGGGACAAAGCACCCTGTCTGTGCCATTATAACTATCAGGGCCGTCTGTCTGAGCAGGGCTGACTTACCTGACATGTTGGGACCGGTGAGAATGATCACCTGCTGTTCGTCATTATCAAGCCAGACATCGTTAGGCACATATGGGTCATCAGGCGGCAGTTGCCTCTCTATGACAGGATGACGGCCATCCCTGATATCAAGCACAAGGCTGTCATCAAGAAGAGGCCTGGTGTATCCGTACTCACCGGAGACAACAGCGAACGACCTCAGGCAATCGAGCCTCCCTATGGCAGCAGCATCAGCCTGCATGAGGGTGATGTAGGGTGTCAGTGACCCCACCAGGTCATTGAACAGCGTTGTCTCAAGAGCCAGTATCTTTTCTCCGGCTCCCAGTATCTTGCTCTCATACTCCTTCAGCTCTTCGGTGATGTACCTCTCGGCGCTCACCAGTGTCTGTTTGCGTATCCAGTCCGGCGGCACCTTATCCTTATGGGTATTGCGTACCTCGATGTAATAACCGAAGACATTATTGTAGCTTATCTTCAGCGAGCTGATGCCGGTACGTATGCTCTCTCTCTGCTGCAGGTCGTTGAGGTAATCCTTACCACCGTAATAGATCCTTCGGAGCTCGTCAAGCTCATCTGAGATACCCTCGGCTATGACATGCCCCTTGTTGATGGCTGCCGGCGGATCAGGTGCCAGGGTATGCCCTATGTGTTCATCCAGCTCGGGACAGGGGTCAAGTCCTGATGCCATGGATACCAGTGGCTGGCAACCGCTGCCGGCACACAGCTTCTTCAGTTCACCAATAGCCATCAGCGCCCGTCTGATCTGCGCCACCTCACGTGGTGTCACCCTGCCCACTGCCACCTTGCTGAGGAGCCTCTCCAGATCACCAACCTCCCTTGTATATCCTTCCATGGTCTCCCTGACCTCGTTGTTGTTCATAAGAAACTCAACAATATCAAGCCTGGTATTGAGCACCTCGGGATCCTTCAGAGGAAGGGATATCCAGCGTCTCATCATACGTCCTCCCATCGGTGAGATGGTTCGGTCAACAATATCTATCAGGGTCTTCGCTCCCTCGTATGGCGAATGAAAAAGCTCAAGGTTGCGGACAGTGAACCGGTCAAGCCATACATACTTCTCCTCCTCGATGCGCGACAGGCGGTTGATGTGACCGAGGTTCTCATGGCGTGTCATGTCAAGGTAATAGAGGATGGCTCCGGCAGCGATTACCCCATTTGGTATACCCTGAACACCAAACCCTTTCAGGGAAGAGGTGCCGAACTGCTTCAGAAGCCTGTCATTAGCCGTCTCCGGTGTGAAGATCCAGTCGTCCAGCTTGTATGTATAAAACCTGCTCCCAAACCTCTCGCGAAAGAGCTCTGTCTTCCTCTTCTCAAAGAGCACCTCATGGGGCTGGAAGTTATTCAGTATCTGCTCAACATGAGGCGTATCTCCTTCAGTCACGAAGAACTCTCCGGTAGAGACATCAAGCAGGGCTACCCCCACCGCCTGCTTGTCTATATGTATTGCTGCAAGGAAATTGTTCTCCTTATGATTCAGCACATTATCACTGAAGGAGACGCCCGGAGTGATCAGTTCAGTGATGCCTCTCTTAACAATCTTCTTCGTCAGCTTCGGATCTTCAAGCTGTTCGCAGATTGCCACCCGCTGACCTGCCCTGACAAGCTTCGGCAGGTAGGTATCAAGGGCATGATAAGGGAAACCGGCAAGCTCAACGAAGCTTGCGGAACCGTTGGCACGGCGTGTGAGGGTTATACCCAATATCTCGGAGGCATGTATGGCATCCTCTCCAAAGGTCTCGTAGAAGTCACCAACTCTGAACAGTAGTATGGCGTCAGGGTGCTTGGCCTTGACGGCATAGTACTGCTTCATCAGCGGTGTTTCTGCATATTTTTGTATCTGAGACATTTACACTACCGGCCTTTTTTAAAGGAAGGGTGAAACAAAATTAAAAATCTCTAGCAACTTAAGTATAACTTTTATCATAAATAGTCCGGAAGAGTTTTTTTACATTTGTCTTGAGATCTTTCAGTGAAGATCAGCCTTAGAGGATCGGATAAAAACAATCAGTAAAAAAATAAAACAGGAAACACCCTTGTAGATAGAAACACAACTGAGCCTGCAAGCTCAGCGAGGTTTAACAAGAATATGAAAAACAAAGAACATGGGTGTTCTGTCATACCTTAATAATCAAAACTTATTATGATGAAAAAAGTACTTATTCTCGGTGCCGGCCTGGTATCAAAACCAATGGTTGAGTACCTGCTTGGAGAGGGTTTTGAGGTTACTATTGCCACCAGGACAAAAGAGAAGGCAGACAAGCTGCTTGGCGGACACCGGAACGGCAGATCTCTGGCATGGGTAACAGAAGACATGGATGCCCTTTCATCCATTGTCAGCAAGAACGATCTGACAGTCAGCCTGCTGCCATACAGATACCATGTTGACGTGGCCAGGCTTTGTCTGAAGCACAGAAAGCCCCTGGTGACCACATCATACGTGTCGCCTGCCATGCAGGCCCTACATGATGAAGCTGTAAAAGCCGGTGTGATCCTCCTTAATGAGGCAGGACTTGATCCGGGCATTGACCATATGTCTGCCATGCGCATCATTGATAATGTTCGGAAGAGAGGCGGCAAGATTGATGAGTTCTATTCGCTCTGCGGTGCTCTCCCCGCTCCGGAAGATGCAAACAACCCCCTGGGGTATAAATTCTCATGGAGCCCGAAGGGTGTCGTCCTTGCCAGCCGCAACGGAGCTACATACCTGAAGCACGGAAACACTGTCACTGTTGAGCCGATCAACCTGTTCAAGGCCCGGTTCTCACATTTCTTCCCCGGCGTTGGTGAGATGGAGGTTTATCCGAACCGTGACTCTGTCAGCTATGTGGATATCTACGGTCTGAAAGGCATCAGTACGATGTACAGGGGCACATTCCGCTTCAAGGGGTGGTGCGAGACACTTGACCTGATGAAGGCTATAGGTCTGATTGATGACGGTGACCATGACTATACCGGCAAGACATTCAGGCAGTTTGTTGCAGAGAGAGCAGGAGTGCCAGGCAAGGATCTTAAGAAAGAGCTAAAGGAGAAGCAGGGGCTTGATGCCACTGACAAGGCGCTGGAAGCCTTCGAATGGCTTGGTCTCTTCAGCGACAAGGAGATGGGATATGCAGTGACTTCACCCTACGAGATCACCTCTGACCTGATGATCAAGCTGATGTGGCTCGGTGACAACGAACGTGACATGGTTATCATGCAACACCTCTTCCTTGCCACTTACCACGACGGCAAGAGAGAGGTTATAAGCTCCAGGATGCTCGATTTCGGCACCCCGGCTACCAACACCTCCATCGCCAGAACAGTCGCCCTTCCCGCAGCCATGGCAGTGAAAATGATACTGACAGGAAAGATCACCCTGCACGGTGTTTATCGTCCTGTGCTACCTGAGATCTATAATCCCATCCTCGACGAACTGGAACGCAACGGCATAAAGATGGAAGAAGAGTACGGGCTGCCGGTTGAGTCCATGATCAAATAGACTGTCAGAATTTAAGATAGAAATCTTTTGTGAGGGAGACATACTCTTCGGAGTAGATATGTCTCCCTCCTTTTTCTATTACCATCTCCGAATCCTCACACCAACCATCATTGCAGGAAAGAGACATCAGCACCCTTGCCGGTGGCAGCAACGGTGTGGGTCTGACTCTTAGCCTCCGGTGGCAGAAAAACCCGGCAGTGGAGGCCATACCTTCAAACAGTTGTGCCTCTGTTACAGGCAGTACCAGCTGCAGGGTGCCCCCGGGAACCAGCAGCCGCTGTGCAGCCTCAATGAGCTCACTGTGAGTAAGTGTAAGTGAGTGGCGTGTTGCTGCCCTGCGGGCATCACTATTGGGCAGGGAGTCATTGAAGAATGGCGGGTTGGTTATGATCGTGTCAAAACGCAATGGTTGCTCAGGAGAGTAACCCTGCAGCGTACCGTTGACCAGAGTGATTCTCTCATGCCACGGACTGCTGGCAATGTTGGTCAGGGCCTGCTTAAACGAGTCATTGTCAGGCTCTACTGCCACAATCCGTGCCTCGCTCCTCTGTGCCGCCATAAGAGCCAGGATGCCGGTGCCGGTGCCGGCATCCAGCACAGCCTTTACCCCTTCAAAACCTGCCCACGCCCCAAGCAACACGCTGTCAGTGGTTACCCTGAAAGCAGCATGCTCCTGGTGGATTGTGAACTGTTTGAATTCAAAGTAGTTATTTGCCATCACCGTATTCCTGATAAATATCTTTTACGATTCCCGGAACCTCTTGAGCCTCTGTTTTAATATGCAAAAATAAGAAAACAAAGTACCACAGGAGTTTATGCCAGGTAAGATTTAGAATAAGAGGTCATAAGCAGGGACTATATGAAGACGGGGCAGATAAATTGATTACTGAAGCTTGCAGCGGCTATGGAATAATTATTTTACATTTATACACAAAGGATTGTATACAATGTTACGTTTCCTTAGCATCTCATTAGATTTTGACTACCTTCCTTTAATGATTGTGATAGGCCTTGCGTGGCTTATTCCAATGCTATTGACAGTACTGCGTATTAAGAGAATACCATCTGTAATAGTTGAGATTCTTGCAGGATATTTCGCCGGAAAGTATTTATTGATAAGTATCAATCCTGAAAGTCTTAAAATCCTCGAATTCCTTGGCCTTACCGGTTTTATTTTCCTGATGTTTCTTGGTGGACTTGAAATAGACATGGATCAGGTGATTTACTCGTTCCCAAAAAAGAGATCCGGCAGGCTTAACATCACAAAAAATCCGGTATTAACTGCCATCCTGATATTCCTGATTACGCTCGCCCTTGCTTACGGCAGTGCCATATTGCTTTCCCGGATAGTATATATCAATAATTACTGGTACTTCTCTCTGATAATGGTAACCACTTCCGTCAGCATTGTGTTTCCTGTGCTGAAAAACCGTGGCGAGTCGCTCACGTCGTATGGTCAGACACTGATCATCTCTGCGGCTGTGGCAGACATTCTGAGTATCATACTGTTTACTTTTACGGCTTTTATCATCACTAACGGCTTCAGGATTGAAATTACCTATCTTCTATTACTGTTCCTGTTATTCTACTTGTTATACAGAGTTGGCAACAGGTTCAGGAAATGGCCTTTGCTTAAAAAGATATCATTCCAGTTATCACATGCTGTCTCACAGTTAAGTATCCGTGGTTCAATTTTCCTGTTACTTGTTTTTGTGGTTATAAGCCAGTTTATAAGTACTGAAGCGATCCTTCTTGGTGCTTTCCTGTGTGGTATGCTGCTTTCTTTGTTTCTCCATAAAGGAAGGTCGCTCCTGTTATTAAAGCTCGATGGCCTGGGTTATGGATTTTTTATTCCGATATTTTTCATTATGGTCGGAGTGAAATTTGACCCTGCTTCCTTAAAGGAGTTTGAGATGACCCTGATACCTTTCCTCGCAGCACTGTTTCTTTTACTGTTTGCAATCAAAGTAATACCATCCCTGATTCTTGTCAGGCAGTTTGGCCTCAGGATGGCACTCTCGGGAGGTTTTCTTCTCTCTTCACGCCTGAGTCTTATTATTGCAGCTTCAGCTATCGGCCTTAACCTTGGAATTATTTCACCCGGCATCAATGCGAGTTTTGTCTTAATGGCTATTATCACATGCTTCCTCGGGCCGCTATTGTATAATTCAATAAAACCTCATGAAAAATACCCTATGGGGACGACAATTATTGTAGGTGGCAGTAGTAAGGGTGTATTGCTGGCCAGGAGACTGAACATGCAGGGAAAGTCTTCAGTAATTGTTGAGAATAATGAAGAGAGGTTTAAGGCGCTTTCTTCCAGGGGACTAAAGGCAATTCTTTCTGATGGTCTGGATCCGGCGACATACACGACGGTACAATTGACAAATTCGAACTATGTTATTGTGGATACCGGATCCGCAGAAATGAATATAACCATCTGCGAGTTATTAAGAAAAGAGCTCAACCATGACAGAATAATTTCATTGGCTAATAAGTCAGGCATTGAACGACAACTCAGAAAACTGGACGTAGAGACCGTTGATGCAACCAGGGTGATGGCAACAACAATTGAATCACTAATTCTGAGACCTGCTACTTATCATGCATTAATCGAGACATTTGAGAACTTCACCCTGGAAGAGATTACAGTCACAAATCCGTCTTTAGATGGAAGAAAGGTGAAAGAAATAGCTTTTCACAGGGATGTAATCCTGATCATGGCCAGAAGCAGCAATAATGTTTTTATCCCGCACGGAGAGACCTATCTCAGAACCGGCAATGTCCTATATGTACTTGGGACCGACACGGCGTTGACAAGAACAAGGGAATATTTACGATAATAAATTAAAAGTGCTCAGAATCGTTCAGATACGCCCAGTCCGAAGAGTGCGAAGTCGTATTTGACAGGTCGGCCGGGTCAAGAGCACGGAGGGGGTCATTCAGTTCGGAAACAGCTTTGCATCATTCTGTTTGCGGGACAGCGGTCCCAGCTTCTCGGCCATATTACCTGATTGTGCACCAGGAAAACATAACAGCACTGAGGAAGGTATCTGCCACCACAATCTGTGCATCGTTCCGCTGTGCCGCCATAAGAGCCAGTATGCCGGTGCCGGTGCCGGTGCCGGCATCCAGCACAACCTGTACACCTTCAAAACCGGCCCACGCCCCAGGCAACACGCTGTCAGTGGTTACCCTGAAGGCAGCATGCTCCTGGCGGATTGCGAACTGCTTGAACCTGAAAAAACCGTTTGCCATTCTACTATACGAACTGTTGTTAAAAAAACGTAATTCCACACGTGATTAACAGGTCAATAATGTTAATATAATTTAATTATTTACATTTGGAAACTTCAACAGGTCAATTAGTGCAAGGTTGAAAAACAGTGCTCAAAAAATATCCGGATACTTCCTACTTATACTCTTCCTTGGAGTCTTCTGTAGCAATACATTTTTCGAGCATATCCACTTATACAACAGCGAAATAATTGTCCATTCCCATCCATTCAAACACGGAGAGGATGGAAAACCGATGCACAGTCATACCAGTAATGGCTATATACTGGTGATTATGGCAAACAACCTGGTTAATAATACACTTGTGAGCCTGGCACTGATTTCAATAGTGCTGTTTGCATCAGTAAGGTTGTTTTTTTCAGAGACAATCTGTACAAGGTTTAGAAATGACCGGACTACTGTACTGTTAAGGGGACCCCCAGACGCGATGCTCAGTTAATCAATCATCTTTTTTTTCCAAAATTCTTAACGTTTTTACCAAAAGCTGAGAAGCTCCAGGTTAAATAAATTATTGAGCATTATCCCTTGTATTATGCAGAAAATTATCCTTTTTATCCTGATGGTCCTTTTTGCTTCCTGTAACAACACAGGCAACAGCAATTCTGATGCTAACAATCCTGACAACAGAAGCAAGGTTAAATCCCGTAACCGCATCCATGGCGATGCGGCATCTGCGGAGTCATGTCGTATTCTGGTCAGAGGCGACTCAGTCTTCATTACAGAATCCTCACCGGTTTGTACAAAGCTTAAAATGCAAACTGTTAACCCACGTGAATATCTTGTGGAATTTACTACTTCAGGAGTTGTCAAACCTCTGTCAGGCCATCTGGCAGAGATCTCCACTCCCTTTGAAGGAAGGATCGAGAGGTCTTTTATTAAGCTCGGGCAAAAAGTAAACAAAGGGACTCCTTTGTTTGAGGTTAGTTCATCGGATTACCTCGAGTCGTTAAGAATGTATCTGCAGGCTCTTCACGAGAGAGAGCTGGCAGATAAGAACTACCGGCGCAAAAAGGATCTGTACGATTCGGGGGTTGGCTCGGGGAAGGATTATGAAGAGGCCAGGCTTCAGTTTGATCTGTGTGATAAAGAACTGGAGAAAGCTGCCGCCATTTTAAAGATCTACAATATCAATCCTGCTGATGCAGACCTGGGGCAGCCTCTTATTATCAGATCACCTATCCGCGGTGAGATTGTTGTAGACAATCTGATAGTAGGACAATACCTGAAATCCGATTCTGATCCGGTAACCACTATTGCAGATCTGGATAATGTCTGGATAGTGGCACGGGTTAAGGAAAAAGACCTTGGAACAATTGGCCCTCTTGATGAGGTTAAAATATTCACCGAGGGCAATCCCGGTGAACCTGTCATGGGGTCAGTAGACTATATCGGAAATATGATGAATGAACAGACCCGATCAGTCGAAGTCTACATTGAATGTGAGAATGCAGATCATTTTTTAAAGTCCGGCATGTTCGTCACTGTGCGGTTTTATCATAATCTGCCTGAGGTAATGATTATACCGGGGAGCTCTGTTCTGCAGGATTTCGACAAGTCTTACCTCTATGTCAAGGAAGGGCCCGACCTGTATATCAAAAGAGAGGTGACCGTGACTTCCATACCGGATAAAAAGCTGATTGTCAATTCAGGTCTTGAGCCCGGGCAGACCATAGTCACCGAAGGAGCTATCTATCTGCATTAAAAAAAATCCCCATGGAAAAATTATTTCGGTTATTTATTCACCGCAGGGTGTTGATAGCAACATGTTTTTTACTTGTTGCAGCAATTGGCGTCTATTCATGGTTCCAGCTACCTCTTGATGCCTATCCAGATATAGCAGATGTGACAGTGCAGGTAGTGACCCAGGTCCCCGGCCTGGCTGCAGAAGAGATTGAACAGCAGATAACTATTCCGCTTGAGCGTGATCTGAACGGTATGCCAGGACTGCAGACCATGAGGAGTAAGAACCTTTTCGGCATCTCTGCTATCCTGCTGGTGTTCGAGGATGGTATAGACGACTATTGGGCACGGCAGAGAGTGCAGGAACGAATCAACGGCATCGGACTTCCCTTCGGCGCTGTTCCCGAACTTAATCCTCTCACTTCACCTACCGGGGAGGTGTGCAGGTATATTATCGAAAGCTCCAGTTACACCTTGAGAGAGCTGACAGATATGCAGAAATGGGTCATCATCCCAAGGCTTAAGCAGGTAACAGGTGTGGCAGATGTACAGAATTTCGGGGGCATAACTACTCAGTACCAGATTGAAATTGACCCGGGCAAGCTTGAGAAATTTGACATCCCTCTGAGTGCTGTAACGGAAAGCATCAATAAGAATAATTCCAATGCCGGGGGTAGCATGATTGACCGGGGAGATCTTACGTATATAATCAGAGGCGTAGGATTAATCAAAGACCTTGATGACCTGGGGAAGATCGTAGTAAAGACTTCTGATGGCATGCCGGTATATATAAGTGATCTGGGGACACTTAAGTATGGCAATTTTGAACGCAAGGGAGTGTTCGGATATTCCGACAGGGAGAGAGACTACAGCGAGAGTGTGCAAGGGATAGTGCAACTTCTTCGTTATGAGAACCCGTCGAAGGTGCTCGTTGATGTTCACAAGGCGATCAATGAATTAAATGACCAAATACTTCCGGAAGATGTAAAGATCCATGTCTTTCTTGACAGAACACAACTTGTTAACGCCACCATTCATACTGTATCGCACACTCTGCTTTTCGGAGTCTTTTTGGTTATAGGTATTCTTATAATATTCCTCGGAAGCTGGCGCAGTGCCCTGGTTATTGCCGTCACAATACCTCTGTCGTTACTTATTGCATTCATATTAATGCATTTTACCAACATACAGGCTAACCTGCTCTCTCTCGGCGCAATTGACTTCGGGATCATTGTGGAAGGTTCTATCGTAATGCTTGAAACAATCCTCCGAAAGCGTGAAGAAGATCCACAGGCCGAATTGCAGCCTGAGAACATTGTGAAACGATGTGTTGAAATGGGCAAGCCCATCTTTTTCTCAATGCTCATTATTATTATGGCATACCTGCCTCTCTTTACCTTCGAGAGGATTGAGAAGAAGATGTTCTCACCAATGGCTTATACTGTAGGTTTTGCAATACTTGGAGCACTTGCTGTGGCTCTGTTGCTGATCCCGGGGCTTGCCTTTATCATTTTCAGGAAACCGCAGAAGGTGTACAAAAACAGATGGCTTGAAAAGCTGACTGTTCTTTACAGGAGATTTACGGAGAAGCTGATTGAGCGGCCAAAGAAAGTATTCATGCCATTAATTCTGGTTGTAATAACAACAATAATATTGTCATTCACTGTAGGGAAGGATTTTCTGCCTACTCTTGATGAGGGTTCCCTATGGCTGCAGGTCCAGTTCCCTCCGGGCGTTACGCTGGAAAAAGCAAAATCCATGGCTGACACCCTGAGGCAGCATGTGATGAAATATGAGGAGGTTGAATATGTAATGACACAGGTAGGGAGAGATGACCAGGGCGCTGACCCTTTCTCCACCTCACATGCCGAATGCGGGGTGGGTCTTATCCCCTACAAGGAGTGGAAGAGAGGAAAAAGAAAGAGCGATCTTATTAATGAACTGTCAGAAGATCTTGCCGGACTGCCAGGCTACAGTGTTGGTTTCTCTCAGCCTATCATTGATATGGTAATGGATCAGATCGCAGGATCCCACAGTGATCTGGCAGTAAAGATCTTTGGTGAAGATCAGGATGAAGCCAGGAGGATTGCCGGGGAGATAGTCTCAACGGTATCTCGTATCAAAGGGGCAGGTGATGTAAGCATTGAGCAGGAGCCTCCGCTGCCTCAGCTGCTTATACAGGCTGATCGTGATAAGATTGCATTGTACGGACTGAATGTATCTGACGTGTCAGAACTGATAGAGGTTGCTATCGCCGGCAAAGCGATCTCGCAGGTGTTTATGGGGAATAAGGTTTATGATGTCATCTGCAGATATAATGAACAGTCCAGGGAGACGCCGGAGAAGATAGGCTCCCTGCTGCTTACAACGGCTACTGGCGCAAAGATCCCCTTGTCTCAGATTGCAGAAATAACAACAACAACCGGTCCGGGAATTATCAATCGTGAGGAGAACAGCCGGTTCCTTACCGTAAGAATAAATATGCGCCACCGCGATATCTCTTCATTCTTCAAAGAGGCTGATGAGGCTATAAAAAAGAATGTAACCTATAACCATGACAGTTTCCTGCTAAAGTGGAGCGGACAGTTTGATAATCAGAAGAGAGCATTCAAACGTCTCATCCTGATCGTGCCGCTTTCTCTTGCCCTGATGTTTATATTACTATTCTGGAGCTTAGGCAACTTCAGACAGGCCTGGCTGCAGATGGCCATCTTACCTCTACCGGTATTTGGCGGAATGATCGCACTGAATCTGTCAGGGATGACATTCAACGTATCATCGGCAGTGGGCTTCATCGCACTATTCGGGATATTTACAATGAACGGCGTGTTAATGATATCTCACATTAACCATCTGAGAAGCAGAGGAGAAGAACTAAAAGAGTCAGTGATAAAAGGGGCAACTCATCGTTTCCGGCAGATTCTCATGACATCCGCTGTTGCAATTCTTGGCCTGGTGCCTGCCTCGCTGTCAACCAACATCGGTTCAGATGTACAAAGACCTCTGGCCACAGTAATAGTCTATGGCCTCATCTTTGGCACCATCTTTACATTGACGGTCCTTCCGGCACTCTATTATATGCTTGAGAGGAACCATTTAAAGAAAAGTAAATCAGAGAGATTCTGAACAAATTAGAGAAAGAATGAAAAAGTTTATAATCTTATGCTTTATACTGCTTGCTTCAATCGGGCGCATGACATATTGCCAGCCGGAGATAAGCGATACGGAAAATGCTATCACATTATCAGATTTTCTTTCCGGGGTCATAAAAGGTAACCTTGGATATATTGCCGAGCAGTTCAATGTAAGTATTGCAGAGGCAGAATTCAAATCTTCCAAAGCCATTCACGATGCAGAGGTATCTGTTGCATATTCAAACAATGAAGACAGGAGTCTCCGTATGGGGCAGTCAGTTGAGAGCGGAGTCAGTTACCCGGTGAACCTTGCCAACAGCAGAAGGGCAGGCATCAACCTGGCCAGGTCACAGTATGAACTCTCCGGCCTCATGCTTGAGGCATATTTTCAGAACCTCAGAGCCGATGCTGCCATAGTATATTATGAAGCATTGAAAAGAGAAAAAATATATCTTCTCCAGAGAGAGAGCCAGAAACAGTTATCGGAATTAGCCAGGGCAGACAGTCTCAGGTACAGTAAGGGTGAAGTAACAGCTCTTGATGCCTTACAATCATCCCTTGAGGCAAGGTCGCAGCAGACTGAAGTTGATCAGAGCCATGCAGATATGCAAAATGCCTGCCTGCAACTGATGTTGTTTAAAGGAACCAGTAACGCTGACAAGCTGGAAAATCCATCTGACAGCTTCCCGGTCCGGGAGTACAGCTTCGACATTAATTCGCTGGTTAACAGTGCCATTGAAAACAGAGCGGAGCTGATGGCTGCTATTAAGAACAGAGAGGTATCTGAGAAATATATGAAGCTGATGAAGGCCAATCGGGGATTTGAATTGAGTCTTGATGCCGGGTATTCATATAATTCTATAGTAGAAAATGAAATAGCACCGGCGCCTGCCTACAATGGCCTTAGTGCCGGCATCTCCTTTCCCCTGAAATTCTCAGGCATAAACAGAGGATCCCTGCATGCTGCCAATCTTGCAGTACAACAGAGCATTACGGCCTACGAGGAGACAGAGCTTCAAATAAGAACCGAGGTCATCAAGGCATACAATAATTTCATTGCTCAAAACAGGAAGATTGAATGCTATAACTTCGGGTTGGTCAATGATGCTGAAGAGATACTGCAGGGACGTATCTATTCCTACCAGCATGGTGAAAGCGGATTGGTTGATGTGTTGAATGCCCGGCGTACTTATACCGAACTTCAGTTAAATTATATTAATGCCCTGTTTGATTATACAGCCTCTCTCATTGAGCTTGAAAGATCAGCAGGTATCTGGGATCTGACATCAACATTATAATGTATCACAGGATGCAGGGGACTCCTTATCCCGGGCAGGGGTGGTTTTTTAACTGAATCGTTCAGATACGCCCAGGCCAAACAGTGCAAAGTCGTATTTGACAGGGTCAGCCGGATCAAGAGCACGCAGCTTCATATCAAGTTCAGCCACGGCTTTTGCATCATTCTGTTTGCGGGTCAGCAGTCCCAGCTTCCTTGCCACATTACCTGCATGAACGTCGAGAGGACAAGATAACACTGACGGAGGTATTGACTGCCATAGCCCGAAATCGACACCCCTGTCGTCTCTCCGTATCATCCATCTGAGGAACATATTTATCTTCTTGGCAGCAGAGCCCTTGAACGGATCGGAGACATGCCTCTCTGTCCTGCCGTTGTGAGGCAGCTCAAAAAATATCTTCCTGAACTCATGGATGGCAGGCTGCAGGGAATCGCCCGTCTGATACCGGGCAAAGAGAGGCTCCATGCCTCCCTTTTCAAGGTATATATATTTCAGGGCTTCGATAAAATAGATGAAATCCTCAGCGTTGAAGGTACGGTGCATCGCGCCCTCAATACCTTTAAGGTCACTCTCCTTATGGTTGATGATAAAATCATACGGGGTATTGCCCATTATGTCCATCATACGGCCGGCACTCCTGAGGATAGCCACGCGATTGCCCCAGGCGATGGTAGCTGCAAGAAATCCGGATGTCTCGATATCCTCCCTGGCGGTGAAACGATGGGGAATGCTTATGGGGTCAAGCCCGATAAATTCGGGTCTGTTGTACAGATCGACTCTGGCATCCAGTAAGTCCCTCAGCTCCTCCTTTTTAAGTCTTGTCATAATAATATTTGACTGACATGGTATGTCGGAACACCCCGGTTTTTGATTTTCTCACAGCTGCCCTTTGCTAGGCCGGGCCCACAAGACCGCTTTGTTTTTTGAAATATAAGTGCTTCATCTCTCATTTTTCCGGCAGGTCAAAATTAAGTAAATATGCTTCAAAAGTGGTGCCGGCCGCCAATGAAAAAAGGCCGTTTTATGAAACATCACATAACGGCCCTCCCTGGACGGAATGTTACTCTTCCTACTTTTCGTCCTCTTCCTTTATCTGCTCCTTATTTTTAAGATTTCCGTCACTATCAATCAGAAGTTCTGTTTCAGTCTCACCCTTGCTGATTACAAACTCATATACCTTTCCTTCAGCAGTTTCAGTAATACCGGATTCTTCTATTTTGTACCCGGCGGATTCCTTATCAAGAGTAGCTTTGACTGCTGCCGGTATGTCTTTGACAGAGACTTCATATTCCGTTTCCATCCAGATGCCTTCATTGTCAAAGTTGGCTGAACACTCTTTACCGTTAAGTTTGAATTCCGCTTCCCACTCACTATCATTTTCCATGCTCCATTTAACTTTTGAGACATTGGAAAATTTTGCCGAGAAAGCCGATGTGACATTGGCAGGCACCTCCTTTTTCGACTGGCCGCACGCGGTAACTGCCAGAATCAATGTACTTGCCGCAATTAAAATCATAGTTCTCATAATTACTGTATTTATTAGTTAGCTAATTATACAGGTAAAGTTGGTACTTGATTCTAAAGCAATTTTAAAGTTTGGAATATTCAGATCCATCAACCGGCAACTTCTGACCTTTAAAAGCAAGTTTAAGCATTCCGGGGAGAACAATCAGCAACAGCGGCAATGCCATCACCAGACCGCCTATCACCGCTATTGCCAGAGGCTGATGCATCTGTGCGCCGGTGCCTATTCCCAGGGCCAGCGGAGTCAGAGCTACAATCGCACCGGTTGCTGTCATGAGTTTGGGACGTAGCCGTGCAGAGATTGCATAAACCAGTGCACCCTGGACATCGGATTTTTTTAACTCAGTCATAAACTGCTGGATGGTGAAAATGGAGTTTTCACCTATGATACCAACAATCATTATCAGTCCTGTATAACTGCCTACGTTCAGCGGAGTATTTGTTACAAACAGGGCGGCAGCACCCCCGGCAATGCCCAGCAGGCTTATGAAAATGACAATCACTGAGAGCCGCAGGTCCCTGAACATGAAAAGGACAATAAGAAATACCAGCATCCCACTAATGATCAATATCTTAAGCAATTCCGAAAAAGATTTTTGCTGTTCTGCATAAGCTCCTCCGTAGACTATCTGATAATAAGGGGGCAGTTTGATACCTGACAGCTTTGATTGTATGTCCTTCATGACGCTGCCGAGATCCCTGTTGTCTAGTCTTGCAGTAACCACTCCCATAGTCTGAAGGTTTTCCCGCTGTATCTCCGAAACGCCACTGAAGATTGAGATGTCGGCAAATTTTCTGAGAGGCAGATAATCACCGGCAGATGTGCTTATCATCATTTTCTTCATCATCTCAACCGGCGTTTTATTATTCATCGGATAAATAAGCCTGATATCAGTGTACTGTTCCTTCTCCGGGATGGAACCGACAACTATCCCTCCCACCCTGGCTTCCAGCTGGGTCTGCAGGTCAGATGACGACAGTCCGTACTGCCTGAGAATCCCTTCACGGGGTGTAATGCTTACCACCGGACCTGACACGATGATTCCGTTAAAAACATCAGCTGTCCCCGGCACCTGGCTGACACTGTCTTCAACCTGTGCTGCAAGCTCTTCCAGCCTTTCATGATTGTCTCCAAAGATCTTTATCTCAATCGGCTGCACGCTTTGCATAAGGTCACCCAGCATATCTGTGATCACCTGTCCGAAATCAGCAGTAAGGGCAGGCATTGCGCTCTCCACTTTCTGCCTGATAGCATCGGAAACCTCGGCTGTGGTCCTTTTCCTGTTTTGATACAGTTCAATAAGATAATCGCCGCTGTATGGCTCGGTGATAAAGAATCCCATCTCCGTTCCCGTACGTCTTGAGAATGTTTTTACCTCAGGGATGGTCTCAATGATCTTATCCACTTCGCTAAGTATCCTGTCGGTCTCTTCCAGTGACGTCCCCGGCGGGGTAGTATAATCAAGGACAATGGAGCCTTCATCCATTTCAGGAAGGAATCCGGTTGCCAGCCTCGGCATTATTAAAATAATACTGAGAATAAGAAGCAAAGATGCTATGATGCTGATATACGGCCGCGAAATGAAATAGTCGATCCATTTATGGGTTTTGACTCTATGGATTTCAGAATTATTTACCAGAGGCCTGTCACGTGAGAAGAGCAGATAGACTACCGGCAACCCGATCCAGGTAATAATAAATGAACACAGAAGGGTAATTATCATTGTCACAGTGAGTATCTTGAAATATGCCCCTGCTATTCCTGACATCAGTTCAAAGGGTATAAGAATTACGATAGTTGCCAGCGATGAGCTGACCATTGCCGGGAACAGGAAATGTATGGCTTTGCCCACCAGTTCTTTCGGCATCCTGTCCGGAAACTCCTCATGTGTCCGGTGAATCTGCTCTATCACTATTATTGCATCGTCAATAATAAGCCCTATGGCAGCTGCAATACCACCTATCGTCATTATGTTAAAGTCATACCCCAGAATGCTGAGAGTGATGAAGGTCAGAGCCAGGGTCAGGGGAATGGTAACCAATATTACTCCGCTGGCCTTAAAAGAGCGAAGGAAGATCACCACCACAAGTATCGCCAGAAGCAAACCGACCCATAGAACATCGATTATGCTCCGGATGCTACTGTGAACGAATTCTGCCTGGTTATAGTAAGGCTTCAGTGACACATCCCGCGGCAGTATCTTTTCCAGTTCCCTGACTTTCGCAGAGACATGATCTGCAACCTCGATAAGATTGCTCTCCGGCTGTTTAAGGACAGCTATTAAAGGAACATCTTTACCGTCAGCTTTTATCTTTACATATTCGTTACGTTCGGAGATAGCAACGGTAGCCAGATCGCTGACCTTGATTTTTCTTATTCCATTATTGAAGACCACGAGCTCTTCCAGCTGCTGCCTGTTTTTCAGTGTGGCGTCAGTCACTGTGAGATAGAGCCTGTCATAATCAACCGTATACCCGTTTGATCTTATGAAATCAGTCTGTTGCAGAGCATCAAGCAGTTGCCCTGTACTGATCTTAAGGAGACGCAGCTTATTCTCATCCGGCACAATCCTGTACTCCTTGACCTTGCCTCCGATAACCTGCACGGAAGCCACTCCGGATATTCTTGACAAATAAGGTTTTATAATATATTCAGCCATGAGCTTCAACTCAACCTGGCTTTTTTTATCCGAGACAATGGAGTAACCCATCACCGGCAAGATTGAGGGATTCATCTTCTCAACGGTGATTTCAATATCCGGAGGCAGCATTCCACGTATTCTCGTTATCTGGGACTCAACCTGCTGCTTATCAAGATCGATATCTGATCCCCATTCCATGTATGCCGAGATCTCACAGCTTCCCATCGTGGTGGCACTACGCACGAGACTGATATGTTCAGCCTTCTTTATCGCTTCCTCAAGAGGCCTGGTAACCTCTATCATCATCTTATCGACAGGCTGTTCCCCGTTGTCAGCAATGATTTTGATCTTTGGAAATGTTACATTAGGGAACAGGGATGTTTTCATTCTTGAGTAAGAAAATATCCCGCCTGCAAGTATTATAAAAAGCAGAACCGACAGAGGTGTCTTAAATCTGACGAAGATCTTTTCCATTTTTAATTCACTATCTCTATTACAGTGCTGTCAGGCAATCCGTATGCTCCCACGTAAATAATCATGTCATGCAGATTCAGCTGCGGTGATACTATCTCCACAATGCTGTCATTCACAATTCCGGTGGTAACCGGTATTTTGACGGCAATGCTGTCATCTTCAATTCTCATGATCCAGAATTCACTCTGGGTCTCATCAGTCATGAGCGAAGACTTTGATACCAGGAAGGTATCCCGGTGTTTCTCACTGATAAACTTAATTATCATATTCAGGTTCTCCGGTAGCGGTCTGTTTGTAACAGGTTTAATGAGCACTGTCTGGGTCTGGCTGGCCTCGTCAACAACAGGCAGTATCCTTGAAACCGCACCGGGAATGACAGTGTTGTCAGCCAGATATATCCTGCAATTACGTCCGACAGTCACGGTCTTGTTGTACTCGAACGGCACGTTCACCCTGACCATCAGATCTTTATTATTAAATATACTGCATAGTGTTAATCCTTCGGTAACATAACCGCCCGGTTCACTAACATCCATATTATTAATGAATCCGTCTGATGAAGCCTTAATCACAACTGTACCGAAATCAGCTTGATTTTCATTCTCTCCCTGGAGAGCTTTGCTCTCCCTGGTCTGTATCTCAAAGAGAGGCTGGTTCTTCCTGACCTCATCGCCAAACTTCACATTTACCATGGTGATATAACCCGCAATGGGAGAAACAACAAGGTTCTTCATGAGGTACACGGAAGTACCGTTAAAGCTTATTTCATCTTCAATATCTCCCTTGGTCAGCGGCGACACCCTGACAGATACCACCGGCATCTGTTGCTGACCTTCATTGACCCTGTTCTTGCAGGAAAAAAGCAGTTGAAAAACACCAACTGCGGCAAACAGGATAAATAGTTTTTTCATCATAATTGAGTTTATTAATAAGGTATGATAGCTTGTCCCGCAAAGGGGGATAACAGCCGCGTCTTTGATTTCATTACTATTGTGCTTAGCGCCACCGGGCTTGCAAGCCCGGTTGTTTTTAGAAACATCGGGGATAAATCAGTTTTCGTTTAGTAATTCAAATAATTAAATGAATTGATCAGAAGCTGCTTTTCAAGTCTTAGCTGAATGAGCTCCTGTTTCTTTACAGCCATATCTTTAACCACATTTTTAAAATCCATTACTGAGACTTCTCCCAGGGCCAGCTCTTTTGAATAGCTATCATAAAGCTTTTCATATTCAACAACCTGCTTCACGCCAACTGTGATCCTCTGGTCTATTGCATTTAGTTGACCGAGGATCTTTCTTTTGTGTAAATCATTCATTGTCATGAAATTGTTCTTCTCATACTCAAGAGTCTGCAGCTCAATGGCAGATTTTTCCCTCTGGATATTACGCTGGTGTCCGTCAAAGATATTCCAGTTCAAAGTGAATCCGGTGCTTAACCCGGTTCTTTTATGGTAGGGCAGATAGGCAGCGTTTAATCCGACGTCAGCAAAAAGATCAACCTGGGGTTTGTATTTCAGTTCGTTTACCGTCTGGTCAGCCAGGATATTAAGGCTGTCAAGCTGATACGAGATCAGGAAATCTGACTTCCGCGCACTCTCTGGTTTCAGAACAAAGTTTATGTCGGCCAGATCAACCATGCTGGTGTCAGCTATTCCGCATACCAGGTTAAGGTCATACAGGCTGCTCCTGTAATCAGCCATGTTCGTTCTGTACTCTGCCTCATAGTTCTGAGCTTCAATTTGCAATATCATCAGGTCAGTCTGTTTATAAACGGCATTGCCTGCCAGCTTTCTCATTACCGTCACCTGGCTATTGAGCTCATTCAGGAGTGTAAGACTGTGGATGGCCTGTTGCCAGGCCTTCAGACAAAGAATATACTGGTAACCTATAATCTGCTCAAGCTCATGGATGGTAAGGTTAATTTTATTACTGTTAATCCTTTGAGAGAGATCCGCCTTATTTTCATAGGCTTTGTATTTAGACCCTGACAGCAGTGGTTGATTTATTGAAACCAGGGCCTGGTATTGCCCCCCGTCCGTCAGGGCAAGGTCATGCCCGGTATAATCAGTAGCACCTTCTGATACCAGCTGAAAACGATTAGTATTGTTATCATGAGAGATAATGGGCGCCAGGGTGACGCCGGAAACAAAGTTTATTTCCGGGTTTGTAAGGATACGGTTGATCTGTTGCAGATCAAGGGTCACGATCTTATTGTCGTTCCTGGCTTTATTGATCAAAGGGCTGTTTATTGTTGCCTGCCCGATGTAATAATCCAGATCTCTCTCCTGGGCACTTACAGCCATACAGGTAAAAAGCATCAGAACTGAAATAATTATTGCCTTCACGGTTCCTTATTTAATAAACTGGTTTAATGGCAAAACAATGATATTCTCCATTATAATAATCAATATCAAGGTCATGCATTTCACATATTCGCTTTACCAATGCCAGCCCCAGTCCGAAAGATCCGGGTGTACCCCTGGTAAAACGATCGAATATCGTTTCATTGGTAAGCCGGTTAGGCTCACCGGAATTGCATATTTCAAAATATCCGGGACTTATTGAGATATTTATCTTCCCTCCGGTCAAATTATGATTCACTGCATTCGAAAGCAGGTTGCCCATCATAATATCGGCAAGGTGTGAATTCATCCTGACCATGAAGTCCTGTTCCTCCAGAATTTTCACATTGATCTTTTTCGCTTCAATAAACAGTGAATATTCATCAACCTTCTTTCTTACCATATTACCGAAGGAGACTATGGTGTCTGGCTCGAATTGTCTGTTATCAATTTTCGTAAGCAGAATAAGGTCCTTGTTTAATGCAGAGAGGCGTTGAAGGGCGCTTACCGTGGCCGTTACCTTCTGAAAAGTCTCCTCCTTCAGGTCCTCCTGGATGATCTCTTCCAGATTCATCAGGGCCACAGAGAGCGGGGTTTGAATCTCATGTGAGGCATTTTCAGTGAACTCCTTAAGAGCGTAATAATCTGACCTCAGCTTCTCAGTAAGCACATAAATAACTTTGTTTAACCGCTCAAACTCTTCTGTGTCTGACTCTGCAAGTGATATTTTATTGTTACTGTCCAGCCTGAAGCCCTCAATCTCATGAAGGTTGTGCTCAAAATCTGCCCATACAGTCCTGTTCATTTTCCTCGAAATAAGATACGGGATGATGACCGAAGCAGTCAGAAGAACGAAAAGCGTAAGTGCAAGTATCAGAATCAGATCTTCATTCTCAAATACTGACTGGCGGAGCTTCACAGTATACCATGACCCTTTTATTTCAATTTTGCCGGAATATTCAAGATATATTTCATTCTCATTCTCAACGGGATTAAACAGAGTAACCTCCCTGAACAATGGCTCTCCGACAGGTTCTGTATCTGATTTCTCAACCTCCACCTCTGGAAACAGGTTTGGTGTCTCACCGGTATTAAGCATATGCTGCCTGACGAGCGTTTCCCTGACAATAAGCTTCTCCCGTGCTCCCCTCATGATGATTATATGCATAATAAAATAACCTGCAATGGCCATTGCCAGTAAAATGACTGAGAAGAGGATGAGATAGTTACGGTTTATCTTTGTCAGGAACTTCATCTGTCGGAAAATTTATACCCTGATCCGTAAATTGTCCTGATGTAATCAGTACCTCCTGCTTCACGTATTTTTCTCCGGATATTGTTAAGGTGCGTATAAATAAAGTCAAAACTGTCTGCCATATCAATATTGTCTTCCCACAGATGTTCGGCAATTGCTTCTTTTGTCAGCACACGCTCCCTGTTGATAATAAAGTAGAGCAACAAATCATACTCTTTCCTGGTCAGGGTTATGGGATTGCTGTTAACAGTGACGGATCTGCCTGATGTGCTGACAGATATTTCATTAAAGGTAAGAGTCTCTGTTCCGTCAAATTTTTTGCGTCTCAGAAGGGCTTTGATCCTGGAGTTCAGCTCTGTCAGGTGGAATGGTTTAGTCAAATAGTCATCAGCACCAAGATCAAGCCCCATGATCTTATCGTCAAGAGAATTCCGGGCAGAGATGATTATCACCCCTGCCCTCTTCTGGTGTTTCCTGACAGTATCCAGGAGCTTCAGCCCATTGCCATCCGGCAGTGATATGTCAATAAGAATAATATCATATTCATATATTGACAACTTCTCATCAGCATTTTTATAGTTTTCTGCAAGCTCGCAGATATAGTTCTCCTTTGAAAGAAAATTGCTGATGGCTATAAGCAATTCGACTTCATCCTCCACAACCAGGATTTTCATCATACTAAAATTTGAATAATAAGGTAGGATAGCTTGTCACGCAAAGGGGGGAAAGACCCATGTTTGTGATTTTATCATTGTTGCGCTTCGCTAAGCTTGCAAGTCCGGTTATGTTTGGGAAACATTTGTGTTTCATGTTTTAAAATAACAGTCCAATTCTAAAGGAAATCTAAAGATACATTGATTCCCTCTAACGGCGGTTCAGGGTTAAAAAGAAAATGCAGGTTATCACAAAGTGATAAGCCCGTCCTTAATCCTGATTGTCCTGTCTGACATTGAGGCCAGCTGCGGATCGTGCGTCACAATGATGAATGTATGGCCGAAGGTATCACGCAGTCTGAAGAAGAGGTTATGCAGTTCCTTCTTATTCTCTGTATCGAGGTTTCCTGACGGTTCGTCGGCCAGTATCAGTGCCGGACTGTTGACTATTGCCCTGGCCACGGCCACACGCTGCTGCTCGCCGCCGGATAGTTGCGACGGCTTATGATCCAGCCTGTCTCCCATGCCAAGGAATGACAGCAGTTCGGTGGCCTTTTCTCCTGCTTCCGTACGCGACTTGCCAGCTATCAGGGCCGGTATACAAACGTTCTCCAATGCGGTGAATTCCGGAAGCAGCTGATGAAACTGAAAAACAAAGCCAATGTTTCTGTTCCTGAAGGCTGCCAGGGCACGCTGTGAGAGGAGACCCACATCCTGACCGTTGTAGAGAACAGTACCGGCATCGGGTCTGTCAAGGGTGCCGATGATCTGTAGCAGTGTGGTCTTACCTGCACCGCTGGCTCCCACAATGGCAACCACCTCCTTCTCCGTTACCTCAAGGTCAATGCCCTTGAGCACCTTCAGATCGCCGTATGACTTGAGAATACCGGTTGTCTTGATCATTTGATTTCAGTGTTAATATCGCGGGCAGTGTCATTGATCTCATCCGCGAGCGGGGAGGCAGCATCCTCAATATCCTTGCGTACACTTTCAGACACATCGTTAATGTCTTTCCGCACAGAGTTTGTTACATCATCGATATCCTTCCGGATATCCTGTGTACTCTCATCAAACTCTTTCTTGATCTCGTCTGTGGCCTTCCTCACTTCACGCATTCCCTTGCCAAAAGTCCTGGCTATCTCCGGCATCTTGTCAGCACCAAACAGCAGAAGAATAACTATCACAATGATAATTATCTCCTGTCCGCTTATAAAGAGCAATGTCCCCATTCAGGTATACATTTATGCCTGGCAAAGTTACTAAAGATAAATAATAAATTATCGTAGTGCTCCAATAAATGACTGAGGCTGCCTTTTCACGGCAGCCTCAGGTATAATGCCGTTAACCGGCTATCTTTTTCTTTTCGGCTTCCCCCGTATGGGCATCGCTGTCTGCTCCTTTTTTCTTTGTTGTTTCATAAAGAACAGGGGTTGAGACGAACAATGACGAATAAGTTCCGAAGACGATACCGAACAACAATGCGAAGATAAATCCTCTGATCACCTCCCCTCCGAATATGAAAATCACAATGAGTACAAAGATGGTTGCCATACCGGTATTAAGGGTTCTGGCAAGGGTGCTGTTAAGAGCGAGGTTATATACCTCTTTTGTAGATCTCTTGCGGTATATAGGAAGGTACTCCCTGATCCTGTCGAAGATAACGACAGTATCGTTAAGTGAATATCCGACCACTGTAAGGATTGCCGCTATGAATGCCTGGTCAATATCCATCGAGAAAGGCATAACTCCCTGCAGGATTGCATAAAGGCCGAGCACTATAATCACGTCATGTGCCAGTGCTACCACTGATCCAAGTCCATACTGCCACTTCCTGAACCTTATAAAGATATAGAGGAACATTCCCACAAGGGCAAGAAGGATTGCCCATACAGCCTTTGATGCCTGGTCGCGGGCGATGGTCGGACCCACAGTCTCCGAGCTGACAATGTATTCATTGATGAAAGTAGCCTGGTCAACTCCGGGCACCAGTTCTTTCAGACCGGTTTACAGTAGGCTGTTTACCTCATCAGTAGCAGCAGGGTCCTCCACCTTGTATTTGGTGCTGATCTTGACCTGGTTGTCGGAACCAAATGTAACAACAACAGGGTCACTGCCGAGCTCATCTGAAAGCATGTCTGCTATCTCGCTGGTGTTGACAGGCTGTTCAAATCTGACAACATAAGTACGGCCACCGGTGAAATCTATCCCCTTGCTCAGGCCCTTGGTTGAAAGGGCAGCAATGCTGAGTATAGTAAGTATAATTGAGAATATATAACCAT
>JAVEYS010000044.1:0-23498 GCA_034003345.1 Bacteroidales bacterium
ACGCCGCCGTCAATGTGTGCTATACGTGTACCATCTTCGGCCTTGTGATTGACATCGGTAAGGCTCCTGCCGGCAATAAAACTGATGCCATCAGAGTCATCCGATGATCCGGGGACGACCAGTTCGTGACGTGATTCCTCAACATGGATCACTGTTTCGAAGAGTTTACGCTCTCCCTGCTGAATATACTGGCCCATTGAGTGCAGGTCGGTGGTAAAGGTAACCGATGCCGGAAAGATACCCTTGCTCTCTTTCCCCTCACTCTCGCCATACAATTGTTTCCACCACTCAGCCAGGTAGACAAGTGATGGTTCATAGCTTATGAGTATCTCGGTGGAATAGCCCTTATGATAGAGAGTATTCCTGGCTGCGGCATAGGTAACGGCAATATTCTCTGCAGTGTCATCTCCTTCACGAATAGAGAGCGCCATATCTCTCATGCCCCGGGCGAAGGCATCAATGTCATAACCGGCCAGTGCCAGCGGAAGGAGACCCACGGGTGTCAGTACCGAATACCTCCCTCCCACATCATCGGGGATGACAAAGGTCTCATAACCCTCGCTGACGGCGAGGTTATGAAGCGCACCCTTCTGAGCGTCGGTGATAGCAACTATGTGCGATCTCATTCCTTTCTCTCCAACCTTGCTCCTCAGATGATCGCGGAGTATACGGAATGCTATGGCAGGTTCTGTTGTTGTGCCACTCTTCGATATGACTACTATATTATATAGAGTGGTATCAAGATATTTCAGCAGGCTGGCATGATAATCCTCACTGAGAGTATGACCTGCAAACAGCAGGTTATGCTCATGCTTTGCAAAGGGATCTCCCAGCGCCTCCGTCAGAGCCCTGGCTCCAAGGTATGAGCCTCCAATGCCTACAACCACCGTCACCGGAGCCTGAGAAAGGAGGCGTACTGCACACCTCTTTATTCCTTCTGTCTCTGAAACAGCCCTGTCAGGCAGGTGAAGCCAACCGGTGAACTGGTTTCCCCTCCCCTTACCCTCTCTCAGGGTAAGGAGGCTGCTCTTTGCTCTCTCAATGTAGGGGGCAATCTCTTCAGCTCTGACAAATGAACTGATACCGTTTGTTTTGACTGAGATGTCGTTTTTCATTATCTATCTTAGTTTTTTTGACATACTTTTAATCTCCTGAACAGGATTGGCGTTGGTGTAAAGGATCCTGTAGACTGTCTCCGCTATAGGTAAATCCACCCTGCATTTCTCATTAACCTCATGAATGCATGACGAGGCAAAATAGCCTTCCGCCACCTGATTCATCTCCAGAAGGGCATTCCTTACAGTATATCCTTTGCCTATCATAAAGCCCAGTGTCCTGTTTCTGCTGAACTGAGAGTATCCTGTTACAAGCAGGTCACCCAGGTACGGTGATTCGGTTATTTCACGACGGTATGGTGATACCACATTGACAAACCGGTTCATCTCGCCTGCGGCATTAGCCAGCAGCACTGCAACAAAATTGTCTCCGTAACCCAGCCCGTTGGTAATGCCGGCAGCAATAGCATAGATATTCTTCATGACGGCTGCGTATTCTATTCCAATATAATCGCCGGATAACAACGTTTTTATCCACCTGTTGGAGAAGAGAGATGCGACTGACTCTGCTCTTTCGCTGTTTAGCGAAGCAAAAGTCAGATAGGTCAGCTTTTCCGTTGATACCTCCTCGGCATGACTTGGCCCAGTAATGATAACAATACTCTCGTCAGGAACCATATACCTTTTTACAAGATACTCACCGGTAACGCAATTATCACCAGGGATAATACCCTTTATTCCCGAGCAGAGGGTTTTTCCAACAAGATCATCATCAGCCAATCCCTCCAGGGCAGCTTTCAGATAGGCTGCGGGTGTAACCATTATTATGATATCGGAGGCTTCCACCGCCGAACGGATACTGTCAGAAGGGCTGATCAACGCGAGATCAAACTCAACTGCGGGAAGGTAGTGGGGATTCCTCCCGTAACGTCTCACATGCCTGTATATATCAGGCCTGTCAATAAACCAGGTGACATGATTGCCGTTGGCAGTTAGCACCATTGTCATTGCAGTGGCCCAGCTGCCTGAGCCTATTATTGTGATCCCGGCACCGGCTGATTCGATTCTATTCAGGTCCGTAGGGCGTGTTCCATGCATATATGTGATATTTTGCGCCAAAGATATTAATTGTGAGGGGATGAGGCAACAACCGGCACAAAACAAAGGGCACGGAGATATTAACAACCCCGTGCCCTGTTAGTTATGTCCCTTTCTCTCAGGCTAGCCCGTGCTTCTTCACAAATTCATCAATCACCTCATCGAGGTTAGGTTTACCGATCTCCTGGAGATCATACCATACCCTTGTAGAAGGTTTCTTGATATTAATGATACGCTTCAGATCAATCGGTGTGCCGATGACTACTGCATCGCAGTCGGTATTGTTTATCGTTGTCTCAAGGTCTTTCAGCTGTTCATCACCGTAACCCATTGCAGGCAGGAGAGTTCCTATGCCCGGGTATTTTTCAAAGGTCTCGGTTAGCTTACCAACAGTGAAGGGTCTGGGATCAACCAGCTCAGCAGCTCCGAACTTATGTGCGGCAACTACCCCTGCCCCGATCTTCATCTCACCGTGGGTGAGTGTCGGACCGTCCTCAACAACAAGCACCCGTTTGCCCTTGATCACTGACGCGTCATCAACACTGATAGGTGATGCACCATCAATAACTATCGCCTTGGGTGCTACCTTGGCAATGCTTTCACGAACAGTCTGTATGTCGTCAGGTGCGGCACTGTCCATCTTATTGATAATAACCACGTCAGACAGACGGAGTGTCACCTCGCCCGGATAGTAGCTAAGCTCATGACCTGCACGGTGAGGGTCGGTGACAGTGATCATCAGGTCAGGATTATAGAATGGAAAGTCATTATTTCCTCCATCCCAGAGAACAACATCACACCCTGCCGGATCAACCTCTGCTGCACGCAGTATTGCCTCATAATCGACACCGGCATAGATGACGTTACCGCGAACAACATGGGGTTCATACTCTTCCATCTCCTCAACGGTACACTTGTGTTTCGCCAGGTCTTCCACAACCGCAAACCGCTGTACCTTCTGCTCAACAAGATTGCCATAGGGCATCGGGTGTCTCACAACCACAACCTTCAGGCCCTTTTTCATAAGTAGCTCAACAACCCTGCGTGACGTCTGGCTCTTGCCGCAACCGGTGCGGATAGCACCTACTGCAATTAACGGCTTGGTGCTCTTAACCATGGTCTCTCTCCAGCCCAGAAGGATGAAGTTTGCACCTGCTGCATTGACAATGGCACTTATTGACATAACCCTCTGGTAGGGCACATCGCTGTATGAGAAGATACAGTCATCAACTTTTAACTCCTGAATAAGCCGTGGCAGATTATCCTCGGTATAAATGGGTATACCTCCGGGATATAACTTACCCGCAAGCTCAGCAGGGTATTTTCTGCCGTCAATATCAGGTATCTGGGCAGCAGTAAAGGCAACAACATTGTAAACTTCGTTGTCGCGGAAATAAGTATTAAAATTGTGAAAATCTCTTCCAGCAGCTCCGATAATGATAACATTACGTTTTAACATAATACCTCCTTGTTAATAATTTATATTTTTAATAATATCTATTAAGAACTGTTTCCATGTTGTGCAAATTTATAATTTGTAAATGAAATGGGAAGTGATATAAGTCAGTTTAAGCTATTCTTTATGAGGTTCATAATAAATTGATAATATGCAAGTTAATAAATCAGTGGGTTTTGTTGAATAAATTATTGTTTAATATTTTCAACCTAAGCTTATTGGCAGAATCTTTGCACTAACTTTTGACGGATGAATGTCCTGGCACATATATACCTTTCAGGCGACTCTGATAATATCATTATTGGCAATTATATTGGCGATTATGTAAAGGGCCGTGATTACCTGAAGTATCCTGAGGGGATTAGGAAGGGCATCATAATACACCGTCATATAGATGCCTTCACAGACAGGCATCCTGTGGTACACCGCAGCAAGCTTCATTTCACCGGCAGGTATCGTAAGTATGCGGGTGTGATAACAGATATTCTCTATGATCATTATCTGACCAGAGAGTGGGATCTCTTCTCAAGGCGTCCGCTTGAGAGTGTCACCTACAATTTCTACAGGGCAATGGTAAACAACTTTGAGATACTGCCAGAGACCGTGCGGGAGAAGATGCCATTCTTTATAATCGACAACTGGATTGAGACCTATCAGACCAAAAGAGGCATCAGCAGAGTGCTCAAGACCCTCAGTGGGATGACCTCCCTTCCTAAGGAGACGAGGTGGGCTATGAGGGTATGGAAAAAGCAGTATTATTCAATTGAGGAGGACTTCATGGAGTTTTTTCCTCAGTTGATCAACTATGTCGAATCGGAATTCGGGATTGAGCTCTCTCAGGGCATTCGTGTACCCTTCTGATATCACCCCAGGTACTCTGTTCTTCCGGCATCAAGTCTCAGGAACACAAACAGGAGTATTGTAAATCCCCACAGGGAGCTGCCGCCGTAGCTGAAGAAGGGAAGCGGAATGCCTATGACAGGCATCACACCGATGGTCATACCTATATTTACAAAGAAGTGCACCAGGAACAGTCCGAAGACACTATATCCGTATGCCCGTACAAATGTTGTCCGCTGTCTCTCGGCAAGCAGCAGGAGTCTCAGCAGCAGCCACACAAACAGTCCTGTCACCACGGTTGACCCAAGAAATCCCCACTCCTCCCCCACGGTGCAGAAGATGAAGTCAGTGCTCTGTTCCGGGACGAACTTGAATTTGGTCTGAGTGCCGTTCAGGTATCCCTTGCCGGCCAGACCTCCGGATCCTATGGAGATGAGTGACTGATTCAGGTTATAACCCTCTCCGAACGGATCATCCTCCAGTCCCAGCATGATATTTATCCTCGTCTGCTGGTGAGGTTGCAAAATGTTATGAAAGGCATAGTCAACCGTAAAGAGATAGAGCAAGCCTCCCAGGAGAAAAGCATAGATGATAGCCGGCCCCTTAAGTTTCAGCCTGTATAAATACCATGCATAGACAATTCCGCCAAGAATGACGGCTAAGACAATGATGGCTGCCGGATTCATATCCAGGAGGTAACGTCCCGCGAGAAAAGCTATTGCACCCGTAACAGCCATTATACCTGATGCCTTCAGAGTCAACCGATAGCCGGAAGAGAGAAGCAGTGCGAAGGCCGCCACCACCACCAGGCCTATTGCTACCGGCAGGTTGCCCAGTACCAGCGTAAGGATGAACAGCAATACGGCCATGATGACGGAAATAAAGATCCAGATGCTCATCCCCTCCCGGTATAGTACAACGAAAAATGCGAAGTAAGTGATCACCGATCCCATATCCGGCTGTAATGCAATGAGAACCACCGGGGCCATAATGATGGCCGTTGCCGGCACCATAACCCGTAATTCCGATGACTGACGCTGTATGTTCAGGTACGACGCCAGGGCAAGACCTGTGGCAAACTTGGCAAATTCTGAAGGCTGTATACTGAAAGACCCTATTTCAAACCAGGCCTTTGCACCGTTTATTTCCTTGCCGATGATGAGTACCATCAGGAGCATGAACAGGAAGAAACCGTAAAAGACCCAGGCAAAGAAGAAATACAGCTTATTGTCGGTCACCATGACGAAGATGGCAAGCACCAGAGCGGCAATGATAAACACGAGCTGTTTCCCGTACCTCTGTGTCATGTCGAAAATACTTGTATGCTGCTCATTGTAGACGGCCGCATAGATATTCAGCCAACCCATGATCATCATCACAAGCCATAGCATCACTGTTACCCAGTCAAGCCTCCCGAGTATGTTACTGCTCTTTTGCATCAGGTTTTATCACCAGTTTCAGGACATAATCCTCAAGATATTTTCTCTTTATTTTCCCGGTTAGATACTCTTCAATCATAAGGCTGGCAATTGGGGAGGCGAAGGTTGATCCGAACCCTGCATTCTCAACATAGACTGCTATGGCTATCTGCGGGTTATCTTTCGGGGCGAAGGCCACGAAGATAGAGTGGTCTTTGCCATGCGGGTTCTGAGCCGTACCGGTCTTGCCACAGATAATTATGCTGTCAAGCCTTGCTCCCCGGGCCGTTGATCCTTCACCTCCGTTAACAGCATCTTCCATACCCTCGATGACAGGCTCAAAGTTTTCAGGTGAGATGCCGGTGATATACTTTTGCATATAGAGCGGTGAAGGAGTGCCATCATCCCCAATCTTTTTCACTACATGAGGAATATAAAATGATCCCCTGTTGCCTATTACAGCAGCCATATTGGCCATCTGCAGAGGCGTTGCCCCTATCTCTCCCTGACCGATGGCAAGTGATATTACCGTCAGGGCTTTCCATCGATCTTTTCCGTAATACCTGTCATAATATGACCTCGCCGGAATAAACCCCGGCAACTCGTTAGGCAGGTCTATGCCCAGTTTGTTCCCGAATCCGAAGGCAACAAGATATTCCCTCCAGTGATCATAGGCATCCTGTACAGAAGCATACTTCTGGTTCTCAAGAATGTTCCTGAAGGCATTGCAGAACCATGAGTTACATGACTGTGCCACGGCTTCCGGGAGGTTCAGGGGCGATCGGTGCGAGTGGCATGCCACAGTCAGCGATCCGGCATGATAACCATTACTGCAGCTGAAGAGCGAGGAGGGACGAATAACATTTTCCTGCAAACCTATAAGTCCGTTCATGATCTTGAATGTTGAACCCGGAGGGTATGAAGCCATCAGGGCCCTGTCAAAGAGAGGCTTAACAGTATCCTTTTGCAGAAGCGAGAAGTTTTCAGATCTGACTCTTCCCACCAGCAGGTTCGGATCGTACGAGGGAGATGATACAAGGGCCAGTATCTCACCGGTGGCAGGCTCAATGGCTACGATTGACCCGGTCTTGTTCTGCATGAGCTTCTCTCCATACTCCTGAAGGCTCACATCAATGGTAGACCAGAGATTTGTTCCGGGAATAGCTATGGTATCATACTTTCCTTCACCATAGGAACCTTTGATATTGTTGTGCACATCAACAAGGAAGATATTTACCCCCTTCATGCCCCTGAGCTGCTCCTCATATGATTTCTCTATGCCGCTGACCCCTATGTAATCACCTGATCTGTAATACTTGTCACGGGCAATAAGCCTGTTGTCAACTTCACCGACATAACCCAGCAGATGAGAGGCAACGGGGTGAGTATATTTCCGCAGGGTTCTTGCCTGAACAAAAAAACCGGGAAACCGGTACATCTCTTCCTGCAGCAAGGCATAGGTCTCTGATGAGATCATCTTTATAAAGACGGAAGGTGTACGACGTGAGTAGGAAACGGCGCTCTTCATCCGCTCCCGGAAATCCGTCATTGTTATTCCCAGTATCTCATTGAACCTGGTTGTGTCAAAGGCACTCGTCTGTACCGGAATGACAAGAAGGTCATATGCAGCCTGGTTATATACTATCAGCTCTCCATTGCGGTCATAGATAAGCCCCCGGGCAGGATACTGAATGACAGGCCTCAGGGCATTGTTAGCTGCCGAAACGCGGTAGGTCTTGTCAATAATCTGAATATAAAAGAGTCTGGCAATAAGGATAAGGGCAGCGACCAGTACCAGCGCCATGACCAGGTATTTCCTGTTTGCATATCGGTCCTTCATGCCTGTCTCCTCACTTGTGTGGCCTGATAAAGTCAAAAATGACAATAAAGAACGCCGTCACTGCGGTGCTGAGCAACACTCTCAGGAGAGTATGAAAAAAGTTCCTGAAGGTGAAGATCTCAATATAGAAGAGCGCAAGATGATGTACCAGTACAACAATCACTATATAGATCAGGAACCATCTCAATCCGCTTTTGTATGATGAAGGAGACATGTCATGATCAGAGACCTCGGTCGTAACATTGAGAGACAAAGCCCAGGGACGGACAAAACCTGCAAGGACCGTTGCAAAGACATGCACTCCCATGGTACCCGAAAATATATCTATTACAAAACCCGTCAGGAAGGAGAGCAAGAGCAGTATCCATGACGGAATAGATACCGGCAGGATCAGTATGAACATTATGTAAACAAAGGGATTTACATAACCACTGAACTCAATGTTATTAAAGAGCAATAGTTGAAGTGTTATCAGGACAACAAAGGATCCGGCATATTTCAGTATACTGCTCATTGAACCACCTCCCTCTCAAGACTCTCTCTCTCATCTTTCTTAAGATTACCAATCACATATACATTGGTGAGATTTTTGAAATCCACGGCAAGCAGTACCTGCAGGGAGACAAAGTCACCGCCTTTTTTTTGCTCACCGGTCAGGGTGCCAGCCATCAGACCAGGCGGGAAGATGGCCGAGAAGCCGCTTGTCACAATAGTATCACCCTCATGTACCTGGACATGATGAGGTATCTCTGATAGTCTTGCATGCCGGTAGTTGATACCATCCCATGCCAGTGACCCGAAATAGTTGTTTCGCGCAATGCTGGCACTGAGCCTGAAGTCACTGTTCAGGAGTGACATGACCACGGAATAGTTTCCTGACACTCCCACAACCACTCCAACCACACCTGATGAAGAGGCTACTCCCATGCCGCTGGCAACACCTTGTTTTGAGCCCTTATCAATGGTGATGAAATTTTTCTGCTTATTTATTGAGTTATTGATAACACGGGCATTCAGGAAGGTATAGCTGATGCCAGTAAGAGTGTCTCTTACTCCCGAAAACAGCTCCTGTGATTCTGTATCCAGTGCCACAAACCGGTTTCTGAGCATGATGTTTTCAGCCACAAGCTCTTCGTTGACCTGACGAAGGCGGAAATAGCTGGTTCCCTTCTCAATCCGTTTTGCCACAAACCCCGATATATTACGGGCGACACCAGAGAAAAGGGTATGGTGATAGTCATGGGAAGAGAAGATCAGTCCCAAAGCCACTGCTTCCAGTATCAGAAACAATATCAGGGTTTTAAACCTGAGGAGGAAGTTCAGCAGACTTCTCATCTATGCCTCTGGTTTATCTCATCAGGAACGGATACTTCTCAACATTCTTCAGAGCCACACCTGTGCCCCTGACGACTGCGTGAAGGGGATCTTCCGATACTCTGAAAGGAATGTTTATCTTGTCAGTCAGACGTTTGTCGAGGCCTCTCAGCAATGCACCGCCGCCGGCAAGGAACACTCCCCTGTTGACTATATCGGCATAAAGTTCAGGAGGTGTCTGTTCAAGGACCTGCAGTATGGAGGCTTCAATCTTTGTCAGAGACTTATCGAGGCAGTATGCTATCTCCTGATATGAGACTGGAATCTCTATAGGTAATGAAGTCATGAGGTTAGGCCCACGCACAACAAAGTCTGCAGGTGGGTTTTCGATGTCAGGGAGGGCGGCGCCCACTGCGATTTTTATGTCTTCGGCAGTCTTCTCTCCGATCTTTATGTTGTGCTGATGTCTCATGTATGACTGTATGTCGGCGGTGAATCCGTCGCCGGCCACCCTTATAGACCTGTTACATACAATGCCGCCAAGGGCTATCACGGCAATCTCAGTAGTACCACCTCCTATATCCACCACCATACATCCCTCGGGTGCCTCAACATCGAGCCCGATACCAATCGCGGCTGCCATAGGTTCATAGATGAGATAGACGTCCCTGCCACCGGCATGTTCTGAGGAGTCGCGCACAGCCCTTATCTCAACCTCTGTACTGCCGCAGGGAATTCCTACTACCATCTTAAGGGAAGGAGCGAAGAACTTCGGCCCTGTGTTGATCATCTTGATCATGCCTCTTATCATCAGCTCGGCAGCATTGAAGTCAGCTATAACGCCATCTCGGAGGGGCCTGATAACACGTATATTCTCATGGGTCCTGCCATGCATCTGGCGGGCTTTCTCACCTATCGCTATGAGCTTGCCCGTATTCCTGTCAATAGCCACAATTGAGGGCTCATCGACAACCAGTTTATCATTGGCAATTATATTTGTGTTAGCTGTACCAAGGTCAATTGCAACCTCCTGTGAAAGAAATGAAAATAATCCCATTGTCTTTAAATGCTATTTCGTGTTATTGGTTAATGTTTAAAGTGTCTTATACCTGTAAAAACCATTGCAACAACCATTTTATTGCAATAGTCGATAGATTCCTGATCTCGCACTGACCCTCCGGGTTGTACTACCGCCATAATTCCTGCCTCATGTGCCGTGGTGACGGAGTCAGCAAATGGAAAGAACGCATCTGAAGCCATCACGGCACCTTCGAGAGTGAATCCGAAGGCATGGGCTTTATCTATCGCCTGCCTGAGAGCATCTATCCTTGAGGTCTGCCCTATTCCGCTGGCACAGAGCTGTAATCCTTTCGCCAGAACGATGGCATTTGAACGGCTGTGCTTGACTATCTTGTTGGCGAAGACCATATCAGCATACTCCTGCTCTGATGGTTGTCTTAACGTCACAGGCTTCATATCGGAAATGATCTCAGTTGATCTGTCCCGCTCCTGCCACAATACGCCACCCAGCATAGACCTGAATGAGGCCTCATCGCTTCTCTGGTTTTTACGGCGTAATATGATCCTGTTTTTTTTCGAACTCAGTATCTCCACGGCCCCCGGAGTGAAGGAGGGTGCAATCACCACCTCCAGAAAGATACTGTTCATGATTGCCGCAACCCCCTCGTCAATCTCTCTGTTGGTGATAGCCACTCCACCGTAAGCTGACACCGGGTCACATGCCAGGGCAGCCTCCCAGGCTGATTGCATATCAGGGCGTGATGCAACCCCGCAGGCATTGTTGTGCTTCATGATCGCAAAGGTGACCTCATCGAACTCATCAATGAGGCTTATGGCAGCGTCTATGTCCAGCAGGTTATTGTATGATATCTCCTTTCCGTGGAGCTGTTCAAACACCATATCAAGATTGCCAAAGAATAACCCCTTCTGATGAGGGTTTTCACCGTATCTCAACGGGTGAGACTCATTGATGCTCTGTTTAAAAGCGACAACATTACCCCGGCGGTTGAACCACCTGAAGATAGCCGTGTCATAATGAGAGGTCATGTTAAATGCATCCATGGCAAACTGGTAGCGCTCCCCGGCCCCGATAACTCCTGCACCGTCGTCAAGGAGCTTCATCAGATCAGAGTATTGCGATCTGGAAGAGACAATGAGTACATCAGCCCAGTTCTTGGCACCTGCCCTGATAAGCGAAATACCACCTATGTCAATCTTTTCAATAATTTCCTGATCCGTGGCACCGGAGGCTACAGTCTCTTCAAAGGGATAGAGATCTACAATGACAAGGTCGAAAAGAGTGATGTTATACTCTGCTACCTGCTTCATGTCAGTCTCATTCTTCCTGCGCGCAAGGATACCTCCAAAAACGCCGGGATGAAGTGTCTTGACCCTGCCACCAAGTATCGAGGGATAAGTAGTAAGATCCTCTACCTTGACGGCCTCCACTCCGGCAGCTGTTATGTACTCATATGACCCTCCGGTGGAAGTAACGGAGACCCCCAGACTTTTTAGTCTCTTAACTATAGGCTCCAGACCCTCCTTACAGAAAACAGAAATAAAGGCGCTCTTTATTTTTATGTCGCTTATCATCAGTGAATTAGATTAATAATGCCAAGGATGGTGCAATCGGATAAAAGTAGATATTTTTTTTGATAAGCAATGGATGGTCAAATAATTGAATTGATGAATTATTGACGATTAATTGATGTTTTATATTTGACTATCTTTGGGGGGGGACAAATATGAGATTATGTGGTTAAAAATGTTCAGGGAGAGTTTTTTATTTGCCTTTAATTCAGTGGCTGTTAATAAATTACGTACATTTCTTTCCCTTTTTGGGATCACAATAGGTATTGTATCCATTATTTCGGTTTTTACAGTGTTTGACTGGATGGAAAACAGCATAAGGACGAGTATTGAGTCACTTGGCGACAATACCATTTATGTTGAGAAGTGGCCATGGGCCGCTAACGCTGATGTAAAATGGTGGGATATGATCAAATGGCCACCACCTTCAACCGATGATTATGAAGCCATCCAGAGACGTTCAGTTTCTACCGGGGCGGTCTGCTATAGTGTATACTCCAGAGAGTCTGTTAAATACCGCGGTAACGTTGCCAATGAAGCGAGTGTGATGGCTGTGACACATGACTTTGAGAATGTGAGATCATTTGAGATTGAAAAAGGCCGTTATTTCACCCCGTCTGAATCTGCTGCCGGGAAGCCTGTCACTATTATCGGCGCAGAGCTGGCCAGTCAGCTATTTGATAATGAAGAGCCGGTTGGCAAAGATATCTCCGTTGACAGATACAAGGCGCGTGTCATCGGCGTTTTCAAGAAAGAGGGCAAAGGCGGACTGAGTGACAACGGCATGGATGAAACAACACTCGTACCTCTTAACTTCAGCCGCCAGTTCGTAAACTTTCGCAATCCGTTCCTTAACTCTGACATAATGATCAGGGGAAAAGAGGGAGTATCTGTGCAACAGCTCTCTGACGAGGTGGTGATGATCCTTCGTGCCGTGAGGAGGATAGGCCCAGGCAAGGAGAACAATTTCTCCATCAACCAGGCCAGCCAGATCACAAGTACTCTTGAACCGATCTTCAGGGGAATAAATATAGCGGGATGGATTATCGGCGGGTTTTCAATACTTGTGGGAGGATTCGGCATTGCCAACATTATGTTCGTCTCAGTGCGTGAGAGAACAAGCATCATAGGTATACAGATGGCCCTTGGGGCAAAAAGAAGATGGATACTACTGCAGTTCCTTACTGAATCTGTGCTCCTGTCTATAACCGGCGGATTACTCGGTCTGATGATGGTGTTTATAGGTACACTCTTTGTAAACTATTTCTTTGCCCTGGGGATGTTCCTTACAGCAGGTAACATAATACTGGCAATAGTAATCTCAGCAACGATAGGTATAATTGCCGGCTTTGCTCCAGCATCTGCAGCCTCAAGGATGAATCCCGTTGAGGCGATAGGGTATTCATTCTGACCTTCACGATGAGCTATGGCAGTGATCGCCGGTTTGCTGCGACCCAGTTGGTCAGTTCCTCGAATTGTTTCACGGAGAGTTGTTCAGGCCTCATTGAGAGATAAGGCATATCTCCGGCATCAGGCTTTACAAGCATTTTGATAGGGTTCCTGATCATCTTACGACGCTGATTAAAGCAACGTTTCACCACACTGACGAAGAGCTCCTCATCACAGTCGAGCCTCTTTCTGTCATTACGGGTAAGACGTATGACTGCCGACTTCACCTTGGGAGGCGGTGAAAAGACCTTCTCGCTGACGGTGAACAGATACTCAATATCATACCATGCCCGGAGCAGAACACTCAGGATACCATATACCCGGCTTCCCGGTTCAGAGCATATACGCTCCGCCACCTCTTTCTGAACCATTCCCACAACCTCGGTCACCCTGTCTCGGTTCTCAAGTACTTTAAATAAGATCTGGCTTGAAATATTGTATGGGAAGTTGCCTATCACGGCTATCTCCTCTCCCAACAATCTCAGATCAAGATCCAGAAAGTCACCCTGGATGATCTCACTTATTCCGGTTACGTTACCACGGAGATAATCAACTGACTCAGGGTCTATCTCCACTACTTTGAAAGAGGGGAAATGTCTCTCAGCAATATATTGCGTCAGGACGCCCATACCCGGCCCTACCTCCAGGATACTGTCGCACCCGTCGGCTTTGAGTGAGTCGACAATTGCAGCAGCTATTCTCTGGTCTTTCAGAAAATGCTGGCCCAGATACTTCTTGGCTCTTACTTTATCAGCTCCCATGGAGGCACCAGTCTTTCAGATCCAAAACCCGGGATTCTAATTCTTTCCATAAGGTTGAGCAGCCTCTTCAGGAGATTGTAATAGAGGGTCATAAAGAGGAAGATGTTCATAATCCATACAACCATCATATTAAACCATAAAGTATTTATCTTGAGGTTGCCGATCATCTTGAAAGGAGCGTAGAAATGTGCCCTTCCGATGCGAGAGCCAGGCTGCATCAGAACGGGGTCAGACTTCTGTATCACCTGATCTTCCGTGTCGTAGAACTTCTGCTGTACGGTACGGTTAAGTACCATGTCTGCAAGATCACTGTTATGATTGGCTGTGCGCAGCTGAACGAGCTTTTCCTGACCCATTTTAGACACGAGACTATCGGTTATATTATCCTTGACTGCTGTATAGTCAAGATATTTTGACCGGATGATCTTCTGAAGAGAGTCCAGGTAATCATTGACTATATAGGAAGCATCAGAGGTAAAGGGCTCCCTTTCGATAACCCTGATGGCAGGCCAGGGGTCTGTAGCCGCCTCCCTGCTGAGGTAATTGATATGATATGTCAGCTTCCTGAGATTGTTTTCATATACCTCTGAATACTCAGGCTTGCCGGAAGCATATGCGCATTCGTTGCTCTTCCTTTTCAGTTCGGGTATGAGAAACGATGACTGCCAGTCATAGCGGCTGATCATCATCTCAGTATTAAAATAGGGTTTCATGTACCTGTTTGACCTGAACTGCTCAACTGCCATAGCCTCATAAGCCCAGCGTGTTGTCATAATGTCACCTAACACCGGCACATATACCTTCTTTGTCAGGGAAGGGTGGAGATCATCAAACCTGATCATTGCCCCGCCAAGAAGAAGCTGTGGCACAAGAACCAGCGGAATAAGTATGTATATGCTTATAACCGACTTCATGCCGGCAGAGATATTTAGTCCTACCATATTGCCAAAGCATGAGGTGGTAAAGAGTATCAGCCAGTGTCTCCACATCATCCCCTCAACCTCCAGTATGTATTGTGCTATGAATACATACATAAATGTCTGCAAAGCTGACAGTCCGAACAGGAAATTGATCTTTGAGAAGAGGTAGCTGGAGCGGCTGACATTGAGATATTTTTCTCTCTCTATTATTTTCCTGTCCCTGAAAATCTCTTCGGCGCTGACCGTCAGGCCAAGGAAGAGTGCCACCACAACGCTCATAAAGAGGAAGACCGGGTAGCTCTTGTTATCGGAGAAGAGGTAGGCGCCATCAGACATGTATTTCGACACGAATCCCAGGATGAAGGCCAGAAGCGGCGGCTCAAGGAGGTTGATGACCATATATTGTTTGTCGGCATATTTCCTTAGCAGGTTCCTCCTTATGAAGATTCGCACCTGCTTCTTCCTCTCGGGCAGTTTGAAGTTACTGGCAGGCAGTGGCTTCATCTCTGGCCGACCGCTGAGAGCAGGCTCCATCTTCTGCTTGTACCTGTGATACCACTCCACCGGTGAGACCTGTCTATCCTGTCCTTTCCTTCCATCAGGGTCAACCACCTTAGCTTCAACAATCTGCAATATCTCGTCTGTCTCGACATTACCGCAGTTAGGGCACTCACTCTCGGCAGCGTTAGCCTGCGAGGTCTCTGTCTTGAAATATACTATAGCATCAACGGGGTCACCGTCATAGATCATATACCCGCCTCTGTCAAGCACCCACAGCTTATCAAACATTTTGAGTATGTCCGATGAAGGCTGATGAATAATAACAAACACGAGTTTGCCATTGATTGCCTGATCCTTAAGTAGTTCCATGACGTTCTCGGAGTCATGCGAAGAGAGCCCCGAGATGGGCTCATCGGCAAAAAGCACAGCGGGTTCACGCATCAGCTCAAGGCCAATGTTCAGTCTCTTGCGTTGCCCACCACTTATCTTCTTATTTAGCGGGTCACCTACCATCAGATCCCTGTACTCATAGAGATCAAGCTGTTTGAGCATCGATACAACAACCGCATCAAGCTTCTCCTCATCATAATCGCCGAATGTGAGTCTGGCATTAAAATAGAGGTTCTGGTATACAGTCAGCTCCTCAATCAGAAGATCATCCTGCGGCACATACCCTATAAGGCCGTTGAGCTCATCAGGTTCATTGTGCAGGTCATAACCGTTAATATAGACTGAGCCACTCTCAGGTGTCAGCTTCCCGTTAAGGATGTTTAGAAGTGTGCTTTTACCTACACCGCTGCCCCCCATGATGCCGACAAGGTTACCCGACTTGACGGCAAAACTCATCGGCTGAATGCCGTTATCCGAACCCTTGAAGTGATACTCTATATCGTGTCCCTCGAAGGTTATATACTCAGTGAAATTCGGCCGGATAAACTTCCTGAAAATAGAGGTGTAATAGAGCGGTGCCATCCCCTGGCCCCTGATGTTCACTCCGGGTTCAAGAAGGAACGGCCTCTTCGGCACCACGATGCGTCCCTTGAAATGCAGAGAGGCCCGTCCTTCATACATGAAGAGCAGATGGCCGGTGCTCTCTATATAAAGCACATAAATAGTACCCTTCATGCCCCTTGACAACATATGATGCCACTCATGATAGTTGTCATACATTGATGATGCATCTCCAATGTTACCCTCCCCCTCAATGGCAAGGATACTGTCATGAGAGATAAGGTCAAGTTTCATCCCGAGCATAAAGGCTGAAGCATTGGTCTTCTCCTTACGGGAAATATTGAAGGTCCTTGCAACAATATCTACTATCGAGGACTCCTGCTCAGATATGGTACCGTCTTCGAAAACAAACTCCAGGAGCTGAAGGAACACAATCATTCTCTCCTCGATGAACAGTCCTTTTTTAATCTGCCTGCAGATATTGGTTATCTGAAAGGTGATGAGCGAGTTCTCGTCTGACAGCTCCCCCTCCTCTACCGCCTTGAGCTCACGCTCATAGAATTGGAGATTGTTCTCATAAAGCTTGAAGTATTCCTCCTCAAGCTCCTGGTTGAGATATCTCCTCAGATAGGCGCGTAGAATCTTTTTACCTCTTGTCGTTACCCCGGCAGGGTTTACGGTAGAGATAATGGCAAAAATATGTATCAGTGCATGTAATACTGATTCCCTCATAAACTCAAAAAAAGACCGCAAGTTTTCTTTGCGGTCCTTTGGTATTTTTTTGTGTTCACTTAATCAGCTCCGACCTGACCGCGGTAACGGCCTTCTTCATGGCCTCAATGTTCTCCATGGTAAGGCTGGTCCCCAGTGTCGCATATACATCACGTATCGGTTGTACGAGGTCAAGCAGGCGGGCTACAAGAGGATCCTCTGCATTAGGCCTGGAGAGTTCCTCAAACAGCTCAAAAGACTTCTTCTGTTCCAGAAGAACCGACTCAAAGCCCGAAAGATGGGATCCCGATTCGGATACTGCCAGCGTCAGGTACATCCCCTCAACCCACGCGCCACCTACCATCAGCAGCGCAAGATTGGCCTGACCGGCATCAACCATATAGGAATAAGTGTTGTCAAAGGCAGAGGTCAGAATAACCACAAGGGTGTCCCTGTTATCAAAGTTGGCCTTTATCCTGTCATACAGAGACTCATCATAGATATTCGACAGGTTCTGCTCAAGAGCAAGAGTACGTATTGCCGAAAGGTAATCAATGACATCCTGCTGCATATTATAAAGCGTGGCATAACTCAGATCAGCACCGTAGACGCCGATATTAACTGACCGATTATAACTCTCAACATAGTTGCGAGCATTATCAGGCGGGTTGGTGGAGCCAAGAATATACCCCAGATCCATATCTGTGAGTTTCTTGACGACTTCAGCCGAGGTCGGAAGAGGATAAACATTCTCCTCGATCTGCTGCTCAAGGCTTTCCATCTCAACCATATTAATCTTTTTCTGAATCTTTTTTTCACCCCTGTTCTTGCAGGAGTATGAACCGGCAGCTGTAACGATTATTACAACAACCAGCATCCTTGTCAAAATCTTTTTCATGCGTTAGTGGTTTTGATTTTTAAGATCACATGCGGCCAACACCTTCTCAATGTTATTTTCATTTCCGATGGTGTCTGTAAAACATGTGAACTGCATTATGCTGCTTTTTGTTAGTTGTGTTTGTCTTTGTAAAAATAAGACTTTTACTTTTCTGAGTGAATAATATTTGAACAATAATTTGTGACGCTTATTAAACAGAGAATTACCTTCAGTAAACAGCCAGACCCGGCAGACTGTTCATTGCCAATTTCTGCTAACTTTGCCTCCCGGAATATTTACAGACCAGTAATGTGGAACTTTGACGAGATAATCAACCGGGAAAACTCCAACTGCATCAAGTATGACATGAGGGAAGAGCTGTTCGGGAGAGCTGATGTCATACCTATGTGGGTGGCAGACATGGATTTCAGGACTCCCTCTTTTATTATTGAAGCGCTCGGCGAGAGGCTGAAGCATGAGATACTCGGCTATTCCTACAGGCCTGACAGCTATTTTGCTTCCCTGATTGATTGGCTCTACACATATCACCAATGGAGCGTTCATCGCGAATGGATAGAGTTCAGCCCGGGAGTGGTACCCGCACTTAACATATGCACCCTTGCCTATACCAACCCGGGCGATGAGATCATTGTTCAGCCACCGGTTTATACACCGTTTCACAGTGCGGCCAGAGACCATGGGCGTAAGCTTGTGTTCAATAACCTGCTTGAGACAGACCGGGGTTGGGTGATGGACCTTGAGGGGCTCCGGAAGCTTATCTCCCCGGCCACCAGGATGATCATACTGTCAAACCCCCATAATCCTGTAGGAAGAGCCTGGAGAAAGGAGGAGCTGGCAGAGCTTGCTGATATATGTTATGATAAAGGCATAATTATCCTCTCCGATGAGATACACTCTGACCTCATACTGCCGGGATACAGTCATGTGCCACTTGCATCTCTTTCAGAAAAGGCTTCCTCAATAACAGTGACCTGCATGGCACCCAGTAAAACCTTTAACCTGGCAGGTCTCTCTACCTCTTCGATGATAATATCTGATCCTGTACTGATGGATAAATACAGGAAGAGACTGGTAGGGCTTCACCTGCATCTCGGAAATATCTTCGGCAATGTCGCCTCGGAAGCAGCTTATACTCACGGTCATGAGTGGCTGAAGGAGCTGATGCGTTACGTTCAGGGAAATGTTGACCTTGTCACAGAGTATTGCCATGAGCATCTGCCTAAGATAAAACCGGTACCCCCGGAGGCTACCTATATGATCTGGCTTGACTGCCGTGCCATGGGCATGACCGGGGAGGCATTGCAACGTTTCTTCGTTGACCGGGCAGGCGTGGGAATGAATGAGGGGTCACGTTTCGGCCCGGGAGGAGAAGGGTTCATGAGAATGAACCTTGCATGTCCGAGATCAGTGGTGGAGAAAGCACTTAAACAGATTGAAAGCGCAATAAACAGGTGAGAAAAGACGACAGACTGAGCATTAAACTGACGCTTGAAGACGGCACTGTCTACCGCGGGTGGTCATTCGGAGCTCCCGTGACAGCAGCAGGAGAGGTGGTCTTCAATACAGCAATGACAGGATACCCCGAGAGCCTGACAGATCCCTCATACAGGGGACAGATACTATGCCTGACCTACCCGCTGGTGGGAAACTACGGCGCGCCTGGCAAGAGCGAACAGGATGACCTGTACCTCTTCTATGAATCATCCGGTGTTCATATCTCAGCACTGATTGTCTCAGACTACTCTTTTGAATACAGCCACTGGAACGCCCTTGAGAGCCTTGACTCCTGGCTTAACAGAAGCAACGTGCCTGGCATCTACGGCATCGACACACGTGCACTTACAAAAAGGATACGTGAGAAGGGAGCCATGCTGGGCAAGGTGGAACCCGAGGGTATGACAACTGATTTTTATGATCCTAACAAAGTCAACCTTGTGGCTGAGGTCAGCACAGGTACAAGACGGGTCTATGGTAACGGGAAATACCGCATCATGCTTGTCGACTGTGGTGTTAAGTACAATATTATCCGTAACCTGCTGAAGCGTGATACTACCATCATAAGAGTGCCCTGGGATTATGATTACAGGAGTGAGCAGTATGATGGTCTCTTCCTGACCAACGGTCCAGGCGACCCGAAGATGTGCCATGCCACAATAGAACACATAGGAGAGTCGCTTAACGACGATATACCAATCTTCGGTATCTGCCTGGGCAATCAGCTCATGGCTCTTGCCGCAGGTGCCGACACCTACAAGCTGCGCTATGGACACCGGAGCCATAACCAGCCGGTGCTGATGGTAGGTACGGACAGGGCATACATAACATCGCAAAATCACGGTTTCGCTGTTAACAATGATACACTTCCCTCAGGCTGGGAGCCCCTGTTTATCAATGTCAATGACAACACCAATGAAGGCATGAAGCATGTCTCAAAACCCTTTTTCTCAACACAGTTTCATCCGGAAGCCTCAGGCGGGCCGACAGATACTGACTTCCTGTTTGATGTCTTCATGAAGAATGTCGTAAAGAGATCAGAGGGTTGAGCCTTAAATCCCGTCACGTTATATCAGGTTGGGATAATTAGCAACCAGACCGCCGGGGAGAGCATCAGACAACAGAGGCGCCGGTAAAATAATTGACCTGTCGTTCAGTATTCCATCCCCCGGATCTTTTCAAACAGATCCTCCGCGGTGCACCCGGACTTAAACCCTGTCATTAGCATCTCTAACCGCTCTTTTATAATGCCTGTGCCTCTGTTGCCTATGCTTCCGGTGTGCGAGTAACCTGAAGCATCGGGAACTCTGTACAAACCCGATCCTGCTTTTCCTGCTACTGCCCGGTAGGCCTCCCTGAAGGGCATACCTCCGCGGACAAGATCATTAGCCTCCTCTGCTGAGAAGATGTCATTGTATTTTAAATCCTTAAGTATATCCCTGTTGATCTCAAGGCCGGTGACAGCATCCTGCATAACCTTCACCAGCTCAATGATGCCGTCAAAGGCATCAAATACAACTGCCTTCAGCTCCTGATAGTCACGGTTATAGCCGGGAGGTAACCCGGCGGTCATGAGCGCCACCTCTCCGGGGATCGCCTGAAGCCTGTTGCTCCGCGCCCTTATCAGCTCAAAGAGATCCGGGTTCTTCTTCTGCGGCATTATCGACGAACCTGTTGTCAGGTCATCCGACAGGCTGATAAACCTGTAACCGGGCGACATGAACAGGATAACGTCTGATGCAAACCTGGCCAGTGTATTTGCAGCGGAGGCAATGGCGGCTGTTATCTGCCGTTCCATACGCCCACGGCTCATCTGTGCATAGGGTGATGTGACGATAAGTCTTCCGAAGCCCAGCAGTGAGGCAGTGAGCTCGCGGTCTATGGGCAGGGATGTCCCGTAACCGGCAGCTGTACCCAGCGGTGAGGCATCGGCAAATGATGTGGCACCGGATAACGCCTGAAGGTCATCACAGATGCTCTCGGCATATGATGCAAACCACAGACCGAATGAAGAGACCATTGCCGCCTGCAAGTGTGTAAACCCGGGCATAAGAACCCTCTCATGCTTTTCACTCAGATCAAGCAATATGATTGCAAGTTTCCGTATCTCCTGAGCAAGCATGAACGACTGATCCCTTACGTAGAGGTGGATATCGGTAAGCACCTGGTCATTCCGTGAGCGGCCTGTATGCAGTTTGCCGGCCGCCTCTCCTGCAAGGTCACTAAGCCGCAGTTCAACGTAAGTATGAATATCTTCATAGTCCTGACCGAGAGCGAAATCCGGCGACTGTGACTCCTCATAGAGTACCGTAAGGCCGGCAAGAAGCTGCTCCCCCTCACCAGCCGTTATCAGTCCGCACCTCACGAGCATGATTGCATGAGCCATGGAGCCCACAATGTCCCAGGGTGCCATTCTTGCATCATATCTCCTGTCATCACTGCAGGTAAAACTGATGATTGATGCCCTGGTGCTGCCTCCCTTATCCCACAAGTGCATCTTCGGTCAGCTTCTTCTTGTTCGCTTCCATGATGGCATGATGTGCCATCAGGCGTATTGCATTGATGCGGATGAAACCGAGGCTGTCAGCCTGGTTGAACCCACCTTCAATATCCATGCTCGACAACTCCTTATTATATAGGGAGGAGGGAGATTCACGGCCTTCGATAATGATATTGCCCTTGTAAAGGATCATATGCACCACACCGTCGATCACCTCCTGGCTCTTGTCCATTGCAGCCTGAAGGAACTCCATCTCCGGAGAGAACCAGAAACCGTTGTATACCAGTTCGGCAAAGACCGGGGCCAGCATGTTACGGAGACGCATCACCTCACGGTCCATAGCCACCCCTTCAATATCCTTGTGCGCGGCATAGAGAATCGTGGCGCCCGGAGTCTCATAGATGCCTCTTGATTTAATACCCACAAACCGGTTCTCAACCATATCAAGCAGCCCGATACCGTTTTCGCCGCCAAGCTGGTTGAGATAGGTAAAAAGCTCCAACGGGTCACTCAGACTGGTACCGTTATCCTTATTGGTCACATTGACCGGTATGCCGTCCTTGAAGGTAACTGATATATGCGTCTCCCTGTCAGGTGCATCCATAGGCATAGACATCTTTTGGAGGATATCCTTGCCTGCAAAATAGAGCGGATCCTCGAGGATACCTGCCTCATGGCTTATATGCATCAGATTATCATCCTCACTGTAAGGCTTGGAGATCGATGCCTTGACAGGGATACGATGCCCGGCGGCATACCTGATCATATCAGAACGGCCCTGGAATTGTGACAGGAACTCCGTATCCTTCCAGGGCGAGATGACCTTGATGTCAGGTTTGAGAGCATAGTATGTGAGCTCAAAACGAACCTGGTCATTACCCTTGCCGGTAGCGCCGTGAGCAACATAATCGGCCCCGTATTCAATGGCAGCCTCAATCTGCTTTTTAGCTATGAGCGGACGTGCCAGTGCCGTGCCGAGAAGATAACGGTCCTCATAAACAGCATTCGCCTTCACGGCCTGAAAGATATAGTCTGTCACAAATTCCCTCTTCAGGTCTTCAATAATCACCTTTGATGCACCAATGGCAAGTGCTTTTTCGCGTACAGCCTCAAAATCGTCGTTCTGGCCTACATCGGCCACATAGGCGAAGACCTCGTATCCTTTATTGATGAGCCATTTCAGAATTACGGAAGTATCAAGACCCCCGGAATATGCAAGCATTACTTTTTTCATATCAGAATTATGTTTTTGTGTTTGTCTGGAATATTGTTGTGAGGCACTCTTCAATAGCCTCGTTGCTTATGTTGTCTCGTGGTATCAGCAGAATGGTATCGTCGCCTGCCACCGTACCGGCTATCTCATAGCGTCCGGCACGGTCAATTTTTATGGCAACGGCCGAGGCAAAGCCCGGAGGTGTGTTTATGAGCAGCAGGTTACGTGCCCATGTCATACCGGTTATCGCCTCCATCTCCCGCCCGGGTAACAGTTCCGCTGTCTCTTCTCTCCTGCCCGGAAGCAGGTACCGATAGCCGCCCCTGTCGTCGAACCCCCTGCTGATGCCCATCTGCCTTAAATCGCGGGAGAGTGTCGCCTGCGTACACCTGATCCCTTTGCCCTCCATCAGCCTGAGCAGCTCCTCCTGCGAGGTGACGGTATTCTCACTTATGAGTCTCTCTATCAA
>JAVEYS010000045.1:0-23447 GCA_034003345.1 Bacteroidales bacterium
TAATGACCTTCTTCTTCAGGTACATGAAAGAGCTCATAGAAAACGGACATATATACCTTGCCACCCCGCCGCTCTACCTTGTAAGGAAAGGAAAGGCAGAGAAATACTGCTGGAGTGAGGAGGAGCGTGAAGCTTACGTCCGGGAGCTGGGACAGGGCAAGGAATCGAGCGTGGCTATACAGAGGTATAAGGGTCTGGGTGAGATGAATGCCGAGCAGCTTTGGGAGACCACCATGAATCCTGAGAGCCGTATCCTTCGGCAGGTGACTATTGACAGCGCTGCCGAGGCAGACCGTATTTTCTCCATGCTAATGGGCGATGAGGTGCCTCCAAGAAGAGAGTTCATTGAGAAGCATGCCAAGTATGCCAATATTGATGCCTAGGCAAATAAGAAATAAGAAATAAGAATTAAGAATTAAGAATTAAGAATTAAGAATTGAGAATTGAGAATTAAGAATTAAGAATAGGACCTTCAGACAATCAGAATAACCAATTATGGATATCTTTCAGACAGTCTTTGACTGGTACATGGCTAATCTTAATTACTTCACCATATACCTTCTGATGACCATAGAGAGCTCGTTCATTCCTTTTCCTTCTGAAATAGTAATTCCTTTTGCTGCATGGAAGGCAGCCGAGGGCAGCCTGACCATGACCGGGGTACTCCTCTCATCGACGTCCGGAGCCATGACAGGAGCCATAATAAATTATTATCTCTCAGCATGGCTAGGCAGGCCGCTTCTCTTCCGACTGGCAGACACCAAATGGGCCCACGCTATACTTATAACACGCGAGGGAGTGGAAAAAGCCGAAAGCTACTTTGTTAAACACGGCAATGCATCGACATTTATTGGCAGACTTGTGCCGGCTGTCAGGCAATTGATATCCATCCCTGCAGGCCTTTCGCGAATGAAGGTTGGTGCTTTCCTTCTTTACACTTTGCTCGGGGCAATGATATGGAACGTTATTCTTGCCCTCATTGGCTATTTTGCTTATGACAAGCGTGAATATATTCTTCCTTACTTAGATTGGATCATGTATGCCGTTGGAGCACTGTTTGTCGTCTGGCTTTCATTGAAAGGCATACAGGCATACAGGAAGTCGAGGAGAAAAACTACTCAGTAAGCTCGCCGGACAGAAGCCGCAGACCGATCTCTGAGATCTTAGCCTGATATAACGCTGTCAGCTTCCTGTTTATGGCATCCAAATAGTTGTTCTGGTATTCCCTGAACTCGAGTCCTGACAGCGAGCCCAGACGATAGCGTTCCATGGCAATCTCCAGCGAGGCTCTTGCCAGCTCGGCACTCTGGGTTTCGAAATTGGTGACGATAATATTATTACGGTAGGTGTTATAGAGCAGGTCAAGTTCACCAAGGATCTCGTTTTCTATGTCAAGGTAGGCCAGCTTGCTGCTCTCAGTCTCGAGCTTCGCATTGGCAATCTTCCTATTGGTTTCAAAGCCTGAAAAGATGCTCCATGACATGTTAAAACCCCAGTTGAGGCCGTTGGTCTGACTGTAGGAACTGGCATTCCATGGATATTCGTACCGTGAGAAGTTATATCCCGTGCTGAAGTTAATGTTCGGGTAGCGCTGTGCCCTGACAGCTTCCAGATCATATTCCGATAGTATCTCTCCCTGACGTGCCAGTATCAGCTGGTTATTGTAACTGAGCGTTCGCTGGCGCAGGGAGTCAATATCTATTTCACGCGCCATGATGATGGTGTCGTTGATATTGAAGGTGATCTTGTGCCCTGCGTTCAGGAGATTTGTCATTCGTATATAAGCACTGACAACTGTCTCCTGCTGTGAGAGAACGGCAGAACTGTCGGCGTTAAGGTCAATGCGTGCCTGTTGAAGGTCGAGTCCTGAGATGACCCCAAGCAGATACTTCTCCTCGGCGTTATCATAGCGTGCTTTGGAGAGGGTCAGGGAGGTAAGTGCCGACTCCATACGGTTCTGTTGTACGATGATATTGTAGTATTCAGAGCAAACCCTCATTATGAGGTTTTCAACATCAATCTTCACCCTCTGGCTGCTCATGGAAAGAAGCTCCTGTTGCCGGCTGTAAGTGGTGAACATTCCCAGACCATCGAAGATCTTCCAGTTAAGGTTTACACCCGCAGTGTACAGGTTGGTCCTGGCCCTGTCATCGTCTGATGAGGAGGATTGTACATTGTTGTCCGTTTGTGACTGTCTTCCCGTACCGGTGACAGTGGGAAGGAAGGGGGTCAGGGAGACATTATTCCCGGCTATGGTTTCGTTATTCCGGCTGATCTTGAGGGAATAGTTGTTATCGAGGGCCTGCATGATGGCTTCATCAAGTGTCATTGTCTTCTGGGCATGTGAAGCATGCGGCACAATAAATAGTAATATTATCAAACTAAGCCTGAGCTGTCTCATTGGTCTCTTTTTCTGCTTTTTTCTTTCCTGCCAGGTAACTGTATATCGAGGGTACAACGAAGAGTGTCAGGAATGTGGCAAAGAACATTCCGCCCACCACGGTCACTCCCATGGATATACGGCTCTCTGCCCCGGCGCCGGTAGCAAGTGCCAGCGGCGTGATGCCGAGAATGGTAGTAAGACTGGTCATGAGTATGGGGCGGAAGCGTGATACGGCAGCCTCCCGGACCGCCTCAGTGACACTCAGTCCTGCCAGCTGCCTCTGGTTAGCAAATTCCACTATAAGGATCCCGTTCTTGGCAACCATACCTATCAGCATGATGAGTCCTATCTGGCTGAAGATATTTAATGTCTGTCCGGTTATTAGCATTACAAAGAGAGCCCCGATGAGTGCCAGAGGCACCGTAACCAGGATGATCACCGGATCACGGAAACTCTCGAACTGCGCAGAGAGGACAAGATAGATCAGCACCAGTGCCAGCACAAATGCAAAGATAAGGCTGGATGTGCTCTCAACAAAGTCCTTGGAGTCTCCTGACAGTGTGGTGCTGAAGTTATCATCAAGTACCCTGTCTGCAATTCTGTCCATCTCGTCGATACCTTCACCAAGAGTGTGTTTCCCTTCGAGTCCGGCAGAGATTGTCGCGGAAACGAACCTGTTGTACCGGTAAAGCTGTGGAGGAAGGCTGCTTTCACGTATTTCAACAATGTTATCGAGCTGAATCAGTTTTCCCTTATCGTTCCTCACATAGGTGCTTGTGAGATCGCGCGGGTCATTTCTTTTAGACTTGTCGAACTGACTGAATATCTGATACTGTTTTCCGTCGAGAATATAATAGCCTATTCTTTGTTCGCTCATTGTAAGCTGAAGCGTCTGAGCAATATTCTGCACATTGACCCCCATCATTGATGCTTTCTCCCTGTTGATCAGTACGGTAAGCTCCGGCTTCGTGAATTTAAGGTTAACGTCGCTTGCGGAGAAGAAGGGACTCTCTGACACCACTGCCATGAAATCGGGTATCACTCTCTTCAGATCATCAAGGTTCTTGGCCTGTATAACATACTGCACAGGCAGGCCTCCGCGCCGCGACCCGAAAGTCTGCTGCTGTGAAACAATAGTACGTGCACCCGTGTATTGTCTGAGAACGGGTGAGAGCCCGGCAGCTATCTCCTGTTGTGTTCTCTTCCTGTCATTTTGGTCTACGAGTCTTACTCTCATGTTGGCGGAGTTAACGCCACCCATACCAACCATCATCATTATGTTGTCACTCTCGGGTACCTGTTGCTGAACAACTGGGTAGAGGGTTTCCATGTAGCTCGTCATGTATTCATAGGTAGCACCCTCAGGAGCCCTGGCACTTATGTTAACGTATCCGCGGTCTTCAAGGGGGGCCATCTCTGACGGCAGCAGTGTCCATAGCCAGGCTATAAGCGCGGCTGCAACGAGGATAATAATGAGTGCCCAATACCTTACCTTCAGGAAAGCAGTGATAGCTCTCCTGTAGAGATTAATCATTCCCGAGAAGAAGGGCTCCGTTGCGCGATAGAAGCGGCCTTCCATGGCATTATGCCTGAGGACCCTCGAGGAGATCATCGGTGTCAGGGAGAGGGCGAGGAAAGCAGAGATGACCACAGCACCCACGATCACAAGGCTGAACTCTCTGAAGAGCCTGCCGGTAACACCCTGCAGGAAGACAATAGGGAAGAAGACAGCAACAAGTGCAATGGTCGTGGCTATGATGGCAAAGTAGATCTCCTTTGATCCTTTCAGTGCCGCCTCCATAGGTGACATACCATGCTCCACCTTGGTATAGATATTCTCCACAACCACAATAGCATCATCAACAACAAGTCCGATGGCAAGCACAATGGCAAACAGGGTCAGTATATTAATGGTGAACCCGAACAGGTACATCACAAAGAATGCTCCGATAAGTGCCACGGGTATTGCTATAACGGGTATAAGGGTTGTCCTCCAGTTACGCAGGAAGAGGAAGATCACCAGGACAACCAGCACAAAAGCCACGAAGATGGTATTCTTTACCTCTTTGATAGATTCTCTTATATACAGCGTATTATCAAAAAGCACCTCCATCGTGATATCATCCGGGAGGTCTTTTTTCAGCTGTGCAAGCATGATCTTGGCATCATCAACTATTTCAATGTAGTTGGCTCCGGGCTGAGGTACCAGCACCACATTGACAGCGGGCCTGTCATTACTTAAGAGATGGGAGCGGATATTTTCAGCGTCTATCTCTGCTATTCCTATGTCGCTGAATTTGACAACCCGGTCACCGCTCTTTGCTATTATCAGGTCATTGAATTCGTCAACACTGCGGAGCCTTCCGAGTGTTCTGATGGTAAGCTCGGTATTGTCGCCCTCGATCCTTCCTGAGGGAAGCTCAATATTCTCCCTGGTAACAGCGCTGCGGACATCCAGCGGCGTCAGTCCGTATGCTGCAAGCCTGGTAGGGTCCATCTTCATCCTGATAGCCAGCTTCTTCGATCCCCAGACACTTACTGCACTGACACCTGAGATGGTCTGCAACCTCTCCCTGAAATTGATCTCGGCAAAGGTGCTGACGTCAATAATAGACCTGGTATCACTGCGGAGGGTGACGGCAAATATTGGCTGAGCATCAGCATCAGCCTTCTGGACTACGGGAGGGTCCACATCCTGCGGCAGCCGGCGCATGGCACCGGAGACCTTGTCCCTGACGTCATTAACTGCAGTCTCCATGTCAACCTCAAGCTTGAACTCAACGGTTATGCGTGAAGATCCGTCACTGCTGGAGCTTGAGATGGAACGTATGCCCTGCACACTGTTGATGGCAGACTCAAGGGGTTCGGTTATCTGCGTCTCAATGACATCTGAGTTGGCACCAGGGAACGAGGTTGATACCGTAACAATAGCGGGGTCAACACTGGGATAGTCCCTGACACCCAGAAAAGTATAGCCGATAGCCCCTAAAATAAGTATTACCAGGGCCATCACTGTTGCAAGTACCGGTCTTTTTATGCTTAATGACGAGAGACTCATCTGTTCGGTTTGTTTATATGGGGCCGGGTTGTCACCGCTTTATTGCGTGATATTGACTCTGACAGGCATGTTCTCTCTAAGCTGCATCAGCCCGGTGGTCAGAACAGTGTCACCGACAGCGAGTCCTGACAGGACTTCAACCATGGTAGCAGTTCTTGTTCCGGTGACTACAGGGACCATCTTTGCCTTACCCTCTTTGCTGACCCAGACCTTCTTTTCATTCATATCCGGTACTATAGACTCAGTCGGTATCTGAAGTGCATTCTGGTTCTCATCTGTGATAAGTGTCAGGGAGACAAACATCCCCGGCACAAGCCTTCCGTCCCTGTTGTTATAACGGGCCCTGAGACCAATGGTACGTGTTGTTTCATCTATTCGGTAGTCAACAGCGTACACCGTAGCAAAGAACTCATCAGGATATCCTTCGGTCTGAAAAGATATTTTCTTTCCCGCAAGATCGGCTGAGACATATTTCTCAGCAATGGCAAATTCAAGTTTGAGGACCGACAGGTCTGTCAGGTGGGCAATCTTAACCGATGGCTGTACATATGATCCTTCGCTGACATAACGAAATCCTATGATTCCGTCAAACGGCGCACGTACCTCGGTCTCTGCAATACGCACCTTAAGCAGGTTTATGTCTGCCAGTATCACATTGTAATCTGTCTGGAGCTGGTCAAATGACTCACGGCTGACGGCATCTTTGGCCAGAAGTACTCTCTGACGCTCAAGCTTCTCTGCAAGCATCTTCTCCTGAATCTCCGACCGGCGCAGTTGTGCCTGAAGATCCTCGTCATATATCTTAACTAGAAGGTCTCCCTTGTGTATCCGGCTACCCTCTTTGAAATATACTCCGGTAACTTTTCCTGATACCTTACTCACGATATCCACCTCCTCATTTGCAAGAAGCGACCCGGCGGACCTGATTCCGTTTGTGAGATATGATGATTTGGCTATGGTGCCTGTCACAGGTAGTTGACTCTGTCCCTGCTGTCCGCCCGGGTTTTGACCCTGTGATTGCCCCTGTCCCTGAACCTGAGCAACAGGAACAACACCATCTTTTTTCAGGTCCCTGTTGCCCCAGAGGTTAAGACGAGGACCTGCAAACCAGACTACCAGGACAAGCGGAATGCTGATCCATAATGCTACCTTCGTTCCCTTTTTCATTGATTAGTTCTGCTCAAAATTCTGAGCTGCAAAATTAGGGGTTTATTCAAACCATTTTGTTAAAGTATATTAAAACGGAGATACAGCTTAATATTTTTTATAATCGTATTAGTCTTTGTTCAATAATTCAGGATTACCTCCTTCACGATCTTTTCCATGTTGTCGGTCATTGTTCTTGATGGCACGGTAAAGCCATTACAAAACATTGTGAAAGCGACCCTTCTTCCGCTGTTGGTGGTGCAATAGCCGGCGAACGATTTTGCACTGGTAATTGTGCCGGTTTTTGCTACAACTCTTCCTTTAAACAACTCATCCCTGAAATAGTTTTTCATAGTGCCGGAAACGCCACCTTCGGGGAGCGAGGATATGAATGCTTCCGAACAGCTGCTGTTAAACATGTGAACAAGCAGCCTTACGGTCATGAGTGCGCTGATATTATTATTGGAAGAGAGTCCGGAGCCGTCGAGCATAACGGCCTCATAGGGTTTACAGCCAATAGAGTCAAGGAAGTGTCTGATCACCTCGGATCCGGCGGTGAAGGTGCCTTCACCAAGGATCTCGTATCCGAGGTGTTTCCTGAATGCCTCGGCATACATATTGACACTCTCATGATTGGTCACTCTTACCAGCTCAGCAAGTGTAGGGGAGAGGGTCACGCAGACAGTCTCGCTGTTTTCCTCGTCAAGAGGCACCCTAACGGCACTGGGAGCTACGTCAATCCTGACTCCTGCGGCCCTCAGTGCGGCATCGAGTTTTCTGACGAGTGCAATAGGAGGGTCAGGTATTGAGGCCTTTAGGGCGAAGCTGCTGTCGGCTGGCACGCTGCCTGTTGCCCAGGCCATCATGGAATAGGGGGCGTTGTAGATATACCCCCTGTCAGTTCTTCCGGATGAGGTAAGGTAATTTGTTAACACTATATCCCTTCCATAATCCTCCACTGAATCAATTATCGCCGGCAGGCCTTCATGCTGACCGGTGAGATAAATGTTGTATTTGTTGTCGTTAATACTTATATCGTAAACGCCCGCACCGTAATACTGACCCAGGTCACCCCAGGCCCATCCGGAAGGCGCCGGGTTAAAGTCATAAATCGATTCGGCGGCAGCAACCCTGCCTCTGACCCGCCTTATTCCAAAAGCAGAGAGTGATTCTGCCCATTGGGAAGGGATATCACCATAATGTTCGGGAAAATATTCTGAGCCAAGGGCAGGGTCGCCACCTCCCCTGATTATTACATTACCATCGAGCACTCCTCTTCTTTTATTAAAGCTCCCGGAGATATAAACGCGGGTTGAGTATCTGTATTCTGGGCCAAGCAGGGAGAGTGCTGCCGAGGTGGGATAAAGCTTCATAACTGATGCAGAAGCAAGATTACGGTCTGCATCATGGGTGAATATCAACTCCCCGGTTACAGCATCGGCAAAACAAAATGAGTATGATGTACCTGTAAGGGTTGTATCCGCAAGGATAGTGTCCATGACGCATTGCTGCGCGCTGAGGCTGAGGGCCGATATTGCAGTAATGAGTACTGATGTTAAGGCTTTTATTTTCACGGTTGTTTGTTTTGTTCGAGAGTTGACAGTAAACCACATGCGGCGCTTATGTCTTCGCCCCGGCTGGCACGTATTGTTGCAGTGATTCCTTTTGCGTTCAGGCTGTCTCGGAACGCTTCTATCTCCTCCTGCCCCGGGCTGCTGTAAGGAGAACCGGGGATGGCATGAAAACGTATCAGGTTGATACGGCAACGGATGCCGTTGAGGATTCTTGCCAGCTCCCTTACATGGGCCTGTGTGTCATTCAGACCCTTGAAGACGATGTATTCAAAGGATACGCGTCGCTGCCTGCCGAAATTAAAAGATCTGATAACCTCAAGCACCTCTTTCACCGGATGAGCCTTCTGCACAGGCATAAGGGCGAGACGTTCATCATCAAAGGGAGAGTGGAGGCTGACAGCCAGGTGACACCTGGTTCTCTCAAGGAACTCGCTGACCATCCCTGTTATGCCAACGGTGCTGACTGTGATGCGTGTGGGGCTCCATCCGTAACCCCATTCAGAAGTGAGTATCTCGAGGCTTTTGAGTACCTCCTCAAGGTTATCCAGAGGCTCACCCATACCCATATATACAATATTTGTAAGGAGGGGGTGTTCCGGGAGGCTCCTGAACTGGTTCAGAATATCACCCGATGAGAGGTTGCCCTGAAAACCCTGTTTACCGGTCATGCAGAAGTGGCATCCCATACGGCATCCCGACTGCACTGAAAGACATACGGTGGCACGCGCCCGGTCAGGAATGTAAGCCGTTTCGATAAAACTGCTGTCGGTGATACGAAAGAGATACTTCTTTGTGCCGTCACTGCCGGCAGTCACTGACGATGGAGGTGTGAGCCCTGTCTCATATCTTAGCTCAAGGAGGCTGCGTGCCTTCAGGGAGAGGTCGGTCATGCCGCTAATCTCAGGTGCTCCTCTTTTGTAAAGCCATCCAGCTATCTGTTTGGCGGTGTATGCTGGCAGTGTGGCCTCTTCTACGATGACAGAGATCTCTCCGAGGGTCTTACCAAATAATTTTTCCTTTGTCATCAGAAACGGTATGCAGCTTTTTCCAGATCGCGTATGCTTTTGCAGGGCTTCGGAGGCTTCAGCTCGGCATTGAGGAAGTTGTAAATATCAAATCTTATACGCCTTGCCTCCCTGTAGTCCATCCTGTCAAAGGAGTGTCCGCCGGGCATATCTTCGAAGATCTTGTACCTGAAGTTCTCCTTGCCTGCCGCCTTGAGCGATTTGATCAGGTGCTCAACCTCGAGCACGTTCACGTCCTCATCGTTGGTATTGGTGTGTATCAGCAGGGGGGTATTGCGGTATCGGTCAACCTGCCATGCAGGAGAGCGTCTGCGGTACTCGGCAACGTCTTCATCAGCCGTCTTGCCAATATGATAAGGTGCAGAGTAGAGATCACGATACTCGTCATCCTTGTATCCCATCCGGGCTATGACATCGCTGACAGGCACTCCGGCAAAGCAGGCCCTGTATGCTTCAGGATGATCGAAGATGCAGAAGAGACCTATCAGTCCGCCGTGACTCCATCCGATGACGCCTACCCTGTCTTTATCAACAATATCATAGTTGTCAATCATATATTTGCGACTGGCATCAACATCCTCTACTTCAAGGCCGCCATAATCGATCCTCCTGTACATCCCTGCACCATAACCTGTTGATCCGCGGTACTCTGCTGCAACAACAATATAGCCCTGAGCAACCATCTCCCGGATGATATGAGTATAGTACGTCGTGAAATTAGCGTGTACGCCTCCGTGAGGGAAGACAAGCAGAGGGTACTTCTTCGAAGGGTCAGCATCACGTGGGATGAAGACGTAACTCCAGAACTTTAGAGGATTGCCGGCACCCTGGCCGGTGGGATTGCTCTCTTTTGCAGGTGGAGGCCCGGTAATATAGATCTTGTCGACGAAGGCGACGTCTCCTACGCGGTCAAACCACAGAAGGTCGTCAATGTTCTTTTCAATGACATCAAGACGATGGTCAAGCGAGGAGAAGCTATTGTCCAGATCTTTGACTGCATTCATCAGCTCAGCGTTGCCAGGCTGGGATAAGACCGTCAGCTGTAGGGGGAGGAAAACCATCAGCATGAGGGTGATTCTTTTATTAATCCTTTTCATCATTATTTTATTAATAACTTTTATAAAGTTGCACATCGATGTATTTAATATTATATAATTGTATTTGTGCATGCCAACATATTTAGGTCTTATTATATCTTGTTCCGTCAGATTTCTTTTTCTCCTTCGAAAACAAAAGTTGCCGGACCTGTCAGGAAGATATCGGATGCTCCGCTTTCGGTTAGGGAGAATTTTACTGAGAGGTGTCCACCCCTCACTGTAATTTCAGGGTTTGAGATGACAATCTTTCCGGTTGTGGCTGCCGCTATGGCAGACGCCGTGACTCCGGTACCGCAGGAGAGGGTCTCATCTTCAACACCTCGTTCATATGTTCTCACATTAAGCCTGCCGTCATTGACGCTTACGAGGTTTACATTAACACCCTCCGGAGCATATCGTTCCGACCACCGCAGCTTCCTGCCGAAGGTTACCATATCCATTTTTTCGTTATCCCTGGTAAAGACCACCAGGTGAGGTACTCCGGTGTTCACGAAGATGCCGTCTGGGGTCTCCCTGAGGTTGGTTACATCTGTGATAGAGACCTCAATAATATCTTGTCCCAAATATCTTGCGGTGTGGGACCCGTCGTCTGCCATGAATTTAAGATCATGAAATCCGGTCATCTGCCTCATGGCAAAATGGGCTGCACAGCGCGCACCGTTACCGCACATGGCACCGGGAGATCCATCAGCGTTAAAATAGTGCATGCGGAAGTGATATCCCTCATAATCTTCAATAAGTATTAGTCCGTCTGCTCCGATTCCAAACCGTCTGTCGCACAATTTTTTTATGAGCAGATTATCAGAGTGATCCAATTGTACCGGACTGTTCTTTAACAGAATGAAATCATTGCCGGTCCCCTCATATTTGTTAAAGAGTATTTTCATACCGTTAAATTGAAGTTAATTATCTTAAAATGAAACCTTATGTATGTTAAAAATTCGAAAATTTGCAGAACAATTTATAACATTAAGGGTTGTAAAGGTATTAACTTTTAAGCAGGCACGTAATTTGCTGAAAACAGAAAGTAAAATACCCGAGCAGACAGAACAATTTATTATAAGAGCTATGAAAGGTAAAAGTTTATTAACTACGTTGTTTATTGCACTATTCGGAGCGCTGGCAGGTCTTTTTATTTACACCAGGTTTTTTGACAGGGATAAGCTGGTTATTGGTACTGACAAGGAGAAGCAGGAGATAAGGGATAATGCGAGGTACACATCAATGTTTCCACAGTCGGGCGTCAATGATTTCACCTATGCTGCAGAGCTTACTGTTCATGCAGTTGTTCATGTAAAGACCAAGGCTACTTTGAATTCAGGATATTCAAACCCCCTGTATGAATTTTTCTACGGTCCCGGAGCAAGCCAGCCGAGAGAGGTGAGGGGATTTGGTTCTGGTGTCATAGTGACAGGAGACGGTTACATAGTAACAAACAACCATGTTATTGAGGATGCCGATGAGGTAGATGTTACTCTAAATGACAAGCGCACCTTCTCAGCTGAGGTTGTGGGGCGTGACCCCAGCACTGACATAGCAGTGCTCAAGATCAAAGCCACCGGGCTGCCGTTTATTAAGTTCGGCGACTCTGATGCCATCAGGCTTGGAGAGTGGGTGCTTGCAGTTGGCAACCCGTTTAACCTCACTTCCAGCGTGACAGCAGGTATTGTCAGTGCCCGTGGCAGAAGCCTGGAGCTGCTCGATAATCAGTACAGGATCGAATCATTCATTCAGACTGATGCCGCGCTAAACCCGGGTAACAGTGGCGGGGCACTGGTCAATGTGCAGGGTGAGCTGATAGGCATTACTACAGCCATTATTTCGCCCAGTGGCGCTTATGCAGGCAACTCTTTCGCCGTACCGACGTCTATTGTAAAGAAGGTATATGAGGATCTGAAGAAGTATGGCGAGGTTCAGAGAGGACTGATGGGTGTTAACATCACTGATGTCACTGCTGAGATAGCCGATAAGGAGAATCTTAAGGAGATTAGAGGTGTATACCTGACAGGGATTGTTGATAACGGGGCAGCAAAGGCTGCAGGACTTGCGGAGAAAGATGTCGTCATCGCCATCAACGGCGAGACGGTAGAGACCACATCAGATCTTCAGGAGAAGATAACCCGGTACAGGCCTGGTGACAAAGTGGATGTAACATACGTCAGGAATGGGAAAGAGGGTAATAAGACGGTTATCCTGCGCAATATTGAGGGCGGAACCGGCGTTGTAGCTCCAGGGACACAGAGTACCTCAGTGTTCGGCGCCATATTTACGCCGGTAACATCGGGGGAAAAGAGCCAGTACAATATAAAAAACGGAGTGAAAATAACCTCAATATCTGATGGCCGGTTCAAAGACCTTGGACTGGGACGGGGGACGTTCATAGTAGACGTTAACGGACAAAAAGTGAATAATGCTGCAGATATACGCAGGGCTACGAATAACGAGAAAAGTCTGACGTCAGTTGAAGGATTCACGCCAGATGGAACCTACTTCAAATACCAGACCAGAAGGTGAATTTGAAGATTATATGTAATAATCAGCATATCAAATGGTTGTCATACAGGACATCCCTTTGCTGATTTAAATTATTATTTGTTTATTAACTTTAAAAGCAGTACATTTGCGGAAATTTTTTCGAAGGGGAAAACAGAATGAGACAACTTAAAATTACCAAATCCATCACCAACCGTGAAAGTGCATCGTTGGACAAATATCTGCAGGAAATTGGTAAAGAAGAGTTGATATCGGTTGAGGAAGAGGTAGAGTTAGCACAGAGAATCAAGAAAGGTGACAGGGCAGCGTTAGAGAAGCTTACAAAAGCAAACCTCCGCTTTGTTGTTTCAGTAGCCAAACAGTATCAGAATCAGGGACTTAGCCTTCCGGACCTCATTAATGAGGGTAACCTCGGCCTTATCAAGGCTGCAGAAAAATTTGATGAAACAAGAGGGTTTAAATTCATTTCATATGCTGTATGGTGGATCAGACAGTCTATTCTGCAGGCTCTTGCCGAACAATCGAGAATAGTACGTCTGCCTCTTAATCAGGTTGGCTCTCTGAACAAGATAAACAAGGCTTTTGCCCGTTTTGAGCAGGAGAATGAGCGACAACCCTCTCCCGAGGAGCTGGCAGAGGTGCTTGATCTTCCGAAGGAGAAGGTAGCTGACACACTCAAGGTGTCAGGACGTCATGTCTCTGTAGATGCTCCTTTTGTGGAGGGCGAAGACAACAGCCTGCTTGATGTCCTTACCAATCTTGACTCACCGATAGCTGATAAGTTGCTAATTGACGAGTCTCTATCCAAGGAGATAGACCGTGCATTGGCTACTCTGACAGAGCGTGAGAGGGATATTATTCGTTATTTCTTCGGAATAGCATGTCAGGAAATGACCCTGGAAGAGATAGGGGAGAAGTTTGGCCTGACACGTGAGAGAGTGAGGCAGATAAAGGAAAAAGCAATACGCCGCCTCCGCCACACATCACGTAGCAAGCTGCTGAAGGGATATCTGGGATAGAATTCATTAGGTATAAGTAAACAAGCGAGGGGAGCTGCAAGGCTCCCTTTGTTATTATAAGAATTGGCCCCGCCTCCTCTGTGATTGATGTGAATTGTTATTTTTGTTCTCATAACAAATTATGAAATTCAGGCTCATATCAGACTTTATTCCAACAGGAGACCAGCCGGAGGCAATACGCCAGCTGACGGAGGGGTTTCGGCAGGGGGTGCCTTTTCAGACACTTCTGGGAGTAACCGGTTCCGGAAAAACATTCACAATAGCTAATGTCATTGAACAGCTAGGGAGACCTGTGCTCGTACTAAGCCATAACAAAACCCTCGCGGCTCAGCTTTACGGTGAGTTCAAACATTTCTTCCCCGATAATGCGGTAGAATACTTTGTCTCCTATTACGATTACTACCAGCCGGAGGCATACATGCCGGTGACAGATACCTATATAGAGAAGGATCTGGCAATCAATGATGAGCTCGAGAAACTGAGGCTGAGCGCTACCTCCTCACTTCTTTCAGGAAGACGGGATGTCATTGTTGTATCATCCGTCTCCTGTATCTTTGGTATAGGTAACCCTGAAGACTTTCGCTCAAATACCGTGCATGTCATCCGTGGTGCAAAGATCAGTCGCACCGTGTTACTTCGAAAGCTTGTCGACAGTCTCTATGCACGCAATGAGGTGGAGTTCACTCATGGTACCTTCAGGGTGAGGGGAGATACCGTGGATGTATTTCCGGCATATGCCGATATTGCCCTACGGATCGTCTTCTTTGGCGATGAGATTGAGGAGGTATCCACCTTTGATCCGCTGAGCGGCCAACACCGGGATGACCTGACCGAATATGTAATTTATCCGGCCAATCTCTTTGTGACGACACGTGATCGCATAAATATTGCTGTCAGCCAGATACAGGATGATATGGTGCTTCAGGCAAAGCACTTCCGTGAAACAGGCAGGCCTGAGGAGGCCAAACGTATTGAACAGAGGGTACAGTATGATCTTGAGATGATCAAGGAGCTCGGTTACTGTAGCGGAATTGAGAATTACTCCCGTTATCTTGACGGGAGAGCCCCGGGGACGAGACCTTTCTGCCTTCTCGACTGTTTTCCGAAGGATTTCATAATGGTGATTGATGAGAGTCATGTCACCATCCCCCAGATCCGTGCCATGTATGGTGGCGATCATTCGCGGAAGCAGACCCTTGTCGATTTCGGTTTCCGCCTCCCGGCTGCTCTCGACAACAGACCGCTGAGACTGGAGGAGTTTGAGGCTCTGACAGGACAGACAATATACATGAGTGCAACACCTGCCGAATATGAGCTGGAGAAGAGCGAAGGTGTCTACGTTGATCAGGTTATCAGGCCTACAGGACTGCTTGACCCTCCTGTGGAGGTGAGACCGAGCAGGAACCAGGTGGATGACCTGATGGAGGAGATACGACGCCGCTCGGCTGCAGGAGAGAGAGTGCTTGTGACAACCATGACCAAGCGGATGGCAGAGGAGCTTGATACCTATCTCACAGGGTTCGGAATCAGATGCCGTTACATACACTCGGGTGTGGAGACCCTGGAGAGGGTCGAAATACTCGAAGGTCTCCGGGCAGGGGTGTTCGATGTGCTTGTGGGTGTGAACCTGCTTCGCGAGGGACTTGATCTGCCGGAAGTGTCACTGGTGGCTATCCTTGATGCCGACAAGGAGGGATTCCTCAGGTCGGGCAGGGCGCTGACACAGACTGCCGGAAGGGCGGCAAGGAACCTCAACGGACTGGTGGTGATGTATGCAGACAGGATCACAGGTGCTATGAGGCAGACAATAGACGAGACCAACCGCAGAAGAGTCAAGCAGATGAAGTATAATGAAGAGATGGGCATAACCCCAAAACAGATATTCAAAAAGGGAGGGAACATACTTCAGGGACTCCGGCACAAAGGAGTGGCGATGAATGCATATGCCGGCCCGGAGAAGACGGACATCGCAGCCGATCCGGTGATTAAGTATATGTCACGTGAACAGCTTGAAAAAGCTATGGAGAAGTCGCGTAAAGCCATGGAGAAGGCTGCTTCAGCACTCGATTTCATTGAGGCAGCAAGACTGAGGGATGAGATTGAGGGTATGCGAAGACTAATGCAGGGAAAATAGACTGAAAATGGCTGCGGAGTGATGACCCGGAAACATGGTATGGGAATGACACCGTGATTAAGCAGAAAATTGATTGTGCAGTTGAACAGATGAATAAGAATTAAGGAGATCCTGCGTTTATTTTAATGACCCTGATCACAGAAACCGGAATTAAATGAATTATAAATGCGAAGAATTTTAACATCCCTTCTTATACTGGCAGCGTTGGCAGCAGGCTGTTCCAGACAGCCTGATCCGGAAGTTGTTGATGATCCGATGGTGGTGATACTTATGTATCACCGCATCACCGATGCGGAGGCTGCCAACCTTTACGAACGCAGTGCGGAGGAGTTTGAGAAGGATCTGGTCTATCTGCGCGACAAAAATATTAAGGTAATAGATTTTAATGAACTTGAAGAGATTGTATCCGGACAGCTTCAGCTTACCACGCATGCAGCCATCATTACTTTTGATGACGGTGACCACTCATGGTATACATTGGCTGCCCCGTTGCTGAAGAAATACAGGATGAAAGCCACCTTTTTCCTATGGGCATCAAAGATCGGAATGAACTCATTCCTCTCCTGGGATGAGGTGGAGCTTATGAGCAACTACATATATGATGATGGTGAGAGACCCTTTGTATTTGGCTCTCATACCATGTCGCACCCATACCTGCTGAGCATGAAGACGGCTCTTGGAGGAGGAGAGGCCTTCGCGGCCTATCTTGACGAAGAGCTGGGCGGATCAAAGGTGCTGATAGATAGTCATATATATGGCAGCGTTGATGCACTGGCCCTTCCATTCGGGGATGGTGCCGGCGATGAGGATATCAACGCAGCAGCCCTCAAACACGGTTACCGGTTCATACGCACATCTGAACGTAATATCACCGGAACGCCCGCCACTGATCTGTTCAGACTCCCAAGCCTGCCGCTTCTGGATGATACAGACCAGGAGCTCATAGGCGGATACCTGGGTATAGAATGAATTGCAGGAGAACAATGGCAAATCAAATGAATAAGAGAAAAGCAAAAGATTGTTGTCGCTTCAGGTCACATCCATGGCATGGGATTGATCTGGGCGATAAGGCCCCGGAGATTGTCATGACCTATGTTGAAATGGTGCCTACTGACACGGTCAAATATGAGATGGACAAGCTCTCCGGCTATCTGAGGCTCGACAGACCTCAGCGTTACTCTAACGTTGTGCCGGCATTGTATGGGTTCATACCCAGGACACTGACAGGAAACGCTGTGGCTGAAAGATGTATGCAGCGTACCGGTCTTGACGGAATACAAGGCGATGGTGATGCAATGGATATATGCATCCTGACGGAAAAGGATATCACCCACGGAGATATTCTCGTACAGGCAAGACCTATTGGCGGATTCCGTATGATAGACGGTGATGAGGCCGATGACAAAATTATTGCAGTCCTTTATAATGATGCAGTATACGGGGTTTACAACGATATTGCCGACTGCCCGCCGATAGCCATAGAGAGGCTGAAACACTATTTTCTTACCTATAAAGACCTGCCGGGAGAAAAACGGAAGGTCACTATAGCGGAGATATATGACAGGGTGGAGGCACAGGAGGTAATAAGACGCTCAATGACCGATTACCTTGACAGCTTCCCTGAAATGTGATCAGGGGTTTTCAACGTTAGAGAACTGTCCCGTAGATGCTGTTTTCGACGTTTCATTGACGAACAGGGGAATAAGTTGATGATCATGCTTTAGTTTTTGATTAAGGATTGGGAACTTTCTCCTCTACATAATAATTTTGGAAGTAATAATTTACAAAGGATAACTTTTTCTGCTTGGGAAGAATTTTAAAATGGAAAAACTGAAAGACCTAATTATTAATCAGACTTCGAAGACTCCTCAGATAGAGCTAAAGTATGACAGCGGTGAACTCTCTCTGACAGGCAAATCACTGCCTGAAAATGCCACGAGGATTTATGACCCGGTACTTAAATGGGTAACCGATTATACCCAGCAGGCTCAACCGGTTACCAAACTCCGGCTTGAGCTCGAATATTTTAATACATCCTCTACTTTGTGGATCTCAAAAATAATAAAGGCCCTGACCCGTATAGACAATCCCGATTACAGGCTGCTGGTCCATATTTATATTCCGCTGGAGGAATATGATGAGATGAAAGATACTTCAGACCTGCGTGATTCATTCAGTCCGATTACCGATATCCTTCAGGATTCGATACCTGAGGTAAGTCTGAAGCTATACGCCACAGATGATGCCTCCAAGATCATCAGGGATGCTGTGGTGCTGTTTTAACCAATGTTACGTATAATTCCCCGGGCGCTCTGCAATAAATAACAAGAGATGACCCTGCAGATGCCTGCCACCCTTCAGCGGAGCTTCTTCTGGTAGCTGTCGCGATACACCCTGTTGATGCCATTTGCCCTGGTGCTGCCTTTCTGGAAAAAGTTGTTCTTCATATCGTTGGCATAGTCAGAGTATGCAGGGCAGACGGTTGTATTGCAGGCCGTAAGCAGGAGTAAAGCGAGCAGAATCAACAGCAACTTTTTCATGCATGCAAAGTTAGCATTAAAACATAAAATCCGAATACTGTGATTGGACCCTCTTCGTTCGCGCGATCCCTTTTTGGTGCACGTACTGAGCAAAAAAGGCTGTATTAGTGTGGCACTTCATTAATGCGGGATTGCACTCTCTTCGTTCGCGCGATCCCTTTTTGGTGCACGTACTGAGCAAAAAAGCCCCCATTTCGCTTTGCTCAATGGGTCTTTTTATTTTTCCTCCGTTCCTCAAAAGCAAGCTTTTTCGTCACGCAGTAAAAACAAAAAGCCACCCGCCAATGGCGGGTGGGCTTTTTTGCTCAGTCGGGATGCCGGGATTTGAACCCGGGGCCCCTTGCCCCCCAGACAAGTACTCTAACCGGGCTGAGCTACATCCCGTGCTTTTTTAGCGGTGCAAAATTAATGAACTAATCCGATAATGCAAAAAAAAGCTGATGACTGTTATGCGACATAAAGATGGATTGAAGAGATAGATGAGTAAATATATATATTTGATGATCCTTAAATAGTGTAAAAACAAAAAGGCAAGCATTATGAACCAGGTCAACCGCCGTAATTTTCTTCGTCTTGCAGGAGCCGGTGCCGCCGCAGCTGCAGCCGCCCCAGTGGCAAGGGCAATGGAGACGACAACAGCAGCCTCAGAGAGAGCTTCACAACAGGACAAGCCTGCCACCAACATAGCCGATGCAAATAAGGTGCCACGCAATGAACGATCGATGCCCGGACTCTTCCCGGGAAGGGTAGTCTTGGTAAAGAACACCAGCTCAGTAAAAGATAATGCCATCGTTGAGCAGGAGGTTTATGATATGATCGCCAGTTCTATGCTTGAGCTGACTGATGAGAAGAAGCTGAAGAAAGCATGGAGAAAATTCGTCTCACCCGGTGAGAGAATAGGATTAAAGGTCAATCCCGTTGCCGGCAAGAGCCTGAGCACCAGCCACGAGGTCGTCCGCTCAGTGATAGCCCAGCTTGAGGAGAGCGGTATAAAAAGATCGCAGCTGACCATATGGGACCGGCGCGAGTTCGAACTCACTGATGCCGGCTTCACTCCTGAAAACTATCCGGGCATAAGGATTGTAGGCACCGAGCAGATGGACAAGGATGGCCTTTACTATGGAAAGGACGGGAAGCTCTACGGTGAACATATGATTGATCGCGACTGGTATTACTGGGCAGACGTGGAGGGCGAATACGATGAGTATACAATGCCTTATATGGTTAACGGTGGGAAATACTCCTATTTCACAAAAATTGTTACTCAGGATATTGACAAGATCATTAACATCCCGATACTGAAGAATGCAGGTATGACAGTGACCCTGGCACTGAAGAACCTTGCTTTCGGATCAGTGTCAAACACTGGCAGGCTACATGCAAAGCTATGGAACGAGACATGTGCCCGGGTTTGTGCTTTTGCACCCTTGCGTGACAAGCTTGTGCTGAACATTGTTGACGGCATAAAAGGGTGCTTCAACGGTGGTCCGGGAGCCAACCCGCAGTTTTTTTGCAACTATCATACGATCCTTACAGCTACAGATCCCGTAGCCGTCGACAGGATAGGCTATGACATAGTCCTGGCGAAGAGGATAGCAGAAGGGCTACAGAAGGAGGGCTCTCCTGCAGCGCTGGAATTTATGCTCCAGGCAGAACGACTCTTACTGGGTGTGGCCGACAGGTCCATGATAGAGCTGAGGGAAACGGTAATAGGTTAATTTTAACATAAAGCGAAAAATGATTTTCAGACAGACGATAACGACGGCATTACTTGCATTATTTTCAGTGGCTTCGGTTGCACAGACTTCACTTGTCGCAGGGGCAGTGAATAGCATAGCGGGTTGTGAGACGGTTCAGAGCAGGACATTTACCGAATCATCACTGTATGGGTATATTGACGGCGGTGCAGAGCTCTATCTGGAATACGGATTTGACACTCTGGTGGTGACCGAGCTGGTTTATGAAGGGCGGGATATAAAGGTGGAGGCTTACCGCATGAAGGACACTGAGGCTGCCTTTGGTATATTCTCCGTTTCACGCTTCCGCTGCAACGGAGGGGCCAGGCTTACCAGACACATTTGCCGGTCAGCATACCAGCTGCAGTTCTCCAAGGGCCCATTCTATGTCAGTATTATTAATGACACAGGTACTGAGGCAGACCAGAAGATATCCGGGGAGATTGCTGCCAATATCATTGAAAATATTGCTGAGTCACCTTTTGACCCCTCCCGCTTCTTTGCTGACGGTGTCGATGAGGAGACAATGAAGGGAGCTATCCTGGTAAGTGGTCAGCTGGGTCTTTATAACGGAATACCTTCTCTTTCTGAGCAGCTTGGCGATGCCGGAGACTACAGTGCACTGATGATAAAAAGAGGTCAGCACACCCAGGCTTCCATGTGGTTTGAGAATGAACAGTCTGCTGAAGTGTTTCTGCGTAGCAAAAAGTTGTCAACAGCAGTAGGAATCGCTCCATTAAGCAGTGATTCAACTGTTTCTGTTGTTTCGGCAAGACATATAGTTATTACATTTTAAGGATTGGCATTAATAAATTACTATTTTTGCCGTCGCAAATTTAAAGTCATATGCAGTTATTCAAACCACTTGAGACAGGCAAAGAGGAAGAGAGACAGGTCACTGTCACATCCGAAAAAGTAAGGTGTCTTATTGTTGGCTCAGGCCCTGCAGGTTACACTGCGGCAATTTATGCCTCGCGTGCAAACCTTAAACCGGTTCTTTATACCGGACTTCAGCAGGGCGGTCAGCTGACCACAACCACGGAGGTGGAGAACTTCCCGGGTTATCCTGACGGTGTTACCGGTCCGGAGATGATGGAAGACTTTCTTAAGCAGGCCACCAGATTCGGAACTGACATACGGTTTGGAATTGCCACATCAGCAGATTTTTCTTCCCGGCCATTGAAAGTGACATTTGACAACAATGTTGAGATAATGGCTGACACAGTAATCATCGCCACCGGTGCTACTGCAAAGTATCTGGGCATACCTGCCGAGACGAAGTATGCGGGAATGGGAGTCTCCGCATGTGCCACATGTGACGGCTTCTTCTACAGGGGAAAGGATGTAGCGGTGGTTGGCGGCGGCGATACTGCCTGCGAAGAGGCTTCATACCTGGCCGGCATGTGCAAAAAGGTATACATGATAGTGAGACGTGATGTGCTCAGGGCAAGCAAGGCAATGCAGCACAGGGTGATGAATACCCCAAATATAGAAATCATGTGGAAATGCCAGGTTGATGATCTCTTCGGTACACAGGGTGTCGAGGGTGGAGTTGTGATCCGTGGTAAAGGAACTCCGGAGGAGGAGAGGATAGATCTGAAATTTGACGGTTTTTTCCTGGCAATCGGACATACTCCTAATTCAGAGATATTCAGGGAATGGATCGATACTGACGAAACAGGTTATATAGTAACAGATCCGGGCTCTACACGGACACGCGTACCCGGTGTTTTTGCTGCCGGAGATGTGATGGATCATGTATACCGGCAGGCAGTTACGGCTGCCGGAAGCGGCTGCAAGGCGGCAATAGATGCTGAGAGGTACCTTGCAGAGCAGGCATAGGGAATAATATCAACAAGGAGAAACAGACAGTCCTATTATGCGTAGTTTCAAGAAAACATTTAACATCAACGCCGAACCATCAGATATATATTCAGCACTGACAAATCCTTATACCATTGAACTGTGGTCGGGTTATCAGGCTCAGATGCCATCAAAGGCAGGAGAGGAGTTCAATATGTGGGAGGGTGATATATGTGGAAAGATCATTGATCTTGTCCCGGATAAAAAAGTGGTTCAGGAGTGGTATTTCGGAGACAGGGAGATTGAGTCAATGGTGACCATCACCATTGCCGGCAACGGTGGAAACACAGCAGTTACGGTAGTGCATACAAATATACCTGTCGAAGATTACCAGAATATTGCCGAGGGGTGGAATGAACATTATATGGGTGCTATAAAGCGCTTTTATAATCCCAACTTCTGACGGCTCAGAATATCTCTTACATCTTCGAGTCCCCCGATGATCAGTCCGGATATGCCTATATAGCATTTGGTGACTGATTCCAGGGTAACCTTCTCTGCCCATAGGGGAAGCCATACAAGCATTTCACCGTTAATAAAATCAATGAGGTCTTTGCGTATAATTGCCCTGATCTCATAGTCATTCTCAGTGAGATATTTTTCTAGCATGAGATTGGTGAAGAGCAGCTCAATACCGAGATGGTCCGGCTCAAGACTGCACTCTTCAGTCTTGCTGCAGCCATACCTGGAATAGAGAACGTTTAGTTGGCGGTGATGCTCTTCAATGGATATACCATTATTATGCCAGTGAGAGGCTGCCGGAAAAGCCGCTGCAGAACCGTTTCCCTCAAAAAGATATTTGTAGTTTTCACCAACTTTGAGATGGCATTGTTGCTTAAGCGGGCAGGGTGATTTAAGAAGCCGGCTTGCCAGCATGAACCTGCTGTTGCTGCTGCTGACCGGCAGGTTTCTGAGCATGCCGGTATCACATAGATGCGGGAGGCCGCTTTTTTCAGGATCCATTGACATTGATCCGCCAAGAAACAGAAACAAAGCTGTATATGCCTGAAGGAGTTCGTCAGGATAATTAATGCCGTCAATTTTGCCGGTCATCAGATATTCAGTGTCCATATTTCAATAACGTGATGCCGGGAAAAATGTTCATTTTTTTACCTTTTCCAACCCCTCCAGCTCCTCAATGCCCATACTGCCTGACAGGCTGGCAATTGTCTTTAGATCGAGGTCACCCGTGATGGAGACAATGGAACTTCCATTGCCACCCGTTATCATTACCAGCTCCGCAATCTTTCCTCCTGTCTCGCGTATCATGAAACGTATTTCACCCGTCTCCTCCTGAACTGTCATTAGCTCTTCATATCCCGTCCTTTTCAGCTTGGGCAACAGCTCAGCAGCAAAATTAATGCCGGGCCTGTTCGAAG
>JAVEYS010000046.1:0-23363 GCA_034003345.1 Bacteroidales bacterium
TGGTATGTTATACAGTATGACAGGCACTGGACTGGCCATGGAGATCTGCCTGAAGTGCTGGTAAAGCCCCCTCTGGCATGGTCTGTTATAATAGGGAGCCACTGACAGGATAGCGTCAAATCCATTAAGGTCAAGCTTCCTGACGGAGCTGACTATTTCAGAGGTGTTATTGCCTCCCATTCCCAGAACGATGGGAACCCTCCCATTAACAGCCTCAACAGTAAATGATGTGAGAGCCCCCTTCTCATCACTGTTGAGGGTTGCAGCCTCTCCTGTTGTCCCCAACAGAACAATAAAATTCACTCCTCCGGAAACCAGATGATCAATAATGCGTCCCATCGAGGCAAAATCAATACTGAGGTCACTTTTAAAAGGGGTGATTACTGCAACACCAGTCCCTTTGATTTTTTTTATCATCAGTTAATATAATAAAGTGATTAGTGTTTTTTATGCCCTTGTCTCAGGACTGCTGATCATCGACAGATAGTGCATTGCCTGTTCAATAAAAGGTGCAATACTGAAGGGTTTTGCTATTCTGATCATAAGATCATACGGTGTCTTTTCCGGCTCATCGGTTATGTCAGGCCCTACCTTCATCGTAGCAGATGAGAGTGCCACAAGAGAGGTCAGCTGAAAAAGGGATGAGGGATTTATGTCAATAATCAGATCGTAATCTGTTGAAAGGAACTTTTTGGCATCATCTGAGATGGGGAAAAATGCCCAGCTAAGATCTGTCTTCCGCAGGAACATCATGTATGTCAGTCCTGTCAGCCTGTCTGGCACACTCTTTCCGGGTATCCAGGCCATCACCTCCACACGCTTACCCATATCCGTTAGCTGCCTGTAAAGAGCAGCAAGATGCTGAAAATCCTTCTCATAAGAGCCATCCCACAGTATACCAACCTTCTTTACCATTTCAAAGCTAAAATCCTGTTTCATCCTCCTCAGGGTCGAAAGGCGCCTGTGGAGTATCATTCTGCCGGCTTTTAATCTGAGATTGTAAAAAAGTTCCATAAGAATACAAACGTATATTTTTTTTTGACTTATGAGATTTATAAAGGCTATTATTCCTTCATCATTTTAACGAATTCTTCTTCTGTAATGACATCAATACCCAGTTCAAATGCCTTTGCTCTCTTCGATGGCCCCATGTCACTGCCGGCTACTATGAATGATGTACTGCCTGACACTGATCCTGCCGTCTTGCCGCCTGCGGCTGCAATGGCTGATTTGATGCCTTCCCGTGAGAAGCCTTTAAAGGTGCCGGAGACAACTATTGTTTTGCCTGTTAAGGGGCCTGGTGCCTTACTCTCCTGCACCGGACCCGTGAAGCTCATACCGGCAGCTTTCAGTCGCCTGATAATCTCTATGTTATCGTCGTCCGAGAAGTATTCCCTGATGCTGGCACTGATTCTGGGGCCGATCTCCGGTAGATCGGTAAGCTGCTCTTCCGTGGCATGAATAAGTGAGTCAATGTCCGGAAAGCCTGCAGCAATGGTTCTGGCCACCGTCTCGCCAACATGCCTTATCCCCAGGGCAAAGAGCTTCCTGTGCCATGGAGCAGATAACGATGACTGCAGGCCGGAGATGATGTTGGTTGCCGATTTGTCTCCCAGTCGTTCCAGGGAGGCAAGCTGCCCGTGTTTCAGATCATACAGGTCTGCTATATTGTGGATGAGCCCGTTCAACCAGAGCATCTCAATGGTCTCCTCTCCAAGGCCCTCAATATCCATGGCCTTACGAGAGACAAAGTGTATGATACGACGGGTAATCTGGGGAGGACAATGCAGGTAGTTTGGACAGTAGTGGTTAGCCTCACCGTCTGTGCGCACCAGCGGAGTATCACACTCAGGACAATTTTCAGGGAAGACAACGGCCTCCGAATGGCTGGCACGGCGCTCCCTCTCAATACCAATAATTTTGGGTATTATTTCACCTCCCTTTTCAATGATCACGGTATCACCGTAATGAAGACCGAGAAGATCTATCTGGTCACTGTTGTGCAAAGAGGCACGTTTAACCGTCGTTCCTGCCAGGAGAACAGGTCGCAGATTGGCAACAGGTGTCACGTTGCCTGTCCTGCCTACCTGGAAGTCGACCGAGAGAAGCTCAGTGACAGCCTGCTCAGCAGCGTATTTGTATGCAATGGCCCATCGGGGCGATTTTGCAGTGCTGCCCAGACGTTCCTGCGCCTCAAGGGAGTTAACTTTCACCACTACTCCGTCAGTGTCATATGGTAGCTTCTTACGCTCATATTCCCATGAGGCAATAAAGTGTAATACTTCACCCATGCCACTGCAACGCTGTATCACATCAGCAGTGCGAAACCCCCAGGAACGGGCTGCCATGATGTTGTCATAATGATTATCGGCTGGCAACTCTTCTCCAAGCAGGTAATAAAGAAAGCAGTCAAGCGGGCGCCCGGCCACAATACGGGGATCAAGCAGTTTCAGAGTGCCGGCGGCTGCGTTCCGCGGGTTGGCAAAGAGAGGCTCATTACGGTTCTGCCGTGCGGCATTCATCTCATCAAAACCCTTATGCGGCAGGTAGATCTCTCCCCTCATGACAAAAGAGGAGGGCATCCCTTCGCCACTGACACTGACAGGTATGCTCCTTATGGTCCTCACATTGACGGTCACATCATCACCAACCATTCCATCACCTCTGGTGACAGCCCTTATAAGTATGCCACCCTCATAAGTGAGACTGATAGATACACCGTCATACTTAAGTTCACAGACATACTCCGGTTCGTAACCAAGAGCCTTCTTTACCCTCTCACCAAAATCAATAATCTCTTCAGAACTGTAGGTATTGCCCAGGGATAACATAGGCCAGAGATGCTCCACCTGAACAAACTCTTCCGTCAGATCACTGCCTACCCTCACGGTGGGTGAGTCAGGAGTGGTAACCCCGGGAAAACGTTTCTCCAAAGTCTGGAGTTCGTTCAACAGGATATCAAATTCATAGTCAGTGATAACAGGTTGATGGAGAACGTAATACCTGTGGTTATGTTCATTGATGATTCTCCTGAGCTCCTCAGCCCTCGTCTTTGCTTCAGCAAGCTTCATATGCAGTCTCTCTCACTCCGTAAAATATTTATCAACTCCAGACACCCGGTATATTTGTGCCACATGTACACCTGCTGTCGGTGATCTTATTGGTAACAATCCTGTAACCACTTCTGTCTATTAACTTCTGTTTACAGGAAGGGCAGAAGGTATCATCATTCCCCGAGCCAGGCATATTTCCGAGATAAACATATTTCAATCCTTCGCCGCGGGCCATTTCCACTGCCCTGATAAGTATGCCTGCCGGGGTGGGGGGAAGGTGCTCCAGCTTGTATTGGGGCTGGAAACGGCTGATGTGCAATGGGGTGTCAGTAAAGCCGTTAGCAGCGAGCCACCGGCACATCTGTCTGATCTCATCCGGCTTGTCTGTCCAGCCTGGGATAATCAGGTTGGTGATCTCAAGCCAGACCCCCTCGTCAAGGTATGTCTTCAGTGCATCAAGCACAGGCTGGAGCTTGCCACCGTTGAGCTTAAGATATGTACTGTCGCTAAACGATTTGAGATCAATATTCGCGCCGTCAATATAACGACATAGCTGTTTCAGCGGTTCCCTGTTTATGTAACCGTTTGATACCATGATGTTTTTTATCCCGGCCTCACGCGCCAGCTTTGAGGTCTCATATACATATTCGTAAAATGTGACAGGTTCGGAGTAGGTATAGGCTATTGACCTGCAACCTCCGGCGATTGCTTTTGCCACAACGGCATCAGGGGGCATATTATAATTCTTTGTCTTGTCCGGCGATGTCTGAGAAATAGTCCAGTTCTGGCAGTTGAGACATGCAAGGTTGCATCCTGCAGTAGCGATGGATAATGCCGATGATCCGGGCAGGAAGTGGTAGAGTGGCTTCTTTTCCACGGGGTCAATGCTAACCGCACAGGGATTTCCATATGCCATAGTATATAGCTTCGACCTTCTGACTATCCTGTTGCGGCAGTCACTAAGCTCGCCCTCCTTAAGGGTACATTCATTGGGGCATATACGGCATACAACACCCCTGGCACTCTCTTCCTGGAACATTGCAAGCTTCTCATGCGGTGGGTGACCTGTGGCTCCCAGTGGCAACGGAGTGATCATGCCGGCAGCCACTGCAAGAGAGCCCTGCCTGGCAAAAGTCCTTCTTGATATCTTCATATTCCTGTTTCCCAACTCTCTCCTCTTATAGTTACCAGACTGTAAATCTAATGCCTAATCCCCACCGATGCAACAATGCCTGATGCCAAAATTACTGCAGCGAGAAGAAAACATGCATTTGCCGTCCCTGCCAGTGGTACCAGAAGAGTGGCAACAGTGAGATAACCCAGTGCTGATCCTGCAAGGTCGGCAGCATATACTCTTCCTGTGGTGGCACCGCCGGGAGCACTGGCAGTAAGAATCCGGTATACTGCCCCGGTTATGAAACCGGCCAGTGGCAATACAATAATGATATATATAAGAACCTGTACCGGAGCTGATGTAACGAGAATAGAAGCAAAAAGACCGGTGACAGTATACAGTGCAGTAAGGAGCAGTGCACATACTTTCAGATCTTTAAGAGCAAAAGCATCTCCCCAGGCCGCTCCTGCGGCCAGTCCCGCCATCAGCAGGGTGAGGATGACGGCCGAGAGAAGATAGAGGTTCCCTACAGCCATCTGCAGGATGAATATCATTATCATTCCAAAGCCCGCAAGTCCTGCAGAGGAAGTAAACATCATCAGCCTGCCACGTGCAGTGAAGAGAAATGGTACAATCACCAGCACAACGAGGAGGGCGATCATGCCTCCTTTCATTCCCATCTTTTCGAGAGACATGATATTTGCAAAGAGAGATGAAACAGGTCTGAGAGCCAGGTTCATGCCCGCCCTGCTGTCAACCTGTGAAAGCACCTGATCTCTTTTTATTCTTATCTCACTGTCATCAAGATAGTCACTGTTCACATAACTGGTTTCAACGTTCCTTGATTCAGCCATCTGTGCTACTCCGGAACTTACCGGCATATCAGAAGCAATCACATACAGGTATGAACCCGGAATTATTGTCATATGCCTGAATACGCCTGCCAGTGCATTGTAAAGCGGTGAGAAACCCTTCCTGTAACTCTGTGGTGAATAGTTGTACCAGGGCATTGGTGTGCACATGAAGATGCCGTCGGTCGTCAGATGGGACTTAACCATCCTGAAATACTCTGCCGTATAGAACCTGTTGACTGACAGCGTGGAAGGAGGGGGGATGAGCTGCAGAACTGCGTCGTAGGTCTCTTCACTGCCTCTCATGAAGGTCATCGGGTCGGTTCTTATCACGCTGACTTTCATCCTTCCGCATACAGTATCATGAGCTCCCTCGGCTGCTATAAGACCGGGGTCAATCTCCAGGTATAAGAGTTCACTGATATCATACTTTACAAGCTCCCCCAGGTGCCTGGTGATGCCGCCGGAGATAAGGAGGACCTTATCATATCTGTCTCGCTGGAGAAGTGCGTAGTGAATATTCTCCTCGGCTGTGATTACATCGCTGCTGAAGAAGAGCGGCCTGTGATCGTAGAAGATGGTGCGCTCACCGCCGTAGATACCACTTGTTATGTTACCAAAAGGGGTGTCGATGCTTCTCTCCACCTGCACACCGCGCAGAAGCATGGATCTGAATACATGGTCAGGGTGTAAGATCATTACCAGGGCTGCCAGCGGTATGAATGCCGCAAGCGCCCACTTCCTCAGCAGTGATGGATAACCAAGGAACCACAGGGCATAAGCTGCTGAAAGCAACAGAATGAGGATATAGAGCTGATAGTTGGGAATGATGATAACCACTGCCAGTACTGTCACGATGCCGGCAGTCACTGAGCCTGCCGTCTCCGTTCCGAAGCTGCTGCCCGGCATTGATCTGCCTGCAGCATGCCTTAAGGCAGAGATACGAACGAAAATGAGTGATGATAAAAAAGTCACCGGCGCCACACTGACGGCAAGGATTATCAGCATCTGCATGAAGGAGGCTGTCTCACCGGGAATGAGTATAACGGTGTTCATCAACACAAAACAGACAGGTGCCAGGGCTGTCACTGCTACCAGTGTCCATATCATCCTCCTCATTCCGCTGATCAGAGACCTGCTGCCTGCCACTGCACCTGCAGCTGCAATGATGAGCCATAACCAAAGGAATATAGCTGCCCCGGCTTCCGTACCTCCGCTGAGGATGACAGCCTCACGCATCAGGATGAACTGAGATGATGAGCTTAAGAAACCAGTCAGCAGGAGCAAGGGCATCATGTTTTCCGGCGGGACAGGAGCAGCAGACCACTCTTCCGCCTCCCTTTTGTCACTGATGCGATACTTGCCTTTGCTGAAGTAATAACCAAGATGCCACGTAAGATGAATGAAAGCGGCTATGGCCATGGCTATACCTGCCTCTACATGCCAGTGCAGGAGCTGATCAGCCAGCGGTACATTCCATCGGTAGGTGATCTTCAGGGCAAGGAAGAGACCGAAAAGGGCCGTCACCGTGAACGAACCCATCAGAACCCAGTTCCAGAAAAGACGGTGCGACTGTTTACCGGTGAAACCCGAAGAAGAGAGGTAAAGGGAGAATAGATAAATCACCAGAGCGGTCACTCCTATGGGAAGGACATGATAGGTCATCGTTCTTCCTATTCGCTGAAGACATAGGCTTCGTAGACAAATATCTCCGTATCCTTGTCTTTCCAGCCGTCCCAACCGATGCCGGCCTTATCACGGGCACAGTACCCGAGAAACTGTTCGGTATTCCATCCTCTCTCTGCCGCCACCTGGGGCAGAAGAGTGCCGGAGCTGAAGCCTTTTTTTAGATAAATTCCGTGTTTCCCTGTCTTTATTTCACTTATGTTGTTGATTCTTTTCATTGGCCCCAGCACAGAGATCTCAATATGTATTGACGGATACTCAGCTTTTGTCAGTACAGGGAACCTTGGATCACCAAATGCTGCCTCAAGAGCCATGTCTCCTATTACCTCCCAGAGAGGGTCAGGCGAAGTGAATCGTCCTATGCACCCCCTCAAATTCCCATCCTTTGTTATGGTGACAAATGCCCCGAGGGGTTCTCTCAGGCGAGGGGTGAGCTTTGAAGGAGAAACAGGCGCAGCCTTGGTGCCTTCCAGGCGGGCAGAGATAGCCTCACGGGCTATAGCCAGCAGCGTTGCTCTCTCGTCTGCCGAGAGGGTAAAGGCCTCTTCTGCGACCGGCCTTGTCTTTGCAGCCGGCTTACTCTCAACAACAATGGCATTGTAGCCGACAACCTCATCCCTGTCACCGTGTGATGAATCCCCGGAGTTGGTATAATCAACATTGCGAATGACAACACCTTCGCTCTTTTCAGCAAGGTAGAGCAGAACGAGCCCGGCGGACCAACCGCACATGGCTGTGGCAAGATTGTCAGTGCCGGAGGACTCTATGCTCTTGATGGTTTTCAGAAAGACCTCAGGGTCACCTTTTACAATGGCATCACTCGAGAGCTTGTCTATACGCCGCGCATCATCATAAGAAGGATAGTGTGAGAAATCGCTGCTTATCACAAACAGATTGCTCTCATTGAACCACGGTTGCAGCCCTGAGGCAATTGCCTTTAAGACACTGATGCTGTGTGTCCCGATGAGTATGGGTACTACCCGGGGAATATTTCTGAAATGATATTGAATGAATGGAAGCTCCACCTCCAGAGAGTGTTCCGGGCCATGGGCCTCATCCTTCTCAATAAACCACTTGTTTGTTGACTTCAGTTTCTCCCCCAGCTCTCTGTTGACCTGCAATGTGCCAAAAGGGGTCACCATGTTGCCGGAGCTAAAGACGGCAGCACCCTCAAAAGCATATCTGTGGCTGACACCTATCAGAAAGATATTGTCATATATGGCCTCGGCGGGGATAGCCGAGAAGCCGGCAGCGGCTGTGTGACCTGAATAAATATAACCGGCATGCGGAACGATTATTGCCCTTACAGACACATCGGGCAAAGGCTTTTTACATGAGGCAAAATAACCAGCAAGATCACTCATGAGCCTGTTGCTCTCGGAAGGATAGAAGCTCCCGGCTACAGCCGGTTGCCTGTCACGACCGGCTCCTTGTCCGAATATGTTCATAAGCGGCAAAATTAACGTTATCAGTATGATACTAACCGTTTTCATAAAACAGCAGTTACAACCAGTAAAGTTAAACTAAAAACCGAAGATGAGCGCCTCAGATAAGGACGATATTTTCCTTTAGCGTGTTACCGTCATCATCAATACCGTAGAGCCTTAAACCTACACTGCAGGTGGCATCGGCCGTGACATCCAGGAACGGGGAGAGCGATTCTCTTACATCTTCCTCACCCATGGAGTCATACTCCTCAATATCAAAGTAAAGATGTACAAAGAGTATATGGTCGCTTTTTTTGATCTTGGTAAGCACCTTTAGAATCTTTCCCATCCATATAACTGAAGAGGTATTGAAATAGTCAACGTTAAATTTCAGGTTTGTACTTTCTGAAGGATTCTTTGCATATTCAGAGGCCCACTTGTAAAGCGGCTCAAAAAATCCCGATGCATTCTCCGGCAGCGACTTGCCTGTAAAGGCCAGATTCCCTGTCGAAGCCACAAAACTTACTTGTGGTGTTTTAGAGGTTGCCTCAATTCTAATATCCTGTAGTTTTACCATAACCTGTCTTTCTTCCCGTATCACGCACTGTTTCCCCAATATGATATGATAAAGGTAGCCCGTTTTTTTCGAAGGTAATTCCGCATTCGTCAAAAAATAACATACAGTTATCAACTTTTTTACACAATTTATCCACTGTACGACTTGTATTTTCAGGCAATTCATTTAGAAGGAAATACTATCTTTGCAGCCATAATTCAAAGAGGATGGAAAACCTGCTCAGAACGGGGATAAGAGAGGCTGTCATGAGCCTTTACGGCACAGATATAAGCGATGATCAGTTGCAGATACAGAAGACACGTAAGGAATTTGAGGGAGATCTGACACTGGTATCATTTCCCCTTACCGCAATTTCACACCATTCTCCCGAACAGACAGCAGGTGAGATAGGTGAATACCTTGCAGTGCACCTTCATGCCGTCAGCGGGTATAATGTCATTAAGGGATTCCTGAATGTGACGATCGCTCCGGCAGAGTGGGCAAAAAGACTGCAGAAAATAGCTGATGTAAGTAACTATGGTTTTTCTATTCCTGAACCGGGAGCTGAAACCGTTGTCATAGAATATTCATCACCCAACACCAACAAACCACTGCATCTGGGACATATCCGCAATAACCTGCTGGGCTTCTCCCTCTCAAGGATTTTTGAAGCTGCAGGAAACCATGTCATCAGGACCAACATAGTCAATGACAGGGGTATACATATATGCAAGTCGATGGTGGCCTGGCAGAAGTACGGTGGCGGAGCCACCCCGGCCTCAACAGGAAAAAAGGGAGATCATTTCGTAGGCGATTTCTATGTTTTGTTCGAAAAGAACTTAAAGGCAGAGATAGAAGAACTTGTCACTTCCGGTTCAACACCCGATGAAGCCCGCGACAAGGCGCCACTCATGAAGGAAGCGCGCCGTATGCTCCTGAAATGGGAGGCTGGCGACCCGGAAACGGTCAGCATGTGGCAAATGATGAACGCATGGGTATATGAGGGCTTTGACGTGACATACAGAGCCCTGGGTGTGGTGTTTGATAAAATATACTATGAGTCAGATACCTATAAGGTGGGAAAAGAGATTGTACTCCGTTCACTTGAAGAAGGTGACCTCATACGAAAGGATGATGGCTCGGTGTGGATCGATCTTACCGCCGACAAGCTTGATCAGAAGCTCTTGCTGCGATCTGACGGAACCGCAGTATACATGACACAGGACCTCGGCACAGCAGTGATAAGATACAATGATTACCACTTCAACCGTCATATTTATGTTGTGGGTAATGAGCAGAACTATCACTTCCAGGTGCTCGCTCTGACCCTGCTCAGAATGGGATATGACTGGGCCGGCGGATTGCACCATTTCTCCTACGGAATGGTGGAGCTGCCCGAAGGAAAGATGAAATCACGGGAAGGAACCGTGGTTGATGCTGATGATCTGATAGCTGAGATGACAGAGACTGCCACCATCATGTCACAGGAGCTGGGTAAACTTGGCGGATACAGCATCACGGAGAGAGAGAACATATGCAGGCAGATTGGACTTGGGGCACTGAAATACTATATCCTTAAGGTCGACCCCAAAAAGAATATGACTTTTAATCCTGCAGAATCAATTGATTTCAACGGTAATACGGGACCATTCATCCAGTATACCTATGCACGCATCAGATCAGTCATCAAAAAAGCAGAAGAGACAGGCGTGACTGACAGTACAGTGACATTTGACAATGCAAACCTGAATATTAAAGAGATAAACGTAATAAAACTGCTGAACGACTTCCCCTCGCTGGTACAGGAGGCCGCCACTGAACTCAGCCCCGCCCTGATAGCAAACTACTGCTATGACCTGGCAAGAGAGTTCAACCAGTTCTATCACGATCTCTCAATACTGAGTGAAAATGACATAACGCTCCGAAGCCTCAGACTTAAACTGTCAGAGATGACTGGCAGAGTGCTGGAGAACGGATTGTGGCTCCTGGGTATTGAAGCCCCGGAGAGAATGTAAATAAAATATTATCGGATAATTATGTTTGAAAGCCTGAGTGAAAGACTTGAACGCTCCTTCAAGATATTGAAGGGAGAAGGAGTAATTTCAGAAATAAATGTGTCGGAGACCCTGAAGGATGTACGCAGGGCATTGCTCGATGCCGACGTGAACTTCAAGATAGCAAAACAGTTCACTGATACAGTTAAGCAGAAAGCAATGGGACAGAATGTCCTGAAGGCAGTTAAACCATCACAGATGATGGTAAAAATCGTCCATGACGAGCTTGTTCATCTGATGGGAGGGGAAAAGACCGACATAAACATAAAGGCAAACCCTTCAATTATTCTTATTGCTGGTTTGCAGGGTAGCGGTAAAACTACCTTCAGCGCCAAGCTCGCAAAACACCTGAAGAGTAAGAGGGGCAAGAACCCGATGCTTGTGGCAGGCGACGTCTACCGACCCGCAGCTATAGAACAGCTTATGGTGCTGGGCACACAGACAGAGGTGCCGGTATACACCGAGGAGGGCAGCCTTAACCCCGTGGAGATAGCACGCAATGCCGTCAGAGAGGCAAAGAAAAACGGTAATGACATTGTCATCATCGATACCGCAGGCCGACTGGCAGTGGATGAGGAGATGATGAATGAGATAGCTGCCGTGAAAAAAGCAGTTAATCCTCATGAGATACTCTTTGTAGTTGACTCAATGACGGGCCAGGATGCAGTCAATACAGCACTTGAATTCAATGTGAGAATTGATTATGACGGAGTGGTGCTGACAAAACTCGATGGCGACACCAGGGGTGGTGCTGCTCTCTCTATCAGATCCGTTGTCAACAAACCGGTGAAATTTATCAGCGCAGGTGAGAAAATGGATGCCATTGACATCTTCTACCCGGAGAGAATGGCTGACAGAATACTTGGTATGGGCGACATTGTCAGCCTGGTTGAGAAAGCACAGGAACAGTATGACGAGGCCGAAGCACGTAAGCTGCAGAAAAAGATTGCCAAGGACCAGTTCGACTTCAACGACTTTATCTCGCAGATACAACAGATCAAGAAGATGGGTAACATGAAAGACCTGATGGGCATGATCCCCGGAGTAAGCAAGGCTATAAAGAACCTCGACATCGATGATAACGCCTTTAAGGGAATAGAGGCTATAATCTCAAGCATGACGCCGGCAGAACGATCGAGTCCCGTCCTGATTAACGGAAGCCGCAGGAAACGAATTGCGGAAGGCAGCGGAACAACGGTCATGGATGTCAACAGACTCCTTAAACAGTTCGATGAGACACGCAAGATAATGAAGATGGTGGCTAAGGGAGGCGATATATCCCGGTTGGCACCCAGACGATAGAACCAGGAGTTGAGAATTAAGAATTAAGAATTATGAATTAAGAATTACCGACTACAGGACCATCCCGACTTACCAGTCGGGGATCGCCGCTAAGCTGCGACAGGGCAAGCAGGACCATCCCTACTTAACAGTCGGGGATCGCCGCTAAGCTGCGACAGGACAGAGCCCTTCAGTGAGGGGCGACAGATCTTCAAAACTTCAGACCAAAAATAAAAGATATGTACCAGATCATTGACGGAAATAAAACAGCAGCAGAAATAAGAGGGGAGATAGCTCTTGCTGTCAGGGATATGAAGGTACGCGGAGAGCGGGTACCACACCTCGCTGCCATCCTCGTTGGCAATGACGGGGGAAGTGAAATATATGTATCTCACAAGGTAAAAGACTGTGAAGAGGTTGGCTTCCGGTCAACACTCATCAGGATGGATGCCTCATCAAGCGAGCAGGAGCTGCTTGCCAGGGTAGATGAGCTAAACAGGGATCCGGAACTGGACGGCCTGATAGTACAACTCCCCCTCCCTGAACATATCTCTGAAAACAAAGTTATTGAGGCTATCGCCCCGGATAAAGATGTCGATGGATTCCATCCGGTTAACGTTGGCAGGATGGCGGCAGGACTGCCCTCACTGGTATCGGCAACACCTGCTGGTATAATGGAGCTGCTTAAGAGATATAACATACCTCTTAAGGGAGCAGAGTGCGTGGTTGTGGGAAGAAGCAACATCGTGGGAAGACCTGTAAGCATCCTGATGTCACAGAAAGGAGTTGACGCAACAGTGACTGTGGTCCATAGCCGTACGCACAATTTAGCTCAGATAGTCAGGAGAGCTGATATTATTATTGCTGCCATAGGAAAACCCGGATTTATCACTGCTGACATGGTTAAAGAGGGTGCCGTTGTCATAGACGTGGGGACAACACGTGTCCCCGCACCTGAGAAAAAAGCAGGGTGGAGACTGAGAGGAGATGTCGATTTTGAAAGTGTCGCTCCTAAGTGCGCATACATCACACCAGTCCCCGGCGGCGTGGGACCAATGACACGAGTGTCACTGCTTCTGAATACACTGAAAGCCTGCAAACGGTAAGCTACTCCTCCGGCAGGGTTAAGCCTGTGAAATAGAGGTCGTAACCTCCCTTTCCTCCTGAACGGTCCGACGAGAAAATAAGGTATCTGTTCTCAAACCTGAGATCAATTCCCAGGACAGGCCGGTATTCATTGGCCGTACTGTTGATACCCGACCCCAGATTGACAGGAGCACTCCACTTGCCATTACGGAATACCGAATAATAAAGGTCAAACCCTCCAAGCCCGCCGGGCATATCCGAGGCAAAGACCATATACCTGCCCCTGACAAAAGGACATTTGTCGTCATAAATGCTGTTTACACTGTCTACCGCTTCCGGCGTTACGGGCGCAGAGAGGAACCATTCATCAAGATCCTGCAGTGCAGGCCTGGAGGTCATGTAGATATCGAAATCGCCACCCCTGTCAGAACAGAAATATGCTGTGTCAAGTGTGGTGCTGAGCGACAGGTATGCGTCGTCACCGGAAGAGTTGAAGAGGGTGGCAGACACCGGAGCATCTATCACCGGCAGAGATGTGTAAACAGGAATATAACTGGTATACACTATGTCAAGCCCGTTGGATGCAGTCTCTGTAGCGGCAGCCATATATTCAATCCCGTTGCGACTGTTGAAAAACCTGAAGGGACCGAACTCGTTGCCCCCGGTATTGAAGACCGAGATAAGCCCGTCAAGGAAGGTGTCGGCAGCCATCTCTGAATCAAGCGTGAACAACCCTGTGGTCTGGCCAAAGAGATACCAGATCATGCCATGCGTCAGATCAAACTCTCCGCCAGAGCTCTGCCTGTTGGAAGAGAAGACCACCGGATAACTAGAGCTGATACGTGAAGCCTCAATATCCATATTGTAATCGTCATACTGCGTATTGAGACCCTCTAGAGCTATCACCATATCCGGGAAAATACCCATCTCGTAATTGATCTTATTTAACTCTTTATGACATCCGGTAAAGAGGAGCAGAATGAAAATCACCGGTAAAAGAGCCTTTAACCTGCCGTCAGTCATGTTAGTAGTTTACTTAGAAACGTGTTGTGAAGCTATTTAATATGAGGCCCATAAAAAAAACCGGGCCAGCGGCCCGGTTTCAGAAGGTAGAATTCAGGTTAATTCTAGGGTAATATTTGGTTTGAGGGTATACTTCTGAACTCAATTATAAGATGAAAACCGATAGCGGATGGTTGCGTGGGGAAAAAACTATTTTCCAATGTGCTGTTTATCATGTTTATAAATTAAGGCTCCTGTTGATAATTGATTCCCATTGCGTGCAGTTCGTATTATTTATCTATTAAATTTGCAGAATATTTTTTGGGGAGATGGAAGAAGAGAAATACGGATTTGTGCATGACAGTGAGGTGGAAGAGGTAGTTCACCGGTTTGAAAGGATGCAGAGCAAAAAGGAGACCTGCTATTTCGATGTCATTGAGTTTGAGGCAATCATAGATTATTATCTGGATGGCAACAACCCGGTGCATGCCTTTGAGGCAACATCGCTTGCCTGTGAACTCCATCCTAATTCTGTTCCTATACTGATCAGGAAAGCGCGCGTACTGCTTGAGAAAGGGAGGGCAACAGAGGCACTGACAATATCAAAACGACTGGAAAATATAGAGCCGGGCAACTGCGACATATACCTGTGTAAGGCAACTGCACTGGCAATGCTGGGTGACATAACAGGTGCCCGTCGCGTCTTCGATCTGGCTCTGGCAACAGACGCCGAAGACCAGGAGACAATTCTTTACAGCATCACTCTGGTGCTGCAGAATCTTAACTACCATAAGGAGATGATACCTTATCTCCATATGCTGGCTGATCTGGAACCTGATTTCCCGGCACATATCTATGACCTTGCATATGCTTACGACAAAAAGGGCGACCACGAGAACAGTGTAAAATATTATACAAAGTATCTCGATGAGGATCCATACTCTGACAGCGCCTGGTATAACCTCGGTATAATATACAATAAGACAGGCGAGTACGGCAAGTCCATAGAGGCTTATGACTATGCCCTGGCCCTGAACCCGGAAAACACCTTCGCCCTCTTTAATAAGGCAAACATTCTCAGTAACCTTGAGAAATACGATGAAGCTATGGATGTCTACCGTGAGTTTGTGGCGGAGGAGCCTGACAGCATGGAGGGACTGACATACCTGGCAGAGTGCTATGACAAGACCGGCGATGAGGTGATGGCCCGCAAGTATTACACTGAGGCTATTGACATTACCCCGGATTTTCCGGATCCGTGGTATGGACTCGGATTGCTGTCCCTGTCGCGTAACAGGCCATCAGAGAGCATTACTCCTCTTAAAAAGGCAATCGAGATAGATCCTGAAAATCCGGATTACTGGTTCTCCCTGGGGAAAGCCTATATAATGATGGGCAACATAAAAGAGGCAATCAGATCATACAAGGAGACACTCCTGCTTGATGGATATTATGATGAGGCCTGGATCGAGATCGGAATACTGATCATGATGACAGGTGCATATAAGGGCGCAATCCGCCTCTTAAACAAAGTGAAACGCATAAGCGGTGATCTGCCGGGAATATATTTCCTGCTGGCATCATCATACCTTCATTCCGGAAACCTGTCAGAAGCCGCCAGAGCATTGATAAAGGCAGTAAGACTCGATAATGAACTCATCGAGGAATACGCTGTACTGCTCCCTGAGGATAAACTGACCAATGCAATGAAACGTCTGTTCAGGAAAACAAACTAATATGAAAAAAGCCAGACAACTGCTTTCTTTTATCCCGGAGAGACCTTCCAAACCAAGGAGTGAAGGCCTGACAATGGTAATGGACAAGGGATTGAGCCTCAGGGAGGCCCGGGACTTCGCAGAGGTAGGAGGTGAATATGTCGACTTAGTTAAACTTGGATTCGGAACCTCCGTTATTACACCCGATGTCGACAGAAAGATACAGACCTACCACGAGGCAGGAATGACTGTTTATTTCGGAGGTACACTCTTTGAAGCTTTTATCATAAGAGGACTCTTCAGGGAATACATTGACCTGCTGAAAGATTCCGGAATCAAAATGGTAGAGGTATCCGATGGATCATACGAATTCGAACATAGCGAGAAGCTGGAATATATACGTGAACTTTCAAAGGACTTCACTGTAATCTCTGAGGTAGGCTCAAAAAAGAAGAATATCATATTTACACCTGATCAGTGGGTGGAGATGATGAAGTCCGAACTGGAGGCAGGATCAGTGAAGGTTATCGCCGAAGCCCGCGAATCAGGCACTATTGGCATATATAACGACGATGGCTCGGTGAATCTTGAACTCATCGACACCATCAGCAGTAAAATAGGCCTTGATAATGTTCTGTGGGAAGCTCCCCTGAAACAACAGCAGGCCTGGTTTATTGCTAACTTCGGGGCCAACGTCAATCTGGGGAACATCGCTCCAAATGAAATCATTGCACTCGAATCACTCAGGCTCGGACTGAGAAGCGACACCTTCTTCAGTTTCCTGCCGAAAAGCATGAAATGAGACTTTTCGGAATAGTAGGATATCCCCTGGGCCATTCATATTCTCAGAAATATTTCACTGAAAAATTTGCAGAGGAATTTATCGCTGATCATGTATATCGTAAATTCGAGCTTCCCGACATAGGCGAGCTGCCTGCCCTGCTTGACCGGGAGCCTGACCTGTGCGGGTTCAATGTGACAATTCCCTACAAGGTGAAGGTGATTGACTACCTTGATGAGATAGACTCTGTAGCTGCGGGGATAGGTGCCGTGAATACTGTCAGGGTCTCCAGAAAAGGGGACAGACCATGGCTCATGGGATTCAATACCGATGCCCCAGCCTTCAGGGAATCACTGCTGAAAAACCTGCTGACGCTGCCTGAATATGCACTTGTACTGGGGACCGGAGGTGCCGCGAAGAGCGTGATGCATACCCTCCTCGATCTGAATATTATGGCTGCTCATGTGTCGCGACAGCCGGTAAGAGGCGGTTACACATACGATGATCTGCCGGGTGACGTGATAAGTGAAGCGGGACTGATTGTTAATGCCACACCTGTGGGTATGGCCCCGGCAACTGATGATGTGCCTCCTATAGACTACTCTTATCTCAGGGAGGGTCAGATGCTGTTCGATCTGACATATAATCCCCGCGTTACTGCCTTCCTCGCAAAAGGAGAGGAGCATGGATGCCATACGGTAAACGGAGAGGAGATGTTCCTTATACAGGCTGAGTTGGCCTGGCATATCTGGAACCGGGAGATCAGATAAACAGTTCTCCGGGATAATCTATCCCCGTAAGAGACAGTCCGTGTGCCGGAGCTGACTGGCTGGCAAGACCACGGTTCCTGCCGTTGAGTATAGACTCAAATTCAGCAATTGAAAGCTTGCCCCTTCCTACAGTAATGAGTGTTCCCACAACTGCCCTCACCATATTCCTCAGAAACCTGTCAGCAGTGATGGAAAAGATCAGCCTCTGCTCAACCTCTTCCCAGCTCGCATGAGTAACACTGCAGATATTCGTCTTATTGCCCCCGTGCAGACGAGCGAAGCTGGTGAAGTCGCTGTGGTTAAGCAATACGGCGGAGGCTTCATTCATCTTTTCCACATCAAGCGGCCAGTAGAGTAGCAATGCCGTCTCCTCAACAAAGGGATCCTTCTCACGCGTGATGGTATACTGATAGGTACGGGAGAGAGCATCAAACCGCGCATTGGCATCAGACTTTACCTTTACAATCTTACTTATTGCAATGTCCGGCGGAAGAAGCCCGTTCAGGTTATATAACAGCTTGCCGTTGGTATGCAGATCATCATGTGATGAATCAAAATGAGCACAGAAAAAAGAGGCATGGACACCACTGTCAGTACGTCCTGCACCGGTTACTTCTGTCCGAACTTTCAGAATAGTGCTCAGAGCCTTTGCCAGGACACCCTGTACCGTCTGCCCCTGAGGCTGAACCTGCCATCCGTTGTAGAGCGTACCACGGAACGAAAGAAAGATAAAATAGCGTGTCATTTCAACTGCAAAACTATCAAAGATAGTTAAAGAACATTGTTGCTGCTGATCCTTTTAGCTAAATTGCGTGGTTTAAAAAAATACATACTATGAGCGAACCGGTACTGAAAAGAGGATTTGCAAGCGACAATAATTCAGGAGTACATCCTGCTATCATGAAAGAGCTCCTGCGCGTAAACAGGGGACATGTGGTCGGATACGGCGATGATCCATTCACCGGGATAGCAAAAGAGATGCTCAAAAAAGAGCTTGGTGAGGAGGCAGAGATATTTTTTGTCTTTACCGGTACAGGAGCCAACGTACTGGGCCTGGCAGGTGTGATGAGATCGTGGAACTCAGTCATTACTTCTCATACTGCCCATATAGAGGCAGATGAGTGCGGGGCACCCGAGAATTTCACAGGCTGCAAGGTGCTGACGGTAGATACTGCCGATGGTAAACTGAAGCCTGAACTCCTGGCCAGACATATGCACGGGTTTGACTTTGAGCATCATAGCCAGCCAAAGGTTATATCCATCTCACAGGCAACGGAGATGGGGACCGTTTATACACCCGATGAAATAAAAAAACTCGCTGATTATGCACATGAACATGATATGTTGCTGCATATGGACGGAGCACGCCTGGCCAACGCTGCAGTCAGCCTCGGAGTACCTCTCGCTGACATTACCACCGGCGCCGGCGTGGATATACTCTCCTTCGGTGGAACAAAGAACGGGATGATGTATGGCGAGGCAGTATGTTTCCTGAAACCGGGACTCTCGGACGGGTTCAAGTATGTCAGGAAGCAGGGGATGCAACTGGCATCAAAGATGCGATTCATTTCCGCTCAGTATATAGCATACCTCTCTAATAACATGTGGAAAGAGTGCGCCTTACATGCCAACAGGATGGCACGCGATCTCCAGAAGAGACTCAAAGATATAAACGGGGTTAAAATAACCCAGAAGGTGGAGGCAAACGGTGTCTTCATCATTATGCCTGACAGGGTCGCTGCCCGCCTGAGCCGTGAATATTTCTTCTATCCCTGGGATGAACAGATATCAGAGTACAGGCTGATGACCAGCTGGGATACCTCTTCAGATGACGTAAGACAATTCGCTGAACGTCTGGAAACTATTCTTGCCGAAGAGAAATAATGTTCTAACCTTTCTTAAACCTCTCCAGGAGCGAAAGAAACAAATAATCTGTCTGAAAACTTATTACACTGATGCTTCCTGTGGATTTTACAGGAGGAGGTTCACCTCTCTTCAGCCGGATGACTCAGCAGCATGCTGTCGCCGTAGCTGAGGAACCGGTAGCCTGAGGAGAGGGCATGCCTGTATATCTCTTTCCATGAGCCTCCTGTGAAAGCTGCCACAAGCAGGAGCAGGGTGCTGCGTGGCTGGTGAAAATTGGTGAGCAGACTGCAGACCATCCGGAACCTGTACCCGGGTACTATGATAATATCAGTTTTTGCTTCTAGGATATCACTCCCGCGCTCTTCCATCACACTCAGAAGCTGATCGATGGCTTTTTCAGGTGTGATATCATGATGCACTTCGTATGGTTCCCATTGTGAGACTGACGGTATGCCCTCTTCCGGCCACTTGCCTGCCGCAGAGCTCACTCCGAGCCAGTAGATGCTTTCAAGAGTGCGGACTGTGGTTGTTCCCACAGCAGTTATTTTCTCTCCCCTGAGCCCTTCTAAGGCATGTTTGGAGACAAAAAAATGTTCGGTGTGCATCATATGATCACCTATTAGCTCTGACTTTACCGGTCTGAAGGTGCCTGCACTGACATGCAGCGTCACCTCCGCCCGTCTAATGCCAAGGCGGTCAAGTGCCCCCAGTACGGAGGGCGTGAAATGAAGTCCTGCCGTCGGGGCTGCCACTGATCCACTGACCCTTGCATAAAGAGTCTGGTAGGTGGTCGCGTCACTATCCTCATCTTCTCTGCAGAGGTAGGGAGGAATAGGCATATGTCCCAGGCATTCAAGTACCTCGCCAAATGAAAGATCACGCTTATCCCACGAGAACCTTATGATGTATGAATCTCCATCTGCCCCAAGCCTCTCGGCTGTGAGCATGTGCTCTTCCGTGTTATGAATGAAGCGCGTTTTGAGAAAGCCCTGCTTCCATCTCTTGAGGTTGCCCACAAGACATTTCCACTCAACCTGACCAACAGATGAGAGGCTCAGGGAGAACTCGCCGGGCTCATGCGGCTCCAGACAGAAGATTTCAATTGTTGCTCCGGTCTCCTTTCTGAAGATGAGCCTGGCCCTGATAACCCTGGTGTTGTTAAATACAATAATGCTTTCGGGATCGGCCAGAGCTGGAAACTCGCTGAAGGTCCTGTCATCAATGCTCCTGCCATCCCATACCAGCAGCTTCGACTCATCCCTGTGGGAAAGAGGATACCTGGCTATCCTATCCTGTGGCAGATCATACGAATAATCTGAGATCCTGATATCACCGATTGCGGTTTTCATTTTTTTGACGACGGGCAAAAATAGCTAATTTTGAGCACAATTTGTTCACAGTGAAAAGTAACCGTAATCAGAAATACTCCTCCGGAAGAAGCGCGGTAAAGGAGGTCGATCTTCATCTCAGGCAGGGCCACGGAGCAGTTGGTGCCATGGAACGGCAACTGTTACACTTCACCGGTGAGCTCGAGGGGGCAATCAGGAGAGGAGAGGGGGAGATCATCTTTATTCATGGATCAGGCAGCGGAAGACTCCGGGAGGAGATACACAGGATAATTGCCGGGAAGTATCCGCTTTGCGCCTGCTCTGACGCCTCTTTTAGCAAGTACGGTTATGGGGGTGCTACCATCGTCACTATTGGAAAAAGAGGTAGCGAAAGATAACAGCCCGGCTGTGTGTAATCATAAGCTGACTGCCCTGTTCAATTAATTTTAGTACTTTTGCATACTGGCAGGCCGGTCCGTCGCTCTCTGTCATAAGACAGGGAGAGGAAAGTCCGGGCAACAAAGAGCACCATCCTTCCTAACAGGAAGATATCCGTGAGGGTATAGTAGTGTGACAGAAAATAACAACCCGCCTGCCGGCGGGAACTGGTGAAAAGGTGAGGTAAGAGCTCACCGGTCGCAGCGGTGACGTCGCGAGCCGCACACCTGATGGGTTGAAAGACCATGTATACCGGCGCCTGAGGGCTGCTCGCTCAAGCCGGGGGGTGGGTCGTATGACCCCTTCAGCAATGAGGGGGCAAGATAAATGACGGAACAGATGCAACACTCCTCTTGCAGGAGGCCGCATCACGACAGAACCCGGCTTACAGGCCTGCCTCTGAAATAAAAAGATGCCACCCTTTCAGGGAGGCATCTTTTGCTTAGGTATAGCTTTAGGTTGAGACAGACAGGAACGGACCTGCATATTGCCCGGCGATATGGGCCGGATAGTTATTCAATCTTAAAGACCGAGTCTTCAATCTCCTTGTTTAACTCAATCTTGTCGAAGGTCATCCCTCCCAGCTCCATACCATTGACAAACTGGGTTATTGCCTTGCCGAATTTGACTCCGTCTATATCAATATACTCCTTGATATATGACTCTACCTCCATCTCCTGACCCATCTGACTGACCTTCTGTGTGGTCTTCACTGTCAGAAAACTCTCCTTGTCAATGAATGAAACAGTGCTGTTGCCGGCTTCATCCGTGATGGTAACCTTGTATGCCGGCTTACCGTCGACATCCTCCTCACCCTCAAGATTAACCCTGCCTGCCTTAAAGGCATCCAGGAACGAGTCACGGAACATGTTATATTCCTGAACGCTGCTGAGCTGTTCGGCCGGAATCTCTATCGGTTCAACGGCTCCGGCAAGCGGATTGACCATATAACCCTTCTCACCGTCAAAGAGTGTGATGATCTCAAGACCGTTGTAGTTGATAACCACCTTCACCTTGTCAGGTCTCTTGACAGTAATGCTGATCGGCATTTCCGTGCCCATCTGTATTACCTTTCCCTCCAGGCAAATGGTGGTTGCCTTCTCAAGTTTCTCGGTTCCGTTGGCTGCATAATAGTTTTTTACAATCTCGTCCAGCGTCTGAGCATTGCAGACCGATGCTACCAGCAGAGCTGAAAGAAGAAGAAGTGACTTTTTCATAATGATTTAGTTAGTAGGTTATTAAAGTGGGTTGTAAATATTTATATTTATCTCTCTTTTTCTGAATGTGATATCATTAATCAGCAACCTGCTCTGGTGTAAGGTGCGGAAGCAGCAGGCAGACAACTCTTCCGGCAGGGGAGGTCAGGGATATGATTCAAACCACCAGACATGGTGGCAACGTCTGTCCCTTCATACGAATGAATGCCGGCAGACACCCGGACAGGTAATACTGAACTGACACCCGCCAGTAGAAGAAAATTACTGCTCTCTCCCTGCGTTAATACAGAAATACTGAGTTCACTGACTTTCATGATATAAATTTACTAAAGAATCTATTCATTATCCTTGTTGTAGTTATAAATTTTTTTCCATCTGGATGCAAGTTGTTTACGGATTCCCTCTTCACGACTGTTTGCTCCGGGATCATAGAATACAGTACCCGCAATCTCTTCTGGCAGGTAGTTGTCGGATACGAAGTTACCCTCGAAATCATGGGCATACTTGTATCCCTTATGATAGCCGAGCTCCTTCATCAGCTTTGTCGGAGCATTTCTTAGGTGCAGTGGCACGGGCAGGTCACCGTGCTGGTGCACCGCACCGATAGCTTTCTCTATAGCCAGGTACGAGGCATTGCTCTTGGGAGAGGTGGCAAGATAGACAGCAGTCTCCGACAGTATTATTCTCGATTCAGGCCATCCGACAAGGTTGACAGCATTGAAGCATGCCTGTGCCAGAAGGAGTGCATTGGGATTGGAAAGGCCAATGTCTTCAGCCGCCAGAATCACCATCCGGCGGGCTATGAACTTCACATCCTCACCACCCTCAACCATGCGGGCAAGCCAGTAGACGGCTGCATTGGGGTCAGAGCCGCGGATAGATTTAATAAAGGCCGAAATGATGTCATAATGCTGCTCGCCATTCTTGTCATACATGGCAAGGTTCTGCTGCACATGACCCAGGACCATCTCATCAGTGATAATGATCTCTTCATTTCCCTTTTCAGCCTCAAGCGAAACAGTCAGATCAAGTGCATTGTAGAGTTTGCGGGCATCCCCGCCGCTGATACGTATAAGGCCTTCATACTCTCTGATCTCGGTTTTGTACTGTGAGAGGTAGTAATCAGTTTTGACAGCCT
>JAVEYS010000047.1:0-22726 GCA_034003345.1 Bacteroidales bacterium
ACTGATATCTTTGTACATTACATGGACAAACAGGGTGGATTGACGGTTTACTAGATATATTTTTTATGGATGACAAGAATATAATTATCCGGCCTAACCCGTTCCCGGGGCTGAGATCGTTCAGACCGGATGAGGGGCACATATTCTTTGGCCGAATGGAGAGTACCATCAAGGTTGTCTCAAAGCTGAAGGAGAACCAGTTTGTATCTATCCTGGGAGCTTCAGGCAGCGGCAAGTCATCATTGGCACTGTCAGGTGTCATCCCCGCGCTGCTCAAAGAGAATGCCGACGGCAGGAAATCATGGTCATACATTGTCTTCCAGCCTGACCATAACCCCATTGATCTTCTTGCCAGGGAGCTGGCTGTCCTCTCTGCCGGTGCAGGCTTTTCGCAGGTCTCAGAGAGCAACGTGGCAGCCTCTCTGCACAACCACACGGAAGGGCTTACACATGTTGTCAACAGGATAAGAAAGAACCTTCGTCAGCAGATCGTAATTGTCATAGACCAATTTGAAGAGATATTCAGGCTCAGCCCGGCAGCTGCCAGGGGTTCCCTGGGAGATGAGGCCACTGACTTTATTGATATGATAGTCAATGCAGCCCGGAAGCCTGATCAGGGCCTATACATCATTCTTACGCTGCGTTCCGAATATGTATCTGAATGTTCCCGCTTTCACTCACTTACCAATCTGATGAACAGCAGCAGTTACCTGCTGCCTCAGATACCTCCTGACTTTTTCACATCAATTATTGAAGAACCGATAAAAGTGTCGGGTGCCACAATAGACCGTTCGCTTGTAAGGCTGATAATGAATGACATGGAGGACAGCCCCGGTCAGTTGCCCGTGCTGCAGCATCTGATGATGCGACTATGGAATCAGTGGAGCCGTGCCGGTGACCTGAATCGCCCGATGAGCGTTGCTGATTATGAGGCAGTGGGGAAGCTGAAGGGGGCCATATCACAGCATGCCGGTCAGGCACTGAAATCGCTCGATGAGAGGCATCGTTATGTATGCTCCCGGCTATTCCGTGCCATCACAACCCGCAATGATGAAGGCCGTGAGGTACGCAAACCAGAACAGATATCCACCATTGCCAAACAAACAGGATGCACAGAAGATGAAATCATCGAAGTGGCAGAAGTATTCAGATCACCCGAATATTCTTTCCTGACCCCCTCCATTGAGTTATCACTGAACAGTGAGAGCATTCTTGACTTATCCAATGAGAGCATAATCAGACAATGGGGCACTCTGCGCAAGTGGATGGAAGACGAAGCGGTCTCAAGAAAACTCTACACACAGCTGGCAGCATCTGCCGAACAATACCAGGAAGGTAACGGCAAGCTGTGGACCGGGCCTGACCTTATGCTGGCTCTCAGATGGAGGGAGGATGACAATCCGACTATTGCCTGGGCAGAGCAGATAGACCCGGCATTTGAAAGAGCGATGCTTTTTCTCAAGAATTCAGAGGAGGAATATGCTGTCAGGGAGGAGTACAGAAGGAAATCAGGGCACATCAGGATAAGACGGTCGCGTTTTTTTGCCGGGCTAATGGGGCTAATCTCCCTGATTGCTCTGGCAGCTCTCATAACAGTCTATTCTCTGAGAAACAAGGCAGAGAAACAGAGATTGGTGGCCATTCAAATGAAAGAAGAGGTCATTGTACAGAAAAACAAGTTGATAGACAGTCTTAAACTACTTGCAGATACACTGGAGACAGCAACAGAACTTAGCCATCGGGAAAGAAGGAATGCTTTCGAAGCTGAAGAAAAGGCTGTAAAGGCCGAGGAGATAGCCGGTGCTGCTAAGGCTTCTGTGAAGGAGATTGCTGCCATGAATACGGCTGCACTGCAAAAAGCCTCGGAAGAGAAAAGGTTCAAAATGATCTCTCTTGCCAGATTACTGGCTCTCAGGTCAATCACCCACATAGGAGAAAAGGATCTGCAGATATTACTTGCACGACAATCATTTATCTTCAATGAGAGGCACTCCGGGTATACCGAGGATGCAGATGTGTTTTCGGCATTGTATGAAGTAAGCAAACTATATGGGAACAGGTTTTACAACCAGTTTGAATCCGAAGGGGCAGATGTAACAACAATGATAAAAGGGCCTGATAGTAAGTTTTTTGTGGCTGATGTCAAAGGCAGGGTACTAACCTGGCATGCAGACCATCCGGCCAGGGGTTATGATGTGATATGGACAGGCCAGGAGATAATAAGAGTGATGACTCTCAGTCCTGATGCTGCCTGGCTAGCCTGCGGCACGGAAAAATCCGGGATCATCATGATACCAATTGATGACGATACTATCGGATACCAGTTGCAGGAAACCAGCTGTGGAGTAACATCACTCATCTTCACAGCCGGTGGTGAGAGACTTATCTACTCATCCACCGAAGGAGAAGTGATCGAATGGGATATGACAACCCGCAGGAGCAGAAAAATTATTGACTTTGAATCTGGCATATCCGCTCTGGAAGCCTCTGATAACAGAAATTTGATGGCAGCACTTACCAATGATGGAAGAGTACTGTTCTGGCATACGGTCTCACCCGGAAGGGAATCAGTCCTTGAGACCGGTGACAGAGTAATTACATCGCATAAGTTTATTCCCGGGACAGAACACCTGGTAACAGGAGATAAAGACGGAATGATAGATATCTGGGATACCTCTTCAAACCGCATCATAAGCACTGTTGAAGGCCATCATTCTCCTGTCATGACAATGGCATTCAATAAAACAGACAGTCAGATGCTTACGGCTGATGATGCAGGAGAGATAACGCTCTGGACACTGGCAAACCTGTCACAACCCCCGGTAGTATTCTCAGACAGCCGGAGAAAGATACATAGTCTTACCTTCAGTGATGATGGCAATGCATTCTTTTCTGCTACTGACAGCGATATAACCATGCGCCCGGCACACATCATGTGCATGGCAGAGGGACTCTGTGACAAGGTAACAAGAAACCTCTCCAGGCAGGAGTGGTCTGTATATATTGGACAAGATATAGAATATGAGGCTACCTGCCCTGACAAAGCATTTAACATAACTGTAAAGGAGATAAGGGGAGTCCGTTAGAGGCGAACATTTCACAGACTGTAGCGTTATTCTGGATCAATGGCTCTCCTTCCCGGGGAAATGGCTATTTTTACATTCTGCAGAACAAAACAAACTTCAGACTAAATGAACGAAAACAGAGTATTGCTGATGATCCTCGACGGCTGGGGAATAGGTGACGGTTCAAAAAGCGATGTGATAAGCTCAACCGCTACACCTAACATCGATGCACTGAAAAAGATATATCCCTCATCCTCACTGCTGACATCGGGAGAGGATGTAGGCCTGCCTGAAGGGCAGATGGGCAACTCGGAAGTAGGACACCTCAATATAGGTGCCGGACGGGTTGTATATCAGGATCTGGTGAAGATTAACAAAGCCTGTCGTACAGGCGAGATACGTACAAATGAGACTCTGAAGGAAGCATTTGCTTATGCACGAGATAAGGGTGTAAAGGTGCATTTCATAGGGCTCCTGTCTGATGGAGGCGTGCACTCTCTTGACAGCCATCTGTACGCCTTGTGCGATATGACCATGGAGTATGACCTGAAGGAGGTTTTCATCCATGCCTTCGGTGACGGACGTGATACAGACCCGAGGAGCGGCAAGGGCTATATGACCAACCTTCTCAGCCATCTCCGGCACAGTAACGGCAGGGTGGCATCGTTTGTCGGGAGGTATTATGCCATGGATCGTGATAAGAGATGGGAGAGAATAAAGCAAGCTTATGACCTGCTCGTCCACGGCAAGGGTACAATGACTACAGAGATCATTCAGGCTATACAGTCTTCTTATGACCAGGGCATCACCGATGAGTTCATGAAACCGATAGTGGTCACAGGTTCAGACGGCAGGCCTCTGGCAACCATAACTGAAGGGGATGTTGTTGTTTTCATCAATTTCAGGAACGACAGGGCACGCGAACTTACGATAGTGCTTACCCAGCAGGATATGCCGGAGGAAGGGATGAAGACCCTGCCGTTGCATTACCTGACCATGACTCCATATGATGATAAATTCGAGGGATTACACATCGTTTTCCCGAAGGATAATGTTGAACGGACCCTTGGCGAGATGCTGGGTGAGATGGGGAAGAAGCAACTTCGTATAGCTGAGACAGAGAAATATGCTCATGTTACCTTTTTCTTCTCAGGAGGAAGGGAGAAAGAGTTTCCCGGAGAGGAGAGGGTACTTATCCCTTCACCAAAGGTTGCTACATATGACCTGCAGCCAGAGATGAGCGCTTATAAAGTAAGAGATGCCGTCATAGCTGAATTGAAGAAACGGAAGTTTGATTTCATCTGCCTTAATTTTGCCAATGGTGATATGGTTGGTCATACCGGAGTATATGAGTCAATTGAGAAGGCCGTCAGAACGGTTGACGAGTGTACCGGTGATGTTGTAAAGGCAGCGCTGGTAAATAATTATGAGGTGATAATAATTGCTGATCACGGCAATGCTGATTATGCGTTAAATCCTGATGGGTCACCAAATACTGCCCATTCCCTCAATCCTGTTCCCCTCTATCTCATATCAGGAAGATACAAGAGCGTAGGGAAAGGTATTCTTGCAGATGTGGCGCCGACTATACTGACGATGATGGGACTGCCGGTACCGCCCGAGATGACGGGTAAATCGCTGGTGTAAGGAATAATGCTGCAGATAGATGATACTATAGTATCCCTGGCGCTGATAGAAGAGAAATTTTCATGTGATCTCTCTGTGTGTAAAGGCAGTTGTTGCCGTTATGGTGACACAGGTGCTCCCCTTACCCCGGAGGAGGCATCAATACTTGACCGTATATGGCCTGAGCTGAGGCCTTTTTTACGCCCTGAAGGGATTATGGTCATAGACAATGAGGGAACCAGCATGAAGGATATAGAGGGAGAGCTTGTCACACCGCTTATCAACAACGAGGAGTGTGCCTATACCGTTATGGAGGGTGATGTTTTTAAGTGCGGTATTGAGATGGCCTTCAACGCAGGCGCTGTTGACTTCAGGAAACCGCTCTCTTGTCATCTCTTCCCGGTAAGGATAAAAAATTACCGCGATTTCAGGGCTGTAAACTATGAAAAGTGGCAATTATGCCGCCCGGGGGTAGCTCTGGGTGCTAAAAATAATATTGAACTCTGTATTTTCCTGCGGGATCCACTGATCAGGGCCTTGGGCCAGGAGTGGTATAATAAACTTCTGTGGGCGGCTGGTGAATATGGAAAACATAAATGATCATGGAAAGTATTATAAATTACATCGAAAAAAACAGGGAGAGATTCATTAATGAGCTATTCGACCTCATAAGGATCCCTTCAGTAAGTGCCAATGAGGCAAACAGGCCGGATATGATCCGGGCAGCGGAATACATCCGTGACCTGCTGCTCAACAACGGAGCAGATCGTGCCGAGGTCTATCCCACCGCGGGCAATCCTATTGTATATGGTATGAAGACAATCGACCCGTCTCTGCCTACAATACTTATATACGGTCATTATGACGTGATGCCTGTCGAGCCATTGGAAAAATGGGTATCTCCTCCTTTTGAACCGGAGATACGCGACGGAAGGATATATGCTCGTGGAGCTGATGATGACAAGGGTCAGCTATTCATGCACCTCAAGGCTTTTGAGATTATGACGGCTACCGGCACACTGCCCTGCAACATTAAGTTCATGATAGAGGGCGAGGAGGAGGCCGGATCAACCAGTATAGAAGGATTTTGCTCAGAATACAAGGATATGCTGCGTTCAGATGTGATTCTTGTATCCGATACTACAATGATCTCTTCGGAAACCCCTTCCATCACGTCAGGACTGCGCGGTCTGTCATATATCCAGATAGAGGCGGAAGGTCCTGACCATGACCTCCACTCAGGCATATACGGAGGGGCTGTGGTAAACCCATGTAATGCCCTCTGTGATATCATATCGCGACTGAAGGACAGTGACGGGCGTGTTACCATCCCGGGATTCTATGATGCCGTGCTGGTGCCATCCGATGATGAAAGGGCCAAGATGGCAGAGAGGCCATTCGATCCCGAGGCGTATAAAAAGTCAGTAGGAGTAGAGGCACTGGCATCAGAGAAAGGATTCTCTACCCTGGAAAGCGTAGGCATCAGGCCTACACTTGATGTGAACGGCATATGGGGAGGATATACCGGTGAAGGTGCAAAAACAATCCTTCCCTCCAAAGCCTCAGCAAAGATATCCATGAGGCTGGTTCCTTACCAGAGCGCTGAGAAAATAGCTGATCTTGCCGTCAGCTATATAAGGTCATTGGCACCGGCAGGAGTGAAGATAACGGCTGAGTATCTCCACGGAGGTGAGGCATATGTCAGTCCGCTGGATACGCCGGAGTACCTGGCAGCTGAGCGGGCCTGTGCGGAGGTGTTTGGCAAGAGACCCATACCCGTACGCAGCGGAGGCAGTATCCCAATTATCTCTACCTTTGAGAAGATACTGGGTGTCAAGTCAATACTGATGGGCTTCGGGCTTGAATCAGATGCTATCCATTCTCCAAATGAAAACTATCCCCTGGAAAATCTTTTCGCCGGGATGAGGGCAATACCGCTCTATTTCAAATACTATTCAGGGATGAAGCAGTCTGTATGACAGACATGCTAATCGATCTGAAGCTTCAGTAACTCTACTTTTGTTGCTGAGCTGCGGAGAACAGTGAAGAGGTGTGGTCCGATACGTATCTTCTCCTGCTGCCGGGGTATGTTACCGTGTACAAACAGGATAAGGCCGGCCAGGGTTGTATATTCATCGCTTTCAGGCAGTTTAAGGTCATAATCTTCGTTGAGGAAGTCAATATCAAGCCGTCCGGAAAGGATGTATTCCTTCTCACTAATCTTCTTGTTTATCAGGTCACTTATATCATGCTCATCTTCTATTTCACCGACGATCTCCTCAAGGACATCCTCGATGGTTATCACCCCGGCGGTGCCTCCAAACTCATCAACAACAAGGGCGATACTCTTTTTGGCTTCCGAAAGTAACCTGAGTATCTTGTTTGCTGTCATTGTCTCGGGAACAACAGACAGCTTACGCATGCCGGAGATAATATCTGAAGGCCCGTGTAATATATCTTTGAGCTCATAGTAGCCTACCATATTGTCAATGTTATCTCTGTATAACAGTATCTTTGAATGGCCTGATTCAATGAATTGATGTATAAGGTCCTCAGGGGCAGAGTCCACGGACAACGCTAATATCTCTGTTCGCGGAACCATGCACTCACGTGCCTTAACCGAAGAAAAATCAAGGGCATTCTGGAAAATCTTCAGGTTGCTGTTCTCATCCTCCTGCTCCTCTTTGGTTTCAACAAGATCATTGACGAAGTGATCCAGGTCTATGCGTGTGAAGATACGGTTCTCCTGCTCTTTCCTCTCGGTCTTTATCCCAAAGAAGATTCTCATGATCAGGTTGGCCAGCCACAGGGTGAACTTGCTTACGGGGTAGAAAAGGTAATAGAATATGGCGGCCGGTACGGCAAAGAAACTGAGAAAGAAATTGGGGTTGATCCTTACAACAGACTTGGGTAGGAAATCGGCAAAGATCAGGATAATGAAGGTTGAGACTACCGTCTGAATTATAAGGATCAGCACATCTGAAGGGATCAGGTTCTCCAGCCATCCTTCAATCAGGTCTGCAGTAAGCATACTGAATACCACGGTGGCTATATTTACCCCGATCAGCATGGTAGAGATGTAAAGGCCGGGGTTGCGGGTAAAGACTGAGATGATCCCCGATCCGAACTGTTCATGCTTTCGGTCAAGTTCTAAACGTAGCTTGTTGGAAGCAATGAATGAGAGTTCCATCGCCGAAAAAGAGGCCGCAAGAAGAATAACAAAAGGTAAAATTACCACCGGGTTCATGACCCAAATTTACAGCTTTTTTCGCTGAGAATCACGTACCCGTGCAAGAAGAAAGGCTGCTGCCGACATCACGATGAAGAGCCATGCATGGCGCATGCCGTTCATGGCGATCTCCCTGATGGCGATGCCCATGCAGATCAGTCCCAGAATGATCCAGATGATTTCAATCAACAGGAGCGACTTTTTGTTCATTTTCAATGTATAAGTTACCGGTTACATTTTTTATTGTCCAGTTTGAAAAGCGGGTGTCAGATTCGAAACCGGTACCCATTATGATCTGATCACCCTGGGTGAACCTCACAAATCTGTCTGACCAGATCCTGTCTTTGGGTTCGTTCCAGAAAAGAAGTTCCGTCTCGAGTATCTCGCCATTGTTACTGACTGCAACCACACTGTCACGAAGCTCCCACACTTTATCGTCTTCCGTATAGCGGGCGTATTTTGATGAGATGCTGGCCTGTGGTTCGGTCTGCTTGTCGTAGAAGAGCACCTTCAGCCCTTCCGGGAAAAGTGTATAAGGATTATCTACAGATGAGAACTGTTGTATCTGGGGTGTTCGCAAAACCATAGTGACCTTGCCTGAGTCTGAATACATGGTCTCCACATTCCTGGCTGACAAAGTTGGCAGACTCTTTATCTGCAGGTCCTTGACCACCAATTCCTTCTTCTCGCATGATAAAAGGAAAGCAGACCCGGCAATCAGGACTGCTAACAGGTAATTGTATGTTCTGCAGTGTTTCACTGCAGTTACTCTTTTTTGAACCTTATAGTGGTTGATTCGTTGACCCATCCGCCAACCTGATAAGCTACTCCCTCTTCCACCATGCTTCTGAAGAATGCTTCCTCCTTGGAAGGGAAGAGCTTTGAATAGATAGCAATTCTATCATCTACCTGGTCTTTAAGTGTTGGGTCAGTATTCTTGGCTCTGTTCAGGTAATCAACAACAACCCAGTATACTGTCTGGTTCTCAAAGGTTTCACCTATCTTAGCGCCTGCGTATGCTTCCGCTATTATATATAGGGCATTACCATTTGTGGGATCCAGTGAGTAGGCGGCCCTGGCAAAGTCGCGGGCTGCCTGCTTGTTGTCGGAAGCCAGCTCAAGGGTGGCAACCTTTGTAAGCAGTCCTGATTTGATAATCTGGTCTGTCTCCAGGTCAATAGCTTCAGTATAGTATTTCTCTGCCTCATTGTATTTCTTCCTTGCCACATTCATCTCGGCCAGCTGTGCCGCCGATGAGGCACTGGGATTACTACGGTAGATGTTGGTGGCAGCTTTGTAATAGAGATCAGACTCTTTACAACCCGTCTCTGTCAGAAGGGTAAGGACCTTCCTGAGCATGGCAGTGTCATTCGGGTTTTTATCCACGCTGGAGGTGAACAACTCCTCTATATTGGAGCATGAAGCTGCCCCGCTCGATCTGAAGACTGCGTCTATGTTATTTTTAGCTTGAAGGTAGCGGGGATCACCGGCACTGAGTGTGAGATGGTCATCAACAATCTTAATTGACTGTGAGTAGGCAGTGATTACCGCCGGCGCTTCAATAATCTTAAGAGCGTAGCATTTAGCTGATATGGCCATATAGAGGCTGGAGTAGATATGATCAAAATAATCCGGTGATGACTGCATGACACTGTTGATGATATCATAGCACTGCTTGGCATAGGCCGGATCATTACCTCCGAACTCATAGAGCGCAAAAGCCTTGCGCAGATTGTTGGCCGGTTCCTCATTGAAGTACTTTGTGCGCTGATCAAGAATCATCATCACTGTATCAATATAGACCTTGTTGCCTGTCTTGCGGAAAAAATCCTTGAACATTACTTCCCCCTTGATATAAGTGTTCTTTGATGATCCGGGACACTCATTGAATACAGGCCTCCAGAACTTCACGGCCATGTTGTAGTCCTTATTCTCGTAATAGGTTGAATAGAGCGATGTGTTGCGCAGACATTGTGTGCTGTCCTCGCCCTTTCCGAATGGTGTACCTGTCACAACGCCATTCTGTGCCTGCAGTGTTAACGAAAGTACTGACAGAAGCGCGCCGGAAAGAATAGTGCTTAATAGTCTTTTCATCTCTTTCTAATCAATTTTATTCATACTGTCGTTTAATGAACCAGTAATCATAAAGATTCAGGCTGGCTCCGATCGATAACCGTGTCTCTTTGGGGATACCCTCGTTCGAATTACCCCTGTTTGACAGATCCACCAACAGGGAGAATCTGGATCTCGATCTTCTCATTGGTATACCTACTCCAAAAGTTATGCCGTATTCATTCACATTGTCTCCCCCGAAAAGAGCATAACTCTCACCGTAACGGCATCCTATACGGTATTCCACGCGATCAAAGAGATTGTAGTTTGAGTATTTATCGGGTATATACTCCGCTCCTGCGTGAAGTGATAATGCATCTTTGTATGTTCCGTATGTTCCGGGAAGAGAGGCATTCGACCATTTGGTATATACAATGTCTGCCCCTGCCGTAAACTTATCATTCTGCCCTACAGAGAATCCTCCCCTGATTGTATGCGGTATCCTGCTTGTAACACTTGTGGTATTATTATAAAGTGTGTCAAATGCAAGATAGGTAGTCTGGATGTTGGAGTATCTCATAAGAAATTCATCATTGTCTGTCTTCAGGTTATAATCAGGAGTATAGGTGAGTCCTATGTTTATGAACCTGGATTTCGGCAGGGTAAACATGAACTGCACTGACGCATCAACCCCAAAACCCTTCAGGGCAGAGCTGCTCTGTTTCCTTGTATTAAAAAAGTTGTTATCACTTGTGAAGGTAAAATCATTCAGTCTGGTGATCTCCCCGAAGATATAGAACACGTTTATTCCGGCAGAGAAGTATCTGACCGGGCTGTACCCGGTTCCCAGAAGTACTTTTTGATAGCCTCCGGTTCCGTTATGATATTCATAAACAGGCCCGGTGACATCGTCCCCCTCTGATTGGGAACCAATGTTATAGGCACCTATTGAGTAGGGCATAACACCTGTTACAACACCCCATCTTTTTATAATCGGAAAGCCGAGCATCAGATGAGAGAAGGTCATATCCTGTGAAGTGTAGGTCATATCATCTTGTCTGAGTCTGACGACCCCGTAGTCAAGACCGAAGTCAAATATGAACGAAGCTGTATCGATGCTGCTGTATGATGAGGGGGTGGGATAGTTTAGAGTGAGATTGTTTCTTATCCCGCTGCTGATACCACCCATGGCTCGTGTCCGAAAGGTCCCCTGTTGCTCAAGGTTGCCTATGCCGTACCTTGCAAACGGAGAATAAACGTTCTTCTGTCCTGCCACACCTGAGGTCAGCAGAGCCAGTAGACATATCAGACTAAATCTTATTATCTTATACATTGGTTTCAAGTAAATAATTCAAACCCTCAGTCACAAGATCCGGGTGGTAATGCATATTTCTCCCGCTAAGGGAAGAAATATATCCTCCGTCGCCACCCGTGATGACTGTGACGAGTTTCCCTTGCTTTTTTTCGAATGTGCGAATATACTCATTTATTTCATAAACGATGCCGGTGACTACTCCTCCGGCGATAGCATCTTCGGTTGTTCTGCCAGGGAAGAAGAGCCCTTCCTTCTTTGTTACAAGGGGCAGACGGCCGGTAAACTCATGCAGAGCCCGGAATCGCATAGAAAGACCCGGTGAGATGTTCCCGCCACGGTATGTTCCTCCTGCTATCAGGTCAATGGTCAGTGCACTGCCGGCATCAATGATCAGCAGATTGGAATGCGGGTAGTGAAAAGAAGCTCCTGCCGCGGCTGCCAGACGATCAACACCCAGGGTCTCCGGGGTTGCGTAATCAATGACAAAAGGAAACCTTGATCTGATGGTCAGGAGATGGACTCTGGCACTCTTTCCTGACAGGAAAGCCAGCAGCAGGGAAGGATCATTGGCTACACTGGACACAATGGCTCCACTTAGTACACTGGTGCCTATGAACTTCGCAATCTCATCACGGTCTGCTGAAATCATCCGCTCCTTGCTAACTATTGCCCCCTCTTCCATGAGAGCTGCCTTGACCGCAGTGTTGCCTATGTCAATTATCAGGTTCATAAATTTGCCTTCAGGTCTCTGTTTGACTCATGATATGAGATGATCTTTGTGAGGAGTTCTATTGCCTGGCTTACCGAAGTCACATTCTTGACGGTAAGGCTGAGCTTACTGTTATTCTGCTTTACTGTCATGTTACCCTGTCTCCTGTTCACGTAATTCATCACAGACACAAAAAGGTTACTACGGTAGAACTGTGACGTCTGATTGGTCACAAAGTTAGCAATCAGTATGTTATTTTTTAATATTACCTTCTCAATTCCTGTATGCGAAGCGGCCCATTTAAGTCTTACAAGCTCCAGCAAGGCCCTCGCTGGTGGTGGCAGAGAACCAAACCGGTCGGTAAGATGTGCTTCATAAGCCTTAAGTGTGGTCTCATCCCTTATTTCATTCAGTTCCTTGTATAGTCTTATACGCTCAGGGATGTTAGAGACATAGTCATCGGGGAACATGATCTCAAGGTCAGTCTCTACGGTAACATCAGTCACAAACAGCCTTGCCCCCTCATCAGCTTCCGGCTCATTCTTATGTGCTGTTTTGGGGAAGAGATCCGCGAATTCCTCCTCCCTGAGCTCCTTAACAGCTTCGTCAAGTATCTTCTGATAGGTTTCATATCCCACATCAGCAATGAAACCGCTCTGCTCGCCTCCCAGCAGGTTGCCAGCGCCACGTATGTCAAGGTCCTGAAGAGCTATATTAAAGCCGCTTCCGAGTTCATAGTTCTCCTCTATCGCCCTTAGCCTTCTTTTTGCTTCGCCTGTAAGTGTCGTTAGCGGAGGGGTGAGAAGGTAGCAGAATGCCTTTTTGTTTGACCGGCCCACCCTTCCGCGCAGCTGGTGCAGATCAGAGAGTCCAAAGGTATGAGCGTCATTGATAAAGATGGTATTGGCGTTGGGTATATCAAGGCCGGACTCGATGATGGTGGTTGCAAGCAGCACATCATAGTCGCCCCTGATGAAATCAAACATCACGTTCTCAATCTCTTCACCATCCATTCGCCCATGCACAACAGCAATCTTGACCTCCGGGCATATGTTTGAGATGGTGCTTTTCACCTCCATAATATTGTCAATTCTGTTATGGATGAAGAATACCTGGCCGTTCCGGCTTACCTCATAGACTATGCCTTCACGGAGAATATCTTCATTAAAGCCGTGCAGCTCAGTGATGATAGGCATCCTGTTGGGCGGAGGGGTGCTGATTACAGACAGATCACGGGCACCCATCAGTGAGAACTGAAGCGTACGCGGTATGGGAGTGGCTGTCAGAGTCAGAGTGTCAACGCCAGCTTTGAGTGACTTCAACCGCTCCTTAACGGCCACGCCGAAACGCTGTTCCTCATCAATGATCAACAATCCCAGATCCTTGAACTTTATCTCCTTGCCAGTGAGCTTATGTGTCCCCACGATAATATCTATATCACCTTCCTGAAGCTGCTTCAGTATTTTCTTTTGTTCTGAGGGCTTTCTGTGCCTGCTTATGTAGTCAACACGGCATGGAAAGTTTTCAAGACGTGAGGTGATGGTCTTGTAGTGCTGCAGAGCAAGGATAGTGGTCGGTACCAGAATGGCAGTCTGTTTGCCGTCGGTGGCTGCCTTGAAGGCAGCCCTTATTGCCACCTCTGTCTTGCCAAATCCAACATCACCGCAAACAAGACGATCCATCGGCATTGGTAACTCCATATCCTCCTTTACAGCGATGGTGGCAGCAAGCTGGTCAGGAGTATCTTCCCATATGAATGAGGCCTCAAGCTCACGCTGAAGATAGGAGTCGGGCGTGAAGGCAAAGCCCCCGGAAGCCTTTCGCTGAGCGTAAAGCTTTATCAGATCACGGGCTATGTCCTTTACCTTCTTTTTTGTAGCCTGCTTTATCTTCTGCCATGCCCCGGTACCCAGCTTGTTGATACGGGGAGGCGTGTCATCCTTGCCTTTGTATTTTGAGATGCGGTGGAGGGCATGAATGCCCACATACAGTATATCATTATCCCTGAAGACAAGCTTAATGGCTTCCTGCATGCGGCCGTTGACTGCCATCTTCTCAAGCCCTCCGAAACGGCCAATGCCGTGATCAACATGCACAACATAATCACCGGGATTGAGATCAGTCAGCTCCCTGATGGTCATACTGTCACGACGGGTGAAGAAGCCCCTGATCTTGAACTTGTGATAGCGGTCAAAGATCTGGTGATCAGTGTATACTGCAATCTTCAGGTCGTGATCAGTGAATCCCTGGTGGAGATTGAGCAGGAGAGGAGTGTACTCAGTGGCGGGGTCAGTCTCGGCAAAGATCTCCTTCAGGCGTTGTTCCTGTACATCACTCTCGGAGATGATGAAGTTTCGGTAGCCTTCTTTAGTGTTTGAGACAAGCCTGGATGTCAGCAGGTCGAAGTTCTTGTTGAAAGCAGGCTGTGGCTCGGTATGGAACATAAGGCTCACAGCCCCCTCTGTCGGCCTGCCCCTGCCGAAAAAGACCTGCCGGTGAAGTGAACAGAGCTCATTCAGGTGACGCCCGGTGATGATGAGATCACGCCTGTCGGCAATCTCACCACGCGAGCTGCGTGTGCGGGCCTGAGACCATATGTTGTCTGTCTTCTCAATGATATAGTCGAAATTATCACTCCAGATGATAGAGGAAGGAGGGATGAAATCGATAAAACAATCGGTCTCCTCATGAATGGCAAGCTCCTGTATGTCAGGTATCACCTGTATCTCCTCGTGGAGATGGAGTGAGAGCTGGTCATCAGGATTGAAAGAGCGGATAGAGTCAACCTCTTCACCGAAGAAATCGATACGGTAGGGCTTGTCTGCCGAATAAGAAAAGAGATCGGTGATGCTCCCCCTGACTGAATACTGCCCAGGCTCATAGACGAACTCAGTACGTTTGAAATTGTATTCGCGCAGAACCTCCTCAAGGAATTCAATGGAGAGCTTTGCCCCCTTCCTTATCGATAAAGTGTTCCTCTTAAGGTTGGTCTTGCTGACAACCTTCTCCATGATTGACTCAGGGTAGGTAACGATGATACATTTTCTCCGTCCCGAGCTCAGGAAGTTCAGCACTTCAGCCCTCAGAATGATGTTTGCAGGTTCAGTCTGATCATACATCACTGACCTTTTATAGGTTCCGGGAAAGAAGAAAATGTTGTCGTCACCCAGGAGTGATGTCAGGTCATTGTAGAAGTAGGCTGCATCTTCTTTCTCAGGTAGCAGGACAACGTGAGTGGTGGGCTGTTGTGACAGGACGCCGGCCATCACCACTGTACGGGACGAACCAGTAAGCCCGTGAATCATCACAGGCTCATTGCTGTCACCCGCCAGGAGCGCCTCAAGCTTGTTGAAGGAGGGATGCTGACGGTATATGTCTCTGAAGATGGAGCTGACCATTGTTTGAATCTGAAGGTGCAAAAATAATAAAGCCAACGGTCATAGCAACGGAAAAGATAGACGAGGGGGCAAAGAGTGGATAATCAGCACATACCAACGAGCTTTTCTATCATCTCCGGTGAGCCACAGTAGAATGGGGTTCTCTCGTGCAGTGCCTCCGGCTTGATCGACATGATCCTCCTGGTGCCATCAGTGGCTATTCCTCCTGCCTGTTCTACGATAAAAGATATCGGGTTGCATTCATAAACCAGCCTCAACTTCCCGGAAGGGTAGATCTCTGACGGGGGATAGAGGAAGATGCCTCCGGTAAGTATGTTCCGGTGCACATCAGAGACCAGTGATCCGATATACCTCGAGATATAGGGGCGCCCGGTAGAGGGATCGTTTCCCTGGCAATACTTGATATAACTCTTTACACCGTCAGGAAACTTAATGTAATTTCCCTCATTGACGGAATAGATCCTTCCTTTTTGAGGCGTCTTCATGGTCGGATGAGAGAGACAAAATTCGCCAATGGTCGGATCGAGCGTAAAACCATTTACGCCGTTACCGGTAGTATAGACCAGCATAGTTGAGGAGCCATAAATAACATAGCCGGCAGCGACCTGCTCACTTCCATCCTGGAGAAAATCAATTATTCCTGCCTCGGCATCACGTTCGGTAATGCGGCGGTATATAGAAAATATTGTACCAACGGAGACATTATTATCGATGTTTGATGATCCGTCAAGAGGATCCATGCAGACGATATATTTACCGTTTTTGGCAAACTCCTCGGTGAATACGATCTCATTCTGGTTCTCCTCAGAAGCCACACCGCAGCATTCACCTGATGCCTTCAGAGCATCCATGAATACTTCATCGGCATACCTGTCCAGCTTCTGCTGATCCTCACCCTGGGGATTCTCTATGCCTGACCTTCCAAGGATCTCCACCAACCCGGCTTTACGTATTTTTGCGTTGACCATCTTGGCAGCTGTGCCTATGTGATGGAGAAGACTGGAGAGTTCACCACGGGCATAGGGGAAATCTTTCTGTTTTTTGATTATGAAATCATTCAGGCTGATTATATCATAGCTTGACATATCAGGTATGGTTTAGTTAAGTTAGTCAACAGGGCTGAATTGTGTAGTAATGACAAAATTATAAATTTGCGCAAATAAATCCAGTAATGAGAGTATTTAAATTTGGCGGGGCATCTGTAAGGGATGCAAAAGGCATTATCAACCTCTACAATATTGTTTCAGAAGATAATGGCAGGCTCGTAATTGTCATTTCCGCATTCGGTAAAACAACAAATGCACTTGAACAACTTCATATTTTATGGCGCAAAAGGGATCAGGCGGCTCAATCTCTTCTGAGGGAAATATCAGATTACCATGTCCTCATAACAGAACAACTTTTTGGCCAAAACACTCCTGAACATGAAAAAATAAAAAGCATTTTCGGTGAATTCAGCAGCTTTCTGCAGGAAAAAGAGCCGGGTGATTTTGATCATGACTATGATATGATTGTGTCTAATGGTGAGATATGGTCGACGATGATTGTAGAGGCTTTCCTTCGTTCACGCGGACTCAACTCTAAGTGGGAAGATGCGAGGAAGCTCTTCATCACTGATGACAGGCACCGCGATGCAGGTATATTATGGGAAGCATCAGAGAAAGCAGTAAGGGACTGCATAGACTTCAGTAAGGCTGACCTTTACGTCATTCAGGGTTTCATAGGTGCCACTGTAACGGGTGAGGCTACCACTCTGGGGCGGGAAGGCTCCGATTATTCAGCCGCCATAATTGCCAATATGCTTGATGCCGTCGATGTTGTCGTCTGGAAGGACGTCCCGGGTATAATGAATGCTGACCCTGACTGGATGCCATCAGCAGTCACCCTTACTCATATCTCTTACCTTGAAGCCGCGGAAATGACCTACTCCGGCGCAAAAGTAATCCATCCCAAGACTATCAAGCCATTGCATAACAAAAAGATACCTATGCTGGTGAGATCTTTCGCCGACAAGGATGCTGCCGGAACCTTAATCTCGGATGATGCTCCCCAGGGTGATATGTGCCCTGTATTTGTGAGAAAAGAGGGACAGATGCTGCTATCTCTGATACCAAAGGATCTCTCCTTCGTCATGGGGGAAAACCTGGCAGGGCTGTTCCATCTGCTGGCAGAAGCCGGGCTGAAGGTTAACCTGGTGCAGACGGGCGCCGTCAGTATCAATATATGTTTTGACCATGAAGAGCCGAAGATAAGTGAGGTGATTAACGAACTGAAGAAAGACTATACGATCCTTTACAATGATGGTACTGAGATGTTGACGGTACGGCACTGCACTCCTGAGGCAGCATCAATGGTGACCGGTACAAGGGAGGTGCTCCTTACGCAGAAGACCCGTAATACTGTCCGGCTGGTAGTAAGATGAGCACATGTCTTTATGCTGAGAGTATGGTTGTCAGACAAAAACATGCCCTCCTGCTGAAGATTCAGCTGTCAGATAAAGACACAATTTCCCGTTGCCAGTCAGACTTTTAGTTGCAGATATGCTTTCCTATTGAAGGTCGGCTCTGAAGGCAGCCCTGTAGGCATATACTTTTCCCACATTATTGTAGAGCTCGTAGCCGAAAGTGACGGACTTAACCCGTTTCCTGACACTGTTCTCTTCGGGAAAATAGTACCAGTCCTCCGTGAATAAGAGTTTTCCGATTTTCGTCCTGTCATTTTTGAACTCACCTTCAATCTTTTTCACATCAGCGGGAGAGAGCGGTTTTCCGCTGTGATAATCAAATACCTTAAGTGTGCCGTCATATATCTGCCCGAAGATTCCGTCAACCATTATATTACCCTGGTATCCTGCCACCTTTTCAATCTCCCACGGGTCGCCTTCCGGGTCAGGACTGATTATCACTTCTGTTACTATGTCAGTGGCTATCAGTACAGCCCCTTCGGGTAGTTCTCTATTGGCACCGGGGTCAGTGGCGGCAGGAGAATCTTTACCAGCCCTTCGCCTTGTACTGGCGGCTGATTTTTCTGGAGGTGCTTCAGTCTCCGGGCCGCTTTCTGCTGAAACGCCGGCAGCCCTCTCCCTGTTGTCAGCGGAGCCTGCTCCTTTTTTCTCGGAGCCTTGCTCACCGCAGGAGGCAGCAAGAAAAACCAAAATGATCAGCGCTGTAATTTTTCTCATACTGCATCTATTTTACCGTCTGAAACGGAGCATCTCCGGCGCGCAGCGGCTTGTCAGACTGCCGTTTTCGAAAACCGGGACACCGTTGACAAACGTGGTTATGACGCTGCTGCGGAAGGTTGTGCCCTCGAGGGGTGACCACCCGCATTTATAGAGTAGGTTCTCCCTGCTGACAGTCCAGGGAGCGGCGGGATCAACAAGCACCAGGTCAGCCTTATATCCCTCACGGACAAAGCCACGTTCCTCTATGCCGAATACTATGGCCGGGTTATGGCACATCTTACTGATAACCAACTCGGGAGTGAGCTCACCGCGGTGGCATAACTCGAGCATCATAACAAGAGAGTGCTGCACTGTAGGGGCGCCTGACGGGGAGCTGAAGTAGGGTGCCCGCTTTTCGGCGATAGTGTGCGGTGCATGATCGGTGGCGATGATATCAATCAGACCCTCCCTCACAGCCCTTACCAGTGCCTCCCGGTCCGAGGCTTTTCTTACTGGCGGATTCCACTTGATCAGGTTTCCCTTTTCAGCGTAGAATGTATCATCAAACCACAGATGGTGAACACATGCCTCTGCTGTGATCTGTTTGCCTGCCGGGTTGTGGCCCGGGGTCAATAGTGTTGTCTCCTCCGCCGTGCTGAGATGCAAAAGGTGCAGTCTGGTGCCTGCCCTGCGGGCACGGTCAATGGCAGATGACGAAGATGCCAGGCATGCCTCGCGACTCCTGATTAGAGGGTGGAAGGCAGGATCGATATTATCACCGTAAGTCTCGCGGTAGGCCGTGACGTTGGCTCTTATAATCTTTTCATCTTCGCAGTGGCACGCTACTGGAAGACCCTTTATGCTGAATATGGCATCAAGCGATTGCTCATCACTGACAAGCATATTTCCGGTGGAGGCGCCCATGAAAAGCTTAATGGCGGGAACAGCTCCCTTATCGGCACTGAGCAATTCATCTATGTTGCTGTTGGTGGCACCAAGATAAAATGAGTAGTTTATTACTGACTTCCCGGCAGCCAGCTCGTTTTTCCTGCTCCACTCCTCCAGGGTCACTGTCTGTGGCAGGGTGTTGGGCATCTCCATGAACGAGGTCACTCCTCCGGCAGCAGCAGCAGCACTCTCACTGGCTATGTCACCCTTATGCGTCAGGCCTGGCTCCCGGAAATGGACATGCTCGTCAATAATGCCCGGCATGAGCCACTGCCCGGTGGCATCGATGATGACCACACCCTGACCACCGGCAGCAGTTCCCGGTGGGAGTATATCTGCAATACGGTCACCCGAAATGACAACATCTGCCTTTCTCCTGCTTCCCTCATTGATAAGCAGAGCATTACGGATTACGATAGTGTGTTCTTTATCTTGATGCATCATCAGTCTATCAGGTTATCATCCTGCGCGGTTTTCTGAAGATACTCGATATTTTCATGCGGAGCACGCCCCACATTGCCTCTCCAAAAATGCTCCCCGACATCTTGGAGGTGCCTGCCTTACGGTCAGTGAATATAATGGGCAGTTCAACAATTTTATAGCCAAGCTTCCATGCTGTGAACTTCATCTCGATCTGAAAACCGTAACCTACCAGGCGTATGTGTCCGGGATTTATATTCCTGAGCACTTCGCGACGATAACATTTGAAGCCGGCGGTTGTGTCCATGATTTTCATCCCTGTTATCAGCCTTACATACATTGAGGCTATATATGACATCAGTACTCTTCCCATCGGCCAGTTAACCACATTCACACCTGAGATGTATCTTGATCCGATAGAGAGGTCGGCGCCGCCGTTCTCGCAGGCATCCCATAGCCCGATGAGGTCTTCCGGATTATGAGAGAAGTCGGCATCCATCTCGCAAATGTAACTGTAGTCTCTCTGTAATGCCCATTCGAATCCCGCGATGTATGCCCTGCCGAGGCCCATCTTGCCGGGCCTCTCCATAAGGTGAAGGCCGGAGAAGGAGGGCATCATCTCCTTTACCAATGAAGCAGTTCCATCAGGAGAGTTGTCGTCAATGATCAGTATGTCAAATGGCACCGGCAGAGAGGTAATAGCTCTGATGAGAGCAGTGATATTTTCCTTCTCGTTGTAGGTAGGTATTATTACTAGGTTTGACATATAGTCCACTAACTCCGCGAATTTAACTATTTTTATTTTTCTCTCCTGCCATTCTGCATATATCCTTTTTAATACCGCGGGTTTTCCGCTTTATTGGCCTGCGGATAGTATTTCTCTGGGTGTAGCATAAAAATATTTGAGAAAATATTTTGCTTGTTTGAGAGTAAGAGTTACTTTTGTCACCCCAAATGATCGAAAATCTTGGGGCGTTCTTTTCTAAGTGTGCGCATATCAGTCCCATAGCTCAGTTGGTTAGAGCGCTACACTGATAATGTAGAGGTCCCCAGTTCAACTCTGGGTGGGACTACGGAATTTGCGATTTTGGGGAATTAGCTCAGTTGGTCAGAGCATCCCGATCCGCCAGCTGGCGGATGTCGGGAGGGTCAAAGGGGTTGGTTCCGGTTTTTTACAATTTTGGGGATTTAGCTCAGTTGGTCAGAGCACCTGCCTTGCACGCAGGGGGTCAAGGGTTCGACTCCCTTAATCTCCACGAGAGTCTTCATTATGAAGGCTCTTTTTTTTGTACTGCAATTGTCAGAGCATCCCGATCCGCCAGCTGGCGGACGGGAGGGTCAAGGGTTCGACTCCCCTGTTCTCCACGGGAGCCCGATCTGTTTTTACACCCCGGGAATGTTGTTCATGTTTGGCAGGGTGATACTGCAGGCATGAAAATGGCCTTTTGCGGATCGAGGATGGATTTTCTCAGAATTCTCGGGGAACGATCTCCGCCAACCCTTATTAGAGGTGATACTCCTTCAGCTTTGCCAGGCGCAGGGTACATGACCTGTCAGGCGACACCATTTTATGGAAGCCTGGCAGTATCTTTTCCCATGGGCTGGGTGACGTTTGTTCCCGGGGGGCATTAATCCGGGTTAAACCTGTCAGGCAGTAAAATCTCTCTTAAAGGGTTTGGAAAATGCAACAAAAATTGTCATTTTCAGTTATAATAATTACCTATAAATGAAAAGGCGGTCCCCTTTTCATATGTTAGTCAAAATATACATTCGTCAAAATATATGGACCCAGAAAGGGTCGGCGAGGTAGGGGACCGCCCATTTCAAAGTTAATAAATATTTTAATCCTGAGTTTTTTTATCTGAATTATGGTCTCTTCTTTTTTAAGGAGACCTTTTTTTTTGGTTTTTGGGTTATTTGACCGGGGTTCTTTTTCGACGTTGGATCTGACACCTGTCAGAGGGTTATTTTAACTGTATCCGAAAATTATTTTCTTGAACAGGGAGGGTGATGAGGTCGATAAGTATGGAATTACACCTTTAATATATATATAAGGGAAAAGTTACTGTTGTTGTGCTTGGGGGAAAGAGAAAAATAATATAAAATAAATACGCGAAAGTTTGTTTTATATAAAACTATACATATCTTTGCACCCGCTTTTAAAGAAAAGCACGTTCCCTGAAAGAGAGATTTGACAAGAAAGACTCGGTGATTTTGCCCTGAGAGGGGCAAGAAAAAAGAAGAAAAACTTTCGAGAAAAGTTTGGTGGAGAAAAAAGAGTTTTGTATCTTTGTCGTCCCTTGCCTCAAAAAAATGAGAGGGGAAAAGTTCTTTGAATTATTGATGAAGTAGTAGCACACAGGCGGGAGAGATCTCGCCAAAAACCTAGCGATTTTGTTTGAGTTTTTGAAGAGACCGGATTGATCTTCAATGGATATTTAAGAAATGAAATATTACAATGAAGAGTTTGATCCTGGCTCAGGATGAACGCTAGCGGGAGGCTTAACACATGCAAGTCGAGGGGCAGCATGGAGTAGCAATACTCTGATGGCGACCGGCAGACGGGTGAGTAACGCGTATGCAACCTACCCTGTACTGGGGGATAACCCGGAGAAATTCGGACTAATACCCCATAGAAATATCGAGAGGCATCTTGAGATATTTAAAGTTCCGACGGTACGGGATGGGCATGCGTAACATTAGCTAGTTGGTAAGGTAACGGCTTACCAAGGCTTTGATGTTTAGGGGTCCTGAGAGGGTGATCCCCCACACTGGTACTGAGACACGGACCAGACTCCTAC
>JAVEYS010000048.1:0-22271 GCA_034003345.1 Bacteroidales bacterium
TTTCTTCCAGGGGTTCTGGAACCCATAGAAGCCATCATAAGAAACCGTTAATTTAGTGTCAGTCTTACCGGTCTTAGTTGTTATCAGCACAACACCGTTAGCACCGCGGGCTCCGTAAATAGCTGCTGAGGCAGCATCCTTCAGGACTTCAATTGATTCAATGTCCCCTGCGTTCAGGAAGTCAGTCCCCGATCCGCTCATGGGGAGTCCGTCAATAATATAGAGAGGTTCTGCATCACCGTTGGTTCCTGCACCTCTTATTCGCACCGATATCTGGGTGCCAGGCTGACCTGAGTTGGCCGTAATAACAACACCTGCCGTTTTACCCTGGAGTGCCTGGGTAACGCGCATGTCAGCGGATTTTCGCAGATCATCACCTTCAACCTTGGCTATTGCACCGGTAACAAGACTCTTCTTCTGCGTACCATAACCGACAACTATGATCTCATCCATCATCTCCATGTCAGAAACCATTATAATATTAATTGTGGTGCTCTCTGTCACCACAACCTCCTGGGTCTTCATGCCTATAAAGGAGAAGACCAGTGTTGAGCTCGCGGGCACATCGCCAAGGCTGTAGTACCCATTGATGTCAGTCATTATGCCGATAGATGTTCCCTTCACGAAAACACTTACACCAGCAACCGGCTGCCCATCATCTGCCGACGTTACAACCCCTTCTATCTGTAGTCCCTGTGCATTTAATGCAAAGGAACAGGCAATAAATAAAAGGGTAAGGATTGTCTGTTTCATAGATCTTAATTAGAGTTTAGGGTTTAGATTACTTTCACAGCGGATTTTAGAAAACCGCTTTCAGTGAATAAAATTACATTATTCTTTTAGAACAGAAGTCTTATACCCTACATCAAATATACATCAATGCCACCTTTAGAATACTACATTATTTCATCAGTGGAATTATATAACAATTGTTTTCCATGCATTTATATAAATGCATCAAGATATCACAGATACTCCTATGCGGTATTTTGATACTACAGGGGTGCCGTTTTGATCAAAAACTGAGAAGAAGAGTTGTTAGATTAGTATCACGGCTGATACCCATCTTTTTCCTGACCCTGTATCTGCAGATCTCAACACCACGTACAGAAATATTCATCAGCGGTGCTATCTCCTTTGTTGACATGTTCATCTTAAGGAAACCACAGAGTCTCAGCTCAGTAGGCGTAAGCCTGGGATATTCTGACTTGAGCCTTTCGAGAAAATCCTCGTGGACCTCATCAAAAGCTGTTTCAAATACCTCACGTTGCTTGTTGGAGTCAACCTCTCTGGTGATACGTGCTATAATGTCAGATACTCTTACATCAAGAGTCTCATCAATGCTTGTATGACTGAGCTTTTTCATCTCATCCTTCAGAGAGATGAGGAATTCATTCTTGCGCACCATGTTCATTGCCTGGTTGGCCAGCTCCTTGTCACGTAGAATCATTTCAGCATATAGCTTCTCGTTTCTGATCCTGATTATCTCCTTGTCTGACTCAAGGGCTTGTCTGATATATTCCTGCTCCTTGGCTTCATAGATTCGGCGGTTATTCATTCTTTCCTTCCTGTTGGAAACTTCGATCCGCCACCTGAGAAACCTGATAACCAGAAGGATGATAGCCAGACTGCCGACAAAATAGGAGAGGTAGGCTGCCGGCGACTTATACCACGGATGTTTAATAGTGAACTCAAGCGAGTCCGGCAGGCTCTCTATACCCAGTTGGTTTCTGGCTTTTACCTGAAAGGTAAATCTATCATCAGGAAGGTTTGAGTATTCCTTGCTGAATATTTTACTCCATGGCGACCATTTATCATCATATCCTAAAAGTCTGTAGCTGTAATCAGTATTCAGGGCATTGTCATAAACAGGTGAAGCATAGGTAAATCTCAGGTTATTATTCCTATATACAAAACTATAGTCCCTCCCCCGTTCTGCCCCGGTGCTACCTGTCCCAAAATAAAATACTGAGTCCTGGTGAATTGCCACACCCTTTGTAATATAGGCAGAGAATTCCTGGTACCCTCTGTATAATGTTCGTGATGAATAATGTGCAAACCCATCTTCCGTGCCAATGAAAATATGTTCCGGCGAATAGAGATAAATGGACTCAAATCCATGAATGAACCTGTTAGAAAGTAGCAGAAAGGGTGTGGTAACATGCTGGTATGTATAATCTTCCTGCAGACGAAATACTCCCAGGCGGTTACCGGCCACGTACCAGATGTTACCGTCCGTGTCTTCCTTGAGATAAGCTATAGCCTTAACAGGACTAAGAAGCTGGTTAAAATAGACCGATCTGACAAATCCGTCGTCAGACTGTGAGTACTCAAATATCTCTGTTTCAGAGGTAATTATCAGCTTCCCCTTAACCTTTTGAACACCCAGATAATAATCAGACGGGAGGCCGTCGTCAGAATTGTAAAACCTGACATTAACCACAGAATCAAGGTCGTCTGATATTCCGACTCTGAATATGCCCTTAAATCCATGACTCATCCATATATCACCCTGCTCATCCTCTTCAAAAACCCTGAATGATTCATTTATCCCCTCAAGTTGTCTGATATATTTCCAGGTATTCTGTTCCCATCGGAAGAGGATCACGCCGCTGTAGGTCCCGCCTATAAGATATCCCGGATGGCGGGCAAGCTCATGGTATTTCCAGCCCCCGGGTATTCTGCTTATAAGTGATGCTGTCTCTCCTTTGACAACGTATGTCCCGTTGTTATGTCCGCATATCAGTATACCTTTATGGACACCAAGGTACCATACCTGACCGTACGTTCCCGAAATCATCCTGAAGTCCCCGCCTGTTTCCCTCTCAGACCAGTCCCTGACATATAACCCCTGGTTTGTGCCAATGTATAGCCTGCCTTCATATATAACCGATGCATATCCAGCGCCAAAGCCGTCTGAACTCTGAATGAAGGTTACAGGAGAATTGATTGCCAGATAATCTATTCCGTTGTCAAGAGCCAGCCAGAGATTTCCTGCCCGGTCAGATAAAAGATCAAGCACCGTATTGTTTTGCAATCCCTTCTTCTTGTTGATCTGCAGTATGATGTTACCCTGTCCGTCAATGATGAGCAATCCATTGAGTATAGTCCCTATTGCGTATTGATTGTCATGCAGAACGGTAGCGCTGAAGATCTGGTCATGACTGAGTATGTCACTTGCCGGTATATTCCATCTGCGGAGCTCTTTGCCGTCATGGATGAACAGGCCGCTCCCAAGTGTACATATAAGGATCTCATTGCCATTTCCAAATGGAAGAATTGACCAGATATCGATACCGGTCAGAGATTCACAGCCTTTGAGAGCGACCAGCCTTGTCTCGTCATATTCCATAAGTCCATTCTCAAAATCGTTAAAGATGAGTCTTCCCCGTACGCTGTATGAGTTCTGGAAACGTGAAGGCGCCTGAACAACAGTAAGAGGAGAGCCTGCCTTGTAGAAAAAGGCAGAATAATAGGATTGAAACACGGTTTTGTCCTTATAGGCAAAGATGTTCCATACATCGTCAAAATTCCTGTATTCCTCAGGAATAAAGTCCTTCAGCGAACTGAAAGTAAGACGGCCGTTTGGTGAGGCAACCATTTTTCCGATATCATTGTATGCACCTATATAAATATCACCCCTGTTATCAACAAAAATTGATCTGACCATTGAGAGATTGGGCATCCGGAAAAGCTGCCACTGAACCCCGTCATAGACCAGCAGCCCGTCATTATTGGCAAAGTACATGAAGCCTTTAGCATCCTGGGCAACTGACCAGTTCTGCGTACTGGCATTGTAATCACTTTTCTTGAAATTGCGGATATAAGGTGTACCTATCTCATTGACACCAAAAAGTGCGAGGTAAGAAACTGACATTAGTAGTCCTGCCGTGAATAGTATCCTCCTGATCATACAATATATTTCACCACTCCAATTTATTTCACCACTCCAATTTATAAATTTTATCCATCCTGTTCCGGTATTCCCCTACCTATTTTTTTGAAGTCGTTTTCTGATGTTGATATTATTTTTTAATTTTAGGTATATTTGCCCTTTCCGGCAGAAGCACGGAGCTAACCTTAAATTATTGTAACGTAAGATGGTTAAAGTTACCAACAACAGGATCCCTAATGAGTTTTTCGTAACACAGGGTTCGGGATGCAGCGAGTATGCCATTCACCCCGGCTCGTACCATATGGCACTGCATGACGCACGCATAGCTGAGTACAATATAATGAACTATTCATCCGTGATACCTGCCACCTCCAGGCTTGTCTCTCTTGACGAGGTTGACATGCCTCCCTATGGATCGGAGCTGTGTACCATTATGGCAGTGGCCAATGGCTACTACGGTGAACATGTCTCAGCAGGGATAATATTCGCATGGATGTATAAGGATGATACATGCGAAGAAAAGATTGGCGGTCTCGTATGTGAACTGTCCGGATACTTTGACATGGAAGCTCTCGAAGAGAGACTATACACCGTTCTTCACGATCTGCATGACAGAACCTTCGCCGAGTATTACCTCGGTGAGCCAACGGTCATCAGGGAATCGCTGACAATAGATAAGAGGTACGGCACAGCGCTGGTCTCTCTCTGTTTTGTGAATTATATCTGATCATCCCGGCCGTAGTGCCTCAGGTGTGACGGATTACAGGCTCTTACCAAAACAATACTGCGGCAATGAGCAGACCATAGTTTATGATCAGCTTCTTTACACCTCCACCAGAGTGGCGTATACCTGTTATCATGATCCCTGAAGCCTTTGCCGGACTGGCATTATACCTGCTCAGGATTTCCAATGCCACCTCTTATCTCTCCGATGATCCGAGAGTCTGTATCAACTGTCAAATAATGACACCACAGTTCACCTCCTGGTCACGCAACGTCCACCGGAGCATCACCAACTGCAATGCCTGATCTGTCGTCCAGGGCCGGCGCACGGAGGTCAATCGGCCTTGATATGGATGCACTCATGAGGGAAAAGGAGACATTCAAAAATGAGATCATTGTTTTTGACCTTCATAAAACCACTTCAGGTACCCGTGCCCGAGGTGTTACGAACCCAGGTAAAACGGTCTCTAACTAATGCCTGTTATTGCAGACAGAAGATAATAGATACCTGCAGCCAGAACCATTGAGACGGGGATTGTCAGTATCCATGCATAGAGCAGGTTGATAGTAACCCCCCACCGAACGGCTGTTACCCTCTTCGTCAGTCCAACACCCATGATGGCTCCGGTAATTGTGTGAGTTGTACTCACGGGTATCCCGAAAGCCTCTGTGCCGAAAAGCAATACCGCGCCGGCAGTCTCTGCCGCCACCCCCTCAAAGGGAGTCAGTTTGGTTATCTTTGATCCCATGGTCTTGACAATGCGCCAGCCTCCTATAAGTGTGCCGCAAGCAATGGCTGTATAACAGCCAAGGACTATCCAGTGAGGTATGTCATGAATCTTACCGTTAACCATCTCTATATGCGCCCAGTGGGGGACTTCCTGCACACCGTTGAAATATACCATCAGTGCTGCAGCAATAATACCCATGACCTTCTGGGCGTCATTGCCACCATGACCCAGGCTAAAGAGACCTGAGGAGAGCAGCTGGAATCCTTTAAATTTCTTTTCGAGACGGAAGGGGTTTCCCCTGCGGCTTACCCACAGGAGTAGTATGGATATGAGATACGATATGAACATACCCAATAACGGAGCCAGGAAGATGAAAGCAGCAATTACCGCAATCTTACCTGTGTGCACCACACCCCAGCCTGTATATGCTATTGCCGCACCTGCAAACCCTCCAACAAGAGTATGTGATGAGCTCGATGGAATGCCCAGATACCATGTAAGGAGATTCCAGATGATAGAAGCAACTATCCCGGCCAGTATGACCATCAGGGTAATGGCTGAGGTGTCAACAATCTTTGCTATGGTATCAACAATATGAAGTTCAAAGATAAGATATGCCAGCCAGTTGAATGAAGCAGCCCACAGCACCGCCTGAAAAGGAGTCAGCACTTTGGTTGATACCACCGTGGCTATTGAGTTTGCTGCATCATGGAATCCGTTAATCAGGTCAAACGCAAACGCCAGAATTATAATTATTATCAGGAGTGAGAAGTTCATCAGAGCTGTTTTAGGCTATTTTGATAATTACGGAAGAGAGGATGTCCGATACATCATCGCAGCGGTCGACAGCCTTCTCAAGTGCTGCCAGTATATCCTTCTTCTTGATCAGTTCAATTGCATCAGTCTCCTCCTGAAACAGCTTGGCAAGGTACCTGTGGTTGATGTCATCCGCGTGCTCCTCCAGCTCGCCAATCTTATGGCAATTATCTTTGTACTTTGAGAGGTTCAATACATCACGCAGTCCGTTAAATGCAGTATTTATCTCAATTGATGCCCGGTAAATGGTGTCAGCCATCTCAAGAAACTCAGGCGGTATCTCCATAAGCTTGTAGAGATGGGTCTGCTTTGCAGCTCCATGCATAAGATCCAGGACTGAATCAGTAGCGTGGATGAGATCAAAGATATCCTCGCGGTCAAACGGTGTTATAAAGGTGCTACTCAGTGCTTTATATAGGTTCTTGGCGATCTGATCACCCACCAGTTCAGCCTCCTTGATCTTCTGACCCAGGACTTCTCTTTTCTCCTCAGAGGGTTCGCTCATAAACTCAACCAGCAACTCTGCACCAATGATCAGATTGGCCGAAGCGGCCTTGAACAGGGGGTAGAATTTACCCTCTTTAGGGGCAAGGAAGGAAAAAATTTTATCAAGTTTCATAGATAAATTTGAATAAGATTTGAATGCCTCAAAAGTAAATCAATGACTTCATTAAATAAAGAAGATATAACACATTGTGCAATAAATGTTAATTAATAATTTTTATCAGCTTCAGCCAACTTTGGCTATATTAGCAAATCAAAAAAACATATTTACAGCATGAAGCTAACATTTTACGGGGCTGCCCGGGAAGTTACAGGCAGCAAGATCCTTGTTGAGACAGAACACGGAAAGAATATCCTCCTCGATTGTGGTCAGTTTCAGGGTAAGGGACTGGAGACAGAAGAGCAGAACAGAGCCATTAACTTCTCCCCTGCCTCTGTTGACCACGTTATTTTATCACATGCACATATAGACCACTCGGGACTGATCCCATTCCTTTATCGCAATGGCTTTACAGGGTCAATTATCTGTACCAATGCCACACGGGATCTCTGCTCCATCATGCTTGCTGACTCAGGCAAGATACAGGAGCATGATACCATGACCTTCAATAAGAAGAGGGCGAAAAAGGGACTCCCGCCTGTTGAGCCTCTCTATACACAGGCTGATGCAGTGTCGGCCATGAAGCTGTTTATAGGCGTGGCCTATGACCGTAAATTCCGGATAGACGATTTCACCACTATACGATTCACAAATACCGGCCACATGCTGGGCAGTGCTGTGGTCACCCTGGAACTGAGAGAGAAAGAGGGCATCAAACGCCTGGCTTACACCGGCGATATAGGAAGACCTGTCAACAGGATACTCAAGAGTCCTGAACAATTCCCTCAGGCAGACTTCCTGATTACCGAATCGACTTATGGCGACCGGCTCCATCCAACAATGGAAGAGTCAGATGAGGAACTTTACCAGGTGGTACAAAGGACATGTGTTGAAAAGCGTGGTAAGCTGATAATACCTGCTTTCAGCGTGGGACGCACGCAGGAGATAGTCTATTCTCTCAATACCCTTTATAACGCACAACGACTGCCAAAAGTTGACGTTTATGTTGACAGCCCGCTCTCAGTAAACGCCACTACTATTTTCAGGATGCATCCTGACTGCTTCAATGACGACGTCAGGGATGTGATGCTCACTGACCCTGATCCATTCGGATTCAACACCCTTTTTTACAACACCTCCGTTGAGGGGTCCAAGAGACTGAACGACATAAAGGGCCCTCTGATCATTATCTCCTCATCAGGAATGATGGAAGCCGGGCGTGTGAAACACCACCTGGCAAACAGCATAAATAACCCTGCTAACACTGTCCTGGCTGTAGGCTATTGCGCCCCTTCAACCCTGGGAGCCAGGCTCCTGAGAGGAGCAAAAGTGGTCTCTATTCATGGAAACAAGTACCCGGTAAGAGCAGAAATAATGAAAATAGAATCTTACTCAGGACATGGTGACTACAGGGAGATGGCTGATTACCTATCATGCCAGGACCCCCACAGGCTTAAAAAAGTATTCCTTGTTCACGGCGAGTACGAAACACAGCTGAAATACCAGTCATACCTTGAGTCAAAGGGTTTCAGTAACATAGAAATACCATCTTTTGCCAGCACATTTGTTCTGTGATTTTCCTGATATTTCTTTCACAGTCGTAATGAATGTCTAATTTTGCAAAAAAATTTTCTGAACTATGTTTATTTTAATGGTCGTGCTTTTCCTGCTGGGGTACCTGGCGATAGCACTTGAGCACCCTCTCAGGATAGAGAAAGCTGCCAGCGCCCTCATTCTTGGTTCGATTCTATGGGCCCTTTATGCCCTCTTCAGTGAACAGATTCTTGCCCTCGGCTTCTCCCCTTCATGGGAGGAGATGAAGATGATGGCACAGGAAATTCTCCACAACATTGTTCCTTCGATGCACGCCGACCAGTTTGCAACATCTCCTTTCCGCGAGACAGTTGAACTTGCAGGACATACGAACGCCTTTGTTAAGAATGAACTGGCACACCATCTGGTTGACATAGCTGAGATACTCTTCTTCCTCTTTGGTGCCATGACTATTGTTGAGGTCATAGATCAGCACCAGGGATTCACAGTCATTACCAACCGGATAAACACAAAAAGCAAAGTCAGGTTACTCTGGATCCTTGGTATCATCACCTTCTTTATGTCAGCCGTTCTTGACAACCTGACCACAACCATTGTGATGATAGCCCTTCTCCGGAAGCTCATTTCCGACAAGCCGACGCGCTGGCTCTTTGCCAGCATGATAGTAGTGTCAGCCAACGCGGGAGGCGCCTGGTCTCCTATCGGAGACGTCACTACGATCATGCTATGGATTGGCGGCCAGATTACCACGGTAAATATCATTTTAAAGGTCATACTCCCGAGCCTTGTGAACATGATTGTTCCTCTTGCTATTCTCTCATTCATGGTCAAAGGAGAGGTCCGGCGCCCGGAAAAAGCTCTGCAGTCAACTGAAATAACAACTCCCTTCGAGAGAACATTCATACTTATCCTGGGTGTATCTATGCTGCTGTTCGTTCCAGTGTTCAAGACGGTGACACATCTGCCTCCATACATGGGTATGCTCTTCGGTCTGGGGATACTCTGGCTTGCTTCCGAGATTATGCACCGTAACAAGGAGGAGGAAATACGCAAGAAGCTGACTATATATAATATAGTTAAGAAGGTCGATACACCAACAATCTTCTTTTTCCTGGGTATACTCTCTGCCGTGGCTGCTCTTCAGAGTGCCGGTCACCTGAGTCTGCTGGCCGGCTGGCTTGACGAGAAACTGGGAAACATTTACCTCATTAACCTGGCAATAGGTGGAATCTCAGCCGTTGTAGACAACGTGCCTCTCGTTGCCGGTGCAATGGGTATGTATGATATTGTTACACCTGACATGCTGCGCCTGGCTGCTGACCCTGCTTATGCCAGCTTCTTTGTGCAGGACGGACTGTTCTGGGAATTCCTGGCATACTGTGCCGGCACAGGAGGAAGCATGCTTATCATTGGCTCTGCTGCAGGCGTAGCTGCTATGGGCCTGGAAAGAATTGACTTCATCTGGTACATGAAGAAGATATCATGGCTGGCCCTGGTTGGTTACCTTGCCGGTGCAGGGGTCTACTTCCTGCAGGCACAACTGCTACATTGACCTGAAATAATTTTTCATAAAGGGCTTCTTCGTATGATGAAGCCCTTTATATTTGTATCCTCTAAATCACACTCTTCTCCTTTTAGATATAACAACCTAATTCCAGCGCTAAATGTTCCTTCTTCAGAACTTTGAGTTCGTGCTTTTTGCTCTTACTCTTGTAGGAGTGGCACTTTTTCACAAACAGACTATGTGGGTTGCCCTGACCGGTATGACCCTGATTCTCATCTATAAGCTTGTATTCAATGATCCTGCTGCACCGTTCAATCTGATGGAGCACCTGGGTGTTGAAGGCAGGACACTCATCAACCTTATGGGCCTTCTTCTTGGCTTCGCAATATTGTCAAAGCATTTTGAGGAATCACATGTCCCTGATCTTTTGCCAAATTACCTCCGGAGCGGGTGGGTTGGCGCCTTCTCCCTCCTCCTGATGATCACCATCCTCTCCTCATTCCTTGACAATATCGCCGCTGCCCTCATAGGCGGGACAATAGCCCTGGTGGTATTCAGAGGCAAGGTACATATAGGTTATGTTGCAGCCATCGTAGCCGCAAGCAATGCGGGGGGAGCAGGCAGCGTCATAGGGGACACAACAACAACCCTCATGTGGATAGACGGCGTACCGGCAATGAATGTCATCCACGCATATATTGCCGTAATACCCGCCCTGCTGTTCTTTGGAATACCTCTCTCAATCATCCAGACCAGGTATCAGCCTATCATGAACGACGCGCCGGAAAATGTGATGATCAATTATAAAAAGATCATAGTTGTTGCATTGATACTCGGAGGAGCCATTGCCACCAATATACTGCTCGATTTCCCTGCAGCCGGCGTGTGGGCAGGGATCCTGCTGGGGGCACTCTTCACATCAACACCATGGAGCGAGCTGAAAAACTCAATGAAGGGAACCATCTTCCTCATGGCCCTGGTCTTCTCAGCATCAATGATGCCAGTGGAACAGCTGCCCCGGGCCTCGTGGCAGACAAGTTTTGTTCTCGGCTTTGTCTCCTCTGTCTTTGATAACATTCCCCTTACCAAGCTTGCCCTGGAACAGGGGAACTATGACTGGGGGATGCTGGCATATGCTGTTGGATTCGGCGGGTCAATGATATGGTTCGGCTCTTCGGCCGGGGTTGCCATTACAAATAAATTCCCTGAGGCGCGGTCGGTTGGCAGATGGCTCAGGAGCGGCTGGTGGATAGCGGCAGCCTATGTGATCGGATTCTTTGTCTTATTGGCACTGAAAGGCTGGGAGCCTGTGATAGGATAGAATCAGAATATAAAGCGAGAGGCCGGTATCCCGGCCTCTCATTTAATTCCTAATATCTCGGTTCACGATCCCTGTCGCGAAAATCACGCCGGGGTCTGAAAGGCTTCTTCTCTGCCTTGGGTTCAGATTTCTTGACGATGATCTGACTGCCATCGAGCTCTGAGTTGTTGAGCTTTTCGATAGCTTCATAACCGGCACGGTCATCGGCCATCTCAACGAAACCATAACGCTTCGAGAAGCCGGTCTCACGGTCCATAATAACTTTTGCGGAGATAACCTCCCCAAATTTACTGAAAAGTTCCTGAAGGTCTTCTGCTTTGGTCACAGAGCTCAGCTTGGCTACAAAAATGTTCATTTGAAAATTAATTAAACGTTAATAAAGTTTTATTAATCAGCAGCTTGTCATGATCGAGACAATATTTATCCACACAGACCCAAGCAGCCAATTAATACAAAGGTATTTAATTTATTTTAACATTTCCAAATTTATTTAAATATTTGAAAATGACCTCATGAGGTTATTTAATGGACTGCCTCACCAATTATTAAAGGGGGTGAAATAACATTTCTCCACCGACGTAAAATCAAGGAACAAAACAGGTCATTACCGTTTAAGCGGCGATGTCTTATTTTTCAACCATTTTCTTACATCCGGCTCAAGAAGCTCACTCAATAAGGAATAGACCCTTTCATGGTAGCTGTTGAGCCACTCCGTCTCATTCTCATCAAGGAGCGAGGCATCGATGAGTTCACGGTCTATATAGCAGAGTGTAACGGTATCGAACGCAAGAAAACTGCCATGCTCTGTTTCACGATCTTCTCTGCAGACGAGGAGGTTCTCCGTTCTGAAGCCGTATAAACCCGGCCTGTATATGGCAGGCTCATCAGATATTACCATACCGGGCTCTATGCAGGACTTCATATCACCGGAGGCTCCTGTTCCGATCGATTGTGGTCCCTCATGCACATTCAGGAAGCTTCCGACCCCATGACCGGTTCCGTGCCCGTAATTCAATCCGTTATCCCACAGAGCCTTGCGGGCCAGTATATCAAGCTGGTATCCTCTTGTCCCTCGCGGAAACTTAACCATGGCAAGTGCAATTGTACCTTTGAGTGCAAGTGTGAAGTCTGTTTTCATCCGGGTGTCAGCCCTGCCAAGGGCGACAGTCCTTGTGATGTCTGTTGTGCCTCCGAAATATTGCCCCCCCGAATCAAGCAGGAAGATACCCCTGTCCATAAGCTGTACATCGGTTGTTTTATCTGGCACATAATGAGGCAAAGCACCATGTGCATCATAAGCGGCAATGGTACTGAACGAGGGGCCTGTGCATCCCTCCTGACCCACGCGCATCATGTCAAGCCTGGCGGCAGCAGAAATTTCCGTCACCTTCTCCGAGGAGACCGCACCTTCAAGCCAATAGAGAAAATTGGTCATCACCACACCATCCCCAATCATGACCTCCGTCAGGTTATTCAGCTCGGTGCTGTTCTTCAACGCCTTAAGCCTGGCAGGTATGCTAAGGTCTTCAGCCATTCTGATCTTACGAGGCAGGGAACGGAATAGTGCTGCTGAAGTGGTACCGGGAGACAGCAGGAGGACGAACCCTTCTTCAAGGTGAGCCAGGACTGAGGAAACCGTATCATACGGTAACAGTACAACTCCATCCCTGTCAAGAGCTGCCTTAAGCTGACCGGAGAACTTCTCCTCATCAGCAAAAAGGATAACCTGATCATGGCTTACAATGGCAAAAGAGAGCAGCAAAGGACTGTATTGCAAATCGTGCCCCCTTATATTAAGCAGCCACATAATATCATCACATGCGGTAAGAAGTTGATAGTCTGCATCTATCTCAGACATCCTGCGACGGACATGTTCCAGCTTCTCACTTCGTGTCTGACCGGTGTATCTTAGTTCCAGCTCATAGGCCTCTTCTGCAGGCAGAGCCGGGCGCTCAAGCCACAAGCCGGAGATAAGGTCAGCCCTGATGTCAAGCCTGGCGCCGGCCGGTTCGAGTGCGGCCTTCAGTAGCCGATAGTTGCCTACGGAGATGAGCCTTCCGTCAACGCCAACCCTCCATCCCTCACGGGCCTTCTCTCTTATCCAGTCAATATGTTCGGGTGTGTGCGGTATCTTAAGCCTGACAAGCTCAAATCCTGATCCTGCAAGCTGCTCTTCAGCCTGCAGGAAGTAACGGCTGTCTGTCCAGAGCCCGGCAAAATTGCGTGTAATAACTACTGTTCCCACCGAGCCCGAGAATCCAATGAGCCACCTTATCACCCGCCAGTGATCAGGGACATATTCACCAAGATGAGGGTCAGATGAGGGTACTATAAGAGCATCCAGCTTCTTTTTTGCCATGAGAGCCCGTACTGCAGCCAGCCTCTTCCTGTAAATATTTCCTGCCATATCAAAGTATATTATTAGTCCTCTTTACCAAAAAAATTCTTCATCCAGAAATTATTAGCCTCATTGGTCATAAATTTACGCTTGGATCCACCCACTCCATGACGCGCACCAGGGTATATCATCATCTCAAATGGCTTGTCAAGGTTCTGAAGAGTGGTCACAAGCCAGAGAGAATTCTGGAGGTGCACATTATCATCCATATCACCGTGACGTATCATAAGCTTGCCCTTCAGTCTGTCGGCATATGTCATGACTGACCCTTCCATATACCCCTCCGGGTTATCCTCAGGGGTATCCATATATCTTTCTGTGTAAACATTATCATACAATCTCCAGTCAGTGACAGAATAATTTGCTATGCCGTGAGTCCAGAAATCTGCTCCTGCAGTCAATGCCATACAGGTTACATACCCTCCGTATGACCCACCGGTAATTCCTATTTTAGATGCATCTACCCAGGGTTTCTCACGCAGCCATTTAACTGCATCGGAGTAATCAGAAATCTCCCATTTGCCGAGTGAACGGTACATATAGTCAAGACCCTCTTTCCCGAATATTCCTGATCCGCGATGATCAACATTGATGGTTACAATCCCGTTCTCAGCATACCATTCCGGATTGTAGCCTGACCATCTGTTGATTATTCTGCCAGCATCAGGGCCGCCATAGATGGTGAAGATCACCGGATATTTGTTCGAAGAATCGAATTTTACAGGGTATGTTATGAGAGCAGGCATATCAAAGAGTCCGTCTGACGTCTTGATACTGACCATCTCCTGCTTCTGATGGATCTTAGGATCAAAATCCGGCTTCACTGGCCGGTATAAGGAGGTGACCACCCTGCCCTTTCTGTCAATCAGGTCAATCGCGCCCGGGTTGCTGAGGTTGCTCCAGGTATCAATGAACCAGGAACAACCTGGAGAGACTGAAGCGGAATGATAACCTTCCCCTGAAGTGATCTGCTGCAACCGTGTTCCGTCAAGCCTAACCCGGTAAAGGTGGTTATCCGAAGCCTCGGGTCCGGTACCGTTGAAATAGATCTCCTTGCTGGCCTCATCCACCCTGACAATTTCGCTCACCTTCCAGTCGAAGTTGGTTATCTGCGACTTAAGACTACCGTTCCACCCGTAGTAATAGAGGTTGTACCAATCGCTCCGGCAACTCCGGATAATGAACCCGCTGCCGTCATTCATGACGTAAACATCCTCCATAAATTCCACCCAGGTCGGCCTGGTCTCACGATACACCTCGGTGTAATCACCTGTTGCCACGTCAGCAAGAAGAAACCTCAGATCATTCTGATCACGGTTAAGGACCTGAATCATCAGTCTGTATCCGTCAGGTGTCCATGAAGGCCATGCAATGTATTGATCTGCATTTTCGTCTGTCTTTACCCAGGTAGTCTTAGCCGTTGCTGTCTCTACGACCCCCATCTTCACCTTCGGGTTTGGATCACCTGCTTTCGGATAGGGAGTTATTTCAAGACGTCCGTGAATGCCGTCACTATCCTCCAGCGCATTGAGGTAGTAAAGTGGAACCGGGTTGTCATCGGTATGCAGATAGGCAATACGTTCGCCGTCAGGAGACCACCAGAAAGCTGCATATTTTGAAGGTCTTCCGAGTATCTCTTCATAGTAGACCCACGATGCCCAGCCGTTGTATATTTTATCATCCGCATCAAAGGTGAGCCGGGTCTCCCTTCCCTGATCAAACTCATAAACATATAGATCCTTTTCCCTGGTATAGGCTATCTTCTTTCCGCCAGGTGCAAATTTTACATTCATTTCTATGGCCGGATCATTGGTCAGCTTCTTCCCTACAGTGTCAGTAACAGAATAATACCAGAGGTCATTCCCGCGGCTAATGACTATTGCCTGCATGTCATCCGCAAACGTCATATCCGCATCTGGCTGAACACCTTCAGGTATGATCTCGCGTTGCCTCTGCAGGTCACTCCTGTAATCAGTGACAATTACTGACTTTTGTGTCCTGCAATTATAATCTGTGATCACCGGGTTACCCTCATTATCAATTGTTCTGAAAAGCATACGACTGTCATCTATCCATTTTAATAGTCCCGGCCCCTGAGGCATATTCTGATGCTGGCCCGACAGGGTTAAGGTGAAGATTAACAGCAAGGCCAGACTTAAAACTCTCATTCTCTGATTCATGGCAATATTATATATGTTTGATTTGTATCGTACAGCGACAAATATAGTAAACTTAACATCTGCTTCTTCACCGGTATGTCAAGCAACACAGAATAGAAATGACATCAGATATTCTTATCGTTGGAGGCTATAAGCGGAAAAATGGGGCTAAGGGAAAGTAATCCTCCCGGGGATTGGATGAAGCTTGACAATGCGGCGAAGATATATCCCGCCATCACAGGATCAGAACTTACCGGTGTGTTTCGCATTACCATTCTGTTGTCATCACCTGTCATTTTGCCTGCCCTGATGAAAGCCACAGAGGAGTCATGCGCTCTTTTTCCGCTGTTCAGCGTTGAGTTATGCAGGGGTATTTTCTGGTATTACCTTGAGTTCAACGGTAAACCTCCCAGAGTGCTTACCGACAGCGGTACGCGATGTCAGCCTTTTCCCCGGAACATGAAGGGAGAACTTGTCTACAGGGTACTGGTGCGCAAAAACACCATCTCTGTAGAATTCTTTCATATTCTAACAGACGGAGGGGGAGCACTCTTCTTCCTCAAGACCCTGCTGAACCATTATTTTCTTCATGCCTACAATATTACGGAGATTCCTTTCCCGGAGGTAAAAGAGGGACCCCGGCCGGGTAGCAGTGATGATCTTTTTGCCAGACATTACGGCAAGGGCATGCCCAGACCTGCTGTGTTGCCACGGGCATGGCATCTGCCTTACAGGCTGAGAGAGGTGCCACGTTTCAGGGCCTTGGAGTTCGAAGTGCCGGCAGTACAACTTGCCGCAACAGCCAGGGAGGCAGGCAGTACGATTACTGAATATCTCGCTGCGGTGCTTCTATTCGTACTCCAGGAGATAAGGCATAAAAAGGGTAAAGGATCACCTCATATAAGAGTGCAGGTGCCGTTCGACCTGCGCCGCAGATATGATGCTCATACGCTTCGCAACTTTTCACTCTTTGCCTTCCCGGCCATTGATGTGCGTATGGGTTATTATTCTTTCGAAGAGGTTCTCAAGGAGGTTAAGATGACCATGCAGATGATGACTGATGAAAAACGGATCAGGCAGGTCATCAGCAGAAACGTCTCAAAAGAGAAAAATCCTCTGATACGTATAATACCTCTTTTCATTAAGAGTCCGGTTCTGCGGTTTGCCTACAACAGGTTCGGCCCCAGCCAGTTCACCAGCACTATTACTAATATGGGGAGGGTTACCCCGACAGGGCCTGCCTCTGAACTGATGGAGGCAATGTCAGTCACTCCGCCACCACCACATAAAGAAATAATTATTACCGGCGGACTGATCACCCTGGGAACGAATACAATAATTACTTTTGGCTCACTCACTGATAATACAGAACTGGAGAGGGCTTTTATGAAGAGACTGACATCAGTCGGTCTCCCCGTAAAACTTCATAAAAACGAATAAATCAGATTCATAATGTCTATATGCAAAAACTGTGGCGTTGATCTCGGTGAAGGGAATGAAAGATGTCCCCTGTGCGATCCTTCAGACGACCAGGAACAAAGGGTGGTGTCACCGGCAGACCTCTTCAGTGTTTCCAGAAATATAAACACACGCAATCTTTACGAGATAACGATGCTCCTGCTGGTATCAGGGGTTATAATCACAATAGCTATTGATGCCGCGTTCGGTAAAGGAATGAACTGGTCACTCATGACAACAACATGCCTTGGTTACCTTATCTTGATGCTCTCAGGTATATACCTTCTCAGACATAGACCCTACCCTATTATTGCTGTTACCGTCGTTGCCACCATCATCTTTCTCTGGCTGATCGACCGCCTGACAGGTAACAGCGGATGGAGCCGGAGCCTGGCAGCACCCCTGACAGTCTCAGCAGGTCTGCTGACAGCTGCAGTGATCTTCTTCAATTCCCTTTCCAGGTACAGGGGACTCAATCTTCTGGCATCCATTCTTGTAGCAGTGGCAATTTTTTCCATTATAGCAGAATACCTGACCGACAGGTTGCTTGCATCCGTTTTCAGACCACAATGGTCAGTGGTTACGGCAGCATCGCTGATTATCATTGCTATGATCTTCATCTTTATCCATTACAGACTCAAACGCGGCAGAAGCCTGGGACGACTTTTCCATGTCTGATTCCACCCCGTGTTTTACTTCTACAACATACGGGCTCACTACGGGCTGTCAGGATAATTATAATATATTTACGACCTAAACTTTTTACATGAACAGATTTTTACTTATAGCCATGCTTTCTATGGCCATTTCAACCAATCTCTCCGCCCAGGATATCAAGACACCTGAACAGTTTCTGGGATACACTCCGGGTCAGCGTTTTACCCTTCAGCAAAGAGTCAATGATTATTTCAGGTATGTTGCTGACCAAAGCCCCTTTGCTGAGTACCTCCAGTACGGTGAGACATGGGAAGGAAGGCCTTTGAATGTATGTATAGTCTCCTCTGAGGAGAACCTTGCAAAGCTGGAACAGATCAGGTTGTCAAACCTGCAACGTGCAGGCCTGGCTGAAGGAACACCTGACAGTGATGCACTGCCTATTGTCTGGCTGGCCTACACTGTCCATGGATCCGAACCGGCAGGATCAGAGGCCTCGATGAAGGTGCTTTACACCCTTGTTACTCAGTCATGGGACGGTTCTGCCGACTGGCTCAGCAATATGATAATAATAATAGACCCCTGCCAGAATCCCGATGGGCGCGATCTTTTTACCACCAGGTACTGGAGAGCACAGGAATGGCCCCCGAGCAGTGATCCCAATGCATGGGAACACAATCAGGGGTGGCCCTCAGCAAGGCTCAATCATTATCTTTTTGACCTCAACCGCGACTGGAGCTGGCACGTACAGAAGGAGACGCAGGCACGTACAAAACTCTATAACAGCTATATGCCGCAGGTGCATGCCGACTTTCATGAGATGGGTTCAGGAAGTACCTACTTTTTCCCTCCCGGAGCAGATCCCTGGCATGAAATCATCACCCCCTGGCAAAAAGAGTACCATGCATATACCGGTGCCAGGGCAGCAGAGCTTTTTGACGCCTCTTTCAGGCTCTATTTTACAAAAGACAACTTTGACCTCTTCTGTCCGAGCTTCGGAGACACTTGGCCACTCTTCAATGGTGCCATGGGTTTCACCTTTGAACAGGGAGGAGGAGCCCAGGCAGGGCTCTCACTGGCACGGGAAGAGATAGATACCCTGACCCTTACCCAGCGAATTGAAGGACATTTCATGGCCTCAATGGCGGTACTGACTGCCGCCGCGGATAACCGTGAGAGACTGATGAAAGAGTTTTATGATTTTTTCACAACCGGCACCACGAAACCACCATTCAAATATAAGACCGTCATTATCAAGGGCACCGCTGATGACGCATCACTGGCATCACTCAGGGAGCTTCTTGAAACCAACCAGATAAGGTATGACTCACCCCGTGTCACAGGGAAGAAAATCACTGCCTATGATTACAGGACCGACAAGCAGGGAAGTCTCGTTCTTGAAAAGAATGACATACTCATAAGCGCTTACCAGCCACAGAGCAGGTTGATGCAGGTATTGTTCGAACCGGATTCCTATTCATCTGACTCTTTAAGCTATGATCTGACAGCATGGGCATTGCCTTACGTATATAACCTGGAGGCCTATGCCTCAGAAGAGAGACTGTCTGTTGCAGAGATCAATGCTGATAAGACCGCTGTCGTAACAACAATTTCAGATACTGTCCCTCCATACGCATACGCTGTCTCAATGACAGGCTTCAACGAGCTTAAGTTCATGGCACAGCTCTACCGGTCAGGACTGAACGTACGTTACTCCATGAAACCGTTTACAGCAGCAGGATCAGCATTCAGTCGTGGGTCAGTGATAGTGGCACGAGGGGATAACCGCAATTCCACACTGTTTGACACAAAGGTCCGCGCAGCAGCCCAGGCAAGTAACGTGAAGCCCATACCCCTTGCCAGTGGCCTGGTAACCACGGGTAAGGATCTGGGATCGGAATACTCACCGGTGAAGAGCAGACCTGTAGTAGCTCTGGCCGGCGGCGAAGGGACATCCCAGGCTTTCGGTGAGTTATGGTTCTTCCTCGAGAGAGAGCTGGAGTACCCGGTGACAGTGATAGAATGTTCGGACATTAAGAATGCAGACCTTGATGACTATGACGTGCTGATCCTTCCAGGAGGAAAACTGACCGAAGCCAAAGAAAAGATCATGGCCTACGTCGCCGGTGGAGGAAAAGTAATTGCCATGGACAGCGCGCTGGCCCTCTTCAGGGCAGAAAAAACTACCGCCCTATTTAAGGCATATGAGGCTAAAGAGGCCGAAGAAAAAAAGAGTGCCAGGACTGTAGTTTCCGATACCAGCCTGCTGCGACACTTTGAAGACCAACGACGCCATATGGCAACAGAGAGATCGGCAGGAGCTATCTTCAGGGTAGAGCTTGATGAATCGCACCCAATAGTATTCGGAATGGGAAAAGAGTGGTTTATCATGAAAAGATCCGAAGGACTGCCATTTCTGGAAAAAGGGAGTAATATCGGATACATAACAGATAACACTCCCATAGCAGGCTTCGCCGGATACAAATTCATACAGAAGGTAAAGAATACTAATGTTATTGCCTCTGAGACCATCGGGAAAGGCACAGTGATTTACATCTCTGACAATCCCTATTTCAGGGGCTACTGGAAAAGCGGAAGGGTTCTGCTTGGGAATATCATACTCCGTTGAAATGACCACCTTTATTGGAAGAGCATGACGGAAGTCTCCTCCAAATGAATTAAATTTAAGTCCTGAACCAAATCATGGCGGATGAAAAATTTATTGAACAGGTTCCTGGAATATGTCAGTGCGGACACCAGACCTGACGATTCCTGCCAGGAGTCACCCTCATCAATAAACCAGATGCTTTTTGCGGAGAGGCTGGCTGATGAGCTTGAGAAGACGGGACTGAAAGCAGTGAGCCTGGACGGTAACGGATATGTAATGGCAACACTCCCTGCCACAACTGCTGCTGAGTGCCCGGTAGTGGGTTTCATTGCACATATGGACACAAGCCCTGATGCTCCATCGGCAAACATCAATCCGTTGGTACATGCCAATTATGACGGTGGCGATATCCTGATCAATGAAGCGCATAAAATTGTCCTCTCTCCTGACGACTTTACAGAACTATCCGCGTATAAGGGAGATACAATCATCACCACTGATGGCATGACACTCCTGGGTGCGGATGACAAGGCCGGTATAGCTGAGATAATTACCGCATGTGAATACCTTATCGCTAACCCTCACCTGGAACATGGAACAATAAGAATAGCATTCACTCCGGATGAAGAGATAGGCAGAGGTGCCGACAATTTTGACGTAAAAAGCTTCGGTGCTGATTATGCCTATACACTTGATGGTGGAGGCATCGGTGAGCTTGAATACGAAAATTTCAACGCTGCCGCCGCCACTGTGACTGTCAGGGGTCGCGGTGTACACCCCGGCACTGCAAAAGACATCATGATAAATTCAATAATGGTTGCCCATGAACTTGACTCCCTGCTGCCTGATCGTGAGCGTCCGGAATTTACAACCGGATACGAAGGCTTCTACCACCTGTATGATACAAAAGGATCAGTAGAAGAGACTGTAATGAAGTATATCATCAGGGATCATGACCCTGCGCGGTTCAGTGACCGGAAGAAGATACTCAATGACGCTGCCGTACAAATACGGACAAAATACAAAGGTGCAGAGGTTTCCGTCAGCATCAGGGACCAGTATTTCAACATGAAAGAGATCATAGAGGCAAATTATTATATCATTGAAGAGGCTATAGAAGCTTACCGTAAGGCCGGCATCGAACCAGTGATAAAGCCTGTCAGAGGAGGTACTGACGGCGCCCGGTTGTCATTTATGGGTCTCCCATGCCCGAATCTCTTCACCGGCGGCCATAATTACCACGGTCGTTTTGAATATATACCTCTCCAGTCAATGGAAAAGGCCGTTGAGGTTATCATTAATCTATGTCTCTCAGAAAAAAAATCTCCAAAATGAAAAATTATATACTGCCACTCCTTACTGCTATAATTCTCGCTGTATCCTGTACGGGAGAGAGCTCTCTCAGGAAAGCCTCCGAGACCATCACCGCAGATGAACTACGCAACTATACCAGCATACTCGGTGCTGACAGTTTTATGGGAAGGAAACCTTTCACCCCCGGTGAAGAGGTGACCGTAAAATATCTTGCTGAAGAGCTGGGCAGGATTGGCTTCAGCCCCCTGTTCGGCGACAGCTGGTTTCAGAAGGTACCTATGGTGGAGATCACCACCCGCGTCAACGGGAAGGTAGTCATCACCGCAGGAAGTGAAAGACTTGATCTCTATGCCCCTGATGATATAGCGGTTGAATCACCTTCAATGAAGCAATATGTTGAGCTCAATGACATCCCTATGATCTTCTGCGGTTTTGGCATTGTAGCCCCCGAATACGGATGGAACGACTATGAAGGTCTTGATGTAAGGGGCAAATGTGCAGTGGTGCTTGTCAATGACCCCGGACTCTATAC
>JAVEYS010000049.1:0-22227 GCA_034003345.1 Bacteroidales bacterium
TGGGGTGGCGGAGGCATCTCAGTAATGCCTGGCAAATACTATATCTCCATGGCAATGTACGCCAAGGGTGAGGTGAAGGAGCTTGCCGGACCAGAGCCATTCACCTGCAAGCCTCTCGATATAGTTTCCATGCCCGTGACCGACCCCACAGCCAGGGAGAATTGGATCAAAGAGGTTTCCGGATTCTCAAAGGTTGCCTTTGGTGCAATATCGTATGCTTCCGAGCTTGACGGCAAGATAAATACTATCATGCAGACGATCCACCAGACACCTGAGGCTCCTGCTTCACTGATGCAGGAAGCAGTTGAGCTGGATGATGAGATGAGTGAGATCACTTACCTCATCAGGGGAATTTCCGTTGGGCCCAGCGCAGAAGAGACACCACCCTCTCCGGTATCACTGTCGGCGAGGCTCTCAGCCATGTCAAGATCCCTCTACGGCAATTCCGGAGATATCTCGGGTATTGCAGACGAGCAGTACCAGATACTGAAGAAAGAGTTCCCCGTGCTGCTGGAGAGAATACAGAAAGCAGGCAAGGCTGTTGACGCTCTTAACGACAGGCTTGACGAGATCAGGGCACCCTGGACATCAGGAAGGATCCCGAAATTATAAGACACATCCTTAACAAAAAAAGGGCTGGTCTCAAGACCAGCCCTTTTTTTATATACAGAACGTTCCTGTCATATTGAGAACCTCATTCCTGAAACCGTTGAGTATAACCGTGGCAATAAGGAACTTTCCCGTTCCTGAAATAATAATCCTGGTGATATTCTTCTGCTGTGTAAAACTCTGATGCCTCTGTCACCTTCGTGGCGACCTTCAGACCCTTCTCCTTCAGTATCCCTAGCAGTTTCTCCGCCACCTTTCTCTGTTCATCGTTCTTGTAGAATATCTCCGATCGATACTGGTCACCGATGTCAGGACCCTGTCGCCCCACCTGTGTGGGATCATGTATCTCAAGGAACAGCTTCAGCAGCCTCTCATAGGTGGTCTTCTGCAGGTCATAAGTCACCCTGACAGTCTCAGCATGACCTGTATTTCCATTACATACTTCCCGGTATGAGGGGTTTTTTACATGACCTCCGGTATAGCCGGAGACCACAGCCATCACTCCCGGCTCCTTCTGCAAAAAATACTCGACACCCCAGAAACAACCTCCGGCGAACAGGGCTGTGCCATACCTGCCTGCAGGCAGCACTTCCGGCACGAAATCAAGCGAGACGGAATTGACACAGTGGCGCGTATCCTTTGGGGTGAATCTCTCACCTGTAAAGAGATGTCCGAGGTGGCCGCCGCATGATGCACATACAATCTCTGTGCGCTTGCCGTCGGCGTCCATTATGCGTTTTACGGCTCCGTTGATCTCATCATCGAAGCTGGGCCATCCGCAACTGGCATCAAATTTGGCATCAGAATGATAGAGGGCATTGCCACACTGCTTACACAGATAGGTGCCCTCTTCATTGAAACGCTCATACATGCCGGTAAATGGATATTCTGTTGATTTACTGATTATTACTCTCGACTCCTCTGTCGTCAGATTGTTTAATTCAGCTCTCTCCTGCGATGTCAATTCCTTTTCCATTGAAAGCAATGCTATCATTATTATTAGTGTAATATATCCTTGAGATCTCATTTTGCCTCATTTTAAAGAATAACAACCGGGAGCAACTAAGGTTTAAAATAAGTTACACTCAAAATAATATTATGGCATAAAAATTGTTTTAAAAATAAAGTTACTTTTGTCCAAGACTTAAAGGCAGATAATATGAAAAAAATTGGTCTAATAGTAGTTCTTGCTTTCCTGGCTGCAATGGCACTCAGTTCCTGCAACCGTGAAACATGTCCGGCATACAGCAGCACTGATACTGAGATAACCGGGCAGATAGGCTGATAATCATATCACCCCGGCTGCCAGTCTTAATATCTGCGGAATCATGATTATGAGATTGTGGCATCTTATATTATTTATTATTGTCTGCGCACCGCTTGCAGGGCAGGGAGAGATTGATCCGCAGAGCAGGATTTTCTGGCGCAATGAGATGTCTGTTGGTGCCGCACTCAATTCTGACGGCTGGTCGCTGATCTACCGTGATCTCAGGCAGATAAAACCGTCTCACCGTTTTTTTATTGAAGGAAACATAGAAGGTTTCAAACACCCAAAGGAGATAAAGCTTTCAAACTACTACTTTCAGAGCCCCGGCACTTTTGTCTTTGGCAAGCTTAATTCGACATGGACTGTAGGCGGAGGTGCCGGATACCAGTTAGAGATATTCGAGAAGCACGATCTTGGCGGCGTCTCGGTCAGCTGGTTTGGAGGAGCCGGTGCCACACTGCTGTTCGCCAAACCTATCTATTACAAGATTATTGTTTTGGTAGGACAGGACTATTACACGATCGAGGAGCAGAAGTTTGACCTTAGCATTCATCAGACCCTCGATATCATGAGCAAGGCTTCATTTTTCAAGGGCTTCAATGAGATTAAACTCTATCCCGGTCTTTATGCCCGCTCCGGGTTCAATTTTGAGTATAGCAAAAACGACAGAGTTACTCATGCCATTGAGGTAGGAGTCAGCCTGCACGCCTTTTCAAAGACTATCCCCATCATGGCCTCAGAAGACAACAAGCAGTTTTTTCCCTCCATATTTTTAAGTTACAGGATCGGTATGATTCTTGATCCGGTTAATCAGGGCGGCCTTCTGAAAATGCTCCGGCGCCGGCAGACAGAATAATTTACACTCTCCTTTGTCTACTCCTTTTTATTTTATACTTTTGTCGTTCATTTTAATAACCATATTAACATAATAGCAATGGCAAAGATTAAAGTAGCAATCAATGGTTTCGGGAGGATAGGCCGCAATGTATTCAAGCTGGCATTTGATAAACCCAATATTGAAATTGTAGGGATCAATGACCTTACAGACACAAAGACACTTGCTCATCTACTCAAATACGATTCAACACAGGGACAGTTCCCGGGCGTCACTTATGATGAGCAGAACATAATAGTCAGGGGTGACAAGATAAAAGTCACTGCAGAAAAGAATCCTGCAGCTATTCCATGGGAATCCACTCCTGACATCGTTATTGAGGCAACCGGGATCTTTACTACCAAGGAGAGCCCCAAAGGCGGTTACGGTGATCATCTCAGGAACGGTGCAAAGAAGGTTATTCTTACAGTTCCCGCAAAAGACGCTATTGACGCCATGATCGTTGTGGGAGTCAATGATGAAATGCTCAAACCCGAGCATTCATGTGTGTCGAATGCTTCATGTACAACCAATTGTCTTGCACCTATAGCCAAAATACTCAATGATAACTTTGGTATCGAGGTTGGTTACATGACCACCATTCACTCCTATACCAATGACCAGCGCATCCTCGATCTGCCGCACAGGGATCTGCGCAGAGCCAGATCAGCTGCCCTTTCTCAGATACCTACCACAACAGGTGCAGCCAAGGCTGTCGGCAAAATCATTCCTGATCTGAAAGGCAAACTTGACGGTATCTCCGTAAGGGTTCCCACGCCCACCGGCTCACTGGTTGACCTGGTCGCCGTTATAAAGAAGACCGCCACGAAAGAGGAGATCAACGCAGCAGTCAAAAAGGCCGCTGAAGGTCCGATGAAAGGTGTTCTTGAGTATACCGAGGACGAGATCGTGTCAGTTGACGTCATCCACAACCCTGCTTCATCGATCTTCGATGCACAGAGCACCATGGTCAATGGCAAAATGATAAAGGTACTTTCATGGTATGACAATGAATGGGGTTACTCGGCAAGATGCGTTGACCTCATTGAGATTATGGGCAAAATGCTTTAAATGGTATAAGACAGCAGTCTGAAAACCTTATATATGTATTTAAATAAAGAGAGGGGTCTGAGACCCCTCTCTTTATTTAATACTGATTCCCCGGCCTGATCACCACCTGTGGTCACATGACCATCTGCACCTCCATGGTGACGCCTGCTGAATCGCGGTAGTGCTCGCCCAGTTCATGCATGGCCTCGTCATCCTCTTCATACAACCATGTGATCCTTATCCTGTAGCGCGGTGCCCTGTAATCGCTGATCATCCGAAGAACATCACGCAGAGACTTGGATGAACCGCTGTTGATATACTCAAGGAAAATAACTACCCTGAGCTGGCTGAACCTGCTGAGATGTGACTTGATCCACTCTCCAAGGGGAGTGTAAATAATCTCGGGTCTTTCGGCAATTGACCGGCCGGTGATACTTAACACATCCTCATCCGGATCATATGTTATCCGGGGTATTTTGTTCGATCCTGCCTGAATTATCTCAATACTCATTACTTTTCCCTTCCGCAGACGAAATCAGACACTAATATAGTTCAAAATCACTCATAACGCAAAGCTTCAATGGGGTCCACTGCCGAAGCCTTGACTGCAGGGAGATACCCTGACGCAATCCCAACGATGAAGCAGGCCAGTACGCCTCCCGTCACCCATAGCCATGGTATGGTAAAGCTGGACCCCATACCAAGTGAGACCAGGTTACCAATGAGTATTCCTGCCACTATGCCCAGCAGGCCTCCCATCTGCCCTATAATCACCGATTCATAAAGGAACTGTTGTCTTATTACCGATTTTCTTGCGCCCAGTGCCTTACGCACACCAATTTCCCGTGTACGTTCAGTGACGGAGACAAGCATAATATTCATCAGCCCGACAGCCGCTCCGAAGAGCGTAATGAGCCCTATGATCGTTGCTGCAAGAGTAATAAATTTTATATTCTCCATCAATATCTCAATGATGGAGTCACTTTTCTGAACATTAAAATCAGACTCATCGCGCGGGTTAAGGCCCCGCACAATGCGGAAGATACCTTCTGCTTCAGAAGCCATCATATCAAGACTCACAGCCTTCTGCGGCATCACTCCTATGTTATATGTAATATTCGGACGCGAGAAATACTGTCTGGCAGTGGAAATGGGTATGATGGCTACCTGATCATTGCCCATGACACTGCTGCCCTTACTACTGATGACACCAATGACAGTCAGCTTCAGTCCCGGAAGACTTATCTCCTGTCCCAGAGGATCAACGCCCGGGAAGAGGAAACGTACCACATCCCGGCCAATGATTACAACATGCCTGCTGGCCAGAAGATCATCAGCAGAGAAGTTACGACCCGAAGCTAGTTCCTGGCCTGCAATGGTCATATAATCCTCGTCAGATCCGATTACTGAAATGTTGGGATTGGTCTTGTTGTTCCTGAAACGAAATTCAGCCAACCCTGAGGCGTTGAAGGAGATCGATACCCATGCAGGTTCATTGAACCTGCTCTTGAACTCCATCGCCTGCCTGTAAGAAATGTATGAATGATTCTTCGTTCTGTAATGCCTGTCACCTACCGATACCCTCATTGACCGTGAAGTTATTGAGAAGGAGTTGGCACCCATCATGGTGAACTGTTCGGTAAGGGTACTCTTCAACCCATCAATGGCAGTCAGTATTCCCACAAGAGCCATAATGCCGAAGGCAATAATAGCCATCGTCAGCACAGCCCGCACCCTATTTGACTTTATAGACTTAAAGGCAACTCTCAGATTCTCCCAAAATAATGTAAACTGACTCACGTCCTTCCTCCGGATTCTTCGAAGGAACTAAGATACACCTTTTCTTTATTCCTGCTTATTCAGTAGCCAAAATGATAAAGCCTGTATTTATTTTTAAGATATTAGTTGTATATTTAATTATTTAAATATACATTTGTACTAATTAAAAGTAGCAGGAGATGGAGATAAGAAATCTTACAAGGGCTGAAGAGGATGTGATGCAAATATTGTGGAGACTGAAGAAGGCGTTCATCAAGGAGATACTGGAAAAGTTTGACGAGCCCAGGCCGGCATATTCAACGATAAGCACTATCATCAGGATACTTCAGGACAAGGGATTTGTAAACTACAGGGTTTATGGGAGGACCTATCAGTACTTTCCGGTCATATCAAAGGACGACTACCGAAAGGCACAGATGAGTAACTTCGTACGTGACTACTTCTCAAACTCTTACCAGAAGATGGTAAGCTTCTTTGCCAGGGAAGATTCCATTACCATAAAGGAGATGGAAGATATTATGGAGATGATGAAAAAATCAGGTATAAGCAATACATATGGAGATGACCGGTCTTCTTGAATATGCGGTAGAGAGCAGTTTCTGCCTGGCGCTATTATGGGTCTTCCACGAGATTGCCCTGAAGCGTGATACGCAGCACAGGAGAAACAGGACATACCTTCTTGGCTCAATATTCTTTTCAGTGGTGGTGCCTCTGCTCAATATTCAGGTTCAGCATTCTCACTTAATCCTTCCTGAGGGCGGGCTGATCTCTTTCATGCTGCCTGAGGCGGTGATATCACCGTCAGGTTCTGTGGGTCTGCATGAAGGCTATCCCGCCCTTCTCCAAAAAATATACCTGGCGGGAGTTATTATCTCAGCCGGAATAATTATCCTCCGTTCCACAGGCATTATAAAACTCCTTCTCGAAGGAAAGAGGGAAGGAAGAATAACAGTGTTTGACTCCGATGATCAGGCATGCTTCTCAGCCCTCGGCCATATATTCATAAGCGGTGACATAACCGGTGACAGTGCAAAACGCATGATCAGCCACGAGAGGAAGCATATAAATCTCGGGCATCACACTGACCTGGTGATTGCAGTGCTGATCTCCGTGTTGCAGTGGTTCAATCCATTTGCATATCTGATGCGCAGGTCGCTCCAGGCAGTTCATGAATACGAGGCTGACAGCGAGTGTATTACTGAAGGGGAGAACCTTCGCTCCTACCAGGAACTGCTACTGGCCTCCGTCTTCAGGAGCAGGAATCCATTACTCTCAAATACCTTTTCAAAACGCTCACTTCTTAAAAACCGAATAATCATGATGACAAAGAAAAGAACGGGAAGCGCTGCTTCCCTTAAGATGATCCTCGCACTCCCTCTTGCCTTCGCGCTGGTATTCATGTTTTCCTGCCAGGGTAAATCGGATGCTGCTAAAAATGTACCTGCTGCAGAGACAGCTGTGGAAGCACCGCAGGAAGTATTCACCGTTGTTGAGGTGATGCCTGTTTTCATGAATGATACGACACACGGCGAACTCTTTAAATGGGTGTCTGAAAACCTTGACTACCCCATGGAAGCCAAAGAAAAAGGTATTCAGGGCAAGGTAGCTGTTAAGTTTATCATAGATGAACAGGGGAATGTAACAAGCCCGGAGGTTGTGGAAAGTGCAGACCCGTTGCTTGATGCGGCTGCCCTGGAGCTGATCGCAAAATGCCCGCAGTGGAGTCCCGGCACACAGAGAGGCAAACCCGTAAAGGTTTATATGACCCTGCCTGTCACATTCAAACTGAAGTAACAACAAAAAAAAGTTCTGAGAGGCCTACGGGCCTCTTTTTTTTCACGCTTTCATTTTTATACCTTTACCCGTATGAAAACGGGCTTTTTTGTTCAACAGCGGATAGAGGCTTTCGCGGCACTCGGGGAGGTGATGCGCGATGGTGCTGCCGGCTCCTCGGCCGGCCATGCGGCCCGTTTCTCAGATCTCATCGAGACCCTTCATCTGTCAAACCCATGGTTCACCCCCGACAATGTAAGGCATGCCATCGCAGCCACAGGCGAAACCCTCACATCAGCCAGGCTCCGCAGATGGCTCTCTGCTTACCCTGAACTGAATGATCAGAGAGACCCGGTGACTGTGGGCGTGGTGATGGCAGGAAACATACCGATGGTTGGTTTCCACGACCTCCTCAGTGTGCTTATCACCGGTAACCGTCTCCAGGCAAAGCTGAGCACCAAGGATGAGCAACTGATTAGGGCTGTAGCAGAAACGCTGACAGCCATTGAACCGGCCTTTGCCCCTTTAGTGGAGCTTACCGCCGACAGACTGTATGGTTTTGACACGGTGATAGCCACCGGCAGCAACAACACTTCACGGTACTTTGAATACTATTTCAGAAACGTGCCATCAATCATCCGCCGCAACCGCAACAGCATAGCCATACTCGACGGCACAGAGACTAATGATGAGCTTGAGCTTCTGGGTGATGATATTCTCTCATATTTCGGTCTCGGTTGCCGCAACGTTTCAAAGCTATACCTGCCTGCAGGTTATGATCCGGCCCGCCTGATCCCATACTGGAAGAGGTATGAAGCACTCAGAACGCACTATAAATACTCCGTGAACTATGACCACAACAAAGCAATAATGATTGTAAACAGGGAGCCCTTCATTGACGGAGGATTCATTATGCTCAGGGAGACAACATCCCTGACTCCACCAATGGCAGTGGTAAACTATGCTTTTTATAGTCCCGGAGAAGACCCATGTCAGGCCCTGAAATCACCGGAGGAACTGCTCCAGTGTGTTGCCGGTCATGGCCACCTGCCGTTTGGCACAACGCAACGGCCCGAATTATGGGATTATGCAGATAATATTGACACAATTCTGTTTATCTTAAAAATAAATAGGGTAAGGTGAACGTATATTAAAAAAATACTAAATTGCACAGTTTGAAAAAGTGAATGTAATGGTTTACAGGTTCGTAGTATTATCCGATGAAGATGAGGCTTTTATAAGGGAGTTTGAGTTCCTTGACAGTCAGTCACTGCTGGATTTTCATAACACTCTGCAGGAGGAACTGGAATTCGACAAATCCCAGATAGCTTCCTTTTATATGGCCACTGAAAGCTGGGAGAAAGAGGAGGAATTCACATTGTTTGACATGGGTGCAGGCTCCTCTACAATGGAAAATGCTGTGCTTGAGGAGATTATATTCCGGAAGAACCAGAAACTTCTGTATGTATTTGACTTTTTCAATGACAGGGCTCTATTCGTAGAATATACAGGAGAGGTACAGGAAGAGGAAGGAAGGGAATATCCTGTCTGCACCAATTCAAAAGGACTGCCTCCCAAGCAGGTTACCTTCGGCGGGGTCGCCAGTAAGAAATTCAGTAACTTTGTGGTCACAGACGACGACGATGATGATGATGATATCGACGATGATATGGTTGACGACGAGATATTCTTTGATGGGGCTGGTGAAGAGGGTCTGTCCGAGTTCGATAATATCGAAAATATAGATGAAGAAGAGGACTGACCTCTTCCGTTGTCTTATTCAATGAAAAATACACTGATTGTTCTCCCGGGCCCCACCGGCGTGGGGAAGACTGATTTTTCCATAGAGCTGGCCTCCCGTCTCGGGTGTGATATTATATCTTGTGACTCCAGACAGTTTTACAGTGAGATGAAGATTGGCACGTCTGCCCCCGGTGATGATCAGATGGCACGGGTCAGGCATCATTTCATCGGTTTCCTTTCTGTGACAGACTATTACAGCATTAGTCTCTTTGAACGTGATGTGATGAATCTGTTGCCCACTCTCTTTGCCGCTCATCCGGTGGCTGTCATGACAGGTGGCTCCATGCTCTATATGGATGCCGTCTGCAGGGGCATGGATGATATTCCGGATACTGACCCGGCTGTCAGACAGAAATATATTGACATGTATCACAGAGAAGGCATTGCCGGGCTCCGGCTGGCGCTCAGAATGCTTGACCCTGACCACTACCGGAAGGTTGACCTGCACAATCCGAGGAGGCTGATGCGTGCCCTCGAGATCACAGAGAGCACCGGCAGGCCATACTCATCCTTCCTGACCACGCCGGTCAGAGTTCGTGACTTCAGGATAATAAAGGCCGGAATGAACCGTGACCGTAGCGACCTGTACAGAAGGATAGATGAGAGGGTTGATAAGATGATTGAGGCAGGGCTTGAGGAGGAGGCAGCAGCACTGACCCCTTACAGGCACCTTAATGCCCTCAATGCCGTGGGATACCGCGAGATGTTCAGTTTTTTTGACGGTGTGATCACGCACGAACAGGCAGTCACTCTGATAAAGCGTAATACCAGACGCTATGCCCGCAGGCAGCTCACATGGTGGAACAGGGACAACGAGATTGCCTGGTTTGATGCAAATGAGAGTGCATTGATGATCTCCCGGATCGAAGACCTGCTAAACAGCTGAGGAGAATCTCATGCGGGCTCTCTGAGCCTCCTTATCACCTCAGCAGGGTCGGAGGATGAGAAGACGGTACTGCCCGCCACAAGAACATCGACCCCGGAATGCACAAGCACCGGGGCATTCTGAAGATCAATACCCCCGTCTACCTCGATAAGAACGTCATAACCCCCTTCATCAATCATGCTCCTCAGCTCGCCAATCTTGTTGATGCTTCCGGGAATGAATGTTTGTCCTCCGAATCCCGGGTTCACAGTCATCAGGAGAACCATATCAACATATGGTAATATATCCTTCAGCAGCACTACGGGTGAATGCGGATTAAGAGTCACACCGGCCTTCATCCCCAGCCTTCGTATCTCTGTCACGGTACGGTGAAGGTTCTGACAGGTCTCATAATGCACTGTAAGATTGGAGGCTCCGGCATCTCTGAACCGTTCAATGTATCTGTCAGGGTCAACAATCATCAGATGAACGTCAAGGGGCTTGACGGAGAGATCGCGTATCACCTCTACCACCGGGAATCCAAAGGAGATATTAGGTACAAATACTCCATCCATAATATCCAGGTGCAGCCAGTCAGCTACGCTTTCGTTGATCATCTCAACTTCTGATGCGAGGTTCGCAAAATCAGCAGCAAGTATTGAAGGGGCTACAAGGTGGCTCATGACAGACAAATCAAAATAGCAATATCAACCAAGGTAAGACTTAAGTATCCGGCAACGTGTTGTGAACTGAATTCTTTTTATGGCCTTCTCCTTAATCTGCCTGACCCGTTCACGGGTGAGTTTTAACTCCTCTCCTATCTCTTCAAGAGTAAAAGGGTGTTTCATGCCTATGCCAAAATAGAGTTTAAGCACCCTGGCCTCACGAGGTGAAAGCGTGTTAAGTGCTTTTTCTATCTCATATGAGAGTGATTCATTGATCAGGTTACCATCAGGACTCGGCGTGTCATCGTTTTGCATCACGTCGTACATTGTGTTGTCTTCCTCAGAACTGATGGGGGCGTCCATGCTAAAAGTCCGTCCATTGGTACGGATAGCCTCCTTCACATCTTCAGGGGCTATCTCAAGAAGTTCAGCTATCTCTACTGCTGAAGGCTCACGCTCGAACTCCTGTTCAAGCTTTGAGTAAGCCCGGGTGATCCTGTTTATTGAACCGATCTTGTTAACCGGCAGCCTGACTATCCTTGCCTGCTCGGCAAGCGACTGCAGGATAGCCTGTCTTATCCACCACACGGCATAGGAGATGAATTTGAACCCCCGTGTCTCGTCAAAACGCTGTGCTGCCTTGATCAGCCCCAGGTTCCCTTCATTTATCAGGTCGGGAAGGGTCATTCCCTGGTTCTGGTACTGTTTGGCCACTGACACCACAAAACGGAGGTTAGCCTTAACAAGCCGGGCAAGTGCGTCATGATCACCGGTACGTATGCGTCTCGCCAGCATAACCTCCTCTTCAGGTGTGATCAGCTCAACCTTCCCTATCTCCTGCAAATACTTATCGAGGGAGGGTGTATCACGGTTAGTGACCTGTTTGGTAATTTTTAACTGACGCATTGACAATAAATTAGGATACCTCCGGTATATTTATAAAGCAAACGCCCACAATTCTACTAAAAATCTCTCAATAAAACAAGGATTGTGCACTTTTTTACTATTAAACGGCTTTTTATCTGAAAGATTATTACCTTAAATAAATGTTAAACAGGTTGTTTTTACATATGTTATTTGCATTTTAATGATTTTTTTCTTAGAATTGCACCGGATTACTGACGAAAGTTAGTTTCTCTTTCGGTGGGATTTTATCATTTCCTGCTTCACCAAAATATCAATCGTACTTAATTTTCCATACATTTCACAACATGCATGATATTCTTGAACTGAGCGAAATGCTTGTTCCCGAGTTGAGGGAAATAGCTAAGCAGCTCAAAATTAAGAGGGCAGAGCTCCTCAAAAAGCAGGATCTTATATACAAGATCCTTGACCAACAAGCAATAGATGCCGCAGATGCGCGCAAGACAGGCAAGGGAGAAAGCCCGTTGTCTGAGAGGAAGCAGGATCGCTCCGGTCAACGTAAGCCCAGGCAGGGTGACAGGTCTGGTCAGCAGCCGAAGCAGCCGCAACAACAGGCACAGCAGCAAAAACCGCAGCAGCAAAAGCCACCACAGCAGAAGAAGCAACAGCAAAATACTCAACGGCAGAAGGAACAGCCAAAACCGTCCCAGTCACAGCAGCAGAATCAGCCTCAGGCCCAGCAGTCACAGCAGCAGAACCAGCCTCAGGCCCAGCAGTCACAACAAGAGCAGAAGCAGAGGCAGCCGCAGCAGAACCAGCCTCAGTCACAGCAGCCACAGCAGCAGAACCAGCCTCAGTCACAACAACCGCAACAGTCACAGCAAGAGCAGAAGCAGAGGCAGCCGCAGCAGAACCAGCAATCACAACAGTGGCAGCAGAACCGAAATAAGCGCCCGCGGACATACAGGAATGACCAGCAGGATCAGCACAGGCCTGAAAGCGGACGTCCTCAGCAGCCACCACAGACACAACCAGATCCATCACAAGCTAATGGTCCGGCCCAGCCCCAGCAGCAACAGCAGAAACAGCAGCCTCACGCTGACAAGCTACTGTTTGCCTCTGATTCATTAACCGACAATGAACAGGACCTGATCAGGTACAATGAGCCGGATAGTGAAAACGGAATCATCCGCGAGGCTGCCACCTCTGACAATTCCGTGGTCATTCCACCTGCTACTACTGAAAGTGTGACCCGCCAGAATGATAGTCCCGAGCCTGTCAGGGAGGAGAAAAAGGAAAAAACTTTCGATTTTGAAGGTATCGTATCCAACACAGGTGTTCTTGAGATCATGCCCGACGGCTATGGGTTTCTTCGCTCACCTGATTACAACTATCTCAGCTCTCCTGACGATATTTACGTATCTCAATCACAGATCAAACTCTTCGGGCTGAAGACTGGTGACACCATCAGGGGCGGCATTCGTCCGCCACGTGAAGGAGAGAAGTATTTCCCACTGATAAAGGTCGAAGAGATCAACGGCCGTACTCCTGACTTCATCCGTGACAGGGTGCCGTTCGATTACCTTACGCCACTCTTCCCGAATGAGAAATTCACCCTCTGCAAGCCAGGTGAAGGCAATCTGTCTGTCCGCATCGTTGACATGTTCTGCCCCATCGGCAAGGGTCAGCGTGGTCTTATTGTGGCACAGCCCAAGACCGGTAAGACAATCCTGCTGCAGGATATCGCCAATGCCATCGCCAAGTTTCATCCTGAGGTCTACCTTATGATCCTGCTGATTGATGAGCGGCCTGAGGAGGTCACTGAGATGGCACGTAATGTCAATGCCGAAGTTATAGCCTCAACCTTTGACGAGCCCGCAGAGAGACACGTCCGTATCGCCACTATCGTACAGGAGAAGGCAAAAAGGCTTGTTGAATGCGGTCATGACGTGGTCATACTGCTTGACTCCATCACGCGTCTTGCCAGGGCTTTTAACACCATCGCCCCCGCATCCGGCAAGGTGCTTTCCGGAGGTGTTGACTCGAACGCCCTGCACAAGCCGAAGAGGTTCTTCGGTGCCGCTCGTAACATTGAGAACGGCGGCTCTCTTACCATAATCGCCACAGCTCTTACTGACACCGGCTCCAAAATGGATGACGTCATCTTTGAAGAGTTCAAGGGGACAGGCAACATGGAGCTTCAGCTCGACCGCAAGTTGTCGAACAGGAGGATATTCCCTTCGATAGACATACCTGCTTCAAGTACAAGAAGGGAAGACCTGCTGCTTGACAAAAACATGCTCAGCAAGATCTGGATACTTCGTAATTATCTTACTGATATGAACTCGGTTGAAGCGATGGCATTCCTGCGTGACCGCATCTCACAGACACGCTCAAATGAGGAGTTTCTTGTTTCGATGAACAGTGAATAATATGTCATGAAAAATCCGTACATTTGCAATTTATTTTTTTAAGGTTTATGGATCATTAATTATTTATAGTAAAAAATGGCAAAGAAAAAATTTATCACATGTGACGGCAACCAGGCAGCTGCACATGTAGCTTATATGTTTAGCGAGGTAGCCTGTATTTATCCGATTACCCCATCATCCACCATGGCAGAGTATGTCGATGAGTGGGCAGCACATGGTCTTAAGAACATGTTCGGTGAAGAGGTAAAGGTGGCAGAGATGCAGAGTGAAGCCGGTGCTGCAGGAGCAGTTCACGGATCGCTGCAATCAGGTGCCCTCACCTCCACCTTCACAGCATCACAGGGACTCCTTCTTATGATCCCCAACATGTATAAGATCTCCGGAGAGCTTCTTCCGGGTGTGTTTCACGTGAGTGCACGTTCGGTTGCAGCACATGCTCTTTCAATCTTTGGCGATCACGGTGACATATACGCCACCCGCCAGACAGGGTTTGCATTGCTCGCCAGCGGCGGCATACAGGAGATTATGGATCTCGCCGGAGTGGCGCACCTCGCCTCTATCAAGTCAAGAGTCCCCTTCATTCACTTCTTTGATGGTTTCCGTTCATCACACGAGATACAGAAGATTGAAGAGATAAACATTGAGGATATGAAAAAGCTCGTTGACAGGGATGCCCTGAATGCATTCCGTGAGAGAGCTCTTAATCCAGATAATCCTGTTATCAGGGGTACAGCGCAAAACCCTGACATCTTTTTCCAGGCCAAGGAATCTTCAAATCCTTTCTATACACATCTTGACGACACGGTCAATGAGTACATGGAGAAGATATCTGCCCTCACCGGCCGGGAATATAAGCCGTTTACCTACTATGGCGCCCCTGATGCCGAGAACATTATCATGGCTATGGGATCAGTCACTGAAACCATCAAGGAGGTAATTGATTACCTGATTGAGGAAAAGGGAGAAAAAATCGGTCTCATCTCGGTTCATCTATACAGACCTTTCTCAGCCAAGTACCTGTTCAATGTGCTTCCGGAGAGCGTAAGACGGATAACCGTCCTTGACCGCACCAAAGAGCCGGGAGCAAACGGTGATCCTCTCTACCTTGATGTTAAGGAAGTATTCTACGGCAAATCTGTTCAGCCGATGATCCTTGGTGGCCGTTATGGCCTCAGCTCAAAGGACACTACGCCTGCACAGATGATATCTGTCTTCGAGAACATGAAGAAAGAGAAGCCAATGAACCAGTTCACCGTTGGCATCGTTGACGACGTGACCTTCAGATCACTTCCTGTTCTGCCTGAGATCAATGTCAGCGGCAAGGGCACCTATTCAGCCAAGTTTTACGGTATCGGTTCCGACGGAACCGTTGGGGCAAATAAGAACTCCATCAAGATCATCGGTGAGACAACAGACAAATACTGCCAGGCATACTTTGCCTATGACTCAAAGAAATCGGGCGGTGTGACAACCTCACACCTGCGCTTCGGAGACAAACCCATACGCTCGCCCTACCTTGTCAACACTCCTGACTTCGTAGCATGCCACGTGCCCTCTTACCTCGACAAGTATGACATGCTGAGAGGCCTGAAGAGAGGCGGCACCTTACTGCTGAACTCAATCTGGGATGCAGAGGAGACAAAAGCCAAGCTGCCTGACCATATGAAGAAATATCTGGCTGAGAAGGAGATCAGCCTTTATATAATTAATGCCACCAGCATCGCTGAGGAGATTGGTCTCGGGACAAGAACCAACACGATAATGCAGAGTGCATTCTTCAAGGTATCGGAAGTAATTCCCTACAAACTGGCTATTGAAGAGATGAAACATTTCGTTGTCAAAGCCTACGGAAAGAAGGGTGAGAATGTGGTCAGGATGAACAATGCTGCTATTGATCGCGGCGGCGATGTCCTGAAGGTTGAGATACCTGCCGAATGGGCCTCCATTAAAGTCCAGGCAGAAAAAATTGATGAGAGCAAACCCAAATTTATCCGTGAGGTTGCAGATGTGATGAACGGCCTTATGGGAGATGATCTGCCTGTCAGTGCATTCGTTGGCCGTGAAGACGGAACCTTCCCTTCAGGAACAGCAGCTTATGAAAAGCGTGGCGTAGCAGTCAATGTTCCTGAGTGGCAGATGGAGAACTGTATCCAGTGCAACCAGTGTTCAATGGTCTGTCCTCATGCAGCTATCCGTCCTTTCCTTCTTACCGATGAAGAGCTGGCAGCTGCCCCGGAAGGGACAACAGCCAAGCAGGGTATTGGTAACACCAAGAGCCACAAGTTCAGGATACAGCTTAGTGTCTATGACTGCACCGGATGCGGCAACTGCGCCGATGTATGTCCTGCAAAGGAGAAGGCACTTATCATGAAACCACTTGAGACACAGCTTGAGGAGGCCGAGAGATGGACCTACATGCATGAGAAGGTAGGATACAAGGAGACTATTGTCGACAAGTACTCCAACGTTAAGAACTCACAGTTTGCACAGCCACTCTTCGAGTTCTCGGGAGCATGCGCGGGATGCGGTGAGACACCATATATTAAGACTATCACGCAGCTCTTCGGTGACCGCATGATCATCTCCAATGCAACCGGATGCTCCTCAATTTACGGTGGTTCTGCTCCCTCAATGCCATATACAAAAAATAAAGACGGTCACGGTCCGGCATGGGCCAACTCACTCTTCGAAGACAATGCTGAGTACGGGTTCGGTCTTATGCTTGGGTCAACAAGGATCAGGGAGCGTATTGAGCGCCTGATGAAGGAGAATCTCAACAGCGGCCTCGCACCTGAGACCGTGGCAGCATTCAATGAATGGATATCAGAGATGGAGAACTCCAAAGCAAGCAGAGCTCTCGCGGAAAAGGTGATTACTGCATGTGAGAAGGACAAAGCACCGGTATGCAAGGAGATCCTTGATCTTAAAAAGTACCTCATCAAGAGGTCGTACTGGGTCTTCGGCGGCGACGGCTGGGCGTATGACATCGGCTACGGCGGCCTTGACCACGTGCTGGCTTCCGGTGAGAACATCAATGTGCTTGTTCTTGACACAGAGGTCTATTCCAATACAGGAGGACAGGCATCCAAGTCGACCCCGGCAGGCGCCGTTGCCAAGTTCGCTGCCTCAGGAAAGAAGATACGCAAGAAGGATCTCGGGCAGATGGCCATGACCTACGGTTACGTCTATGTAGCACAGGTCTCCATGGGTTCAAGCCAGAGCCAGTACTTAAAAACCATACGTGAAGCTGAGGAGTATCCCGGCCCATCACTGATCATCGCCTATTCACCATGTATCAACCATGGTCTCCGCAATGGCATGGGCAAGACACAGCAGCAGGCAAAGGATGCTGTCACAGCAGGATACTGGCATCTCTTCAGGTTCGATCCGCGCCTCGAGGCCGAAGGTAAAAACCCCTTCCAGCTCGACTCCAAGGAACCCGACTGGAGCAGTTTCCAGAACTTCCTCAAGTCAGAGGTGCGCTATACTTCATTGCTGAAAGACTTCCCCGGCGAGGCAGAAGTACTTTTCAAAAAGGCTGAGGAAAACGCCAAATGGAGATACAACAACTACAAGCGTCTGTCTGAGATGGAGTATGGTACTGTTGAGGCAGACACAGAAGAAAAAACAGAATAGGACTACTGTTTACTATACAAGAGAGCCGGTTAGTCCGGCTCTCTTTTTTTTTTCTGGCAAAACCGGTAACTTTATGCCGGCGTTTTAACTGTGATTCTAAAAAGAGATAAGGAACTGAGGAGCTGAAAGGATGGGCAGGGCATTGGCAATAGACTATGGCAGAAAAAGATGCGGATTGGCAGTTACTGACCCCCTGAGGATCATTGCATCTCCCCTTGCCACAGTACCGTCAGGTGAGCTGGAGGCTTTTCTTAAGGATTACCTCCCGCGAGAGGATGTAACTGATGTAATTATCGGTTACCCTGTCACTGTGAACAATTTGCCAAGTGAGAGTATAAAATATATTGATCCGTTCATTGCGAGGTTCAGGAAGCTCTTCCCGATGACCCCCCTGCACCTGGCTGATGAGCGCTTTACCACACAGATTGCCATGAGGGCGATAATTGACGGCGGCGTGAAGAAAAGCAACAGACGTGACAAAGCGCTGGCTGACCGTATCAGTGCCTCCATCATTCTCCAGTCATGGCTGAGAAGCATTGAGAACAGTAATAAAAAATAGCTTAATAAAATGATACTACCCATTTATGTATACGGACATCCTGTCCTGCGAAAAGTAGCACAGGATATCAGTCGTGACCACCCAAACCTTGATGTCTTCATTGCCGATATGTTTGAATCAATGTATAGCTCAGATGGTCTGGGACTGGCAGCCCCTCAGGTAGGCAAGTCGCTCAGGCTTTTCGTCATCGACGGCGAACCTCTGGCAAAAGAACAACCGGAGATGAAAGATTTCAGGAAAGCCTTTATAAACCCCAAGGTATTAGAACGCAAGGGCGAAAAGGTGCCTATGAATGAGGGATGCCTCAGTCTGCCTGGCATCCATGAGGAGGTTGACCGCGAGTCAGAGGTACACATCCAGTATTATGACACGGAATGGAACTTTCATGATGAAGTATTCACAGGTTACAAGGCAAGGGTTGTGCTGCATGAATATGATCATCTTGAAGGTATTCTGTTCTCTGACAGACTCAGTCCTCTTCGCCGCAGGCTCATCAGGGGCAAGCTCAATGATATCAGCAAAGGGAAGTTTGAAGCCGACTACCGGACCGTTCTCCCCACAGGCAGATAGTACGCAGCTATTGCTCTTCAGATAAATTTTTTATAACTTTCTTGGGTCTAATGCTGTGACCCGTGCATTTCAGGGAGATACCTTTCCTGAGGCTTTTTGCACCTTTATGCGCAGGTGTGATCGTGGCAGAGGCTCTGCCGCGCCTGTTAATCATTGTCTGCATTGCAGCCGCAGCCTCCCTGGTATTTATGACCCTGAGGCTTTTTAAAAAAAGCTATTTCTCCGACATCCCCTTCGGGTTGACCCTTGCAATATTTCTGTTTGCAGCAGGTTACCTCCTCCGCACAGAGGAACGCATGCGTCCGGGAGATATGAAGGAGACCGGGCAGCTTGTTGCGGTCAGACTCTCCTCTTTTCCTGAGAAAGGGAACAAGAGCTGTTCACTCAGGGCCAGGGTCTTAAGCATCACAGACGAAGACTCCCTCTATTATCCGCACGGATCAATGATGTTATGGTTTATGACTGACACCATCCCTTCCGGGTGGAGGCCGGGAGATAGTATGTTACTGCGCATAACACCCATACGTGTAGCAAATAACGGCAACCCGTGCGAATTCAACTACCGCCGTTACCTGGAAGGCCAGGGGATAAAATACATGGCTTTCTTACGCGCAGGTGATATCATCTCATATTGCTCTGATGGCCGGCGCACGATCAGGGAGAGATCGCTGATAGTGGCACACGGCATGATAGATACATTCAGGAAAGCCGGTCTGCGTGGCGAGGAGCTGGGACTTGTCACAGCACTGACAATAGGAGACAAAGAGCTCCTGGGGAAAGAGCAGCTGACAACATTCTCCAGATCAGGAGCCATGCATGTTATGGCAGTCTCAGGCTTGCATGTGGGAATGATCAGCATGGCTCTCTCATTCATCCTTTTCTTCCTCAGGCGCAGAGCCAGGATTATCAGGGCACTGGTTATCGTAACAGCCCTGTGGGGATTTGCATTTATTACCGGTATGTCATCTTCAGTATTGCGTGCCACCATTATGTTCACCTTCCTGCAGGCCGGATCGATACTTAACAGACCAGCATCAGGCATGAACAACCTGCTGGCTTCGGCTTTCATCCTGACGGCCCTGCATCCTGCCGTACTCTTTGAAGCGGGGTTTCAGCTCTCCTACCTGGCCGTGGCATTTATCCTCCTCTTTTATCACCGCCTGTATACGCTTGTCAGGCCGAAAAACAGGCTTGTCCGTCACCTGTGGCAGATGACTGCCATCTCCCTGGTGGCACAGGCCGGAACACTGGCACTGACAATCAGGCTCTTCAATATCTTCCCGCTGCTCTTCCTTCTCACCAACATAGTAGTTATTCCCATAACCTTCCTGGTGATAGTTCTTGCCCTATTTCTGATAGTTACTTCCCCCCTCCCTCCTCTCTCTCTCTTCATTGCAACCGTTCTTGACCGTATTGCCGGGGTCACACTCACCTTCACCGGCATCATCAGCTCAATGGATCATGGCGTGATCATGAACATAGGAATGTCAGCTTCCGAAACAATAATGCTTACCGTCTCCATAGCCCTCCTCCTTACCTCACTGCTCAGGGTCGGGAAGATAACGCTGAAGCCATTCATGTTAGCTGCCATGATTCTCATTGCCTGTAATAGTGTCAAAACTATGCAGGAGGCCAGAAGAGAGAGAGTCATTGTTTACAATATCAGAGGCAAGGAGCTCAGGGTGAAACAGCTCGGCAGATTTCTGCTGGTGCCATGGCATGACGGCATCATCCCGCCAGAGGTCAGGAAACATGCCGCCACACGTGGACTAAAGATTATGGTTATTGAACCCGGTTAACGTATCTTTTATATAACTTTGCTCTGTTTTTATCGTTGCTGACATGAGAATAGTAATTGCAGGTGCCGGAGAGGTGGGGACACACCTTGCCAAGATGCTCTCCCAGGGCGAGCATGAGATCATACTTATTGACTCTGAGGCAGAACGTCTCAAGTCAGTTGATGCATCCATTGATGTGCTCACCTATGAAGGATCGGCAACCTCTATCGACCTGCTTAGGGAGGCCATCAAGAAACACACAGACCTTTTCATTGCCGTTGCCCACTACGAGGACACGAATATCTCTGCAGCCATACTGGCAAAAAGGCTTGGCGCCAGAAAGGTGATAGCCCGTATTGACAACATGGAATATCTTGAACGGTCCAACAAGGAGTTCTTCAGGGAGATGGGCGTTGACCATCTGATCTACCCTGAGCTCATAGCAGCAAAAGAGGTCATCAGCCTGCTGAAGGAGACCGGCACCACCGAATTCATGGATTTTGCAGGTGGATTACTGTCGCTCTATGTGCAGAAGCTTGAGAAGAATGCACCGGTGCTCAACCGGACCCTGGAGGAGGTGTCTAACTCCTTCGGATCGATACAATACCGTGCCGTAGCTATTAAGAGAAACGAACTGACAATTATCCCACGGGGCAATGAGGAGTTTAAAGAGGGTGATCTTGCCTATGTCATATCAACCCGTGATGGTATAGGAGATCTGATGAAGTTCTCAGGAAAGCGCAACGTACAGGCCAAGAGCATAATGATCCTGGGCGGGAGCCGCATAGGCAGGCATATAGCGCTCAAGCTGCAGCACGTCTGTCAGGTGAAGCTTATAGATCTTGATCTTGAGAAATGCCGTGACCTGTCAGAGACGCTTGAGGAGACACTGGTGATCAACGGCGACGGCAGGGATGGCGAACTGCTGTCAGAGGAGGGGCTGCAGCATATGGATGCTTTCGTGGCGGTGACAGGCAACTCTGAGACGAACATACTGTCATGCCTCCTGGCAAAGAAGATTGGGGTGATGAAGACCATAGCCGAGGTTGAGAATATGGAATACATCAATCTTGCCGAGAACTCGGGGATAGACACTATCATCAACAAGAAGATTGCCACAGCAAGCCGTATCTTCAGGCATACGATGAACCCCAACGTCACTCAGGTAAAGATTATGACCGGCACTGAGGCTGAGGTGATTGAGTACAACGTTCCCGAGAATGCGCGCATAGCCACGGGGCCTCTCAAGCTGATCGACTTCCCTAAAGATGCCATCGTTGGCGGCGGGATCCGTAATTACAAGCCCTATATAGCTACCGGCGACTCCGTGATCAATGCCGGAGACAAGGTGGTTGTCTTCGCCCTCCCCTCAGCTTTTGATAAGCTGAACAGGTTCTTCAACTCTGATAAGCGGTAGGGGTTCCGTCTTGCAGTCTTGTCAGAGCGCAGCGGAGATCCTCAACTGCAAAGGCAGAGACAGTCTGTCGCTGAGCTCCGGCTGAAGGTCAAATTCTTAATTCTTAATTCTTAATTTATAATTCTTCCGGGGTTCTACAGCTCAAGCACTCCCTTTCCCTGCCTGAGAATAACCGGGTCGGGACCGGTGCAGTCGACCACCGTTGAGGGCTCGTCACCTCCGAAACCGCCATCAACAACAAGATCCGCAAAATCGTTATACTTCTCATGTATGAGCTCGGGATCAG
>JAVEYS010000050.1:0-21658 GCA_034003345.1 Bacteroidales bacterium
TCAGCGACTGAGACAACTGGCAGAGCTGCTGTCAGCCTGTCTGACCTGATGTATCCTTCAACCTCATCTAACTGCACGAGGGTAAAGATACTGTCCTCCTTTATGACTTCAACCACAGTACCCTCAGGTACGATCTGTATGACAGAGGTAAGGTCATCCTTATCTCCGAAAAGTCTTTCTGCACCCTTGGTAGCCAGCTTCTGAAGGTCCTGTGCAGTTAATGATAAGCCCGTAAACAATACGAGCATGAAAACAAGTACTTTTTTCATGTCTCAGTTATTTATTTGATTATAATCAAAAACCGTACCACCATTATTTCTTGCGGATGATCATCAGTCCGTCACGCAGCGGCAGAATGATCTTTTCCACACGCTGGTCATTTCGCACTTTTTCATTGAACATCACAATCCCTTTTGTCTGAGGATCTCTCAGTGCATCCTCGCTTTCAATTTTCCCTCCCCACAGCACATTGTCGGCAATAATGAATCCGCCCTTGCGCACCTTGTCAAAGACAATATCGAAATATTCGCAGTACTCACGTTTGTCGCCGTCAATAAAGACAAGATCAAAGGTGCAGGTTAGCGAGGGGATGACCTCCTGTGCTCTTCCCGTGTGGAGTGTTACTCTGTCGGCCACGCCTGCCAGGGCGAAATAGTGTGTGCTCATCTCATGAAGCTCATCATTGCTCTCTATGGTGTGCAGCTGTCCGCCGCTCTTCAGTCCGCGTGCCAGGCAGATGGCCGAGTAGCCGGTATATGTGCCTATCTCAAGAATATGAGTAGGATGGATCATATGTGAGATCATCTCCAGTAACTTCCCCTGGATGTGCCCCGAGACCATGTTAGGGTTGACGACATAGAGATGGGTCTGGCGGTAGAGCTCCTCCAGCACCCTGTCCTCGGGTGTGCTGTGCTCTCTGATATACCTGTCAGGATCTCTCCCCATTCTGTCTGTATATCAGTGTTGACAGTGATGACCTGTCAAAGATGATGCCTGCCGTATCGGTGAGCTCGGTGTTTGTCACGGCGTCTATCTTACGGAATATCTCGTTCATCCTGTCTATACGGTCGAATATGAGCAGGCTCTTTCCGAGGCTGAGCATCAGGCTCTCGTGGTTTTCGTATGCCCTTGCCAGATAGCCCTTGATCTGGTTTTTTGCCCTTGAGAGTTGCAGTGTCCCCAGCGGCTGGCGTCTCAGCCTGTCGAGCTCGGAGTGGATGAGTGCAATGCTTTTGTTGAGGTTACGGCTGTCAGTGCCGAAGTATATTGTCACCAGCCCGGTATCGGTATAGGGATTATACATCGACTCGACGTTGTAAGCATATCCGCGTTTCTCGCGCAGGGAGAGGTTGAGACGTGAGTTCATGCCCTGTCCGCCGAGGATATTGTTCAGCATGAAGAGCCCCATCCGCTTGCTGTTGTGCAGGTCGAACGCTATATTTCCTATGATGCAGTGGTTCTGCCAGGTCTCCATCTTCTTTTCCGTAGCCACGGGAGTGTAACGGTATTGTGTTCTTAACCTGCGGACACCGTTAGTGGTCTCTATCTGGCTGAAATACTTTTTGAACAGTGAAATGATATTCTTCGGGCTGATGGCACCTGCTGAGCAGAAGACCATCTGGGAGGTGGAATAGTTCCTCGTGATGAATCTGCGGATCGAATCGGCTGTGATTGCCCTGACCGTCTCCGGAGTACCCAGTATGTTCCTTCCTATAGGCTGATCAGGGAAGACCAGCTCCTCGAACTCATCAAAGATGTACTCTGCCGGCGTGTCGAGGTAGGAATTGATCTCTTCCATGACCACCTCCTTCTCCTTTTCTATCTCAGCAGGAGGGAAGGTGGATGAGAAGAGCAGGTCTGCTATCAGTTCCATTGCACGCTGATAGTGTTCTTTCAGGAATGATGCATGTATGGCTGTCTCCTCCTTGGTGGTATAGGCATTGAGCTCTCCGCCGACATCCTCCAGCCGGCTGAGTATATGGTATGACTTACGGTGTTTTGTCCCCTTGAAGAGCATATGCTCAATGAAGTGGGCCACGCCGTGCTCTTCGGGCAGCTCATCGCGCGATCCGGCGTTGATGATCACGCCGCAGTGAGCCACCTCGCTGGCTGTGGTGTAGTGTACCAGCCTGATGCCGTTTGGAAGTGTATGAAAGGTCAGATCCATTACTGTCGTGAGAATTGACAAAGATAGCAGGAAAAGGGTTTGATCAAGCTTTTAACAAAGTGTCGTGTAGCTGTTGCAGAGAAAATAAAAAAGCAATATATTTGCCGACCGAAATGGTACCATAGCTCAGTTGGTAGAGCAACGGACTGAAAATCCGTGTGTCCCCGGTTCGATTCCTGGTGGTACCACATCTTAAAGCCGCAAATCCCGCATGATCAATGATCTGCGGGATTTTGTGTTATGGAGGGTGACGGAAGTGGTGACGATTTCGTTATTTCTATCTTTAGGGCAAATGCCAGTTTCATTGACCGTCTCACACCGCGTTTAACTGACCACATGCCGGCGTTTACAAATGTCTGGTAATATGCAAATTAGTCTTATAGTTTTCTGACCGACCGAATGTGGTCAATATGTTCGGCTTGCAATGATCCTGCAATAGTTTTTCGGACTTTTTGTTAAACTGCATATACTGATCGCATTGACCACATTGCGCCGGAAATACTTGCAACTTAATATCTGTCTATAGATCACAAGAATAACGCCGGTTATAAGTAGTCAATTTATGACGGTAAGAAGTGATCATGGACACCGGCGTTTGCACCAGATCTTCAATATAGCTACTTTGTGTTTATTGTTATCTGGGCGCGTGAACGACACTGTTACGGAACCTTTCGATACACTGGTGCTTTTCAAGCTTGGCATGAAAGGATACTCGTGTACTCATAAGAATGTTTTATTTATAATCTTACGCCTCTGGAAGTTCTGATTTTCGTTATGCTACGGTTAGAATGCATTATCCGAAGTACCTGTACTTCTTTGATTGTTATGCGATAGATGATAAGGTGAGATTCCAGAACAATCCATCTGTACATTTTAGACTTTGTTGGCAGATTACGGCATTCAGAAAAGAGTAGCCAATTGCTTGAAAGTCCTTCCACTAACTTCCAAATCTCATTCTCATAAAGTTCAGCTTGCTGGAGGCCAAAGGTCTCTACTCCATATTGAAAAATGCTATTAAGATCAATGAGAAATAATTTGGATACTTTTACTGGGAGCTTTTTTTCTTCCTCCATTCTGCGAGCATGTTTTTTGACTCCTCTAAAGTATAAAATGGACCTTCCTCTGCTTTTTTAATCCCATCCTTGAACTCATTATGGGAAATAGGATTACCTGGTAAAGCCCAATTGTCTTTCTCTTTTGGTTTTATATTTTTTGTTTTCATGATCAGATGAGCTAAACGAGATCTACAAGCTTGTCCTCTTGTACAAAGATAATCATCCTCAATGTATAAACAAAATGCTCAACTTCGGTATCAACAAGAGATATGCCAATTTATGATACTCCAGTAATTTCTCTTTTCAAGTATCCAAAATGCCACAAAAAATATTAATTTCCATACCTTATTTGACTCCTAATAGCAGTTCCAGCAGGTAAAATCGCTTTAAGAACGTCAATAAATTGCCTCAAAACCCTCATAACATATTATCAATCAGCAGCGATAACTCTTGTTTGTATGATTACGGCGCAAGATTTTATGACGCGCAGATAGGGAGCTTAACTACTCAGGATTTTTTAGCTGAATTGCATGGGGATGTTGAAGTCTTTGACAAAACGGGGAGAAATCATAAGGGGTCTTTTGATCCAAAAACAGGTAAACAAAATAAGCCACCCAAAAAGGGAAGAACAACAGGAAAATAGACAACTATGGAAGTTGAAAGAAGTATCGTGCATTATGATAAAAAAACGAATCAATATATAGGAGAGGTTCCTATTGATATTGAATTAGAAAAATTAAAACAAATATTTAAGCCTAAAAAAGATGATCCCTTACTTTACGACCCATATAAAATTAGGATAGAACAAAAAATAGCGATAGATAAATTAATTACTATTAATCTTGATTTGGATGCATATTGCTATTTTTTGGAATGTTTTCAAAAAAAATAGGTACTACACCTGCATAGCCTGGTCGCATTGACCACATCGCGCCGGAAATACTTGCAACTTAATATCTGTCTATAGATGACAAGAATAACGCCGGTTATAAGTGGTCAATTTATGCCGGCAAGAAGTGATCATGGACACCGGCGTTTGCACATGGTGCTCAATATCGAATTTTGAAATGAAAATGAAATTTTAACATTTAGTTACCTTATTTGGTAAGTTTATTTTATCTTTGTCTCAGTATGCGGATAATAAAGGCAGGAACACTTCAGGGTTATTGCAAGGAACCCAGGTATAGTGGTGCACAAAAAGCTGTGCAAGCCTGGATATATGAAGTGAAGTATTCAAATTGGAATAATTCAGCAGAACTGAAGCTGAAGTATAAGAATGCCAGTATAATCAGCTCAAAAAGGGTTGTTTTCAATATTAAGGGTAATGAATATCGTTTGGTGGTAGACATTGAATATAAATTAAGAATTGTATTTGTTATATGGTTCGGGACCCATAAAGAATATGATAAAATCGATGCGAAGGAGGTGAAATATGAAACCTAAGGTCATTAAAACAGAAAAGGAATACAAAGCTGTAGTAGAACGAATCTATGAGCTCATGAACTCTGAGAAAGATCAAATAGAACCAGGTTCTACAAAGGGAGATGAACTTGAAATTCTCTCCATATTGGTTGAGCGATATGAGGATGAGCAATTGCCGAAAAAGGCTCCTGATCCAATTGAGGCAATCAGATTCAGAATGGACCAGATGAATCTAATCCAGAAGGACATTGCACCTCTCTTTGGTGGAGAGACGAGGGTCTCAGAAGTTCTAAATGGGAAACGCCAGCTTACTCTTAAGATGATAACAATGCTGAACCGCTACCTTGATATACCTTTTGAGTCATTGATCGGTGGTAATAAAACTTACAAACTGGATGCTTCCAGAAAAAGTGAGATTATGAGAGTACAAGGTATAAGAGATTTTCTTGCAAAAAAAAATATAGCTGTGTTATAACTTGATTTCGACAAGAAGAACTTGCTCCTGGTTGTATTGGAATTATTTATATTTGAGTTTGTTCTTTGAGGAATATTGGTATGACTACGGGGCGAGATTTTATGACCCACAGATTGGACGATGGACAACGGTGGCCTTAGCAGTTGCAGAGTTATGGCTGTATAATGGAAGATCGCAAACGGCCGTTGTTTCATGCAGTCAGGAATCGCAACTAAGAATCTCCTGGGGCTGGTTGTATCACATCTTAAAGCCGTAAATCCAGCATGATCAATGATCTGCATAGGCTGGTCGCATTGACCATATTGCGCCGGAAATACTTGCAACTTAATATCTGTCTATAGATGACAAGAATAACGCCGGTTATAAGTGGTCAATCTAATCCAGCGAGAAATGGTTATGGTCACTGGCTTTTGAACTAATGACAGCAAGTGATACAGTTCTGTTCTTTCGCTTATTAGTAAGTCAAACCAAACTGCCAGAGTGGTATTGTATTCAAATAACCCAGTTCAATGCTGTCTTTTACAACGAAGGCATTATCTAAACCCTGAATTTGTTTCAGTCCCTTGTTTTTTCCACCTACTTCAAAGGTATAATCATCAATCCGAAAATCAGCAACAGGAGATACAATCACATCATATTTTAACCTTAGCTGGTTTAAGAAAAATGTCTCCCTTATGTTCCCGGAATTTGAATTGCTACTGGCCAAACTGTAAATCATATTTGTATTGTCAAGATAGATTTTATCAACCTTGCCCAGACCTCTTATCCCGCCGGTTGCATCCCTTAACTGGGTAATCAATCCGGCTTCTTCAATAAACAGGCAATAATCAGCAATATTGTTCCGGCTGGCCATAAGGGCAGTAGAGATGCTCGTCATGTTGGGTTTAAACGGAACGCTTTTAGCAATAATAGCTAATAATTGCTTTAATTTCCTCCCAGTTGATACATTCATGCCGGCATACATGGGAATATCCGTTTCCAGGGTCTGGTTGACGATCTGCTGAAGTTTCAGTTCAAAATTTTCCTCCAATGAAAACGGATAATACCCTCTCTTCAAATAGTCTTCAAAGAGCGGTAATGGATGCTTTATTTCAGGGAGTTCTACTTTGTGCGAAAGGATATCCTCCAATGAATACGTCCGGGAAGTCACGTGATGAAACAAATGCAAATACTCCCTGAAAGATAAGCCTTGCATGTGGTACATGACCGCCCTGCGACTTAAATCAGAAGCTCCCTTTTTAATATCCAACACTGATGAACCAGTAAATACAACATTCAGTTCCGGATGATAATCGTAGATCAGTTTCAATTCCCTGGCCCAGTCTTTGTATTTATGGATTTCATCAACAAACAAATACTTCCCGTTGCGTTTTACAAACGCATCAGCCAGATCAATTAGCTTGTTATCCGAAAAATAAAAGTCCTCTGCTGTTACGTAGAGTGTTTCAGAAAGATCCAGGTTATTTTTGATATGCTGCAAAACCAAAGTCGTCTTTCCAACTCCACGCGGACCGGTAAGCCCGATCATACGACTTTCCCAATTTACTTCAGCATAAATGTATCGAAAGAAACCAGTATCCGTCTCTTTTAGAAGTTTTAAAAACTGTTCAAACAATTTCTCCATGGTCGTTTATTATTATGCAAAGATATTAAAATGCACCATTAAAATACATATATGTATTAAAAATGCACTATAATAGTGCAGGTGGCATTGTTATACGGTAATTGTATTACTTCCCAATGGCTATATTTTTGGATTAGTACAAAAGCCAGTTGCATTTACCACCTTATTCCCGAAATACTTGCAACCTTCTATCTATCTATAGATCAAAGAATAGCACCGGTTTTATATGATCAAATTTTGCCGGCGGGAAGGGATCTGAGTGCAAATTGAGGATCAGTTGAGCATGTCATTTTGGAAAAATTACGGCCTCTCAATAGTGTATAAATACCTGAATGGATGATTTCTATGATTAATATTGGATAGTCTCCTTCAGCCAGAGGAGTGTGCTCATTTATACTGGATTTTACAATGTGAATGTAGATTTTCTATTACAGTTCACACTTATCTTGATAAAAGTGTGACATACTCCTGTTATTATCTTGATAAAAGTGTTTATATGTATCATATTTAAATGCATAAACATTTTTGTACAGGGAGTCAATAGGCAGTCTAAAAAACTGGAAGGAGAATACGTTCCGTAAGCCGCTTATCCTGAAAGGAGCCCGTCAGGTTGGGAAAACATGGCATCTACATGAGTTTGCCCGTGCCAAAGACTTTGAGCTGGCAATCCGGTGGCTGGTGGATTGCGGTTTGTTGTTGAAAAGCCACCGGGTATCAAAACCGGCTATCCCGCTTGCTGCTTACCAGGATCTATCTGTATTTAAATTATTCCTGCATGATGTTGGCCTTCTTGGTGCTATGGCGGGACTTAACGTGCGGACGAAAATATAGGGTGATGAGATTTTTACTGAATTCAAAGGAGCGCTTACCGAACAGTATGTGATGCAGCAAATACGCCTGAACAGTGAACAGTATATCGGTTACTGGACAATTGAACGAAGTACATCCGAAATTGATTTCATCATACAGGAAAAGGAAAGAGTTATTCCGACTGAGGTAAAATCTGGTGAAAACCTCAAGTAGAAAAGCTTCAGGGTATTTTGTGAAAAGTATAAGCCTTCAAAAGCCATCCGGACATCATTATCTGATTATAAGGAAGAACAGTGGATGACAAACGTCCCATTGTATGGCATAGGGGTGAGTAGTCTGCTGTAAACATCTCCCAAAATCCAGCAACTTAAAATCAGGCAGAAGTGATTATCAATTATGCATTTGCCTTTAGTGCATACTGACATAGAACCCATACACCAGTAACAATACCAGAGATATCTCCTTGTGATATTTGAGCTTTACCCTGTAATACTGCCAGCTCTTTTGCATTCAGCCGGGACCAAAACCAGGTATTGAGCTGGCTCCGATACTTCGTCAATTGTGCTGAAAATTAGATTATTAGTTGTAACTTTGATGTTATGAAGATTGCATACATTGGTACCTATCCTCCAAGGGAATGTGGTATCGGGACTTTTACCTGGAATCTATACAATTCCATGGTAATGAATGATGGGATAACCGGAGATTCAAGAGAGGGATTCATTATAGCCATGAATGATCATGAACTAACCTATGATTATCCTGAAGAGGTAAAACTAACCATTGGACAAGAGCACCAGAGGGACTATTTATCGGCAGTGAAGTTCATTAATCTCAGCGGTGCTGACCTGTGTATACTCGAACATGAATTTGGTATATATGGCGGACAAAATGGTGTATATATCCTGCCTTTGCTACACCGGCTGGAGATTCCGCTCATTGTCACCCTTCACACAATTATCAGAAATCCATCCTATGATCAGAAAGCTGTATTGGTGGAAATCTGCAAAATGGCAAAGAAACTGGTTGTAATGAGCCATAAAGCCATTGAGCTTCTGACAACTGTATATGATATTGATAAAAGAAAGATTGTATATATTGAGCACGGGGTGCCGGATATTCAATATAACCGGCAGAACTCCAGAAAGGAATTCAATCTTCAGAATAAAAAGGTCTTACTTACCTTTGGCTTTATCAGCCGGAATAAGGGGATCGAGACAGTACTAAAGGCACTGCCGGAAGTTATTGCAAAGTACCCCGAAGTTTTATATATCATATTAGGAAAAACTCACCCTAATGTTCTGCGGTATTCCGGTGAAGAATATCGTATTTACCTTCAGAAAATAGTTAATAAGCTGGACCTGACCAATCATGTTTTTTTCCTGAATGAGTATCTTAATCAGAAAGAGCTGTTTAAATACCTGTCTGCATCTGATATTTATATTACTCCTTACCTGAATGAGGACCAGATAACAAGTGGGACACTTTCCTACGCAATAGGTGTTGGTTCAGCTGTTGTTTCAACACCTTACTGGCACGCGACAGAACTATTGGCTGATGGCAGGGGAAAGCTTTTCAACTTCAATGATTCAGATAGTCTTTCAGCAATCCTCCTGGAGCTATTTGATAAACCTGAGGTTGTATCTACTATGCGGCAAAAGGCATTCGAATACGGCAAAGAGATAACATGGCCTAAAACAGGGGAAAAATATATTGCTGTCGCGCAAAAAGTTATTGCCAACAAGCCTGTAGTATATGTAAAAAAGGAAACCAATCTTGATCCGCTTATCCTGCCTCCATTTTCGCTTATTCATATAACTCATTTAACCGATGATACCGGGATCATCCAGCATGCAAAATATGGAATTCCGAATCTGAAAGAAGGCTACTGCCTGGATGATAATTCAAGAGCATTACTAATGGTTCTTATGGCATACAGGCAAAAAAAGGATATGCTGGCTCTTAAATTAGCTCCCATATACCTGAGCTATATCCATTATATGCAAAACAAAGACGGTACATTCAGGAATTTTCTCGGTTTCAACCGTAGCTTTCTTGATGAGGTAGGGTCAGAAGATTCTTTCGGAAGAACTATCTGGGCACTGGGATACCTGATTGCCAATGCACCTAATGATTCCTACTTCCAGACCGGCAAATTTATTTTTTTAGCTGCAACCGGAAACTTCGAGAAGCTTAATTCAATCAGAGGGATTGCAAATACAATGATAGGTATAAGTTATTACCTCCGGAGTAATCCCTCGGATGATTCAATGGCTGAGATATTAAGAAATCTTACTTATAAACTGATCAGACATTATGATGACAACAGATCTTCTGACTGGAAATGGTTTGAAGCTTTGCTGGCATATGATAATGGCATCTTACCTCTGGCTCTTTTACTCTCGGCAGAGATATTTAAAGATGATAAGATAACCGAAACAGCTATAGAGTCCATGGACTTTTTAACAGAACATACAATAAAGGATGGCTATCTGTCAATCATTGGTAATGAAAAATGGTATAGAAAAGATGGTGAACGATCTGTGTATGCACAACAGCCGATAGATGCTCTGGCAATGGTCTTAATGTATCATCAGGCTTTTCATCTGACGAAGGATAAGGAATATCTCAATAAATTATTTGCCAGCTTCATGTGGTTTCTTGGAGAAAACGATCTCAGGATGAGCTTGTTTGATTTTGAGACCAAAGGGTGTTGCGATGGTTTTGAGAGTTATGGCGTTAACCGTAATCAAGGGGCGGAGAGTTCCCTGGCCTATCTGATTGCTCATTTAACAGTTCTTCAGGCTTTTGAGGAATCTGAAAAGTATGTTGACAAGAGTGTTGGCAACAGTTGAACCAGTGATTATACTATAGATTGTGCTGATAGAAAGATATCATAATAACCCCATCCTTACAAAGGATGATGTGCCTTATCCGGTAGCTACCGTACATAATGCCGGTGTTGTTAAGCATAACAACCGGTATATAATGATTTTCCGGTCCCATAAGCTTAACGGAAGGAGCATTCTGGGCAAAGCAGAAAGTGATGACGGGTTTAATTTTAAAGTTGAGAAAGAACCTTTCATGGTGCCTGCCACTGAAGGTATATTCAAGGAATATGAGGAGTACGGTCTTGAAGACCCCCGTATTATCCTTCTCGATGGTGAATATCTTATTACTTACAGTGCCTATTCCAGGCATGGCGTACGTATTGGCCTTGCAAAAACCAGGGATTTTAAGTCTGTCAAGCGATTCTCCCTTATTACAGAGGCTGATTACCGTAATGTTGTAATCTTCCCGGGGAAATTTAACGGGCTGTACGCGCGACTCGATCGTCCCCATTCTGAAATATCACCATGGTCAATATGGATTTCCTATTCCCCTGACCTCAGGTATTGGGGCGAATCAAAACTTATAATGAAACCTGTTCAGTACCACTGGGATGAAATGAAAATAGGTCCGGGAGCGCCTCCGGTTAAGACTGCCCGTGGATGGCTATCCATATATCATGGTGTGTTTCCTACCATGGACGGATGCGTTTACAGACTGGGCGTTGCTTTGCATGATCTTGAAGATCCTTCCCGGATAATTGCTGTTGGTGATGAATGGGTTCTGCAACCCGAAGAACCTTATGAGATAACGGGTTATGTTCATAATGTTGTATTCACATGCGGAGCCGTTCCCGAAGATGATGGCAGTATTAAAATCTATTGGGGAGGAGCCGACAAGGTGATGTGTGTGGGGACGGCAATTATTGAAGATCTTGTTGATCATTGCTTGAATAACCCAAGAGAGGCAATATAGTTGCCAGTAAAAATTGGCAGGTTGAAAATTATAATATCCTGAATGTGAAAATAGCCGTATTGTCACCCGTTGCCTGGCGAACGCCTCCCAGAAAGTATGGACCGTGGGAACAGGTCTCTTCAAATATTACTGAAGGTCTGGTGGAAAACGGAGTTGATGTCACTCTGTTTGCTACTGCTGATTCCATTACCAAAGGCAAGAAGGAATCTGTATGTGATCATTCCTATGCGGATTATCCGGATGTTGACCCTAAAGTATGTGAGTGTCTGCATATAAGTAACCTGATGGAGCAGGCAGATAAGTTTGATCTGATACATAATAATTTCGATTTCCTCCCACTGACCTATTCACGGTTGATAAGAACACCAATGGTAACTACCATTCATGGCTTCTCTTCTCAGAAGATCATACCTGTATTTAAGAAGTATAATGATACAGGCTATTACGTTTCTATAAGTGATTCTGACCGAAGTCCTGAGCTTGATTACGTTGCAACGGTTTACAATGGAATTAATACCAATGAATTTACATTTTGTCCGGAGCCAGATGATTATCTGTTGTTTTTCGGCAGGATCCATCCTGAAAAGGGTACTTATGAATCCATTCAGATAGCAAAGCTATCCGGAAGGAGACTAATCATTTCCGGCTTAATCCAGGATCAGGAATATTTTGAAAGTAAGATCAGGCCACTTATTAATGATGATGACATTGTGTATGTTGGCAATTCCGGACCAAGGGAGAGAGATAAACTTCTGGGGGAGGCCTATGCGCTTTTACACCCGATAAGATTTGAGGAGCCTTTTGGATTAAGTGTTGCAGAATCAATGGTTTGCGGAACACCGGTTATTGCATTTAACAAGGGGGCCATGCCGGAGCTAATCCTTGACAGGAAGACAGGGTTTATAGTTGACACTATAAATGATGCTGTGGAAGCGGTAAATAAAATAGGTTCTATTGACAGGAAATATTGCAGGGATTATGCTGTCTCAAAATTCAGTCGTCAGAAAATGATTGAAGGATATCTGGCAGTTTATCAGGATGTTTTGAAAACACATATTCAGAAGTCAGATCGATAGTTGCTATCACGAGTTTTTTAGTGCATTCAGGAGCTCAGTCAGATTAACTGAAGCATAAGTTGATGCATAGTCTGACATGCCATAAGGCACAATCAGATTGCCATTGTGGATAATAGAGCCACAAGAGTAAACTACATTGGGCACATATCCTTCCCTCTCTTCAGTGTTGGGAGTCAATAAAGGTGTTTTTAGCCTGCCAATCTCTTTTTCGGGATTATCAAGATCAAATAATGATGCTCCTATAGCGTATTCTCTCATGGGACCAACTCCATGTGTTATTACCAGCCAGCCTTCTTTCGTCTCTAGAGGAGAGCCGCAGTTTCCAACTTGTATCAGCTCCCATGGAAATTTGGGCGTCTGGATAATTTTGGCCTCGCGCCAGATATTCAGGTTATCAGAATAAGTAATATAGTTATTTACTCCGTCTATACGGCACAGCATAGCATATTTGCCCTTTATCTTTCTGGGAAACAACGCCATACCCTTATTATGGGCAATCTCGCCATTAATAGTCAATGCTTTGAAATGATAAAAGTTTTTGGTCTCAAGTAACTTCGGCATGATAGTACTGCCATCATATGCAGTATAGGTAGCATAGTAAGTTATTTCGCCGTTCTCCTCTGTGAATTTTACGAAACGTGCATCTTCAATGCCATTTCTTTCAGCTTGAGAGGTAGGGAAAATAACTCTTTCAGAAATTGAAGAATCAAGCGAAAAGTCAAGCTCGTAGTGTGATCTCGCCAGCCACATCATTTGATTGACGATTTGTTCTTTATTTGGAGAAAGATCATGCGTTTTTCTGGTTTCTTCCACGGCCCTTTTCAATTCTCCATAGGTGAACCTGTCGCCCAATTTCTCCAACACAAAGACCGGTGAGATCTTATTGTCGAAGTAGCTCATTTCTTCCAGCCTCTTAATAAATGAGTTTTTATTGTAGATGTGCCTCTTTATCCGTTCTGCTCCCGCCAGCATTTTGCCCACCGGTTCAATGACCAGATTACTGTTTTTATCGATAACTGCCGAACGAAAGACAATTGATGAGATATGCCCTTCTCCCGTTGCCCTGAAACTAAAGATCAGTCTCTTCTCATCAGGTCCTATTTCGGACTGGTCCGGATCTTCAACTATTGACGGATTAAAAAAGGCTGCTGATTCAATTGAATATTCCATCGTGAAATATGAGCCTATCAGCGTTTTACGCGGTTTATTGTTATTGCCAAGATTTATTTTCAGCTCTTTGAGCAGGCCATCCAGCTTTTTGAAATGTGTTTCAAATATTAATGAGATATTCCTGTGACGTCTGGCATAACTTCTCAATACCTTACTTAATGCCGTATTTACCTCAGCATCAGACATAGACATCACATTCTGGATAATATCTTTGCTTCTTTCATCTGAAGTATAAAGAAAACGGGCGATAACCCTGCTGGGATCGGGGGAAAATATGGTATCCTTTCTGGTCACTGTAACCTGCATAGTCGAAATTTGTGATTTATGATTATGCTGCAAATTTAATATATTGATTAAGAATAAATTAGAAAATCTTTCTTCTTGTAAATTTTTACTGGCCTGATAATCTATAGATTGAACTTACGGCTAAATTGGATATGCACAATACTGCATTGTTATCTGGCGTTTTTAAGACTCTGCAATGGATTCTGCAGCGGTGGGCAAAATCCGGATGCCTTGACAACATTCAGACGGTCATTCATGCCTCAGTGCATCTGCAGGATTAATATGTGATGCCCTGTAAGAGTGAAATTTATGATGAAAAAAGAAAGATACTGTTTGATTCTATTATTGATTGCTTATTATTTCAGCATTAAAATATGTTATTCACGGAGAGAATTCCTCCGTTTACCGATAATTTATAGAAAACCGGGTATTCCAATCGTATGTTTGAGGTTAATATCTAAACCTTAAACAACAACCTGATGAAAAAATTTCTGCTATCATGTATCACAGTTCTGTTCTGTGTTTCTGTACTGGCACAAGATATTCCCACCCTTAAGATGCAGCTTGAGAAAAACAAGGTGTACCGGCTCAACTCTTTTTCAGAGCAGGTTGTTTCTCAAACGGTAAACGGGGTTCAGCAAACAACGGAATCGAAAGTCCAGTATACTCTGTCGCTGAAAATGATAGATGAGACTGCCGAATTTATGATCATGGAGGTGCATTTTGATACTCTGATAACCAACACTGATGCAATGGGGAAGATTGTCGCCTACAGTTCTGCCAATGAGGGAGATATCGGATCGGCGGAGATGGGGGATGTCTTATCGTGCATTATGAACCGGCTAAGTAAAAATGCCCTGTATGTCAAAATGGATTACACAGGCAAACCATTGGAGATTGTGAATCTGAAGATGCTCTCCGATATGGTTCTGAGAGACACAAGTGCCATAACACTTACCGGTCCTACGGCTGCTGCGGTTAAGACGCAGTTAATTAGTTCGGTAAGCGATGATCATCTAAAAACACTGATCGGGATGTTCACATGGTGTTTACCGGCAGGAGAGGTTACCGCCGGTGATAGCTGGGATGTTACACAACAGATGAATTCAGGCGGAATGATGCTTGAAATAATAACCTCTTATCATCTGGACGGGATAGATGGCAACAATGCAAACATAACCGCTGAATCAAGTATTAAGCCTGTAGCAAATGCAACTCCAATAGAAACGGGTGTCGCAAAGGTAACCTATGACGATCTGAAAGGAATGAGTAAAACAGACATGGTCATTGATATCCGTACCGGTTTAACAGTTGAGAGCAAAGGGAAAACACATATTACAGGGAATCTGGATATCAGCGGACCCGGCTTCAGCATGCAAATGCCAATGGATATCAATGGAGAGTCCAGTGTAATTGCATTACAATAAATATATTAACAGGACAATGAAAAGATATTTAGTTTATCTGTTGCTTGTAATCTCTGTCTCTGCTCAGGCTCAGAGGATAAGGGGAAAGGTATGTCTCGCGGAAGATAATACGCCCTTGCCTTTTGCCACTGTCGGGCTTGCTCAGTTGCCTGACACAACCATGATTACGGGAGTCATAACTTTAACAGACGGAGGCTACCTGCTTGACAATGTTAACCCCGGGAGTTATTTTATAAGGGTAAGTTATGTGGGTTATGAAACTGCCGGCAAAGAAGTTGTGGTTGAGGCAGGCGATACCGAAGTTGTGGTTGACACCATTTTTTTAAGCGAGACTACGGCAAGTATAAATGAGGTAACTGTCTATGGCGAGCGCCTGAAGGGAAAGGAGATGGTTGATCGTACTGTTTATGCCATTCCTTCCGTAGTATCAAAATCTGCCAGCAACGGTTACGAGCTTCTGAAAAAAATTCCACAGGTCAATGTCGACTTCCAGAACAACGTAACACTTAATGGCAGCAGCAATTTTATTATCCAGGTTGACGGAAGGCAACGCGATAAGGAATTTCTTGCCAGAATACTTCCGTCAGATATTGAGACCATTGAAATTATAAGCAATCCGTCCGGTAAATACGAAGGGAATATTGACGGTGTATTGAATATAATCCTGAAAAAGGAGGCCCGGTATGGTATGAATGGAAATATTGGCCTCACTATTAAACCATTCAATAAGATCACCAGTTCGGCAACCGGCAGTCTTGATTATGCGCTGGGTAAAATAACGTTTTATGTGACTGCCCTGACATTCTCACAGAGTCTGGATATAAGCAGCAATAACGAAAGCAGTTTCTCAATGATAGACTCAACGATCAGCCTGTCAGGCACGGGAGGCATCACAGTGACCGTGTCAACAATCAACGGCGGGTTTGATTATTACATCAATGACAAAAACAGCCTGAGCTTAAATATCAGCTACAAGCCTATTCATCAGGATGTTGATCTTATTAATGAGACCTTCCTGTACAAAAACAATAATCCCCTGAATACAATTTCATCGCTGACAAATAATGGTTATGGCAGCAATGAATCATCCGTGTCATTATTTTACAAGAGGACATTTAAGAATCCGATACAGGAGTTCACTGCTGATAACACCTATTATAATTTCAGATCCGATGAAACAAGTGACTTTACAAATACACGGTATCCTTATAATTCAGACCTGGTGCTTGATACCTATAGCCGGCTGGAGAACAATCTGAATGAACGGATATACTATTCCACCAAGTTGAATTATGTCCATCCGTTAGGATTGTCTGCGAAACTTGAAACAGGCTATCAGCTCTATTACCAGCAGATGAGTTACGAATTTCAGATAGACAATCAGGTATCAGATAACCTGTTTGAGTATGCCGAGCTTCGAAATTCTGTTTATGCCGGCATTACTTACAATCTGAAAAAGATCGGATTGCAGGCTATGCTGAGGGTAGAAAACAGCCAGATCAAGGCTGACTCGGTCACCGAGCCGAAGTATACATGTTTCCTTCCATCTGTCAATCTTCAATATAAGTTCTCAGCATCACATAATCTTAAATTTACCTACAACCGGAGGATTAACAGGCCCGGCATCTATGCGATGTATCCCTATCTCAGGACAGACCAGAATTATAATATTACCCAGGGGAACCCCGACCTGAAGCCGGATTATCGTGACCGTCTGCAACTTACCTATACCTGGAACTTTGGCAGTAACTATTTCTCTCCTTATGTTTATCAGGAATATTTTTCCAATAAGGTAGGTAATGAATATCAGGTGATTAATTCCCCCATAGACAACTCACTGACCACATTTACCAAACCCTATAACCTGCTTAACGGGTATGAGCTCGGGGGCGGTATCAATGCCATGTTGTGGTATATAAACATTAATGCAAGGATCTATAAGGGACATCTCAATGAGTACACCGGGCAGTCAAGTTTTATTCCAGCCAGGGATTACTTCTCCTACAGCATAACAAGTACGGCATACGGTAACCTGGGTAAAGAAAAGAAAACTACCGTGTTTGCTTTCCTGAGTTATAATGGAGTTAATATAGATGCACAATCAAAAACATACAACCATCCTTTTTACGGTCCCGGCATGCAAACACGGATAAAGAATCACAGTATAGGTGTAGTATGGGTACTCCCATTCTCAAAACAGGTAGAGTTAAGCAGGACTGAAACTGAGACTGAGGCATATAATTCCACAAACATCATTGGATTTAATGCATCAACCTATATCCAGTTCATGTACTCTTATAAATTCAACCGGGGGAAGAGTGTCAAAAAAATCAACAGGAAGATCGAAGTTGAAAGCGACAGCAAAAACAATGCTATTATGAAGTAAATGCTTCAGACTGCTCATGACCGGCACTCTTACGGCTCCTTGTACCAAAAGGAAAACCGGACCCGGTTTCATGTCCTGCCGGGAAGCAAAAAGTGTTGAAGCGAGACTGATAAACTGTTCGTATTCAAATTGGTGGAGGCTGAGAAAATTTAGCTTGGAATAGGCTATCACAGATTCTCAACAATCTGATATTCAAATTGATTTTAATTTTATAATTTTAATGGTACTAATTCATTCCGGTCCCGGAAAAATGGTAAGGTCGAAAATTGTTGAAGACTATGAGTCCGGGATTGATTATCTTTATACACCGGAGGCAATAAACAGAGCAAATCCTGAGAACCCGCTGCAATATGAAATGTATCGGGGATTAAACAGTAGACATAGTAAAACAGGAAACAAGAATATCTAATAATTATCTCCGGAATCGATGAAATCACTTCTCTGGACCGGCAAGCTTACACTACCCGTCAGGCTTTTGATAAACGCCAATAATATATTGGCCTGGCTGAACGGTAATTGGGGAGACAAAGCTGCCCTTCATGGCTATGATTCAGACCGTATTCAGTTTTGCCAGCTTGATGCGGAATCTTTACCTTCGATGATATAATTGTTGCATCCGGCATGAAGCTTCGTTCAAATGCTTTCGGGCAGAGGCCGGGTTGCAATAAGGACCAATAAACTATGAGCAGAGGATTTGTCAAAGAGGGCGACCAGGAAGAGGTGCCCATGGTGCCAAAGAGGGCATATCTGCCGGAAGGCGTGGCCAACTTCGTTACCCGGATGGGAATGGAGTTGCTATTGGCAGAAAAAGAGGAACTGATCAGGGAAAAAGATAACCTGACCATAACCAATGAAAACGAGAAACGAATTGCCCTGAACTATATCAATGCCAAACTTCAGTTGCTAAACAACAGGATTGTTGAAGCGAGGGTTGTTGATCCGGAGGAGCAACCTCAGGATGAAATAACATTCGGTGCGTCAGTGACACTTAAAACCGGACTGCCCGGCACCATACAGACCTTTCAGATTGTGGGAGTAGATGAGGCAGACATCTCCAAAGGAAAGATCTCGTTTTTATCACCTTTAGCCAAAGCATTGATAAACAAAAAGGTCGGAGAAAAGATTACTCTAAAGCGAGACAGCGAGGATCTTGTCTTTGAAATAATGAAATTAGACTACTTGTGATTACTTTCTCATCCGTTCTCTCTCCCGGCTCGAAAACTGATGATCATTGAAAATCCCCGAATGCTACAAAATCCTCATGAACAATGATCTGCGCGATTTTAATTTTTTGAGGATGGTGGGAAGGGTGACAGATTTCATGAAATTACCGGGCCGACCAGAAAAGAGATCTATATTACTGGATATAGATAGTAATTAGCCGGTGTCATCACTATGTGCTCTTTATGGTTTTGCTCTCTGTCTGAACTTCAGTTTTTGACGCAACGGACAGACAGACCGGCATTCTTATTTAAACCGGTTCTGGTCATACTTCTGGAGGCACTTATGATGTAACGGCTCCATGCAACTAATGGTACGTACTCTGTTGCTGTCCACCAGACAGCAGCTCCACCAATGTATTCGTATGTGCCCAGACTGATACGGTTACCGCCGGGTAGCGCTGAAAAACCGGTTGCATTTCTCTTAGCAGGGTAATCAGTATTGCCCACATCACCAGGGAATGATGACTCATCCCAACCGGAAGCTGTGGCAAGAGCTTTGGCAATAAGATTATCGATTGTGGTTCCATCATAATTAAATCCATTGGCAATCAGATAGTTTTCCATGATTGTCCACTCAGAATCATCAGGTACATGCCACCCTTTAGGGCACAGTCTGCCAGTATTCACTGTATATCAGTTATATAATGCTCCAAATGTGGTTTTATTTGCCGCATCATTATCGTACCAGCAATATGCACCGGTCGATGAATTTGACCAGTCACTGTTTCCGGTTTTCTCAGTTATTGCAGTTCCATCATTATAGCTGGTACTTTTCAGGTTTTCCTTTAGCCACATCTGAGTGCCTATAGTAACTGTGGTATAGATATTTCCATCACCATCCTTAATAACTGACGGATCATCCTCATCCTTTTTGCAGGCAGAAATAATAAGCAATAATAAAGCAGTAACTACTGCCAGCCAGATAATGATTTGTTGTCTTATTCCCAGGATATCCCGGTTTTAGTGATTATTCAATATTGGATAAATAATACTGTTCAGCTGATATTACCGGCAAACTTTAACCAATTTAGGCAAATTTCTTAAAACATAATTAATTATTAATCATTTATCCTGGGTATTTGCTAAAATGATATGACATGGATTATTGTAGAACAGGCTTAAGAAAAAGGGTTAAAAATCCTTTGGACCGGCAAAGCCTGAATTATGAAATATTTTACTCAATTGTGCGTTAATAAATATAGGTCTGTACTATTAAAATATAATCCAGGGGGCAATGAATCATTCAGGTTTTAAATGTATATCGGTATTGTTTGTAATCTCTTTTACAGTCGTTACGGCAATAGGGCAGACGGCAATGCCAAAGGAACTTACCGAAAACACTATCCGGGAACAAATCAATTATATTGAGGAGCATACCAGAATATACGAAAACTACCGGGCCATCAGAGAAGATATGTTCCGGAAAATCAACAGCAATATCCTGGATACTCTCAAAGCAGAGAATAATCGTGTTACAGAGTTAAATGAACTTACTTCAGATCTAAACCTTAAAGCTGATTCGCTGAATGCTTTGCTTGGAACAACCCGAACCAGTCTCGAAGAAGTCACCGCGACGAAAAACAAAATACAGGTGCTGGGTGTGGAACTGAAGAAGGGAACTTATAACACCATTATGTGGACAGTATTGGGAGGTTTAGCCTTTCTCCTGGTTTTGGGATTTCTAATCTTCAAAAGAAACCTGGTTGTGCTCCTCCGTACGGAGAAGGATCTTAAAGAACTTAAAGAAGAATTTGCTGCATACAGACAGTCTTCAAGGATTGCCCGTGAGAAGGTGGAGATGGATCTTTTCCGTGCGAATCAGAAGCTAAAGGGGAAATAAATTTTCGATTTTTACGGGATCAGCTTTAAGGAAGACAAGACCAACGGCTGGTATTCCTTGATAGTCCGGACCAGATAGTTTAAGATAAGAAGAGTGAGAGTGCGAAACCGCGCTCTCACTCTTTTTTACACTTTACAAATTGTTACCTGTTTTGAGGGATCAGCTCGTAGGTATGGGTTGATTTGTAGTCCATGGTCCAGAGAAATGGGAAAAGTAAGAAGACACCACCAATGATAGCTCCTACATTTGCCTCCTCGTTTCTCTTTAGAACACCGTTAAAGTCGTCATAGCCCTCCATCACGAGTCTGATAGGTGTTGCACTGCCGACGATCTTGGTGTCGGTATAGGTGTATGGGGTTGTACCGACCGGTTCACCATCAACATAGAGTTTTGCTCCGTTGGGCATAGAGTTGATAATGGTAGTTGAAGCACATCCTGAGAAGAGGATAACACAGCTAAGCAGAACAGCTGCGATCTGAAGAACAAATTTTTTTTTCATTGTCCGTTATGATTTAAATTGTACAGTTGGTTGATCAATTAAAGCTAAACAAAAACAGGGCCATTCATCCCGGTTTTGTGTAGAAACCATAAAAAGAAAGTATAAACATATCAGTAAATCTTTACGCTTTTAATCTCATTGTTTGAGTAAATAGAAGGAAAATACATGAGTGACACCCTGGCGGGGTTCGTGGTGTATTTCCCTGTGAACCTCGGCATTAGTTCAATCTGATATATTTTTTTGCCCGGATCGGCATGCCGTATAAAGAGAGCCACGTGGTCACGGTAAAACTCGCGGTGTACCTCTCCGGCATGCCGTCCGGCCCTTGAGTTATATGAGAAACCTGCCGGAACGGGGATCTCTACAAGGAGATAATCGGCACTACTGAAGAACTC
>JAVEYS010000051.1:0-21654 GCA_034003345.1 Bacteroidales bacterium
CTGAATTTTGTGATTTCCGGGATTAGCAGCACCCCGGTCGCCAGCGGGCGGACGGGAAGGGTCTTATAGATATTTTGGATTTTGGGGCCCATAGCTCAGATGGTTAGCAGCACCTGACTCATAATCAGGGGGTCGCTGGTTCGATCCCAGCTGGGCCCACACTCAAGGCAGTCATTTTTGACTGCCTTTTTTCATTTCAGCCCGGGATCGAGCCAACCCTGCAAGCTGGCCCCATCGCTAAAATTGCCCACAGGGCAATTTATTAACGCTCGGTCCTGATCCCAGCTGGGCCCACACTCAAGGCAGTCATTTTTGACTGCCTTTTCTTTTACTGGCTGTGCGCCGAAGCCACCGCGGCAGTCTGTCTCCTTCGCTAAAAATGCGTCCCTTTTTAAAGAGTTCACAATCTGCTCCCTGGTATTTTAATAGCCTCATATAGATTACCCAAATTTATTCTGAAAGTATACGATACAATTCAAGGTTTAGGTAATAGTGATGACCTCCCATTTCTTTCTTTTCAAGCACCTGCATATCACACAGCTTGTTTAAATATTCCCTTGCCGTATTTTCAGCATAGATTTTAGCATCGGTAAGGTGTTTTACTTTTGTAAATGGTTGCGTAAACAGAGCTTCTATCAAATCTTCAGGATTTCGTAATTTCGGATCTTCTTTCTTTATATGTTCCAGGATTGAGTCTTTTACAGATACAATATCATTAATCTTATTGAAGGTTTGATTTGAGGTGCTTTCTACAGCTCTCAATATGAATAATAACCAGCTTTGCCAGTCTCCTCTTTGAGAAACCCCCACTAATCCTGAGTAGTAATCATTCCTATGGTCCAGGATATATCTACTTAAAAACAATATTGGAACATCGAGCAGCCTTTTATTCGTCAAATAATTAATGTTGAATACTCTTCCTGTCCTGCCGTTTCCATCTCTAAATGGGTGAATAGCTTCAAATTGAAAATGAGCAATAGCCATTTTCAGAAGATGATCTATCTTGAATTGCTCATCATCGTTTACGAAGCTTATCAGATTTTCTAATCTATTTTGAATTACAGCAGAGTCTCTCGGAGGTGTATAAATTACCTGACCAGAATTTGGGCCTGCGCCTCCTTGCTTTATGGTTAATGGAACAAAGCTGGGACGAATTGTATCAGTTGTTTTCTTTATTTCCTGAAATACTTGAATAAAATAGTTTTGATCAAATTTTTTGGCTTTTTGTAAATAGGTGTAGCCAGACCAGAGTGCTTCTCTATATCTTAATACCTCTTTTGATGCTCCACCCGACTCATTGTTTTTATCACTAAACGCTTTGTATAGTTCATCATCTGTTGTAAATATATTCTCTATCTCACTTGAAATCTTTGCTTCTTGCAGGCTAATTGTATTAATTAGCAGCCCTTGGTTGGGAATCACAACGCTACGCCCCTGAAGCCTCCCTAATGCAGCCTTTGCATCTCCAAGTATTCGTAATATTTCTATTGTTTGATGGAGCTCTTCCCTAATTGGTAACGGCGGAAGATTATTCCAGGGAATATCTCTGTTTGGGTTGATTGGATAAAGTAATTCTGGCATGAATCAATTAATATTTAATGTTTACCTATATTCTGATCTCAAAATTACTATTTTTTAGCCTGTCAAACATTAAATAAGCTATATTTTAATGTTTATTCAAATTCTGACCTTAAAAATCAGGTTGCTTTGCCCGCCAGACATTAAATGGGCCGTATTTTAATGTCTGCTCTGGTCCTGAATTCATAAACAAATCAGCATAAACTGGTGGAAACAAGATAATGACACTCATAATCAGGGGGTCGTAGGGAAGCCCTGCCGGGCCCGCCTCCGCCCCCCACTTACCATTATGCAAACTGAAATCCATAGTTCACCTGAACTAATCATATCGACGGAACGTTTAGTACCTATAATCATTAGAAACAGATTAATAGATACAAAATTGAAAACATTACAATTAGTAAAATACGGAGAGATTAAAGATAGCCTGGCTTTTAACGAAGTAAGTAAGCCAACCGTACAAGTAAAAGATGTACTTATAGAAGTTAAGGCTGCAGCAATTAATCCAATAGACAAGTACATTATCCTGGGAAATCTTCAAGGCATGATTCCTATTCCATTACCGAGCACTATCGCTTATGATGTTAGTGGAATTGTCGTCGAAAAAGGAGAAGAAGTAAGCAATTTTGAAATTGGAGACCTGGTTTATTCCAGAGTACCTCAAGATCAAATGGGTACAATTGCAGAATACGTTGCCGTAACCAGTGTTGCAGTATCAAAAAAGCCCGAAAACATTTCTTTCGAAGAGGCTGCAAGTATACCATTAGCAGGCCTTACGGCAATGCAATCATTGGAATATGCTGGGATAAAAGAAAATGACAAAGTTCTTATTCATGCAGGTTCAGGTGGTGTGGGGAGTTTGGCTATTCAGTATGCCAAGGCAAAAGGAGCTTATGTATATACTACCACAAGTACCGACAATGTAAAGTGGGTGAAAAAACTTGGAGCAGACAGAGTAATTGATTACAAAACAGAGGACTATAAAACGATTGTTAAAAATGCAGATATTGTGTTTGATACACTTGGAGGAAACTATTCTTCCGAAGCGTTTCAAGTTATCAGGCAAGGTGGAAAAGTGATTAGCGTAGCTGGTCCTTTAGATGAAGAGATAGCTGCAATGTTTGGGATGGCTGATTACAAATTGCCGGAGGAATTAGCGAAACAAATAAGAGCTAAAGCCGCAACTTACAAATATATTTTCATGCACCCCAATGGGGCGCATTTAAGTCAGATAAAATCGTTGGTTGAAGATGAAAAAATCAAACCAGTCATTGATAAAGTGTATCCTTTCTCTGAGAGTATCGAGGCCTTCAGTCACCTTGCATCAGGCAGAGCAAAAGGTAAGATAGTTATTAAGATAAACCATTAGAGGTCGCTTTGAAGTAATATCGGAAAATACTAGTGACATATCAACCAATAACAAAAATTCCGATTTACCAATATGTGATGTGTGTTGGGTATTAGATGAAAATGTATTGTCCCGTTCTTTTGCCTCTCCGCAACCCATAAATATGAATTCAGCTACTGCTTTTTCGGCAGCGGGTCAGCCAGGTATTAAAAACCTTATAGGCATTCTGGTCAGGCAAGCCAACCGGAAAGCTGATCGAATAGAATGCAAGGGCCCACAAGAGGGCAGTCTACATTCCTTGAAAAAGTAAAAGTGTAATAGATAAGTGAATATTTTATATATTTTTAGAAACCTGAAATTGAAAATTAAAACGATTTTGGGGTGACTCGTATCAGTTCGGAAATCGTGGTTCAATATAACCGGTATTTGCAATAAGCTTACAGTTATACTTCAGTTATCATAGAGCATAAATTTGTAAGAAAAATGAATGTTTCCCGATCAGATGTTATAGTTATTGGCGCCGGAATCAGTGGATTGACATGCGCAGCTCTTCTGGCAAAGAGTGGATTAAAAGTTAAACTGCTGGAGCAGCATTATCAGCCAGGAGGTTCCTGTGGGGCTTTTCGCAGAAACGGCGTGACCTTTGACCAGGGAACTGCCATGCTCTATGGCTTTGGCAGCAAGGGCTCCAACCCCCATCGTTATATTATGAGTGAACTTGAAGAAGAGATTGAGGTAATTAAGCATGAAATGCTCTATTGCCTGAAATATGACGGCACGCCCATTCATTTTCATTCTGATATGGATTCGTATTTCAAAGAGCTTGAGCAACTATTCGATGAGGATGAAATGGCTCAGCTGAAATCCTTTTACAGCTACATTGGTCGTTTATATCATAAGGTCTTGGTTGCAGATCCTATCTGTGTTGCCCCCACTGAGATACCCCCAAAAACAGCCTTGAAGTTGTTTGTCAAAAATCCGGTTAACCAGATAAAAATGATCGGATTATTGAAAAAAAGCGCGGGGGATATTGTTCGTCCTTATATTAAATCTGAACGGGTGATCAAGTACCTTAATAAGCTGACCTCAACATATTGCTATACCCTGGTTGATGAAACACCGGCTATTATGGCAGCAACGATGTTTATGGATAACCATTTTGGCGGGGTTTATTATCCTTTGGGTTCTACGCAGCAACTTCCGGGAAAATTGGAAAAAGCAGTTGAAAAATACGGAGGAAGCATGTTTTACCATCACAATGTAAAACAGATACTATTCGATGGTGACAGAGTGTGCGGTTTGCTGGCTGACACTCCAAGGGGTGAGGTAAAATATGAAACCGATGCTATTGTCTACGCAGGAACAGTTTGGGATCTATACGGGAAACTAATCCCTGAAGCGAACTCTGATCATGAAACCAGGGAGTGGGCAAAAAACATTATCCCAACATATCCCAGCATAGTACTGCATTGTCTGGTGGATGGGGACGTTATCCCTGAAGGCACACAACCAATCCAGATGCTGGCAGACAATCCTGAAGCCATAGATGAAAAAGAGATTACCCTCTATATCCTTTCCCTGGCTGATCCTTCTATTTGTCCTCCGGGTACCCATACTGTAATGGCAATAGGCCCCTCTTTTAGAAAATGGCCTACTCCTGAAGAACCTGATTACAGAAGTTCATCTTATGAAAGAGCTAAAAAGGAAGAGACAGAACGTATTCTGACTACACTGGAAAAGCACCTGCCCGGTTTTCGTAAAGCCTTACGCTATAATACTCTTGCAACGCCAACAACAATTGAACGTTATACTATGAAGCCGGGCGGATCGGTTACAGGCCCCAAACACTGTATGGGGCAGGAGCTGCTAAAGAGACCGCATGCAAGAACAAAATGGGAGAACCTTTTTATGTGTGGGGAGTCTACCGTTATGGGTACCGGTAGTCCGTCTGTTACTATCTCCGGAATATCTGCTGCCAATATGGTCTTAAGGCGCCTGGGCAAAGAAGAATATATATGGCGTAAGGGGATGAAAGATTTTGTTAAAGAATATAGAGCCACTGACCTGCCGGATAATAACGCCTCATCCCATATCAGATCCAATGCTCTGGAAAACGAGAAGTATCTCGCGCTGCATGACGATGCAAGTCTTTGCCAGTGGTGCGAAGATGCTCCATGTCTTACTGTCTGCCCGGCTGAGTACGATATCCGCGGTATCCTGAGGAGGATTGAGGCAGGAAACTACCGGGGAGCATACTCTGCTCTTGGCGGAGGAATTATAAAAAAGAAATCAAATGATATTAACTGTCTCGATTGTCGGGCCCCTTGCTATGAAGCCTGTAAAGGAAAAAGTGGATCTGTTCCACCTGTGAAAATCAAAAATACATTTCTTAGCCTGAACAGCTTGCTGAAGAATGAGACGGATGATGAAAAATAATTCTGATAAAACGATACTTGCAATCCTGTTTACCGGGGTTCTTATCGGGGCACTTGACATTGCAATAGTCGGACCCGCTATTCCCTCTATTGAAAAGACACTGAATGTTGAACCGCGTGTCCTGGGGTGGATATTTTCTATTTATGTTCTGTTTAATCTTGTGGGAGTATCATTTTTTGCCCGCTTATCCGACATCTTTGGGAGAAGAAATATTTACATGGTCTCCCTGCTCCTTTTTGGACTGGGCTCCATCGTTGTTTCGTTCTCCGGAGATTATACTTCACTGTTAACAGGAAGGGCCATACAGGGCTTCGGTGCAAGCGGCATATTCCCGGTCGCCTCAGCTGTTGTTGGTGATATATTCCCTAAAGAAAAGAGAGGCAGAATACTGGGCTTGATAGGCGCTGTATTTGGTCTGGCGTTCCTCGTCGGGCCGATCATTGCAGGGGTTCTGCTGAAATATTTTGAGTGGACATCCTTATTTCTGATCAATATTCCTGTTGTAATTATTTTGATTGCAGCAAGTTTTAAATACCTGCCGCAAACGAAAGTGCAAGCATCGGGTTTATTCGACTGGAAAGGGATTTTAACTCTCGGCCTCCTTCTGGCTTCTTTTACTTATGGAATCAATAATCTGGAATCAGAAAATTTCTTTCAAAGCCTGCTCTCACCAGGGGTGTTTCCGTTTCTTATGGCATCGCTTACCCTGCTTGTAATAAACTTCTTTATTGAGCGAAGTGCTGAGAACCCGGTAATAAAACTTGCCTACCTTGAAAACAGGCAGTTTGTGCTGGCCGGAACTATTGCGGTGGCGACAGGAATCTTACAGTCGTCTTTTGTATTCATCCCAAGTTTTGCGGTCGGAATATTCCAAATCGACTCTTCAGTAGCCAGCTTTATGCTGGTGCCTCTTGTGCTGGCCACTGCGTTTGGATCACCGTTTTTCGGAAGACTGATTGATATATATGGATCCCGCCTGATCATAATTTTGGGACTTATACTTGCCGGGGCAGGTTTCTTTTTGCTACATGGGGTTATAGAAAGTAAGCTTTTATTCTATGTTTCCGGTGCCCTGATCGGACTGGGACTATCCGTACTTTCCGGCAGCTCCCTAAGGTATATTATGCTTAATGAAGCCTCAGCTGTGGATCGTGCAGTAACACAGGGAATGCTTACCATCTTTATAAGCCTGGGACAATTAACAGGGGCCTCTCTTATTGGTGTTATCATTGCCCGGGCCTCTGATATGACAGGATACAGAAATGTTTTCCTTTACCAGGCTTTATTGCTCATTCCAATATTGGCATCAGCATTTTTCCTGAAGAGTCATGCCCGGGAAAGGCAGAACGCTTAGCCGGGAATAAGAGTAGCCTGGGGGGTAGTCCAAACAATAACATATTACATTTGATCTGGCTCAACGACAAAAATCCAACAATTCTTTGCCAGGATATTTATTCTAACTCATAACTAATAGAGTATACTGAACAGTGCCAGTTTTTTCGCCAGTATTCTAACAAATCCATGTAAAGCAGTGTAATATTTTACATAATATGAACAGTTATTTATATTGGTGTAAACACATAAAACTCTGTTAATGTTGTATATAACTCAAATAACCCGGCTTTTTCGAACAGGATAATATATTGAATAAAGGAAACTCATAATCGGGGGGTCGCCGGTTCTCGCCCAGCCGGGCGAGAAGTTTATCCCGACATGACGAGCAACGCGAGGAATCGTCGGGAAGCCCTGCCGGGCGAGAAGTTTATCCCGACATGACGAGCAACGCGAGGAATCGTCGGGAAGCCCTGCCGGGCCCACACTCAAGGCAGTCATACGACTGCCTTTTTCACTTCAGCCCTGGATCAAGGGCTGGTTCAAAAAAACCATAAAACTTGTACAGTCAAAAAAAACGTCTCATATTTGTACTATAAAACATAAATAGTCTAATCGCATAATGAGTTTTAACCAGACCAGAGATAAGATTGTCAGTGTGGCTGACATGTTGTTTAGGAAATTCGGCTTTCAGAAGACCTCAATGGATGAGATCGCTAAAACTTCCAGGAAGGCCAAAGGTTCTTTATATTATCATTTTTCAAGCAAGGAAGAACTATTCAGTGAGGTGGTGCAAAATGAGATCAATATATTAAAAGCGAAATTAGGTGATGTTGTAACCAACAATGAATATACGGCTGAGACCAAATTGCTCGAATATATGATGGTTAGGATGAAGGTAATGCTACATTCTGACAATTATCGTGAAACCTTGCAGGCCGGGCAATTTGATTATTTTGAATTTATTGATGATATCAGGAAAGACCTTGACGTGTGGGAAAGAGAACAACTCATTATAATTATTAATGAAGGAATAGATCATGGTGAATTTGCAATCGATATGGAGGTTGGAGTTTTGAGTGATATGTTTTTAATGATCATAAAGGGCCTGGAGATTCCTTTCTTTTTGCAAAACAAGTACCAGGAATATTTTCCCTATTTCAATGGGATGGCAAAAATTCTAATCAAAGGAATGAGGTAATTTTTTCATTTTGAGGCTGACCAAAATAGGTGTTTGATCTATATAGACTATTTTAAATTTCCCGAAGTCACAAATAGCAGATTATGAAAACAATATCTGGTAAGGTATTATCAATGTTAGGCTGGGAGCTGATTGGCAAATTTCCCGATGTAAAAAAATCCATAGTCATCTTTGCGCCTCATACGGCACATATAGATGCCTTTTATGGTAAGCTGGGATTCAGTAGTTTGGGTATAAAATATTTGTTTCTTTCCAAAAAGGAACTGTTCTTTTTCCCTATGAACCTGGTTATGAAAAAATTCGGTTCAATGGCCGTTCGGGGCGTGGAGGGTAAAAATGCTATTTACCAGGTGGTTGATATTCTAAATCATACTGATGAACTAAATGTGGTTTTATCACCGGAGGGGCGGATTTATAAGGTGAACGATTGGAATAAAGGATTCTATTATATGGCATTAAAAGCTCAGGTACCAATCGTTGTGGCATTTCTCGATTACAAAAACAAACAGATGGGTGTTAAAGGTATTATTGACGATTTAAATAACTATGAAACCGTTGTTTCGCAAATAAACCAAATGTATGAAAATGTTCAGGGGAAGAATCCTGAAAATTTTGTATTGGCCAGTAGGAGTTAATTTATTGTTCATTAAAAAGACTCAAAAACAATTGAAATTTGACATGAAAGGCACAGATAAACAAAAAGTTGCACTTGTGCTCTCCGGTGGTGCAGCCCGGGGCATTGCCCATATTGGGGTTATCGAAGAACTGGAGAACAGAGGATATGAAATTTCCTCCATTGCGGGGACTTCTATGGGGGCGCTTATCGGTGGCGTGTATGCTTCGGGAAAGCTGGCCGAACTGAAAGAATTTATGTACCAGCTGGATAGAAGCAAGGTGTTTCGTTTGGTGGATTTTACTCTGAGCAAACATGGTCTTATTAAAGGAGACCGGATCCTGAAGACAATGAAGAATTTTGTACCCGATATTCTCATCGAGGATCTTGCCCTTCCTTATGTGGCAGTGGCTGCGGACCTGATACACAAGGAGGAGGTGGTATATCGGTCCGGAAGTCTTTATCATGCCATCCGTGCTTCCATTTCCATCCCCACAATCTTCACCCCGGTAATTGAAGAAAAACGGGTATTGGTGGATGGGGGATTACTGAACAACCTTCCCATGTCTCATGTGAAGCGCACGAAAGGAGATATGATGATTGCTGTTCATGTAAATGCTGATATACCCTATATTAAACCGGAAATGACCAAAGAGGCGGTCAAAAAGCAGGCCCTTTACCAGAAGAGGGTCAGAGAGTTCTACCGGCACATTATTCCCCCAACCTCCACAACCAAAGAGAAGCTGGGATATTTTTCACTGATTACCAAAAGTATTGAACTGATGACCCTGCGCATGGCCGAGGACAAGATCAGACAGTTTTCCCCGGAGGTACTGATCAATGTGTCTCATGAATCCTGCACTTTATATGACTTTTATAAAGCTGAAGAACAGGTGGAGGCCGGCAGACGTGCTGCAAGAGAAGTACTGGATAACCTGAGAAACAGACCAAATGAATAATTTAAGTGGCATCATTTGTGTGTAAAATGAGTGGCATAGTATTTCGGGGGTTGTAAAAGCCTGCTACCGTAGTTGTCTGACGGATTATATTTTATATAGACCTATCTTTGTAAACATGTTTTTACTTTAGCCTGTATATGATTGATTCAGAACATAAACTATATAATACGGCTTTCTATCTGAGCTGATTTCATCATTTTTGCATGAAGAACTGATTAACGAACAGAGTTATGTCCATTCTCTTCTCCCCCCTGCAGATCAGGTCTCTTACCCTGAAAAACCGTATAGTCATGTCTCCCATGTGCCAGTATTCGGCGAGGGATGGTTTTGCCAACGACTGGCACCTCGTACACCTGGGCACGAGGGCGGTGGGCGGTGCCGGACTTATAATCGCAGAGGCAACAGCTGTTGCTCCTGAGGGAAGGATCACCCCCGGTGATCTGGGGCTGTGGAGTGATAAACATATTAAAGATCTACGCAGGATCACCGACTTCATTCATGGTCAGGGTTCGGTAGCCGGAATTCAGCTGGCCCATGCCGGCAGAAAAGCCTCGTGCGCAGTGCCACAGGACGGAGGCAAACAGCTTGATCTCAACAATGGCGGATGGCCAACGGTGGCGCCTTCTGCCATACCCTTTATCCCCGGGGAGAGAGTACCTGAGATGCCTGGTGAAAATGACACAGACAGGCTGGTCTCACTGTTCAGGGAGGCTGCAGAGCGGGCTCTGACGGCAGGATTCAGGGTAATTGAGATCCACAGCGCCCATGGCTACCTGTTACAGGAGTTCCTCTCTCCTCTCAGTAACAGGCGCACTGACCAATATGGGGGATCATTTGAAAACCGCATCCGGCTATTACTCCAGGTGACGGAAGCCGTCAGATCGGTCTGGCCCGGTGATTACCCTTTGTTTGTGAGGATATCAGCCACCGATTGGGCAGAAGGGGGATGGACCCCTGAGGAGAGCGTCAGGCTCGCCTCCCTGCTTAAAGAGAGGGGTGTTGACCTGATAGACTGCTCTTCGGGCGGAAATATCTATAACACCAGGATCCCTGCCCTCCCCGGATATCAGGTCCCGTTCTCCGAGGCTGTAAAACAAACCGGGGTATTAACCGGAGCCGTTGGCCTTATCACATCGGCAGTACAGGCCGAAACTATTCTGCAACAGGGTAAAGCAGACCTGATAATTATGGGAAGGGAGTTGCTCAGGAATCCTTTCTTTCCGCTGCAGGCGGCAAAAGAGCTGGATGATGACATTCAGTGGCCCGCCCAATACATAAGAGCCAGGTTATGAATCAACACTATCGTTGCTGGTCGTTGTTAATCCCTCATCAACAACCGGCAATGGCAGTTGGATTTCTGTCTTACGGGTTTCTCCGGGAGAAATAATGTTACCAAACATCATCGCCAACAGAGTCATAAGTATTACCAGCGTTATTACCTCCGAGTTAATCTCAGGTACCATATACCCAACCGGAATGCTGATGAATAAAAGGATGGTTATCAAGCCTCTCGGTGCAAAGAGAACCAGGGTGGGGCTTTTTATTCTGAGAACAAAATAGAAGAAGAGCCACCTTATCAGCAGAATGACCACAGTAATGGCAAGTGCCGTGAGGAGGTTTGAAGGAAAAAATATTCCCTCCAGTGAAGTATAATAACCGAAAATAATAAAAAAGAAAGAGCGCACCAGGAAGGTTAGTTCGCCAAGTATCTTTCTGAAAGAATCAAGATCCTGCCTCAGTTTTACAAAATCCACAAACTTATTGATGAATGTGTGTTCAACGAGCTTGTTGTTTGACAGTGCCAGCCCAAAGGCAAGAACCAGCAACAGTGCCGGCAGATGATACATCTTTGCCAGTGCATATATCAGAACAACGGCAGTCATAATGATAATATAGTTGACGTGGTACTTGATCTTATGAAGGAGGATGGAAAGGCCGGATGTCGTTATCACTCCTATAACCACAGTCAATAATCCGGCTAAAAAGTAATGCAACAGACCACTGGAATAATTTCCCTCATGAAAAAGAATAAAATCAAATGCCATGATCCCTAAGATGTCGGAGAATGAGCTCTCATAGATAATGAACTCCTTCTCGTAGCTGCTCAGGTGTCCGGCTGACGGAATAGCCACTGCGCTGCTGATTATTCCAAGGGGAATAGAATTCAGTACGGCAGCGGTAGTAGTGTAATGAAAATATTGTACCAGGATAAACGAGGCTGCCGTGGTAACAAGGAAAAGCAATATAAGCGCTGATAAAACAGATTTTCTCAGCAGGCTTGCTTTCTGCTTCTCCAGTTTCAGATCAATGCTGGCGTCAAGAACTATAAGAATAAGGCCAAGGGTGCCTATTACCGGAAGCAATGGTTGTATGTTCGGTATCTTCAGGCCGGCTGTGCCAGAAATAACCTGGAGCACAATACCCAGTCCTATTAGCAATATTACACCCGGGATCTTTGAATATTTAGCTGAAATATCAAAGAGATACGAGAGGATAATGATAATGCAGAGTACTAAAATGATATAATTCGTCATGGCTTTACAGAACCCGGATAAGTTATTTCAACTGACAAAGCATACTGTGGGAATCCATTATATGACAAAGGTATAAAAACGCAGCAAAGCTTATACCTCATCCAAATGATTGCCGGGCCGTATTATTGTAAAGGACCAATCTGCTGATTTATGATGCAAAGTGCCTGTTTTAAGTTTACATATCAACAGTTAATGACAAATGCATTTCGTAAAAAACAGCCCTATTCTATACATGTTCTCTGTTCCATCCGGTCTGTAATAGACAAGCGGATGGCAGCTGGCGAAATGTATGGGACTGATCCGGGTTATTTCTGCAGTGAATAGAGATACCTGATCTCCTCTGCCCACAGTGTTTCATCCGGCGTTTCAAGTATCAGTGGCATGCCATCAAAGCGGTGATCATTCATTATTTGCGAGAAGACCTCGTCGCCCAGATAACCATTATGCAGGCTGTCGTGCCTGTCGACCCTTGTACCGAAGGCCTTCTTGGAGTCATTAAGATGCATGCCACGCAGATATCTGAAGCCCACTATCCTCTCAAACTCATCAAATACCTTTTTGAATCCTTCGGCTGTTGAGAGGTCATATCCCGACGTGAATGCGTGGCAGGTGTCTATACATACCCCCACCCTTGTTTTATCCTCTACCTTGTCAATTATATGCTTCAGGTGCTCGAACCTGTATCCCAGGTTGGTGCCCTGACCGGCAGTATTCTCAATTACCGCTGTTACGCCACTGCTTTTCTCAAGAGCGATATTGACAGATTCTGCTATCAGATCAAGGCACTCCTCCTCTGTCATTTTGCCGAGATGGCTTCCCGGGTGGAAATTCAGCCTGTCAAGCCCCAGCAGCTCACATCTCTTCATCTCATCATTGAAGGCGTAGCGTGAACGGCCCAGGCCCTCGGGATCAGGATTACCCAGGTTGATCAGGTAGCTGTCATGAGGCAGTATCTGGTGAGGGCTGTAATCGAATTTAACACAGTTGTTACGGAAGGCGTCAATGCTCTTCTGCGTCAGTGGCGGCGACACCCATTGACGCTGGTTCCTGGTAAAGAAGGCAAATGCCTTCGCTCCTATTTCATGCGCGTTAAGTGGGGCATTCTCCACTCCGCCTGCTGCGCTGATGTGTGCTCCTACGTGTTTCATATGATCGGGTTTTGCCTACCTGTCTATAAGTGGTTTTTCATAGACAAAGATATCCGTGAATCCAAGACCTGCAAGCTCCGGATAATAAGGATATGTCTCTTCCCTTGTGAAGAACCCGGGAATAACAACCCTGTAGCTGTCCCACTGCTCAACTATTTCCACCGGTAGGTTAATGTTTTTCTCTATCTTTCTCTTTGCACGGTCTGCCTGAGCACGCTTGTAATAGGTGCCTGCATTAAGTACAAATCTGGGTACCGGCGGCGGCGTGACTATCTCCCCGGGAACCTCTCTCTGCTGCTCAATTATCTCTGTAGGCTTCTCTTTCATCACGGGCTCCTCTGCTACCTTTTGCACTTCGTCTGGTTCTGTAACGGGGGCAATAACAGCCGGGGCGACAGGCACCAATCCTTCTTCTGTATCGTGCAGCACCACTATGTCATCAAACCCGTGCTTCCTCAGCAGAGGAATGAATTTCCTGACCTCATTGGTATCAGCGAAGTCGGTTATCTGAATTTTAAAGAGGCCGTCTTCGTTCCTGACGGTCACCATCTTCTCTGTGGCAGCAAGCAGCCTGTCGCTCATTGATGCCGTCTCCTGGATAGTGCCGAACGCGCCGAGCTGTATGGTCGTGCCGGAGATAACCACGGGAACGGGCTCCCCGCCAACGGTTTCCTTCACCATCGCAAGCGAATCTTCTTTCGATGTGGTAATCCATTCTCCCTTCACTGCCTTATTGGATATGATCCATATCTCCGTAATTCCCTGGGCGTTTATAATAGGAATATATTTCTCGAGATCGCTGCGGTCATCGAAGCCGGTTATGCGCACCTTCCAGAAGCCATCCTCTTCAAACAGCTCAACAGTCTTATCCAGGGCCGCATCAACCTTTTTCTTCATGATCTCTGCATAGAGCTTGTTTTTGAATGCTCCGAACTGGACTGCAAAATAGTCTTCCGTAATAGTCACCAGCTCACGCGTGATCTCATGTACCACAAGATATGATGTGTCTCTGGTCACAACCCCTGCTGCGGGAGCAATTACGGCGGAAGTGTCTGGCACAACAGCCAGAGTATCTGCGGTAACAATAGTATCTGGTATGACCGGGATCTTGTTAAGCGTAAAGTCAAGGCCATTAATAAAGTCTCCCTCTGTGTTCTTCATAATACTGAAGCTCCGGGAGACGGGCTTGCTGGTCATCTTCAGCCTTTTCAGCTGTGCCGTGTCAACACTCAGATGGTAATCGCCGGGAGTAAGTCCGAAATAGCTGAAATACCCGTCTTCCTCAGTAAGCGCCCTGGCTATAATGACTCCGTCTGAGTCGATAAAGTTCATTATAATGCGGCTGAGGCCCGCCTTCCTCCCGTTCGTTTCCAGCATCACAGTACCTGTTGCCTCTCCCACCACATTAATAGGTATCTCAATCAGCTTAAGCATGTTTGCATCAGCTATGACCGCTATTGATTTTTTAGGTATCCTCCAGGAGATGTTGTCGAAGTTGCTTTCATCAAGCTCAATAAAATGTTTCACGTATGGCTCCATGCCGGTGATGTGAATAATTGAGTCTTTGTCACTGAACTCTACTCGTCCGCTGTTTGAACGCAGGTTCAGTCCTGCTGCTTTTGGTTCGCCCTGGTCACGCACGCCGTTGGCGTTGAGATCAAGAAAAGCCAGTATTGAGATGCCGCCCCGGCCAACATTCGTGCGGTTGTCAGCCTTCAGGAACGAGCTCTTTCTGTCATTGATCAGGCTTCCTCTTGCATACTGAACAAGGGTTGTCTGATCATTGGTCTGTCTGGCAGAGACACCTGCCTGTGCAAATGAAAAGTCATACCTGATGCCCAGCTCCGCAGTATTCATGTTACTGCTAAAATTATGTTCATAGGAGGCATTCAGATACCCCTTCTCAAAAAGTCGTTTCTCAACGCTTATACGGGTTGACAGCAGCTCTCTTCTGGAATAGTTGTACTGCACCTGGGGCATGATGGTAAAGTATCCGGGGAGCCGGAATCCCAGAGAAAGGTTGCTATATATATTTGGATCGAAATATTCGGAAAAAATACCGTAGGTGGTAAGGTTTGTGCTGACACCAGGAAAAGACCCGGCAAGGAGCCATTCGGCAGTGGTGTACTGTGATCCGGGAAAGATAATCTGGTAATATGACAATCTGGAATATGCAGCCATTCTCTTTATCTTCAACGGCAGGGAGACGGAGGCTTTTCTCTCTTCAAGATAATTGTAAGATATGGCTTTCTGATCCTTGTCATACTTCGTATAAATAAGGTCAAGCTGAATGTTCGATGGGAGCCGGTATGTCAGTGTTCCTTTTGACCTCACCCCATGGGTGTATTCGCCGGAAATCAGCAGGTTATTTGTAACTCTTAACGACGCATCAACAAATGGCATGACCGGTCTGTCTGTAACAGATGAGAGATATTCAACTCCGCCACCCAGGGTAAGTGATCTGGTGGCACCATATCGGACCGTAGATCTTGAAAAACGGCTCCAGGTACTGTCTTCCACAAAGCCTGCGCTAACTGTATATTCAAATTCCTTGTGAGGTAAGAAGTTGTAGGGAATGCTGATATTCTGTTCACGTGTTCTCTCCTCTCCCCACGGGCCGTAGAATTTAAGTTTGACAATCGTGTTTCCGTACACCAGGGGGACCTCAAACGTGAAAAATCCGGAGGCATCGGCCTTTACATAATCAACCAGGACATTATTCACATAAAGCTCCACGGTCCAGTCCGGCTCGGTTCTGTCAGTAAGCGTATAGGTACCGAACGAACGCCTGAAGGTTGTTGGACTGTTTGTAAGCTGTACTCCGACGACCGGGTTATAGAGTGATGAGATGGCCTGTGTGGTGATCTTTCCGGCCATTATCTGCCGTAGCCATGCACGGTCATTATTGACATGCCGCCACATATAATACTGCTGCTTTTCGCTGAAGGCCGTCTCTGTATAAAACGTAAGTGAGGCTGTTGCCTCACCACCGGCGATGACCGAGCCAAGCGAGAGATTGAGCCGTCCGTCAGCGAGGCCACCCGGCTGCTCACTAGCATATACAGACCAGTCGGCCATGCCAAACCGGAAGGCAGGATAGCTCCTGCCAATGGTCGTATCAACACTAATGTCACCCTTCAGGCGGGTAATATTCTTTCTCATCTCATCCTGCCGCATCTCACGGATGCGTGGCAGCTCAAGCTTTGTATCAATCGTTACTGTCAGATCTCTGAAGCTGAACCTGCAGTCGAGGCCAAATACCTTTCCAAAATAATCAGATCTCAGGTAGAGATTGGTTTCCGAGCGGATAAGATCACCTTCAGACAGGGTGATGGTCCTGTTGCCAAAGACAATGCTGTTGTTAACCCTGTCAATGATGTATGTGTCGTCAGGATTTATGAAGAACCCGGAGATCTTTTCAAGGTTCTGCGATGGTAAATTTTTAATCTTAAGGAAATCAAACAGTCCGTTGACAGACAAAAATACTTCCTCACCACTGATGACTGCATCGATCTCTGTAACACCAACATACGGAACACTGACATAAACGGGGAACTCATCATATTGCAACTCCTCCTGTGCAATAAGCGGGTTTGTTACCTGTAGTATGAGAAGCAGGAAAATGAATCCAAAATGCCACCTGTGATGCATAGGCATACACCCCGTTTTATATGATCCGGTATACGCCTTTTTTTTGTGCATCAGTGACTATCAGTTTACAGTTTATTACTCCTGGACGAATGTTACATCTATTGATCCGCTGTAGTAGCCAGCCGGATTGGAGGCCATGTTGCCCACGGTAAGGGTGCCTCCCACCAATACTGTGGTCTGTTGCTGGTAGGGCACCGTAGTCACTAATGGCGATGACGGGCATGTGCCGTTCACCTGAAGAGTGAGCGTGCCCCCGTTACTGCCAGTGATTGTTGATGATGAACCGGTGAGAAGAGATATCACCGTACCGGGATTGGCCCTGATATAAAACATGGCAGGAGTATATACATAACTCATACTGAGCAGTATCACCGTACCTGTTGATGAGCGCGTGCCCCCATTGGCACTTACCGTCACTGTACCTCCCGATACGCCGGGGGTAAACGCACCAAAAGCAAGTGGCTGTGAATTGTTGGCAGTAATTTTGACCGGTCTTGGCGGATTGGGCTGAGCAATAATATTGCTGAAAAAACTGCATAACACCAGTAGGCCGGCAACGATTATCAGTCTTCTCACTTTAATATTTGAGTCCTTATTGTTCATATTCATACCCCAAGAATCATTTTTATACTGCGCATCTTTGTTCCGGTTGTATACCTGATGATGTAAACCCCCTGACGCAGGTCAATCGTCAGATCATATTTCCCCGGTTCATATACTTTCATTGAGTAAACAGACCTTCCGGTAACGTCGTACACTGTAATCCTTCCTTCGCTACCGTCAACAAAACCTATCGTTGTTTTCACAATGCCACCGGACAGATATGCTGAGAATATATCTCCCGACTCTTCAGTAGGCGTAATGCCTGTGGTGCTTTTAATAAATGCCAGCGCAAACCTGCCGTGATACTCACCCTGTGTCAGAATGACCTTATATTCATTGTTACGCAGCATGTCTACATTTGCTCCGGTGACAGCATCACGGAACCAGACGCTCTCCCCAACGGGCAGATTCTCAACATCTCTGAGCCTGAAGCTTACCTCACCATCGCGATAAATGGTAAGGCCGAGAGGAACATATAATGATGTATCAAGCTGTTCAGGTATGGCATTTATTGAAAGCTTCTTCTGTGACGGAAGAACCGTGTAGAAATTGGTTACCATCATGTCAGTATTAAATATCTTCAGTGCATCATAAGTGCCGTCAAACTCTTGTTCTGCATTATTTTCAAAATAGATTACCAGTGGATCGGTCGATGTCTGGTCATCCGTAAAGGAGGCTGTTGCCCTTACCAGGCATTGATAAGTATTCGCCCTGGCCGATTTCAGGAAGGGACTGGTCAGATTATTTATCCTTGAGCTGTTTGATACCTCCAGTGTGCCTGTCACCGGATAAGTCCCCTCAGAGACATGCACAAAGAAACCCTGCATCGACGGAATAATGTTGGAGGCAGATCCATCGCTAGAATGCCCGTTGACGTAGCTGCTATAGGTCCCCCCATACTGATCAGTGGTGCTGGCCATGAAGAAATAAACGGCATCATCAATATTGGTTTTTGTCCATCCCGGGCCGTTCCAGTCGACAGGCGAAGGATAGGGGTTTCCAACCAGGTTAAAGCCTTTGGTAAACACACTATCGTGATTAAAAAGAGTAACAGAAAGGCTTCCGTTATTGACAATACCTGTGACATCAACTGTTTTAGGATCTGTCAGTTCTCCGAAGTTGACAGCATATCCTGCCATTGGATTAAGGATATTGGTACCGGTTGCATAGCCAAGCCATCCTGAATAGGCACTGTTCTCATCAAACCTGTAAAACAAGGGGAACGAGTAGGTAAGGTCCATGTCATCTCCAAACTCACTTACCGTTGAGGCCTGGAAGGGTGAGCTGAAATATTTGTATCCGAATCCGGGGTCAAGGTATCTCTGCATTGTGACGTTGCCTGTCACCGTTCCGGCACCCGATCCGTCTATAAGTGCTGTTCCTGCGGCTGTTGAGGCAAGTGTTAGATTACCACCTGATAAGAGTGTCCCGTTCTGTACGGATACCACACCTGTAACAGTAAGCGGACCCTGAAGGGTTACCCCTGAGGAGTTATCAATTATCAGATCCTGAATAGTATTTCCGCTGAAAACGCCGGCCCCGATCTGTTGTGCAACAGACCCGTTCATTTCCACAGTGCCGGCGGAGGCATCAATGCCTCCGTTGCTGGTGACAGTTCCGGAAATGGTGAGTGTGTTACCTGTAATCGTCAGTGATGCTCCGTTATCTATAACAATATTGCTTACAACCCCGTTGGATCCGTTACTGAGTACCGGTTTATTTGCCACATCAGGTATCTGAACGGATAATGTCTGGGTGGGGACAATGCCGCAGGACCAGTTTCCGGCTACATTCCAGTCTGTTCCTGCTGCTCCTGTCCATATCTGGTCATTCATCACAGTAACAACTGCAAGGTCAGTGAGCATAACCCCGCAACTATACTCGTTTGATGCCCAGATATTATATGTAGTGGTAGCTGCCGGTGTGACCGGTATTGAAACATCACCTCCGGCCATGCTGCTCACCGGGGATCCGACCGGAGAATTATCACTGTTAAGCCGCAGTTGATAGGAAATACCAGCCGGTGCGGCGTAAATGACAATATTCACCGTCACATTGGTGCATGTAGTCGGATCAGATACAACATTATTATCCGGAGGAACAGGGTTTACCGTAACCGGTAGTGTGTTTATTACCGGGGAGGCGCCTGTCTCAGTAACTCTTACTGACCCGGCTCCCGTTGATGTCCACGTTACATTTATAATATTGTTGGTAGCGCCCAGGGTATAGGTCCCGCCGGTGACTGCCCATGAATATGTATGACTGCTGACAAGCGGTGTTGAATATGTTTCAACAGAACCCAGGCATACTGATGTGTTACCTGTAACCAGGGGATTAGGAATATCAGTAATTGAAACACTGTATGGAGCAGTGGTCTGACTACATCCGCCGATAGCTGCTGTTTCGGTCAGGGTGATGCTTCCTGCCGGACCTGAGCCCCACAGTATTGTTATTGAATTTGTGCCCTGCCCGCTCTGAATGACACCACCTGTCACACTCCACAGGTATGTATCTCCTGTCACCGCCACGGTGCTGTATGTTACCAGCGAGTTGGCCGGTGTGGTAGAAAGCCCGGAAATAGCCGGCGTGGGAGAGGCATAAAGAGTTATATCTGCCGTTGTTGTGAAGTCACGTATGCCCGTAGTGCCTGTTGCATCTTTAATATAGGAGATGGAAAATGAATAAAGGCCCGGGCCTCCGGAGGCAAGCGCCGAAATTGCATTGGAGACAACAAGAGTATATGGTGATGTTCCGATATTTGTAATGGTTGTCTCACTTGATCCGTTAATCATGTATTTGATGGTCCATGGAGCTGTTCCGGTCAGATCAACAGAAATATCTGTGGTTGAACCGTCATTGCATATCCCTGCTGCTCCGCTTGTTATGGTTGCCGTAGGCAGGCTTTCAACACCCAGCGAAAACCGGTGATCACCGGAAAGGCTGACCACGGGGCTGGTTCTTATGGTCCCCTCCTGGGCGTTGCCGCTTATTTTCCCGTTGCCACGACTGATCCACGAGGGATTCCACTCAACCACACGAAGCTTTGTTCTGGTTGCGGCATCAACAGGGATGATTCCACTCTGATCATCCCACCGGAGGGTAACGTTGGCCGTGGAGAGAGCAGGACCATTTATCCTCCAGTATTCTGAACTGCTTACAACATCTATCGGCGCTGTAACATCGTCAGGATCGTAACCGTCGTCAAGCGGATTATGGTTGTAGTATTGTGCGCGGTAATCGCCTGTCACGGAAGCATCGGTTATTATTAATTCACCATACCGTAATGCATTTGAATTTCCTGTTGCGTCTCCTACAGGAAATGTGAAATCTCCTCCGGCAAGAATGCTTTTCTGTAATGGTCCGCTTACAAAAGAGCCTTCATCTCCTCCATCGACAGCATTTTCCCTGGTGTTGGAAATTGAAAGCAGGTTGACAGCATTCGTGCTGATGATGCCCGAGGATAAAGTCAATTCGTGTGATATATTAACTTTCCCTGCACCAGATAATGTCAATCCTGTAAGATTATCTATCTCCAGATCATAAAAATTCTCCGTGGTGGCTCCGTTTGATATTGAAATAAGCTGGGGACTGGTTCCATAAAAATAGACAAGCCCGTTGCCCGGGATAAAACCACCTGTAGCTGATGTGTTATTGTCAATCCAGCTGCCGGAGAGTATTAATTTTTTATTGTATAGTTCATTACTCAGCATCGTGGATGCGTCCTGAATGGTAATATTACCACTGATCTTCAAGTCTTCAGAAGGCATGGTTTTTTTACCCGTTCCGGATAAAATCACATTTTGATAAGGTTTATAAATGTTCCCGGGTTTTGCCGGCAGTGATGCCTGGTTATCCCCAAAGAATTCAACGGTGCTGCCGGTTGTCTGTACGAAATCAGTAAAGTCGCCACCGGGATAGACAAATAACCCCGAAGAGGATGATGTCAGTTTCAGTGTTCCGTAACCACTCACATGGCCCAGATTGTGGTAGTATGTAAGCCCGACATCAAGATTTCCGTTAAGGACCACGGAATAAGCATAGGCAGAATTATCGTTCATTGTAACCACATGGCCGGCGTTAATCACCACGATATTACCGTTTGGATCAAACCCGCAGGCCGCTCCGCCGTCAGTAGTTGACCATGTATCATCACCGAACCAGTTGCCTGATTTGATACTATACATGGTAAAAGTATTGGAGAAATTGATACTGTTGCCGGCCGTATATTCTCCATCAATATAACTCCTGGAA
>JAVEYS010000052.1:0-21632 GCA_034003345.1 Bacteroidales bacterium
CTCACGTTACCAGTGGAACGAAATGATTGAAAAGGCTACCGGCGAAAAACTGACTGCCAAATACTACGCTGAACAGGTGGTAAATTAGAGGCTAAAAAAATAAATGTACCAATGAAATGCCCATGTGTCAAAAAGTATAACCGGGCTTGCGAGCCCGGCGAAGCCAGACACAACAGTTATAATATCTAAAAAAATGGGTGTTTCGTCATACCCTATTAATAAATATAATTATGATGAAAAAAATTCTGATTCTTATGACAATTGTGTTTACGGCCTGTACCTCTACCGTTAAGAAAGGAGGAGAAACGGCCGCCGGCTTCATCGGTGAGACAACAATAGCCAGTGCTGTTGAGCGTGTCATGACCGGGCAGCCTTCTGCTGACAGGCCACTTCTTGAAAAGGGAGTTAGACACGCTGCCTCGCTCTGGCGGGAGGAAGACGGCACTGCTGATGAATTTGGTGAATATATTGCAGAAAACTATATCTCTGACCCGGAGAAGAGAAAGACAGTCTTTCTGAAGATCAGCAGCTACCTTGAGTCGCTTGGAGGTAATATGAATGAGATAACCCTTGATCTAAGGAAGGTGCTTGATGAGGCGGTTGGTGAGATTGACGGTATTGACCGTATGTTCGGCAACTACTCAGTTGGTTCGCATCTGCAGTCTGACTTTTACGATAACAAGATTGCCTTTATGATAGCCCTAAACTTCCCCTATTTTACACTTGAAGAGAAGGAGGAGCTTGGCGGAGAATGGAGTCGTGAGGAGTGGGCTATGGCCCGCCTCGGTGACCAGTTCATTTCGCGCGTACCTGCAGAGCTTAACCAGGCTGCTTCAGTGGCCCTGGGAAATGCGGAGATGTATATCGCCGAGTACAATATATTTATGGGAAAGTTACGGACTGATGATGGGCGTCAGCTCTTTCCCGATGATATGGTTCTTCTCTCGCACTGGAACCTGCGTGATGAGATCAAGTCGGACTATGCTGACCGTGAGGCCGGTTATGAGAAGCAGGAGATGATCTATAAGGTCATGGAGCGTATCATCAGGCAGGAGATACCCGGAGAGGTTGTTAACAATCCGGCATACGAATGGTCACCCTATACCAATGAGGTGATGAAGGAGGGTGCAGCCGTTAATCTGGCTCAGGAGCCTGATACACGCTACTCACACGTGATAAATATTTTCAACGCCTTGAAGGCTATTGACCCCTATAGCCCGGGGATGAACACCGCAATACTGAGAAACTTTGCAGGCGGAATGGAGATATCACAGGAGGATGCTGAAGCACTCTTTGATGAGTATCTCAGTTCACCTCAGCTGAAGGTGCTTGCAACGCTGATCAGGGAGAGGCTTGGCCGCGACCTGAGACCCTATGACATATGGTATGACGGGTTCAAGTCAAGAAGCACAATAGCGGAGAGCCTTCTCACCTCAAAGACATCAGCTCTCTATCCTGACCCTGCTGCCTTCAGAGCCGGCATGCCGGATATGCTCGAGAAGCTGGGATGGTCTCCCGAAAGAGCAAAATACCTGGCAGACAAGATTGTGGTTGACCCCGCAAGAGGATCAGGCCATGCCTGGGGCGCAGCCATGAGAGGAGCACTGTCGCACCTGCGTACCAGGATCTCCGACAAGGGGATGGACTATAAGGGGTACAATATTGCTGTTCATGAGTTCGGACACAACGTGGAACAGACGATCTCACTCTATGATGTTGACTATTACATGCTCGCGGGTGTGCCTAATACCGCATTCACTGAAGCTACTGCCTTCCTTTTTCAGGACCGTGATCTGATGCTCCTGGGAATCAGGGAGGATAATCCTGATAAAGAGAAGCTGCAGACCCTTGACGCTGCCTGGTCATTGATGGAGATAATGGGTGTGAGCACAGTGGAGATGAAAGTGTGGAAATGGTTGTATGAGAATCCGGAAGCAACACCTGCACAGCTCAAGGAAGAGACCATAACCATAGCCACCGATGTATGGAATAACTATTTTGCTCCAATAATGGGAGTGAGCGACTCCCCGCTGCTTGCCATCTATTCGCACATGATCAACGGACCTCTATACCTGCAGAACTATGCCTACGGCCAGATTATTCAGTTCCAGATAGAGGATTATCTCAGAGGAAAGGACTTCTCCGATGAAATAGACCGTATGTACAGCCAGGGACGCCTGACACCCCAGCACTGGATGAACCTCGCCGTGGGGACAAAGATATCGTCGCAGCCGATACTCAGGGCTCTTGATGAGGCATTGAAATAATATAATACCCGGTTGTCGCCAGAAAGTTGCGAATAAGAGGTATCCTCCCGACAAACTGAGGCAATCGCCGGGGACGAAGGCCGAATTTTATCTCGAAATTCGGATTGATGAGCCAGAGGGATCTCTTCCGAAGGGAGAATCCCTCTTTTTTTATTGCCCTTTCAAAACGCCCGATGTTTATTCCTGTATCCTTTATCTCAAGTAACCCTTCAATGCGGGCAGGAGTCTCCCCACCAGCCCTGAGCAGCCAACGGTAGAGCGTACGCGGAAGAAGATGTATCCACGGCATTTTTGAAAGAACCCTGTTGTCACACATCTGCTGATGACCGCCAAAGGGATTATTCCAGGGAGGAAAAGCGATGAAGAGGACACCTCCCGGATTGAGAAACCGCTTTACCATGCCAATGAACCTCTCCTGACCGTGAATATGCTCCAGAACATCCCTCATCATAACCAGGTCGAAGGTGCCAATGTCCCCTGAATCATATATATCCGCCGCAATGAATTCCACCCTGTTGCCTCCAGGTATAGCTGAAAAGAATTTGTGAGCATTTTCAATCTTGCTTTCTGATAGGTCTATCCCGGTTATGCGACTGCAACCAGCCTCAAGAAAGGGGAGGAGATTGCCTCCTTCACCGCACCCTATCTCCAGAACAGAGAGTGTGGGTCTGATTTGCATGATGCTGTCAATGAATGGAATAATATGCTTCGAAGTAGTATGCGCCTGCTCCCGGAAGTAAAGATCCCTGTTAGTGTGACGATCATGCATGGCTCAAATGTAATTTTTTTTTCTCATTTCCTTGACATGAGGAGTAAAAAGTAGTATCTTTATGATATCAATATAATATCATAAATCATGAAAGAAGAAAAAATTTTCAAAGCATCATCAGGATATCTGTTCCTGATGCTGGGACTGCTGGCGTTAGCAGCAGTTATTTTTGCATTCGTCCATGAGATTATATGGCTGGGTATATTGCTTATGGTGCTTTCCACCCTGATTCTGCCGGGATTAATGGTTGTCAATCCCAATGAATCGATGGTTATGGTTCTTTTCGGTGCATACCGTGGTACAGTCAAGAAGAACGGGTTCATGTGGGCTATTCCTTTCTATTCGCGTAAGAGGATCTCGTTACGTGCCCGTAACTTTGACAGTGAGCCTATCAAAGTAAACGATAAGAACGGGAACCCTATTAAGATAGGTCTGGTGCTGGTATGGAAGGTAGAAGAGACCTACAGGGCAGCATTTGATGTAGATAACTATGAGCATTTCGTGCTGGTTCAGAGTGATGCCGCCCTGCGTAAGCTGGCCGGTCTCTATCCCTATGACAACTGGGAGGGCCATGAAGAGGAGATGACTCTCCGGAGCGGTGGTGAGGAGGTAAATGATGAGCTGGAGAGGGAGATCAGTGAAAGGCTTAAGATAGCCGGCATAAATGTCATTGAGGCCAGGATCAATTATATTGCCTATTCTGAAGAGATAGCGGGAGCTATGCTCCGGCGTCAGCAGGCCACAGCCGTTGTGGCAGCACGCTTCAAGATCGTCGAGGGTGCGGTTTCGATGGTTGAAATGGCTCTTGAGCAGCTATCGGAAAAGAACATCATAGAACTTGATGAGGAGAAGAGGGCGGCAATGGTCAGTAACCTGATGGTGGTGCTGTGCGGCGACAAGGATCCTAGTCCGATCATCAACACCGGCACCCTGCACCAATAGTTATGCAAAAGAAGTCCTTCGTCATACGGATCGATCCGCGTAAGTTCAGTGCATTGGAGAAATGGGCTTCTGATGAGTTTCGCAGTACCAACGGTCAGATTGAATGGATCCTTGATCAGGCATTGCGAAAAGCCGGACGTATCCGTAATACAAATGAAAAATCAAATGGGAGAAAAGATGAAAAATGATTTTCCACTTATCAAATATACCTGTCCGAAGTGTGGTGGCAGGAAGTGCAGCATGAGTGAGATAAGAGTTGCTCACAGCCTCTTTACGCAGCTTTTTGATCTACAGGCGAGAAAATACTCTGCAGTTGTCTGTGATAAGTGTAAATACACTGAATTTTACATGGTGCCGTTAAAAAAAATCAATACAGTCTTTGATTTTTTTGTCGGGGGCTGATATCATATATTGGCCAGGTATACAGAACAGCAGGCAGCAACGCCTGCTGTCTCTGTTCTTAGTCGGCTTGAGCCGATGTGGACAGGCACAAAACCTGCTGTTATGGCATTGGTCAGCTCGTCACTGGTGAAATCGCCCTCGGGTCCGATAAGTATCGTCACCTCTTCATCACGGCAGAATGATGAGGTTATGGCAGTACGCACAATGTCAGGGTCACAACTGGCAATAAGCTTTTTTCCGGTATAGGGAGATTTTATAAATTCATTGAATGGCACTGGTTCATTGAGATGTGGCAGATAACACCTGACTGACTGCTTTGTGGCTGAGAGGATCAGGTTCTCCAGCCTCTCTCTCCTGATTTTCTTTTTCTCCGTGCGGTTGCAGATGAGCGGTGTGATCTCATCGATGCCTGTCTCAACGGCTTTCTCGATAAACCATTCCAGCCTGTCTTCATTTTTCAGCGGTGAGATTGCAATATGTATCCTGTAGTTGCGTCTGCCGTACCGGCTTACTGCTGATGTTACTGTTACGGTCATTCCTTCCGGATTATCATCTGAAATCACTCCTTCATACAGTGTTCCTTTACCGTCTGTAAAACTTAGGCTCTCACCCCGGCGCATACGAAGGACCTTAAGGCAATGCCCGGATTCTTCCCTGCTGAAGAGTGCTCTCCCGTCCGAAACATTTGCGCAATAAAATATCTGCATTATGACACTTCTTTCCACAAATTTATTGATTTTAGCGTTTGAAATAATAATAATTCCATTTAATGAGGATTGGAGTATTGTCAGATACCCACGGATGGGTTGACCCTGTTGTCTATGAGCATTTTGCAGATGTTGATGAGGTATGGCATGCCGGTGATGCCGGAAATATTGATGTAATCACTGAGCTTGAGTCATTCCGGCCTCTGAGGGCAGTATGGGGCAACGTTGATGATTTCAGGGTCAGGAGGGCAACAAAGGAGTACCGGTTTTTCAAAGCGGGCAATAAAAATGTGCTGATAATCCATATAGGAGGTTATCCGGGCCACTATTCGCAACGTGCTCTCGAACTGATCAGGGAGTTGAAGCCTGACATTTTCGTGTGCGGACACTCTCATATTGTCAAGGTCATCTTTGACAGGACGCATAATATGCTCTGTATTAATCCGGGTGCTGCAGGCCGCACCGGGATACACAAGGTCATGACCCTCCTCCGTTTCACTGTTGAGGGAGACAATGTGAGCGATATGGAGGTAATTGAATTCGGGACGCGGGGCAGAACAAACGATCATTAATACTGGAGGTTGAATTCATCCAGGGCAGTGCCGGTGCCCTCCATTCTCCGGATGAACCGCTGGACCCTGTCTGGTGGCCCGAGCATATATTCATAGCTAACCCTGGAATTTGCGTCAGGGTCTCTCCTCATCTTGTCCTTGGTGTTGTTTAGCAGATCGTTGTATGTGAGGTTTGATGAATAGCTCATCAGTATACCTCTGAAATATGAGAACCAGTACCATACGTTGTTATTAGCCTTCAGGTATATGTCAAGCAGGTCGCCTGACCTTTTTCTCTGAAGCTCAACCCATCCGTCAACATAGATGTTGAGAGGATGTTCGCCTATAAATCCGATACCTATTTTTCCCTCAGAAATGAATGACATGGTATAAGGATTCCATACGAGAGTCACATCATTAAGCATCAGCTGTGAGGAGAATTCTTTCGGCAGCGAGCGGGTCACGCCGAACAGCTGGAGCTCTTCATTAAGTTTTCGTGCAGCCTCAGCACCCAGAAGGTCACGCATAGCCTTAACATAAAATTCAGAAGAGAGGCTCACTGCCTTAAGTGAAGGTATCGTCCTTATGTCGTCTGACATGACTTCCAATGCCTCCTGATTAAAATGAAATGAGAAGCTGAGAACAGACCTTATCTTTACTGTTGATGAGTCTGTTTTATGTATAATGGAGCCTGCACTTTTTACCTTAAGCAGGTTATAATTGACACCGAAGTCAATGATTCCTTCACTTTCCAGTATGCACATGTTCCTGTCAAATGACACCATATTGCCATTCATGGTGAGGTCTGACAACTTCTCAAGGGATGCTATGCGGTAGGTTCCTGACCCTCTGTCGTGGAACAGATATCCCCGGGCATTGAGAAGCGGGTTGTCACTCCATGACTGCCTTTCAGAGAGAAAAGTGCCGTAGACACCAGCCGAATCAAGGGTTATGAATGTACCTGAGAAGAGCAGGTTGTCATTTATATCTCTTGGCTTATCATCTATGGGTATCAGTACATTTTTGGAGTCTATGGCGGCACTGAATTTGACCGGTCTGTTATTTATGCTGCCACAGTCTGTTACGATACCGGCAGCACCGGTGAATGTCAGGTGGTCATTGGAGGCACGCAGTGATACGTCTCCCGAGAAGGTAAATGCAGGACTCAGGGTGAAGTGTTGTCTCTCAGGTATATAGCCCATGGCCTTGGTAACCATGGTATCAACCCTTATCTCCTGGAACTGGATTACCTGGCTGTTACCTGTCTCATCAACATAATCATATTTTCCTGAGCCTGAGTAGTTGGCGCTGCTCTCAATATTTATCCTGGCTGAGTGGATCAGGTGTTTGTTGTTTATTGCCACTATAGCGCTGTCGGTCTCTCTTATCCTTGCTCCCCTGGTGATATAGAGAACCCCATTGCCCGGCTGGATAAGGGCATCGGCAACCGGCACGTAGTTGACGTCCTTGGCCATGACATATTCATCCTGCAGGAAATAAGAGGCGGAACCGGACTGGAATTTGATTGTATCCTTCATGTTGTTTGTAGAGAGGAAGGTAGGTTTTTCCTCCATGCCGGGTGGTACCTGGAGGAGCTGGTCAGGCGGCATCAGAGGGATTGTCTCTCTGCCTTTCTGAGACATATCCAGGATCTTGGTATTCATGTCATAAATAAAACTGGTCATCTTGGAGATGTATTCAATCTCTGGGAAGACGACAAATGACGAATCCGTATTCAGACTGAATGAGGCTTTCTGTTGGGAGAAATCGACGTGTGTGTTGGCGTTGCTGGCCACGAAACCGTATCCGTTGCCCCGCAGGGCTTTAAGGTAATAATCTGATGTATCAGCATCAACAGTGACCGGCCCGAAGGAAAATGTTTCGGAGGTGATCCGTGCATCGTCCATGTTTACCTCTCCCTTACCTTCAAGTATCTCAGGCTTAAGTGCCAGAGTTCCCTCCATGGTAGTGCCATTCCCAAACATACGGAAGTCTTTGCCCTTGCTGTTGACTGCATACCACTCGTCTTTTTCAGCAAGCCATTGTATGTCTACCTCTTCTGATTGCAATACCGGGAACCTGTTTAAGGTGTCAGGATGCATGATGAAGCTCTGTGCCCTGGTTAACATAAATTCAGGGAAAAAACGGAATGTGTCAGATACAGCTGTGGCTGTCATGTGATCAACAGCACCGCTCCCAATAAGTCCTGAGTTGCTCATGCTGAGGTGATTGTAAAGGATCCCCCGGCCACCATATATTGGTATACCCTCCGGCGCAATCATCATGCTGAATCCCAGTGACGTATCTGGTTGTATGGTTAGTGTCTGTCGCATCGGCTCTGTAACTCCGCCTCCGACAAACTCACCCGCAAGGGCCATCTCAGCATTGGTATAATGATCAATATTTGTATAGGTAAAGGGGTCAATTCTGAAATAGAAACTCTCTTTCGGATATAATCCGTCAAGGTCTCTGATCTCATCGAAAAAGATGTAGGAGTCAGTTGTAGAATTAATGATGGGATACTGTTTCAGGCTTTTGAGTCCTGACTTGTTGCTCCTGTCATCGATATCCAGCTTTGCAGATGCCAGCTCAATCATATTATCAATGCTCTTGATCAGAGGTTTTCCGAAGGCATCTCTCTCATCAGTCTCAACAGCAATTTTAATGGAGTCAATCTTCTCGAGGTCTATGCTAAAAGTATCATAATTGAATAAAAACTGTTTGCCAAAGATGGTAAACAGTCCCGCATGAACCACTCCGTTGAATGCTATTGATCTGTTCTTTCCGACTACCAGGTGTCCGCCGTATGGTCTTATTGCAACATTCTGAGAGTCGCTTAATGAGACAGCCCTTACTCCCCATATATTAAGGTCATAATTTTTAAGGTCAAGGATGGCATTTTCCACCTGGTCTTTTGTCTCACTATAAATGGTAATGGCATCATAATCTTTTTTCTTGGCAAAAGAGGCGATATAGTCGTCTACTTTCCGCTTTATTGACACCTCGTTGTAATTCCGGTCATACAAGATGAATCCGTTGTTAGACAGTTCAATGCACATGGCTATTGCCTGCTCCAGCGGCATACGCATCCATTTGGCAAAGCCTTCCACCGGGAAGACATCGGAACCGTAGGCTTTGGCATAGTCTCTCACGCGGTAGAGTGGGTGTATATCATCAAGTCTCATCAGTCTGAAGAAATTCGCTTCGTTATAGAATGAGACAGATTCGAACTTTGCGGCCCCTATTGACGATCCCCTGGTACGGGACATGATAATGAACGGCTTGTCCATATCCCATGAGAGATGTTCAAAGTAGAGGTCCATATTATGATAAGTATCAAAATAGGGGCTTCGTGAAAGAGGGCTTGTAGTGCGGAACATGCTTACCTCTCTGGTGTCTGTATTATAAGTGAATCCAAGATTGGCATGAAAGATCGAATCAGTTCCCAGGTAAAGTGTTGAAGATGTCTCATAGCTGCTTATCGTCTTCTGTGACAGAATAAAGTTTTTTGACAACAGGTTGATGGCGAGTGTGTCATTCCTGAACAGCTTCACACTGGCAGGGAACCAGCTGTTTCCGGTACCCCGCACAATAGCTCCTTCAAGGGCGAGGCCTCCCTCATAGTCGACACCCTGGTACAGATCGTCAATGTAGAACCTGTTCTCATACGTCTCAAAACGCGGCATGGTGGCCTTATCGGGTGTAACGATCTCTACCGCCCTGTCAGTAAGCCTCCCTGCTACAGGCTGCTTGAAATAGGTCGGATGAGTAAGCAGGGCGGAATCGCATATATATTCACTTCTTGTAACATCAATGTCAAAATCCGATATTTTGGCGAAGACTTTCGAAGGGTCATAACCTGCCTTCTCCCATGTCACCTTTCCCTTCTGGCAGTGTAAAAGAAATAATTCAGGAAAATATGTGCCAGTGAAATCGTATATATTGGTGCTGTCTTTGCCCAGGTAGGCTGTGAGTGTGACAGCCTTTATATCGATCTTCAGTACTGTGTCCCTGGCAAACTCAACGCTTCCATCTTTTGTTTTCCACTTTACTGAGCCGGATGAATAGATTGTGTTATCGACCAGAAGGAGGCCTGTCACCTCAATGAATTTCTCAACCGAGTTATTGGAAAAGCGAGGATCGAAAGCCATCTCGCTTAGTCCTGCCAGCCATGCGTATACCTCATCATGCTTCTGCCCGGTATCAATGAAATCAGTGAGTGTCCGTATGAAAAACAGAAATCCGGGAATCTGGCTAAGACGCCGGCTTCTTAGCTGGCTGGCTACGTTTATTATTGCGTCTTTGACATCGCGTGAGTAACAGGTACTGTCATAATAGGCATTGAAAAGATCAAGTTCGGCTTTTTCCGGTTTGCTTACAAGTGTCCCCATGAACGTTGTCAGTTCGGAGGTGAATGTAGCTGTATCACCTGAGAACTGTGTAGGAACCTGCCCTGCCAGGGTTAATGACAGGACAGATGTTGCCAGAAGAGCGAAGATGATCTTCTTCATCCTTTAATCAGAGGGCATTGACAATATTACAAAAATCCTCCTTCACCAGTGACGCTCCACCGATGAGGCCACCATCAACGTCAGGGTTGGCAAACAGCTCTGCTGCATTTGAGGCTTTACAGCTACCGCCGTAGAGTATGGTTGTATCTTCAGCCACCTTCATGCCATAATGACCGGCAACGAGCTCACGAATAAAGTGATGCATCTCCTGTGCCTGTGCCGGAGAGGCAGTGACTCCTGTACCAATGGCCCATACGGGCTCATAGGCAATGATGCATTTTCGGAATTCTTCTTCCGGGAGAACGAAGAGGCCATTTTCAAGTTGTCTCCTCACCACGTCAAAATGTATCTTGCCCTCTCTCTCTGCCAGCACCTCGCCACAGCAGAATATCACCTGCAGGCTGTTACGGAGTGCCTCCGCGGTCTTGGCAGAAAGGAGAGCATCATCCTCACCGTAGTAAGAGCGACGTTCAGAGTGTCCGATGATCACGCTTGATGCTCCTGTGCTTCTGATCATCGATGCAGACACTTCGCCGGTAAAGGCACCGGATTTGTGGTCATTACAGTTCTGTGCCCCTACAGTCACACCTGATGCGTTCAGCAGGGTGCTGACAATGCTCAGGTGAATGAAAGGGGTACATAGAATAACTTCCTTGTCTTTGATTGGGTTAGCTTTGAAATGTTTGTTTATGCTTGTGGCAAGTGCTACTCCCTCGCTTAGTTCCATATTCATTTTCCAGTTCCCGGCAACTATTTTCTTTCTCATCGTAGTATTTATTGGTTAAAGTTAATTGTTCATTTTTATCTTTCTGCTCCCAAGCCTGAGCGGAAGGGTAAGGGAGAGGCCAAGAAGCACTGTCAGACTGGCTATTATTGCTATAAGCCTGTTCCATGAAGCCTGGCGACTGCTCAGGGCTAGTGCATTCAGGTCCCCGGAGAAAGCCTCTCTTGATGGTAGGTTATGATAAGACCATTTGGCAGTTATGGTACCGTTATGAAGAAGTACAAAACCAGGGTTTGATCGGATTACAGTTTTAAGGGTTATCTCGTCTGCAAAAAGTGCATCAAAACCTGTGACAAGCCCGCCGGCCTCATGTGGGGTGGTTGATGTAACGATGTAGAAATTCACATCTCTCTTTCGCATCTCAATGCCCAGGTCATAGCCCATTGCCAGACCATTCCTGTCTGACTTTTCCAGCCGTCGGGCTACCATAAGCAACACATCACCGTTCTGCCCGGTCACATGGTCAGTCATATCCACTCCCTGGGCGGTCATTAATGTAAAGCCATGAATAGGCGGCACATAACCCTTTGAGATGAGCACGGATTTCTGATCAATGAATTTCCATGTGGTATCGTCAGCGGGGTAGTCATTCAGTGTGAACTCCTTTTGAATGCCATCCTTTTCATAGATGAACCGAATATCATACTTGTCCGGTCTTGCATCAGGTGGCACTGTCATTGCTTCTGTGAGGTTTGTCCCTACCTTGTATGGCCTGAAATCTATTACAGGCAGATAGGATAGGTTATACCTGATGAAGAGCAGGAAAAGAAAAATAAAGACAAGTATGAAGTTGAGTGCTGCTTTGACTGAAAGGGTACCTCTGCGGTCGTCTCTTCTGATGAATACAAATACCACCAGCAGGGTAATAACCACGTTCTTCATGAAGGTCTGCCAGTTGGTAAGATGAATGGCATCGCCGAAACATCCGCAGTCGGAGACCGGGTTGAAGATTGCAAGAATGAGTGTGAGAGGAGTAAAGAAGGCCATGAAGAGAGCTGCCATCCATGAGGATAGTTTAATCATCGAACCTGAAAGGAGCATCATGCCCGTAATAAACTCAACGAGGCACAAGATAATTGCGAAAGGGAGCGCCAGGTTATCAAGAAAACCAATGCCAAAGGCAGTGAAGTAATCTCCGAACTTGAAGGCAGTACCCATCGGGTCTATTCCCTTAACAAACCCGGAGAATACAAAAATCAGACCTGCCAGGCCCCTTGCTGATTGTGTCATTAGTCTCATGGAAGAATATTTTTCTCTTTTAATTTGTCCACTATTTTGTTGAAAATCTTGTCAGGCAAAAGCATCTCATTGTTGTCATCATAGCATGGTATAACCTGAAGGCTGTCATCCCTGACAGCCACCATGGTATAGACATCGTGTACCCTCTTTTGAAACAGGAGGCTACTTTCATGTATGTCATGGCTACCCATGAGGTATGTTCTGTCATCTCCCCGGCGCTGGTTCTGCAGTTTCTCTTCGGTGAATTTAAACGGCACATCGAGAAATACATTGATATCCGGTTTTGGAATATTAAAATGTTCAAACTCCAGCCTGAGTATCCATTCCCTGAGCTTTTCTGCCTCCGGATCTGAATGCATCTTGGCGCACTGATAAGCAATGTTTGAGTATGTATAACGATCAAGGATAACGAAGTATTTTTCACTGAGCCATGTTTCTATCATGGGAGCTGCATCTTTCCGGTCACCTGCATATAGCATTGCAACCAGGTATGGGTCGACATTGTTAATATCTCCGAACTCACCCCTGAGGAAACGGGCAACAAGTTCACCGAAATATGGTGCATCTGTCCTTGGAAAGTGTATATACCTGCATCGTATGTTTCTTACAGCAAACCACTCTTTCAGCAGCGAAATCTGGGTAGATTTGCCTGCGCCGTCGAGCCCTTCAATTACAATCAGTTTCATTTTTCCGTTGATTCAGTGACCGGTATGTTATATACTCCGGGAGGTCCTAAAGATAAAAAATAATAGAGAGCCCTGCAGTGGCTGTTATCCTGATTTTTGAACAGGGAGATGATCATGAGGTTGGTAGTGATTCAATGATTATCTTTATACGGTCTTAATAGCGTGATATGTTTATAAATACAAAAGGAAGGCTTATTGACCTTACTCATCCGCGCATCATGGGCATCATAAATGTCACAGACGATTCATTTTATTCCGGGAGCAGGCACACATCTCCCGGAGATATTCTGTCTGTAGCAGGGAAGATGCTTGGGGAAGGGGCTGCCATCCTTGACATAGGGGGCTGCTCAACGCGGCCCGGGTCAAAGGCAGTGTCTGAGGCGATTGAGAGGGAGCGTGTATGCAGGGCTGCAGAGATTATCCTGAGCCGCTATACGGATGCGGTGATTTCAGTTGATACTTACCGTGCCTCAGTAGCTGAGGCAGCAGTGATGAACGCCGGAGCCTCAATAATAAATGACATTTCCGGCGGTGAGATGGATAGCGGGATGTTCCCTCTGGTAACGAAGCTTAATGTGCCGTATATAATGATGCATATGCAGGGGACCCCTGAGACGATGCAGCAGAGTCCGCATTATGATGATGTGGTTGCTGACATACTGGTCTGGTTCGGCAGTAGGGTGGCAAAGCTAAGAGGGGCAGGGGTGACGGATATAATCCTCGATCCGGGCTTCGGCTTTGGCAAGAGCTCTGCTGATAATTTTGAGATGCTCAGGAGGTTCTCAGCGTTCCGTATAGCAGGTCTGCCACTTATGGCTGGCATCTCGCGCAAATCCATGGTATGGAAAACACTGAACATAAGTCCTGACGAGGCCCTTGTCGGAACTGCCGCCCTCAATATGGCAGCACTGATGAACGGGGCATCACTCCTGAGAGTCCATGACGTCCGCGAAGCCCGGGAGGTGATAACCCTGTTTGAAAAGATTTACCCTTCGGGCAGGCTATTTGATCATTATTCTTAAATTTGTCGGTCACCGTAATCAGTTGTATGTTCGAATTTACAATTCTGGATCTCATCGATATATTCATGGTAGCATTCATCCTCTACCAGTTGTATCGTCTTATAAGGGGTACAGCAGCATTCAGCATTTTCCTCGGGATATTTTTCGTCTACCTCTTCTGGCTTGTGGTCAAGGCCCTGAACATGGAGCTCATCAGCGCCATTTTAGGGCAGGTAATAGGTGTGGGGGTAATAGCTTTAATCATTGTCTTCCAGCAGGAGATCAGACGCTTTCTGTTGGCTATAGGGAACAGGTATATGAGCCGCAACCGTTTCTCTTTTGACAGGTATTTCCCCTCAGGTGCAGTAGATCAGACAACCAACCAGATCGTCGAGGAGATAGTACATGCTGTTGAGTCTATGGCGCAGTCTCGTACAGGGGCTCTTATAGCAATAGGACGGACCAGCCTCCTTGACATCTATTCTGACGGGGGAGAGTTGCTTAACGCTCTGGTAACCGATGAACTGCTCAAAACGATCTTTTACAAAGGATCACCTCTTCATGATGGTGCAGTGCTTATCCAGAACGGAAAAATATTCGCTGCACGCTGTCCTCTGCCGTCAACTGACCAGGCAAATCTGCCGGCCCGGTTTGGTATGAGACACAGGGCCGGTATTGGATTAACAGAACAGACAGATGCTGTGGTTGTTATCGTTTCTGAGGAGAGGGGAAAGATATCGGTTGCGGATGCAGGTAAAATACATGAGGAGGTGACCCCGAACGAGCTGCGCCAGCTTCTTCTGACACTCAGGATCTGACCGGTCAGGTTCTTCTAATCGTACCTGAGTCTCAGGTCAAGTATATTATCATATATATAGTAACAAGGCTCATCACATGTATCCTCATCATATCTGACCTTTGGGCATGCAGCAGCAGTTGTAATATATTGTTGTCCGTTGTATGAAAACTCCATTGTAGCAGTATAATCCTTATAAAGAACTACATCTTCAATGAGAAATGAATTGGTATATTCGATAGTGTATTTGCCGATGATGATATTATCCTCAATTGCCCCTTCATAAAGTGTGACGATTGTATTGAGCGGTATAAAATCGGTATTTGCTACTCTGATCTTCAGGGTCACCTTCCCAATGCCAACATGACACTCCTCGCAGTCAGTAAGGTAACCCTCCTCACATGAGAAGAGGATAAGCATTAAAAGTGAAACTGAAAGGCTAATTCTACTCATAGTTATAGAGTTTAATCTTTTTGACTGTGAACCCTCTCGAATCCTTTGACAGAGTGTATGATAATTTAAATTTAAACCATACCGGTGCTACCTTATAGAATGGGGTATTCAGGTATATAAGTCCGGGGCTGAAAGAAAGGCTCTTTCTGGTCCAATTGACCTCAACAGCCGGGATAATGCAAAATTTATCCTCAGGCCTATCGTTGGTTCCCTCATAGAGGGAGTGGAACCGGTAACCGGCGGAGAGAGTTGTGATAAGGCTCCACCTGTTCTTGTTGTAGGGTTCGTTAAGCGGAAATTCCCTGAAAATACCCGCATAGATCACTGAGGTGGTGACGCTGTACTGGTAGATGGCTTCCTCATCTCTGTCTATTAGCATCCTTTGGCTGAGTGGGTTGAACGCTGTGCCCAGTGTGATGCCGGAGCGTAATGCCGGGTCGGCGATGGAGAGGGATGCTGTTGCCATCTGGTAATGGGTTGTGAACATCCCCCCGGCTGAAACGGAGAACTTATCAAGTGAGAGCCCTCTCTTTCCTTCCATCCCCCGGTTAATCAGTACCTGTGTTATATCTCTGCCTCCGTACGTTTTTGCCAGAGCCATAGGGTCACTTTTCGTCCTTTCCTCGTATTGCCACCTGTTACCGTTATCGAGCAGGAAGAGTACAGCATCTTTATTCCTGCTGATCACTGTAGCTCCAAGGGCATTCAATCCTTCAGCATTCACTGAGTAAAGGTTAGCACCTGAGTTCATGAGAAGCCTCATCATCAGGGTGTCACCATTCTGTGCCGCTACCATTAAGGGTGTGAATCCCTTTTTATCTGTTGCATTGGGATCAGCTGCATTCTGCAGCAAGAGGTCGACAATATCATAGAAACCAAAGCTGACACCTGTCATCAGGGGGGTGTTGCCCTCATTATCATTAAGCTCTGTAGGCGTTTCATAATAGAGCAGCATATCTGCAATCGTTAGAAAGTCCAATGCTGTTGCATGGTGCAGTGCTGATGACTTATTCTTGTCAGTAGCTGTCAGTGAGGCACCATATCTTATCAGCTTCTCCGCTATCTCAAGGCTGCCGGACCTTACTGCGGCAATAAGAGGCGTATTTCCGAAGGCATCAATACTGTTGGGGTCGGCGCCAAGGAGAAGAAGTATCTCTACTGCCTCCCATTTGCCGGAGGTTACTGCATAGTGAAGCGGTGTGGCAGTCCAACCAACGAAATTGTTAACATCGGCCCCCCTGGCATACAGCTTTATTATCTCGTTACAGGCACCCATTGATGAAGCAATCTGAAGATTGATGTCATCGGCCATATATGTATCCGAAATGTATTCAGAGGTATCTGCAGTTGGTCCCTGGCTGTTATATTCCTCGAGAATGACTTTTATTCGCTCAATAATGGGATCTACAGCGCGGGAATCATTCTGTGCTTTCACCGTGATTCCACAAAGGAGCAGCATACATACTATCACTGATCTCTTTAAAGATGGGGCCATGAATACAAAAATAACTTCTGTTTCCGAGCAAACACGCATTTGTTAATATTTTTTTTAGATGGTTAAGAAAATGCTTGTTGGCATTGGGTCAGAGCAATATATTATTCTATTTTTACGGCGATTTTAATTGGTTGTTGAGTTATGCGTTTACCCTCCAAGTTTATACGAGTACTTTTTTTAGTGTTTTTTGTAATGTTCCTGTTCGTGCCCAAAGTAGGAACGGAACGTGTTGTCATGATCGACGGAGCTTTAGTCCCGGCACATCTGCGTATTGACAACACCCTTACTAACGCCGGGATGTTTGAAACAGCTGAGAAGGGCGTCGAATGGTTCATGAGAAACTGGGATATAAAGGGGGCATCCGTTGCTGTGGCCAGGGATGGTAAACTATTATATGCACGCGGTTTCGGATATGCATCGTTGGCAGATTCTCTGTCTGTTCAGCCCTATCACCGCTTCCGCGTGGCCAGTGTCTCTAAGCTCATAACTGCCGTGGCGGTTATGAAGCTACAGGAGGCGGGAAGACTATCTGTTAATGATCATGTCTTTGGCCCGGACGGCATTCTTGATGACACGCTGTTTGCCCATCCTAAAGATCGCAGGGTCTTTGATATCACCGTCGCTCACCTCCTGTCACATGAAGGTGGTTGGTCACAACGTTACGGCGACCAGATGTTTATGCCGGAAGTGATAGCACGCACACTTGATGTGCCTATGCCGGTAGATATCAGAACGATAACCAGGTTTGCCCTCAGTAAGAACCTGCATTTCAAGCCGGGGACAGGACAGTCATACAGCAATCTCGGGTACAGCATCCTGGGAATGGTCATAGAAAAGGCCAGTGGCATGGATTATGAGACCTACTGCAAAAAGGAGATTCTGGAACCGCTTGGCATTTATGACATAGCTTTAGGACATAACCTTCCTGAAGAGGCTCTGCCACTGGAGGTCTCTTATTATGAAGTTGAAAATGCTCCGCGGAAACCTTCTGTATATGGAACCGGAGAGATGTTGCCGGCAAGCAGGGGTGGCAATGATATTGAGGCCCTTGGCGCCGCCGGCGGATGGGTGGCTACCGCTCCCGACCTGATGCGGCTGCTTCTGGGTGTGGACGGTTTTGACTATCCGGAGGATATCCTCTCTCAGGAGAGTATTAAATTCATGACAGATGTCTATAACGGATTTGCACCCGTTGGATGGAGGGCAACGTTGACAAACGGATCGTGGTGGCGCACAGGTTCTTTCTCAGGGACCACGGCTATGATGAAGCGCATGCCGGACGGCACATCATGGGTGGTGTTGATGAACACCAGCGCATGGAACGGTCCGGAACTGACTTCGGATATTGACCTTATGATGTCAAAGTTCCTTCTGAGGGTGAAAGAATGGCCCGACAAGGACCTCTTCGCATATTCATTGCCGGTGCCCCTGAAGTTTTAAAGTCCGTAAAGTCGAAAGTCCGTAAGATCCGAAGATCCGAAAGTCCGTAAGGTCCGTAAGATCCGAAGATCCGAAGATCCGAAGATCCGAAAGTCCGTAAGGTCCGTAAAGTCGTAATTAATAAAATCGAAAGGAGGGGGAGGTGTGCTTTACAGTTAATGTGAATATAGTTAAGGAAGAGCTTGAGGAGCGTTACGGCTCTGAACTCATTGATCGCGACAAATACCGTCCGAGTTATTATTACCATGCATACAATCTGCCATATATGCCTGTTGTATGCTCAGGAGAGAAAGGAAAGATCCGGCTCTTAAGGTGGGGTTTGATACCTTCATGGGCCGCAGATGAGAGGGAGGCGAACGACATAGCAATGAAGACCTTCAATGCCCGTTCGGAAACAATCAGCACCAAGCCTGCCTTCAGGGAGTCGTTTGCTGCCCGTCGTTGCCTGGTGCCTGTGAGAGGCTTCTTTGAATGGCAGCATATAGGAGGCCGGAAGATACCCTGGTATATTACACTCAGTGGAGAGGAGATATTCTCTCTGGCCGGGATATGGGACTCCTGGACGGTGCAGGGCGGCATAACTCTCAATACATTCTCGGTGGTGACAACACGTGCCAACGAGCTGATGGAGGAGATACACAATACCAAAAAGCGTATGCCGGTAATACTGCCATCTTCAGCAGAGAGATTATGGCTTAAGGAGGGTATTGCGGGCGATGCCATTTCATCTCTTATGGAGCCTGTCAGCACAGATATGCTGGATGCTCATACTATTAGTCCGTTGATCACCAATGCCCGCGCCGACCGCAACAGGCCTGAGCTTATCAAGTCCTATAGCTACCCCGTTCAGGGCAAACTGTTCTGATTTTATCAGTTCTGTGATACAAAGACAAAGGTCAGAAAGCCACCCTGTCTCTCCGGAGCCCCGGCGTCAGAATTGAACCGGCTCTTGAAAGCATATTCTACTGCTGTCTCAGTAAGACAACGGTCTTTTGTATTAGATAAACCTGATGCAGGTTCGGCTTTCAACACATTACCACTACGGTCTACAACGATGGCAAGGGTTATCTGCCCGGCTCCCTCACACTTGTATATTGGTATGGGAAGGAAGATGTGATGCCGGCCGGCAAGATCGTAGAAGATCCTGGTCGGTCCCCTGAAAGTCCCCTTTTCTTCCGGCTTGTCTTTTTTCTCAGTCACCTGCGGTTTGATATCCTTGTCAGGAATGGCTATCTCCTCACTGCCAGACTGGTCGGCCATCTTCTGCTCGTCAATGAAGTTGTTCTCATTGAGGATACCGCTTTTTATAAGCTCCTCCTTGACCATATCCTCATATGCCTTTGGATCAATGTCAACAGGTTTGTCTGCTATGTTCTTGATGATATTAACCAGTTCATCAGCAGTGGCTCCCTGAAACATATCGTTCTTAGACAGCTCCAAAGCCTTCTCCATAGCAGGGTCAGGTAACTCCTCATCAAAGGTAAGGATGATCTCAGCAGCGATCTCGCGTTTCATGGCAGAGATCTTTACGGACATAAATATCACTGCCACAGTCAGGTGTATAATGATTGTAGCCATTATTGCCGTAAAAACTATCTCGAATCTGTTCATCAGGGGACCAAATTATAAATAATTGTCCGTATGATAACTCTTATACGTCAGAATCGTGCCGTCAGTTTCAAGTTCAGGCTCCTTCCTGTAAGGTAATTGGGAACTGCATATTCGCGTATCTCTCCTTCGCTGTTCATGACTGTGCTGATCCATGTATATGATATTGTGTTTTTTATGTCTGCCAGGTTAAAGATTTCAAACCCGGCGACGAGCTCCCTGAGGAATGATTTTTCATTCAACCTGACAGTTCCCACGATTACCTTAGAGAATCCTATATCTATCCGTCTGTAGGGTGGCATCCTGAACCAGACATCCCACTGGTCACTGCCAGGAGGGGAAGCAGGAATGCCAGTACCAAAGGCAATGTTGATATGAGCCCTGAAATCAGGGTGTCCGGGAAGGTAATCCTGGAAGAAGATACTGAAATTAACTCTCTGGTCGAAGGGTGCAGGGTACCACCCGGACCCATAGGAGGGAATATTCATCTCCGATTTCATCAGGGAGAGGCTGAACCACGACTCTACTCCCGGGACGAATTCGCCGTTGACCCTCATATCTGCTCCGTAAGAGTATCCTTCGGCAATATTTCCTCCGTAATATACCAGCCTTACATTGTCGATGCTGTAGGGTATAAGCCTGTCAAACAATTTACCATAAGCTTCTATGGTAAAGCGGAATGGCCTCTCCCAGGCTACAAAATCGTATCTGGCACCTGCAGTGAGGTGGTATGAACGTTGTGATTTCAGCAGTGGCGACTCTTGCTCATTCTCAATCATTATCTCGCGGCCGCCGGGAGGTTGGTGGTACGCTCCTGCCGCCAGATAGACTGACAGGTGGCCAGTTAGGTCTACTTTGAGTGACAGGCGAGGGGATATTAGCAGCTCAGAAAAATATGTGTCGTAAGATGATCTTATTCCTGCGTTCAGGTCCCATTTTCTGCCTGCCAGGGTAAAGCTGCTCCTGCTTATCAGCCATCCCTCGGCTGAGAAGCTCTTCAGGCTGCTGTTGCCGTCAGACCATAAAGTCAGGGTCAGTCTCTGACCATCATCTCCCAGAGTATATCCCGCTGAGTCGACCCGGAGCCACTCATTCCAGAAGGTGTCATAACTGCGGTGTTTTGCCGTCAGGCCCCACTCCAGGCCTTTCTTTCCGGTTATTACCGTCCCCCGGTATGTCAGTTCAGCCACGCCTGCCCTCAGCCTGTTACGTGCATGCGAGAGCCAGCTTCCTATACCTGCATTAAGGAGGGTGTCAGGAGTATTCTCACTGCCTTCAGTCCTGTCAAGTGCTGAAAGACTATATGCACCACGTATATCGTAACTCTCACTCTCATCGGCGATATAGGCTGACAGGATGAATTTCGATGAGAGTCTTTCACTATGGCTGAGACCCAGGGTGAGAGCAATGCCACCGTTATCATACACGTCTTGTTCGCCTCCTTCGAAGAAAGCATAAAGCCTGTAAGCATTATCAACAGTGCCGAAAGTAGTTGTCTGGCTTTTGGGAATGAATGAGTAGTGGTTGGTTGAGGCCCATAAGGAGGCAGTCAACCTGGTGTGTTCATCGGGCACATATCCTGCAATGGCCTGTATGTCAGCAAATCGTGGCCTGTATTCACCCCTGGTGTCAAGGCTGCCAAGGAGCAAGGAGTTATTGCGGTATCTGACACCGGCAAGAAACCAGAATCTCTTGTCATCGCTGCGTGCCTCTGCATGAACGGATGAGGTGAGCAGGCTGAGTGAGACAGATCCCCCGCTCTTCTCAGGCTCACGGTATTTTATATCAAGGACAGAAGACATACGGTCTCCGTATGAGGCACTGAACCCCCCCGGCGAGAAGTTCACATAAGCAGTGAGATCAGGGTTGATCCTGCTCAGTCCTTCCTGCTGTCCGGACCTTATGAGATAAGGCCTGTAGACCTCATCATCATTTATGTATACCAGGTTTTCGTCATAGCTTCCTCCTCTTACCGAGTAGC
>JAVEYS010000053.1:0-21605 GCA_034003345.1 Bacteroidales bacterium
CGGTCATAGCGCTTTGTGGGATCATGGAAGTAAGTCAGAATGAGGTAATCATTCTCCGTCTCCCAGTGACTGCCTTCAAAGTGGTATCCTTCCGGCTGGTCTTTTCCTGAAGGCACAAAGCAATACTCATAGTTATACCATCCCTGTTTGAGCAGTATTGAAGCCTCATAGCATCTCTTCACGTCATTCCACCTCATCATGTTATCAGGTCCGTATGTCCAGCCAGTGAAGGCACCCGACACATACACCGAGCCACCTGGCAGCTCATTATAAGCTGGCAGTGTGAAATATACCCGTACATAATCCGCCTCCCTGTTGGGCTCGTCGCTCTCCTCCATGGCCACAGCATATTTCCCGTTGAAATCTTCATTGTAGAAGTACTGCCTGAACTCCCTGTCGTCAGAGGGGAGAAGGAAGGCGTTGTATATTCCGTTCATGAAATCGATGGCTCTGACGTTTTGCCTTATCTGCCTGATAGTCTTTATATCAAAGTACCTGAACTCGTTGCCCCCGGTCATCAGTGTCTTGTCTGAGAGTGTATTGTACTCGAGCCTGCCATTACCCACAAAGTCGGGGGTGAGGTCGGAGCGTGTCCTGTCATTCCGGCCGTTCTGCATGATGGTGATGGTGACCTGCCGGTAAGGGTCCGTTATGTTCAGACCTCCTGTAGAAACCGTTATCTCTGCCTGCTGGTGCGTATCGGACGTTCCCGGCTTCATCGGCCTGCGAAAAACCACCTTTGCGGAGGAGCTCCCTTCGCTAACGAAGAAGTGTCTTACCAGGAGCGGAACGTCAGGATTGCCGGAAGACCAGATAGTGATTACATAGTTGCCGGATACCAGGAACCGGATGTCATCATTCGGGAGACTAAGCTGGTAATGAGTATAATTTACCCTGGTATTGAAAGAGGGGAGATAATCGGTTATCTGATTCTCCTCATAGCCTTCAAGGTAATCACTGGTGAACAGGTCACTCCTGTTCCAGTCGCGGTCACAGTGAGTAATGCCATACCATAGTGTTCCCCCGTCACCATCGATAACGTCAAAATGAAGGATCAGCTTATCGCCTGAACCCGACTGCAGAAAAGGATAGGCTAGCATCCATCCTTCCTTCTCAAACTGTATGCTTTTTACATTCTCAGCAGCATATTCACCGGCAGAAAAATCCGGCATGGAGAAAGAAAAGAGTGGGATCATTAGGCAGAATACCGATAAACTTAATAATTTTATCCGCGTTACTTTTTTAAGCATTACTAACATTTTCGGCTAAAATACAAATATCCTGCCGCACTATGTTCCATCTATATAAAAAACAGATTAATGATTTATATTATATCTCTCTGTGAATGTATTAACATTGTATTATTATTGCAGTTTAACCGGAAACAAGTTTAAGACAAAATATGTCAACACTGATCAGATTACGTAAAGGTTTAAACATCAGGCTTGCAGGCAAGGCGGAGAAGATCCTTTTGCCGGAGACGGCTGTGACCCGTTATGGTGTCAGGTTCGCCGATTTCCCAGGTCTTGTTGCCAGGCTTGATGTTCAGGACGGGACGGAAGTAAGGGCAGGAAGTGTGCTCTTTCATGACAAGGCCTCCCCGGAAATAAAATTTGTCTCACCCGTCAGCGGTGTGGTCAGGGAGATCATCCGGGGCGAGAAGCGTGTTCTCACCGAGGTGGTGATAGATCAGGAGGGGAGTGAGAAGATCGATTTTGGTGCTGCTGATCCTCTGACGCTGACACGTGAGGAGGTCACGGCAAAGCTTTTGGAGTCAGGTATATGGCCTGTGTTGAGGCAACGGCCCTATCACATCGTGGCCCGTCCCGGCATTGTACCCAGAGCTGTTTTCATCTCAGCCTTCGACACAGCACCACTGGCTCCCGATCTGGATTTTGTCATGGCCAACGTCCATGGCAATCACCTGCAGACCGGCATCAATGCCCTGCGTCGTCTCACGGATGGTAAGATACACCTGTCACTGGATGCAGAAGGCACCCGTGTGGCCGAACTTAAGAACCTGACCGATGTTGAGTTCCACCGCTTTGCAGGGCCACACCCGGCTGGCAACGTGGGAGTGCAGATACACCATATAGAACCAGTCTCCAAGGGTGAGGTGGTATGGACGGTTGATCTGCAGGATGTTGTGGCATTAGGACGCCTCTTCGACACCGGCTTTCATGACCGTGAGCGGATCATCGCTCTTGTGGGTCCCGGCATACGCAACCGCAAGTATCACCGTATCATACCCGGAGCATCTGTAAGCGGGATACTGAGATCGAACCTTAAGGAGGGCAGAGAGAGGATCATTAGTGGTAATGTGCTTACAGGTAAGATTATTTCTCCCGAAGGCTCATTGGGTTTCTATGACAACATGGTAACCGTGCTGCCTGAGGGCGACTACCATGAGCTCTTCGGATGGGCGACGCCCGGACTGAAGAAATTCAGCTACTGGAGAGCCTTCCTCTCAAAGATGCTGCCCAGAAAGGAGTATGAGATGGATACCAATATTCACGGTGGACAGAGGGCTTTCGTAATCACCGGCCACTATGAGAATGTACTTCCCATGGATATCTATCCTGTACACCTGCTGAAGGCTATAATGGCAGGCGACATAGAGATGATGGAGAACCTTGGCATTTACGAGGTGGCTGAGGAGGACTTTGCCCTGTGCGAGTATATTGACCCTTCCAAGACAGAGATACAGGAGTTAATCCGAAGCGGGATCAACATGATGATAAAAGAGATGAACTAATAAAGGAATAAGTATACTATGAATTTCCTGCTGAAGACAATGAAGAAGATGGAGCCTCTTTTTGAAAAGGGAGGCCGCATGGAGAAGCTGCGCTCCGTCTATGACGGTTTTGCAACATTCCTCTATGTTCCTGACAGGGTCACCTCAAAAGGGTCTCATATAAGAGATTATATGGATATGAAGCGCACGATGATCATCGTCGTCATCGCGCTGATGCCTGCCCTGCTGTTCGGCTCATACAACATAGGGCTGCAGCATACAAGGGCTTTTGGCATAGTTGACTGGACGATGATGAATATGTTCTGGTTCGGCTTCCTCAAGCTGTTACCTCTGATAATAGTGAGTTACCTGGTGGGGCTGGGCATTGAGTTCGTCGTCGCGCAGATACGCGGTCATGAGATCAATGAGGGCTACCTTGTCACCGGCATGCTCATCCCGCTGATCATGCCTGTAGACGTTCCTCTCTGGATGCTTGCCGTCTCGGTAGCCTTTGCTGTAATCATCGGCAAGGAGATCTTCGGAGGAACGGGGATGAACATCCTCAACCCGGCTCTTACCGCCCGCGCTTTCCTCTTCTTCAGTTACCCGGGATGGATGACGGGCGACAAGGTATGGATTGAGGGGTTGACCAATGGAGGAGGCATTGACGCCTTCTCCGGTGCCACACCACTGGCGGTGGCCAAGCTTGAAGGGATCGGTCACCTGCCTTCAGCAATGGATATGTTCATTGGTACAGTACCCGGATCGGTGGGAGAGACCTCGGTCATCGCCATCCTTATTGGCGCCTTTATACTCCTTGTGACCGGTGTGGGCAGCTGGCGCATAATGTTCAGCATGACCCTGGGGGCTCTGGGTATGGGACTGTTGCTGAATGCCACAGGCACTAACGAGTATTCGCAGATACCTGCTTACTACCACCTTATCATGGGCGGCTTCGCCTTCGGAACAGTCTTCATGGCCACGGACCCGGTGACAGCAGCCCAGACCAATACCGGCAAGTACATCTACGGAGCACTGACGGGAATAATGGTTGTGATAATCAGGGTCTTTAATCCTGCATACCCGGAAGGTACCATGCTGGCAATACTGCTGATGAACGTCTTCGCCCCGCTGATAGATCACTACGTGGTTAATGCCAATATCCGCCGAAGGCTAAAACGAATAAAGACAGCTTAACAACATACGAGATGAAAGATTTCAGTAATAAATACATAATGGTCTTCTCGGTGGTGATGGTTGTCTCCGTCGCCATCCTCCTGTCACTTACGGCGCTGCTGTTACAGCCGAAGCAGGAGAAGAACGTTGAGGTGGAGAAGAAGATGAATATCCTCTCCTCAATGAATGTGGCCTCTGAAAAGACAAATGCCGAAGAGCTTTACAAAAAGTATATCATTGAAAGCTTTGCCATAAATACCGAAGGAAATGTCATGAAGGGTGTTGATGCTTTCAACGTTGTGCTCAGTGCAGAACAGAAGAAACCTTTTGCCGAACAGGCACTCCCGGTCTTTATTGCAGTGACAGACCAGGGAGACACACTTCACATCCTTCCTGTTCAGGGCAAAGGCCTGTGGGGTCCTATATGGGGATATGTAGCGCTGAAGGAGGATATGGAGACGATTGCCGGGGTCACTTTTGACCATAAGGGTGAGACTCCGGGACTGGGCGCTGAGATAAACACTACCGCCTTTGAGAGCCAGTTCCCGGGCAAGAGGATCTATGAGAAGGGATCATTCGTGTCAGTGCTGGTGGTTAAGGGTGGCGCTGACAAGTCAGACTCCCACGAAGTGGACGCGATCTCAGGAGGTACAATAACCAGCAAGGGGCTGGAAGCCATGTTGCATGACTGCCTGGTAAAATATGACAAGTACTTTAAGGAAGAAAGAAAATAGCTATGGAACAGAATGAGAAGGAGCCGCTGTTGTCGGCAAAAAATATAAAGCTGCTGAGGAACCCCCTCGGACAGGATAACCCCATCACCGTACAGGTGCTTGGGATATGTTCAGCACTTGCAGTGACCGCCAAGATGAAGCCTGCCATAGTCATGGCAATCTCGGTGATGGTGGTGCTGGCAGTATCAAACGTGGTGATTGCCGCGCTGAGACAGAGGATACCGGGGCGTATCAGGATCATCGTTCAGCTGGTGGTGATAGCCACCATGGTTATCATCGTCGACCAGTTCCTGAAGGCTTTTGCCTTTGATGTCAGCAAACAGCTGTCAGTATTTGTAGGGCTGATAATAACAAACTGCATCATCATGGGCCGTCTTGAAGCTTTTGCCATGGCAAACAAGCCGTGGCCCTCATTTCTTGACGGACTGGGTAACGCAGGGGGCTATGGGCTGATACTGATTATTGTCTCCTTTTTCCGCGAATTTCTGGGTAGCGGAAGCATCATGGGATTCCCGGTGATGGAGAAGCTGGGGGTATACAACTTCGGGTACGAGGATAACGGCATGATGATACTGCCGCCAATGGCCCTCATTACTGTAGGACTTATCATCTGGGTCCAGAGAAGCCGTAATAAATCACTTATTGAAACCAGGTAGAACTCCTTATCATGGAACACTTATTAAACATATTTGTAAGGTCGATCTTCATCGACAACATGATCTTCGCCTACTTCCTGGGTATGTGTTCATACCTGGCAGTGTCGAAGACCGTGAAAACATCCATGGGTCTGGGTATCGCCGGTGTATTTGTACTCTTGATAACCGTGCCGGTCAACTTCCTGCTTGAACAGTGTATCCTGAAGAAAGGAGCTCTGGTCTGGCTGAGCGACAGTTTCGCTGATCTTGATCTGAGCTTCCTGTCGTTCATCATGTTCATCGCCGTCATCGCTTCCATTGTACAGCTGGTGGAGATGGTCATAGAAAAATTCAGTCCTGCCCTCTATAACTCACTGGGCATCTTCCTCCCGCTGATAGCTGTCAACTGTGCCATCCTCGGTGCATCACTCTTCATGCAGGAGAGAGAGTACAGCAATATCGGGGAGGCCACCGTCTTCGGCCTGGGATCAGGCATCGGATGGCTGATGGCTATCGTGGCCCTTGCTGCCATCAGGGAGAAGATGCGCTATTCCAATGTGCCTGCTCCCCTGCGGGGACTGGGGATCACCTTTATTCTCACAGGGCTGATGGGCATAGCTTTCATGAGCTTCCTCGGCATCACTCTATAATGAAACATACATGTATCAGGAAGAGCAAACGCTATATTAATAGAATCAATAACATGGGTGTTCCGTTATTCCATATCTATCAGTTTTTATCATGATGAAATCCTTAAAGAAATGATATTAGGTTTATCAATTGCAGGTACCGTTCTCATAAGCATCGCCGTATTTGTGCTGGTGATGATACTGCTGGTTGTACTGCTGCTTTATGCCAGGCAGAAGCTTACACCACAGGGAGATGTCACGCTGAAGGTCAATGACCGTGAGATGGTTGTCTCTCCGGGCTCGAGCCTGCTCTCGACCCTCTCATCTAATGACATCTTTCTTCCGTCAGCCTGTGGCGGAGGTGGTACCTGCGGATTGTGCAGGTGCCAGATAACAGAGGGCGGAGGAGCTATACTGCCAACGGAGACAGGCTTCTTTACACGCCGCGAACAACATGACAACTGGCGCCTGGGATGCCAGGTAAAGGTGCGCGAAAGCATGACCATACATGTGCCGGAGGCAGTCCTGGGCATAAGGAAATGGGAGTGCGAGGTGGTGTCAAACAGAAACGTGGCAACGTTTATCAAGGAGTTTGTGGTGAAGCTGCCAGATGGCGAAGACCTGAACTTCCGGTCAGGAGAGTATATACAGATAGATATACCAAGATATGAGATCGACTTCAGGAAGGATATAGAGGTTGAGAAAGAATACCTGCATGACTGGGACAAGTACGACCTGTGGAGCCTGAAGACGAAGAACACCGAGGAGACCTTCAGAGCTTACTCCATGGCCAACTACCCGGCTGAAAAGAACCTGATCATCCTGAATATCAGGATAGCTACCCCGCCGATGGACAGGAACCACAAGTGGATGAACGTTCCTCCGGGAATAAGCTCGTCATACATCTTCTCACGCAAGCCCGGAGACAAGGTGACCATCAGCGGACCCTACGGAGAGTTTCATATCAAGAATACAGATAATGAGATGGTATATGTGGGCGGCGGCGCCGGTATGGCTCCGCTGAGATCACATATCTTCCACCTGCTGAAGACAGATAAGTCGAAGCGTAAGATATCATACTGGTACGGTGCACGGTCCAAAAGAGAGATCTTTTACGAGGATGAGTTCAGAGAACTGGAAAAGAGGTTCCCCAACTTCAGTTTCAATATAGCACTCTCAGAACCGTTGCCGGAAGATAACTGGACCGGCTATACGGGATTTATTCACCAGGTGCTGTTCGACCACTACCTGGGCAAGCTCGATCTGCCCGAGGAGATAGAGTATTATCTCTGCGGACCCCCGGTGATGAACGCCGCAGTGCTCAATATGCTTGACAACCTCGGAGTGCCGGAGGAGAACATTGACTTTGATGACTTCGGTGGATAATCGTCATGCGGCTTTGTCTCCTGCAACCCGGCAGCTATAATGTATAATTCAGGATCTGACCATCGTGACACTTCGGTTGGGACCTTCGCTACGCTCCGACAGGACTATCCCGACTGCAGGTTCGTGCCGACTCCAGGGCCGTCCCGTCTTCAGGGCCGTCCCGACGGCAGGTTTGCCCCGACGACAGGTTCGTCCCGATCCCAGGTTCCTCCCGACGACAGGTTCGTGCCGACCCCAGGTTCCTCCCGACCGCAGGACTTCACGACAGCAAGACTTAAAAAATGAGCAGATTTACACTATTTCTAACAGTAGTACTTGTTTTGTCCGGTTGTGCCAGGCCTGTTGAGTACGCTGAGATCAACGGTATCACCCAGGGCACGACCTACCACATTGTAGTTGAGAAGACTCCCGGTCTTGATGTCATGATCCTGAGGCAACAGATAGAGACTCTGCTGACAGAGATTGATAATTCGCTCTCAATCTATAATGACTCTTCGCTCATCTCGCTTATCAACAGCAACAGAAGCGATCTTACCGATACCCTCTTCCGCCAGGTGTTCCGGACTTCCGCACTGATATCAGACCAGAGCGGTGGCCTCTTTGACATCACCATTGGCCCTCTGGTGAAAGCATGGGGCTTTGGTCCGGACGCGTTGAAGCGCTTTGACGAGAGTATGCTTGACTCACTGCTGGCACTGGTAGGGATGGACAAGCTGCGGCTTGAAGGAGACAGGCTGGTAAAGGCTGACCCTGGCATGTTTATAGACTTCAATGCCGTTGCCCAGGGATATACAGTTGATCTGGTTGCAGGCCTGCTTGCCCGCAGCGGCATTGCTCAGTGTCTGGTGGAGGTAGGAGGAGAGGTGAGGACCCTGGGCAACAAGAACGGTGAAGGCTGGCGCGTAGGTATCGATGCCCCGGTTGACGGTAACTATATCCCCGGTGCCGAGCTGCAGGCAACGATAAGACTTGACAACAGAGCGCTTGCCACCTCGGGCAACTACCGCAAATTTTACGTGGAGAACGGTGTCAAGTATTCTCATACCATTGACCCCCGCACAGGCTATCCCTCCAGACAAACGCTGCTGAGCGCCACCGTTATTGCTCCTACAGGGGCGGTGGCTGACGCATGGGCCACGGCATGCATGGTTGCCGGCAGGGAGGCAGCCTCCGCATTCATAGATAAATATGATTTTCTTGAGGGCTACCTGATCTACTCTGATGAGAAGGGAGAGATGAGGAGCTGGGTGTCAGACGGACTGAAACGCCTTATAGAGGAGCGTTAATCTTCATTCATGGAACAGCCGCAGCAACCGGTACCATCAACAGGGTTGCAGCCGGTGTCGGTATTCTGGGCGCAGGTTATGCCTCTCTTACGCATCTCCTTGTTGTGACCTATATGTGTGTCGGGGAAACGCCCCTTCGGCTTCACAAGGATGGTTATTGCCATGCCTGCCAGGGCCAACCCAACCAATATCACTGTTATTATGAAAAGATTCAATAGCATCGTCTAACGAGTATTATTATGCAAATATACCAAATAACTGCATGACCGTCCTGACTCTTTGGCAATGATCTCCGATGCGCTCCGGCAAGACCGTCCCGACCCTTACGGTCGAAGATCTTCGCTGCGCTCCGGCATGACCGTCCCGACCCTTTGGCCGTGATCTCCTCTGCGCTCCGGCAAGACTAATAATAAAACACCCCGGCCATCACTTTGTTCGCCTGATATGTCAGACCTCTTCCTCCCTGTAAAGCTCCCTGTCTGCCCTGTCAGCCTCCTCTTGTACCCTGACAAGCTCCTCCGGCGTATACCGCCTTATTTTGAATTTCACGGCAGCCATGAAAATTGTCATGAAGGGACTGATGATGTTGAAGAAGCAATAGGGTGCATATGTCAATGTTGATACTCCCAGGACGCTCGACTGCGTTGCGCCACAGGTGTTCCACGGCACCAGCACCGAGGTGACGGTGCCGGAATCCTCCAGGGTGCGGCTCAGGAGCTCTGGCTTAAAACCCATGTCACGGAATTTCTTTGCATACATTCTCCCCGGGATAACAATAGAGAGATACTGATCGGAGGCAGTGACATTGAAAAAGAGGCAGGTAGCGACTGTTGACCCTACAAGTGTTCCTGCATTGTGCACAGACTTCATCATCCTTTCGGTGATTGTTCTGAGCATGCCTGAGGCCTCCATCACACCGCCAAAGAACATCGCACAGATGATCAGCCATACGGTGTTGAGCATGCCTGCCATGCCTTTTGTCTGCAGCAGTTCATCCACGGAAGCGTCGCCCGTGGCCACAGACACCGGTCCGAACATTGCTTTTGTGACAGCGATGTAAGCCTCTTTAACATAGGATCCTCCGGTACCTGATATGTCCCTTAGCAGATCAGGCTGGAAGATGATGGCACAGATCGCCCCGAGGAGCGTGCCGGCCAGCAGTGCCGGCAGGGGGGGCACCTTCTTTACAATAATGAAGATCAGGAAGGCCGGAACAATGAGTAGGATAGGGCTGACATTGAATTTTGCCGTGATAGCCTCCTGCACGGCAGAGGTGGTTGTGGCTGTGTCAGTGTACTCACCTGAGAAACCGATGATGAGAAAGATGATGAGAGTGATGATCCATGATGGTCCTGTGGTTATTACCATATACCTTATGTGGGTAAAGAGATCAGTGCCGGCAACCGCAGGTGCCAGATTGGTGGTATCGGAGAGGGGTGACATCTTATCACCGAAGTAGGCTCCTGAGATGATGGCCCCGGCAACCAGGCCTTCGCTGAAGCCCAGGGTGATACCTATACCAAGGAGGGCAACACCGATAGTGGCTACCGTTGACCATGAGCTTCCCGTTGACACAGAGACCAGGGAGCAGATGAATACCGTAGCAAAGAGGAAGATCGTAGGACTGAGTATCTCCAGGCCGTAGTAAATCAGCATAGGGATAACTCCGCTGATCATCCAGGTGCCAGCCAGAGACCCTATGAGAAACAGTATCAGCATGGCCGGCATGGCCGTCATAATGGTATTGGTGATCCTCTTGAGGAGGAATTCCCATCTGTAACCCAGGAAGATAGCTATGACTCCCGCTACGGCAGCAGCAAGGATAAGGGCTATCTGGTTGGCTCCGGAGAGAGTGTCGTCACGGAAATATTTTACGTTGAGAGCAAGAAGCAGAATGAGAACTGCCAGTGGCAGCATCGACTGCAGTATGGTCGGGTTTTTGGTTTTTAATGCGGACATGAAGGGTTATAAAAATTGGAATGTGCAATTTACTATTTTCCACGATTTTTCTTGATTTTGAAGTTTAAAGTTGTTATTTTGTATATTCATATTATCTGTCAGATGGGTCAATCTCCTGATATATTCAGCATCAATCCCGAGGACAAGATACCGGGCAAAGGCAGAGTCCTAATCTCGGAACCCTTCCTGACGGATCGTTTCTTCAACCGCACTATCGTTTTTCTCACTGAACATACTGCAGAGGGCACTGTAGGCTTTATACTCAACCGTGTTATTGATCTGAAGGTCAGCAGTGCCGTGGATGGTTTTGAAGGGTGGGACGAACATCTCTCTGTAGGAGGGCCTGTGGCACCTGACACTCTTCATTATCTGCATACACTTGGATCGAAGGTGCCTGGCAGCGTGCCGGTCATCCCCGGTATATGGTGGGGAGGGGAGATAGATGCCTTGCGTAACCTTATCGCCACCGGCACCATCGGACGTGATCAGGTACGCTTCTTCCTTGGTTACTCCGGGTGGGAGAAGGGACAGCTTAAGCATGATCTGGGTGAGAACTCCTGGGTCATAGCCAGGGTGCCTGCCGAGGTGATCATGAAGAGCAGGGGTAACGTCTGGCGCGACGTGCTGCGTTCACTCAACAACAAGTACCGTATATGGGCCGAGTTCCCGGAATCACCCGAGATGAACTGACCGGTAAGATTTTGATTCGTGTAATAATTATCCGCGGAGACTAACGAGCCCTCTCAGTGCATTATTTTGAATACCAGCTCTCGTAGCAGGTCACCGGTGTCACTGCCAGCCTCACCGAAACCCTTCGCTTTGAGGTCATATGAACGTATGAGGGTGATAATGTTCATGCATGCTCCTATATTATAAATAGCGGCGGCAGCCCTGAAATCCTTAACATAACCAGGGTAGGTCTTAAGCATGGCCACCACATTGCCATCACTCTTGTCTTTGAGGCTGTGGAAGATGAGCAAGCGGCTGAAGCTTGAGAAGAGTACAGGGAAGATCAGAGGGATGATCTCTTTCTTTGAGTGGCCGGAGTAGTAATTAACCACCCTGGCAGCCTTGAGCGGGTCACGGTAGATAATCGCTTTCCAGAGCTCATTGGGACTGTAGTCCTTGCTGATACCTATGCTCTTCTCAATCAGCTCGGCGGTGATCCGCGGGTTCTCCTTCGGGAGCGAGATGATCAGCTTCTCAAGCTCGTTGGCTATCTTGCCGAGGTCATTGCCAAGAAATTCGGACAGTAGTCTTGAAGCATCGGTGCCTGCCATGATGCCCCTGTCAGTAAGATACCTGTCTATCCATCCTGCGATCTTGTACTCCGGCACCTTGTCCGACTCAACATACCATCCTTTTTTGGACAGTGACTTATAGAGTGATTTCCGCTTGTCCAGATCTTCGTACTTGTAGGCGATGACCAGGATGGTTGAGTTCAAAGGGTTGTCTACATAGATAAGCAGATCATCTATTTTCTTCAGTTTTTGCGCTTCACGCACAATCACCACCTGCTGGTTAGACATCATCGGGAAACGGCGGCATGTCTCAATGACCTGTGTCACCGATACGTCAGGCCCGTAAATGACAGTCTGGTTGAATGCTTTTTCAGATTCATCCAGAACATTGTCTTCGATAAAATCAGTAAGCAGATCAATATAATAGGGCTCCTTGCCGGCCAGAAAATAGACCGGTTTGTATATCCTGTTCTTCAGGTCCCTGATTATGGCTTTGTAATCGGCAGCCATCAGAACCGCAGGTGCTTAACGGATATGCCGTTGTCCTTTATCTCTGTAAGAGCCTCAATACCTATCCGGAGGTGTGTCTCTGCAAACTGCGACGTCACCTTGACATCGCTCAGTTCGGTCTTGATGCCGGTAGAGATCATAGGCTGGTCGGAGACCAGAAGAAGGGCACCGGTGGGTATCTCGTTGACGAAGCCCACCGTGAAGATGGTGGCGGTCTCCATGTCAATGGCCATAGCCCTGCTCTTGACCAGGTATTTCTTGAAACGGTCATCGTACTCCCATACACGCCTGTTGGTGGTATAAACTGTTCCCGTCCAGTATTCCAGGTTATTCCTGACGATGGCTGCCGAGACGGCGCTCTGCAGCTTGAAGGCAGGCAGGGCAGGTATCTCCTGTGGCAGATAGTCGTTCGAGGTGCCATCACTCCTTATGGCTGCTATAGGCAGAATCAGATCACCAAGCTTGTTCTTCTTCTTCAGACCACCGCACTTGCCCAGGAAGAGCACCGCCTTGGGCTGTATGGCACTGAGGAGATCCATGATGGTGGCAGCATTAGGACTGCCCATGCCGAAGTTGATGATGGTGATCCCATCAGCTGTTGCACTGGGACAGTTCTTGTCCCTGCCTTCAACCTTCACATTGTGCCATTTGGCGAACAACTCAACGTAAAGTGTGAAATTGGCAAGCAGAATAAATTCGCCGAAGGAGTCCAGCGTCTTACCCGTATAACGGGGTAGCCAGTTGTTGACGATATCTTGCTTTGTTCTCATGATCTCCATTGGTGTTTGTTTATATTTGCCATATTAAGAGTAACCAAAATTACAATAAAAGTTGAAACAGCTGAAACTACCTCCATGTACATTACGCATTAAAGAGGATACCAGGCTCATCTATGACCGACTGAGGAGGAGGTATGTGGCTCTTACACCTGAAGAGTGGGTGAGGCAGCATTTTGTCTGTTATCTTATTGAATACCTCGGTTATCCGGCAGGACTGATCAGTACTGAAGCTGCATTCAAGCTACATTCCATGCTGCGCAGGGCTGACATCCTTGTGCATGACCGTGCCGGCGAGCCGGTAATGATTGTCGAGTGCAAGGCGCCGGAGGTAAAGATCAGCCAGAAGGTCTTTGACCAGATCATCAATTACAATTTCAGTTATGGTGTCAGCTACCTTGTGGTTACTAACGGCATCTCACACTTCGCCGGTAAGATCGATATGGAGGCACATACCTTCACTCTTCTTGATCATATACCTGATTATAAAACTATTACAAACTTTCAGTCATGATTGATGTGACATGTGCCGTGATACGCAATGAAGAGGGGCTGGTGCTTGCCGTTCGACGTGGCCCGGGAATGGGCAATGCCGGAAAATGGGAGTTTCCCGGAGGGAAGACCCGCCCCGGCGAGTATCATGAGGACTGCATTATACGTGAGATAGACGAAGAGCTTGGGATGCATATTATCATCACCGGAAGCCTTGATGCTGTTGAGCATGATTACGGTGACAAGCAGATCAGGCTGATACCTTTCCTCTGCGAGACGCTTGAGTCTGCGCCACTGCTCAGGGAACATGCCGAATACAGGTGGATGAAACCCGGTGAGCTGGTAACACTAGACATGACAGCCGCAGATATACCGGTGGCCGTGCAATATGCTTCAGGGCATATCTATTCAGTCATCACCGAGCAGGATAATCCCGAGCCCGCCGTCATTGCAGAAGCCGGAGCGGAGATGGCCAGGATGATGGGGCGTGTCTCCAGCGTGGAGGAGATAACCATGATAGCCAACTCGGCTGCCGCCGACACAGTCCTGCTGTCTCAGCTGGTTGCCCTGTCATCAAGCACTGAGAAGAGGGTTGGCTTCATGTCGTCATGGGCCCTCTCGAAGGTGTCGGATATTAACCCTGCCGCACTGTCACCCTATCTGGCGATGATGATAGATGCACTGCCCGCAGTGCCCAATGAGAGCGTCCAGAGGTCATTCATGAGAGTGATAATGAGAAGCAACATAAATGATATCCCGCTGTCGCACCATGCACGGCTGATTGATTATTGCATGTCCATCATGCTGGCGAAGGATACCCCGGTAGCACCAAAAGCATACGGTATGGAGATACTTGCTTCATTCTGCGTTATCTATCCTGACATGGTAAATGAGATTACCGGACTGATACAGCTGGCCGTCAATGAGGCGTCAGGCGGCATGAAGGCGGCAGGACGAAAGGTCATTGTGAGGATACAGTCTGGAAGAATTAAGAATTAAGAATTAAGAATTAAGAATTAGGGGCTAATGGCTATAAAATCAGTATGTTAGACTCTCAATTTCACGAACTTTAAACTTTACGAACTTTAAACTTTACGGACTTCAATCCTACTTCATCTTCATCGTTTTTTTTATCCAGCCGGTAATCAGATCCAGTGCTGCGGGAGAAAAGGTCTCCTCGATTTTGACATATTCATCAGGAGAACCTTTATCAGCTGTCTGGAAGAGGTGATTCAGTCCTGCCATCGCTACAGTCTTTACCTTGCGGTTGCCGCCTTTCTTCACGGCTGCTTTTATTGCAGGGAGGTTCATCTCATAGTTAACCTGCAGGTCCTTTTCCCCGTTCAGTGCCAGGACGGGGCATTTCACTCCGGACCAGAACTGCGACGGATCAGTATCTATAAAGTATCTCATCCAGGGATTATTGACAGAGACCAACGCCTGGGTGAATGCAGTCATCTTCTCCTTTCGTTCTTCAGACCCGGCTCCCTGCTTTTCAAGCTCCTTGCCATACCAGGCCATGGCATCCTTTGCAAACTGCCGCTGGTCCTGTACATCAACGGCCAATTTGAAAAGATGACTGTTGGTGGCTATTGTCTCCTCTATCTCCTGCTCGCTTGATCCCATGGCTGCCAGGATATCACGGGCCTGTTGCAGCAACAGGTCATATCCCCTCACTCCGGGACCGGCAAGAGAGACGATAAACGCAATATTACTGTTCCGTGATGCTACTATCGGGGCAATCATTCCGCCTTCACTGTGTCCGGCAAGGCCTATTTTATCACTGTTTATCTCCTGGCGCTGCAACAGGTATGTCACGGCCGCCTCGGCATCGTCAGCCAGGGTCATGGTGGTTGCGTCATTCATCCTTCCCTTCGATTTGCCAACACCCCTGTCGTCATAACGCAGGACGGCTATACCATTTCGCGTCAGGTAGTCGGCGATGACCAGGAATGGTTTATGCATAAAGATCGTCTCATCACGATCTTCCGGTCCTGACCCGGTGATAAGAACAACTGCCGGGAAAGGCCCGTCACCGTCAGGCAGCGTCAGCGTGCCTGCCAGGTCAAAATCCTCAACGGCATTGTGAAAGATCACCTCCTCCTCACGGTAGGGATAGGGAGGTCTGGGCTCCTGCGGCCGTTCATAACTGACCGGAGCAGCATCTCTCTTCATCTCCATCTCATAGCTCCTGCCCAGCTGCGACCAGGTACCCCTGAGAAGAGAATCACCGATGCATATTCCCCTGTACTCTCCCTTGATCATGGGCATGTCAGCAAAAAGAGTGTCTCCCTCCATTGTTACCCTGCCGCAGGGTATGCCTAATGCGCCCTGGTCAGGGGAGTCAAGAGTGGCCTTGATGGTATCGGCCTCCGTCATGGTGAAGTGCATAACAAGATTCAAATCACCGGCGATAGTCTTTAATATACCAGACCACGTGCCCTCAATATCTTTCAGCGAACGCTGCCCTGCTGCCGATCCTATGCAAACAGCCATCAACAGCAGAAAAAAAACAGACCTCTTCATAAGTAGAGAATTTTGATTTTTATGGTTTCATAGTTTATCCCGGCCGGCGGGAAAGCCACATATACGGCAAATTATCTTCAATCCTGATCGTGTTGGGAAAACATGTGTCGTACATGGCATCGATTTAAATGACTATCAAAAATAGCCAATTCTGATTATATTTGGGAGCTAAAATTAATAAATGAAAGTAGTTGATACAAGAGGACTTACATGTCCGGCTCCGCTTATCCGGACACGACAGGGACTGACAGAAGCGGCACCGGATGAGGATATTCAGGTGCTCATAGACAATCCTGTCTCCCTGAGCAATGTGAAGAGGTTTCTGTCAGACAATAAACTGAGCTTTTCCGTGAAGGAGGAGGGAGGCCTTGCCATTGTGACTGTGAGCAGGGGAGATAAAAGCGGGATAAGTGCCAATGAAACTGAATACTGCACAACAGAAACGCCGGCATCATCTCCCGGGAAGAGAAACACCGTGGTGGCTGTCACTTCAGAGAGGATGGGCAGTGGCGATGATGTCCTTGGCACAAAACTGATGATGTCATTCTTCAGGACACTGGTGATGCTGGAACCGGCACCTGACTCAGTGGTTTTTTATAATGCCGGGGTGAAGCTTGCTCTGGATGATTCACCGCTGCTTGAGCATATCAGGGAGCTGATTGAAAAGGGTACGGCGATATACCTTTGTTCCACATGTATAAACCATTTCGGCATCAAGGACCACCTGCCGGTGGGCAGCTTCAGCGACATGTACCAGATACTGAACATACTAAAGGATGCTGACCATATCATCCGTCCCTGACAGGAGCCATGACATTTGATCTTCTCACAACGGTTGAAACAGGGGGGTGCTCATCAAAGATACCTCCCCGGCAGCTCGAGGAGCTGCTGAAAGAGCTCCCATTGCCTGTTGACCCGAATATACTGGTTAATATAGCTACCCACGATGATGCAGGTGTTTACAGGTTAAGCGATGAGCTGGCACTGGTGTTCACCACCGACTTCTTTCCACCTCTGGTCAGCGACGGTTATGAGTTCGGGCTTATTGCTGCAACAAATTCAATAAGTGATATATACGCCATGGGGGCCACCCCCTTGCTGGCGCTTAACATCATGATGTTCCCCTCATCAGCTATCCCCCTGGAGGTCTATTCAGCTATCATGCGGGGAGGATACGACAAAGCACGTGAAGCAGGCGTGAGCATCATAGGGGGTCACAGCATAGATGACTATCCTCCTAAATATGGTCTTGCGGTTATAGGCACCGTGCATCCGGACAAGATCATCACCAATGCAGGTATCCGGGAGGGAGAAATGCTTATACTGACCAAGCCTCTGGGAACGGGGATAGTACTTGCCGGCCACCGCCTGAAGATGATAAGGCCTGAACAGATTGAAGAGGCAAAACGCATGATGATGCGGCTTAACAATGACGGTGCCAGCCTGATGCAGAGATACGGGGTCAGAGGTGCGACTGATATTACCGGATTCGGACTGGCAGGGCATGCCCTGAAGATGGCACGGGCATCGGGACTGACAATAAGCATCAGGATGGACAGGGTGCCGCTGATAGACGGTACCTATGATCTGGCAGAACAGGGCTGTATCCCCGGTGCGGCCTTCAGGAATCTTGACTATACGGAGAGAGAAACGGTATTTGCTGAGGGGCTTGATTATAACCTCAGAATGATAGCGCATGACGCGCAGACCTCCGGAGGACTGTTAATGGCTGTTGCACCGGAGAGGGCTGAGGATATGCTGAACGCGCTGCACGCTGCCGGTCATCGTGAAGCAGCTGTCATAGGAGAGGTGCTGAAGAGGGGAGAGGCGCCGCTGGTGCTGAGATAAGGCTGTCCTCCGGAAGGCGGATTTCTTGCTGTTATGAAGTCTGTCGCCCCGCTATGTGGGGCCCGGTCATGTGGGAGCGCAGCGGAGATCGCCAGCTGTAAAATCGGGATAGCCCTGTCGGAGTGCAACGGAGATTCCCGACTGTAGAGTTTTGACGGTCCTGCAGTAGTGGCGGAGATCACGCCGCGGTCTGTCAGATTGTGCGCTGTTATACTTACTTCGGCAGTGCAATGATGAATTCAACCCCTCCACCGGGCCTGGTGCGTACAGAGATATCACCCTTATGAAGCAGCACAGCATTCTTGACAATAGCAAGACCCAGCCCGGTGCCGCCACTCTTCCGCGAACGGCCGTCGTCAATCCTGTAGAACCTTTCAAAGATCCTGGGCTGATGCTCCTCAGGTATTCCTATGCCGTTGTCTGCAAAGGAGAAGGTATGAAACCCGGCCTGGCCCGGTATGCTTCTGACGGTGACCGTGACATTCTCTCCTGAATATGTGACGGCATTTTCCATCAGGTTTTGAAAGATGGAAACTATTAGTGACATATTGGCATTGATCAAAATGTCAGGCTCAATGTCAATCTCAACGCTTATATTCTTTTTGTTGATAGCTGTCTGGAGATTGTCAAGCACCTCTCTGATCACCATGGCAACATCTACCTCCTCGAACGGGAAATGGCTGCCTGTCTCATCAAGCTTGTTCAGTATGACGATATCATTGATCAGGTCTGTAAGGCGTGTTGACTGTGACAGAGCTTTCTCAAGAAAATGATTTTTCTTTTCCTCGTCAAGATCCTTATTGACAATTAAGGTCTCAAGATATCCTCTCACGGAGGCAATAGGTGTCTTAAGCTCATGAGCTATGTTCGAGGTCATCTGCTGCCGCATTGTTCTGTTCTGCTCAGTCCTTGTAATATCAGTAAGAATTACCTCAAAGCTGTTGTCATGAAAGAGGATGCATTTTATGCCAAAGTATCTGCCTCCCTTCTCGACCCTGCACTCTGTCGCCAAATTCTCCTGTTGTCCGGCAGCGAGCTGCTGATGGTTGTCAAGGAATGATTTTATGGCTTCAAAGAGCGGATGGTCAATGAATCCATCCGGGGTGAGAGAGTGCTCTCCTGTGATGGTATTGAGGAACACCATGAAGTGGCTGTTTGAGAGTGTTACCGTTCGGTCAGGACCGCAGAAGGCCACTCCCTCATTAAGCACATGCAGATGCCTGAATAGCTTCTCTTTCTGCAGCGTAAGCTCATCAGTCTTGGTTGCGAGGTTATTATATATCCTGACAATCTCTTTCCCTGTCTCTCCTATCTCATCCCTTGGGAAGATGACCGACGGGTCGTTCCCTTCTCCCCGGCGTATCCTTGCTGCAAAATCGCGCAGCATAGTGATGCTCTTTCCCATTTGCCTCGTTACGACAGCCAGCAGAGCCCATATGCAGGCAAAGACCACAGTCATAAAAATAAGGAATACCTGCTCACGCTTAAGGAATCCTTTGATATTTATATTATACTCCTCGGCCAGCCTGACGTAATAATTGTTGAAGTATCTTGACAGATAGTAATAGTCCTTGCCTGTAGATTCTGACGTGCGTACCGCAGTGCCATAAGGTGAGTAAAGCGATTTGCCTACTTCAGGTCTGTTCAGATGGTTCTCCATCAATGACCAGTCTTCAACGGAGCTGTCATACAGCACCTTGCCGTCAATAGATATGACTGTTATGCGAAGATCAGGTATGGGAATGAGATTGAAGATCGAATCAATAAGTTGATGGTTCCCTGTCTCAACCAGCGAATTTATTCTTATATATTTATCTACCAGCATCGTCATGTCATTAAGCCTGGCATCAAGGGCAGCAACCCTGATCATTTTCTCGCGGTGGTACTGGAATGAAAGAACTACCACTGTGAAGAGCAGGAAGATGCTGAAGTAGTACAGGAAGAGTTTCCGTCTGTAACTTTTAATTTCTCTCATGAGTATATATTTTCATTCGCCCAGGTAATATCCGTAACCTGTTTTATTTTTTATCATGTTTCCATGCTTCCCAAGTTTTTTCCTGATACGCGCAATAGTTACATCAACAGTTCGGTCGGTGACAATTACATCATCGCCCCAGACCCTTGAAAGGATCTCATGTCTTGAAAATATCTTTTTTTCATTGCGTATGAAGAGTGAGAGTATATCATACTCTTTTCGGGTCAGCTCAAGCGGTTTACCGTCAGAATAAATGAGCTTATTTTCCGTATCGATGGTGAAGCTTCCGGCAGAAGTTGATACATTCATGTGGGCTGGCGCTGATCTGCGGAGAATGGCTTTTACTCTTGCTGTAAGCTCCCTGACGCTGAATGGTTTGGCCAGGTAGTCATCAGCTCCGAGGCTGAAACCTGTGATCCTGTCGTTCTCAGTGTCCCTCGCTGTGAGAAATACTACCGGCGTCTCCAGGGAGAGCTCATTTCTGATTTTCTCTGCCAGCCGGAAGCCAGAGACAGCACCCATCATCACGTCAAGTATAAACAGATCGTAGGATGCAAGATTCCTGCGGAGGGCATCCTCCGCAGAGGTACAGGTGTCAACATCATATCCCTCACCCGTAAGGTTAAAGGAAAGAATCTCAAGGATATCCTCCTCATCGTCTACTGCCAGTATTCTGTTTTTTTTACTCATGGGTCTTTTCTTCTGAAGGTTCTTAATTGTGTTGTCTGAGCGTAGCGGAACTCCCCGGCTGTAAAGTCGGGACAGTCTGAAGGCCGGTCGCCCCGCCCCGCCTTCCGGGGCTTAGTCCTGTTATCATGCGGTCTGAAGATCAAATTTGTAATTTCTTAACTCTTAACTCATTTTAGCTATTCTTCCTTGCCAATCCCGATATGCCGTATGTCTGTTCCCTGAAGAGAGTATATGGAGGCTTCGGCTATATTGGTGGCGTGATCGGCTATCCGCTCAATATTTGAGATCATATCCCTGAGCCCGATGTAACTCATCAGCTTCGATCTGGTTTTCTCATCAGCAGTACCCATAAGCTTCTCGAGGAGGGTAAGCTGGTGTAGCACCATGGTGGCCATCTCATCGAAGCTGGCCTCTATCTCGTTCATAGCCTGTTCTTTTTTCTCACTCATAATCAGGTGTTATAACAAATGTATAAAATTGTCTCCTTATCATCCGAATTTCCCGGTAAGATAAGCTTCTGTGCGTGAATCCTTCGGATTTGTAAATAGTATCTCCGTGCTGCCTGACTCAGCGAGCTCACCCATGTACATGAACATGGAGTCGTCGGAGATCCTGGCTGCCTGTGACATGTTGTGGGTTACGAGGACCAGTGTATATTTCTTCTTCAGTTCACCAAGGAGATCCTCTATTTTCGAAGTGGCAACGGGATCAAGGGCAGAGGTAGGTTCATCGAGCAGGAGGATCTCCGGATTGAAGGCGATAGCCCTGGCAACACAGAGTCTCTGCTGCTGACCGCCGGAAAGGAATCTCCCTTTTCTGAAAAGAGATTCCTTGACCTCATCCCAGAAAGCCACATTTCTCAGTGCCTCCTCAACGATATCATCACGCTGACTCTTCTTCATCCTTATGTCGTTCAGACTGAAGCCTGCAACTACATTTTCATATGTAGTCATGTTCGGGTAGAGCTCATGCATGCGGTTCATGGCACGTAGCAGTGTGCTCTTTCCG
>JAVEYS010000054.1:0-20882 GCA_034003345.1 Bacteroidales bacterium
GTCCTACCATATCTTCAATGAAATCTCCCGGATCAAGTTTCACAAGCTTACGTGTTGAGTACCCGACAGCCTGAACCACAATGCTTATTGTCTCATCATCTGAATTGTAGTCACAAATGGTTAAAGGGATTCTCTCGCTTTTAGCATCTGCAATAACAATTACGAATTGTCCCGGTTTTGCTGCCCTTGATATTGCAGGCGCTTTGACCTTCATCGTGTAAATATCGGGAGCAAGGTATTTCTTATCGATAATTTCAAACATGATCCTTTTTTTTGGCATTTCAGGGAGGGAAGAACTTTCCCGCCCTGAATGCTCATTTTAAATTAAAGATTGCTCTTAAGTCCGTAGTAAGAGGCCGTTAGTATTTTCCTGAAATCACCTGGCTCCGTCGGTCTGGGATTGCTGAAGGTACATGCATCAAGTGCGGCATTCCTGGATATCTGATCAAGTTTTTCCTTAAAAAGATCTTCGTCTATCCCATATTCCTTCAACGTTGCAGGTATACCCAGCTTTTCGTTAAGGTCCTCAATGAAGCTGATATATGCATCGCAGAGTTCGCTGTCTGTTTTTCCGGACAGACCTATGAATCTGGCTATCTCAGCGTATTTTGCTTCGGCATTTTTACGGTTGAACCTGATAACGTAGGGCAGATAAATACCATTTATACAACCATGAGGTATTTTAAAGATAGCTCCGCTTTTATGAGCCAGACTATGACAAATACCCAGCAGGGCGTTTGAGAAGGCCATACCTGCAAGGCATTGTGCAATATGCATGTTGTCACGTGCGGTTTCGTTTCCCTCATATGAAGCTTCAATATTTTCCTTTATCATCTTGATAGCCTTTAATGCCAGAGGATCAGAAAAATCAGATGCCTGGCTGGCTGTAATTGCCTCCGTTGCATGTGTCAGTGCATCGATGCCTGTGTGAGCGGTTAGCTTAGGAGGCATTTTATATGCAATCTCCGGATCAAGGATAGCGATATCAGGTGTTATCTCGAAGTCAGCGAGAGGATACTTGATCCCAACCTTATAATCAGTAATCACCGAAAAGGCTGTTACTTCAGTAGCCGTACCGCTGGTTGAAGGGATGGCAACAAAATGTGCTTTATTTCGCAGAGTGGGGATGTTAAATGGTTTTGCAATCTCTTCGAATGTAGATTCAGGATGCTCATAGAAGACCCACATAGCCTTCGCAGCATCGATCGGTGAACCCCCTCCTATTGACACAATCCAGTCGGGGTTAAATTGCCGCATAAGCTCAGCGCCCCTCATTACAGTCTCCACAGAGGGATCGGGCTCTACCCCGTCAATGATTTGAGTCTCCATTCCTGCCTCTTTCAAATAACCTTCAACCTTATCCTGGAATCCGAACTTCTTCATTGATCCCCCGCCAACTACGATAGTGGCTTTCCTGCCTTTCAGGGTCTTTAATACTTCCATTGAATCTTTGCCATAGTACAAATCCCTTGGTAATGTAAAACGTTTCATTTCTCGTCTATTTTAAGTTCTATAATGAATATGCTGTCAACCCATTTCCAATAAACATGCCAAAGTCTGTATATTGCTGTTTTTCACTGCCTTGCGAGCGCCGCCTGTTATTAGAGTATAGATTGTGTTCTGATTTGGATCATCTTTTACACAAACAGGTGTTCCAAATCAGGACAGTGTTCCATTTAGGAACAGCGGGGGATGGTTCTGACGTTCAAAGGAGAATAATGCTGAAGAAAAAAGAAATAGTGATAGGTTTAGGTGAAAGAATGTGATTTGACAATGGGACCTTCAAATCCGGAGTTCAGGATACAGTTTGCGAAGCCTGGCGACACCGCTCAATGAATGATAGTCATGTAAGCAACAATTTACTGCCGGCAAGCAAATACCTTTTCACTCAATAAATAAACTATTTGTTTTTCAGGCTGATATTGTGCTTTTTCATCTTCGCATAGAGAGTATTCCGGCCCAGCCCAAGATGCTTTGATACCTGCGAAATATTCCCCTTGAGTTCTCTGATGGCTTCTGAGATTGCTTCCTTCTCAATATCATCAAGTGTCCTGAGTTGTTTTGGAATTTGATAAAGGGCTTCATCTTTTTTTGATGAAGTCTGCGATGGGTTTAATGTCTCAGGCACCTCCCCGATGCTGATAAGCTTTTCAATATAGTTCTCAAGTTCACGAATATTCCCATGCCAGGCGTTAGTCATGATGTCACCCTCTATTTCCCTTGTGAGCTGGGGTACGGGCTTGTTAAGTCTGGCAGCCTTAATTGTTATGAAATGTTGCCATAGCGGAATAATATCTTCACGCCGCTCTCTTAGAGCCGGTATATGAATAGGAATTACATTTATCCGATAGAATAAATCGAGACGGAAACGGTTTGCCTCAACCTCATCATCAAGATTCTTATTGGTTGCAGCAATAATTCTGACATTAATCTTTGTGCTGGTATCCCCTCCTACCCTGGTCACTTCCCCTTCCTGGATTACCCTCAGGAGTTTAACCTGCATATCCAATGGCATCTCTCCTATCTCGTCAAGGAATATCGTTCCGTTATTGGCCAATTCAAATTTACCGGGACGGCCTCCTTTTTTCGCCCCTGTAAAAGCTCCCTCTTCGTATCCGAACAGCTCGCTTTCTATAAGTGAAGGAGATATGGCGCCACAGTTAATTGCGACGAAAGCAGAATCTTTACGTTCACTTGCATTATGTATTGCCTGGGCAAACACCTCCTTCCCTGTACCACTTTCACCCGTAATCAGAATTGTGGAAGGACTGTTAGCTATTGTCTTTGAGTAGTTTACCAAATCACTCATCTCGCGACTTTTGGCTATAATATCATCGAAAGTATAATTTGCCTGGGATCCTGTGTATTTATTGGCAAGTTTCAACATGTTACTGAAATGACGGAATGTAACAAGGTAACCAAGTATTTCGCCATTTTCACTTTGAATAAGTATGGCGGTAAAAAGAAATCTCTCTTTCAGATCTTTCACGGCAAGTTTGCATTCCTGGTCAAGAAATTGCTGTCCGTCCAGAAGAGTTTTCATTATATCATCCCATGCAGGGACAAACTGCCTGATGGGTTTTTGAATAAGACTCTTACGTCGTATATTTAAAATACGGCAGGCAGTATCATTCACCCACAGGATCTCATCATTGAGATCAATGGCAAAAACTCCATATGCAAGATTATTCATCATTGCAAAAGCAAAACGGTTTGATGCTTCCAGTTCAGTCCGCACCTGGTTAGAGATAAGCTTGCTCTCAATAGCATCAACAGCCTCCTGTACCAATCCCATGATATAAGGATGCACAAGGTCGGCAAAACCTGTCAGGTTCAGGACTCCGATTATTTTCCCTCCGAAATGGATTGGAGCAGCCGAGCAAGTCCATTGGTGGTATATTGAAATAAAATGCTCCCTGGCGGTAACCTGAATGGCAGAATCCTCGCTTATTGCAGTCCCCATTGCATTTGTCCCGATGCTCTCTTCACTCATGAAAGCACCGGTAATCATGTTAAGATCCCTGGCGGTCTTAATTGTTTCTTCTCCTCCTTTGATAATAAGAATGCAGCCCTCTGCATCCGTCAGTATTATTATAAATCCAGTCTCCCTGACAGATAACAGCAACTGATCAACAATCGGGTCAGAAACCTGTATAAGCTCATGGTTGAGTTCCAGAGTGTGTTGTAATTCATCACCTTTAATTATAAAGCGAGGAAATATACTATCAGTTTTGACACCGAATTTCTTTGATCGTTCATGTGACCTGGATATTATAGTTCTATTTGATAATTTATCCATTCCGGAAATTTATAGGGGCGTTCAAAATGATCTATTTTTTTTATTTAACTGATTCTCATTAATCCAGGTTACCATATTCTTGTACCTTCGATATTTATCAGGAAGTAAATATAATACAGTAAGATACTGAATTCAATAATTTTTCTTTAATAAATCTCTTTCAATTTTACTTTCTCATATAGCAGGAGAGTTCTGTTTAATTGTGTTTCCGGACGTTCTGATTATTTCTGCATGATATCCGGTGCCTCCCATCTGCCTGCTTCATCCATGGAAAAAAAATGTAATTTTGACTTCCACGAAAAAATAAGTTAATTTCATTTAATCAGTATCACTGTCAAACTATGAAACACCCATGTTTCCAAAAACATAACCGGGATTGCGAGATCAGCGAAGCTAAACATGGCAGTAATAAATATAATACATGGGTTTTCTCCCGCTTTGCGGGACAAGCTATCATACCTTATTAATCAAAATTTACTATGATGAAATATAAAGACTTTCTTGTTCCGGACCTTGGCAAGGGGAACGTTACATCACCCCTGAAACAGTCCCGGACGACTGACAGTCCGGTCTATAAATTTGTTGATGAAAATGACAGAGTGCTTTACGATGTCTCTGTGGATAATATCAAAACTATCCTGGCAAAGGGGGAGACGCCTATATCATTTGAAAAGGCAGGACCCAGAGATACCCTCCTATTTGAACCGGCCAAGACAAAGGCAGGCATAGTAACATGTGGCGGACTATGTCCGGGTCTCAACAATGTCATCCGCAGCCTTGTCAACCAGCTCACCTACCGGTACGGGGTTACAAGGATACTGGGGATAAAATATGGGTTTGAGGGTCTGAACCCGGAATACAACCATCCGGTTGTTGAGCTCACTGCGCCAATGGTGAACTATATCCACCATTCAGGAGGCACTATCCTCGGAACGTCACGTGGCAACCAGGATGTTGGCATGATGGTTGATGCCATTGAGTTAATGAACCTGAATATGCTCTTCTGCATAGGAGGTGACGGAACACTTCACGGTGCTCATGCCATACATGAGGAGATAAAAAAGAGGAAGCTTAAAATAGCTGTTGCAGGCATCCCCAAGACAATAGATAACGACATTGATTTCATACAACAGTCTTTCGGGTTTGAAACAGCATTTTCCATTGCCAACGATGTGATAAGGTATGCGCATAATGAAGCAAGCGGTGCATATAACGGCATTGCCCTTGTCAAACTTATGGGACGCGACTCAGGCTTTATTGCTGCAAGTGCTGCCATCGCTATACAGGAGGTTAACTTCGTGCTGATACCTGAGCAACCCTTTGATCTTTACGGTCCGCGAGGGTTCCTCAACATCCTGAAAAAACGCCTGGAAGAGAGACATCATGCAGTGGTTGTCGTTGCAGAAGGGGCAGGACAGGAGCTGTTCGGACCGTCAGAAAAGGAGAAGGATGCTTCCGGCAATGTCAAGTTCAAAGACATTGGCATATTCCTGAAGGAAAAGATTCAGGAAGAGTTCAATGCTGCAGGATTCCGTCACTCAATAAAATACATTGATCCGAGCTATATCATCCGCAGTGCTCCTGCCAATCCGAACGACAGTAAGTTCTGCAATCTGCTGGCTCAGAATGCCGTACATGCTGCCATGGCCGGCAAGACAGACTTTGTAGTAGGCTTCTGGAACAACCGGTTCACCTTGATGCCTATCCCTACGGTGGTAGCCAGACGCAAAAAAATAGATATTTATGGAGAGATGTGGTGGAATGTCCTTGAGGCTACCGGTCAGCCGATAAGCATGAAAAACAAGTGATCAGATGCCGGGGACCAAAGCCGGGGAACCATTTTCAGAGCAGTACATGTTTTATGTTGGTAACCAGAGAAGGGATTAGCAAATCTCTTACCCGCAAGAATTGAAACTATCAGGTACTCAATCATCAGATAGCGCCCGCGAAGGTATCCCCCTGGCTCAGATCGCCTGTCTCCCACCCCTTTCGAAGCCAGCCCGAACGTTGAGCAGCCGTTCCATGAGTAAAAGCATCGGGAATTACGCGTCCCTGGTATTTCTTCTGCAGGACATCATCGCCTATTGATGAGGCTGCATTAAGTGCCTCATCAATATCTCCGGCCTCTATTGAATTAAACATTTTATCGGCATAGTGAGCCCAGACGCCGGCGAGAAAATCAGCCTGCAGCTCCAGCCTTACCGTAAGCTTATTGGCCCTGACCTCACTCAGACGTGACCGCTCCGCACTTACCTCATCAAGTATACCCATCAGGTTCTGTACATGGTGACCTATCTCGTGCGCAATCACATAAGCAACTGCAAAATCACCATAGGCACCATATTTGGTCTGGAGATCATCGCAGAAACTGAGGTCAATATATACCTTCTCATCGGTTGGACAGTAAAACGGGCCGCTGGCAGCGGTAGCATATCCACAGGCCGACTGAACCTGGTCACGGAAGAGAACAAGTGTAGGCTGACGGTAAGTGGACCCAGACTCTGCAAAAATCTTTCTCCACACCTCCTCAGTATCGGCAAGAACTACCGAAACGAATTGGGCCATCTGATTCTCCTCCTCCGTAGCCACAACCGGGCCTGAAACAGCTTCGGATCCTGGTTGCTCAATAATGGACGACGGATCACCGCCGAGGAGTAAGACAAGCAGCACGATCACCAGTGTTCCTATTCCGCCTCCTGCGACTTTTGTTCCTGTACTCATGCCCCTGCGATCCTCCACATTGCTGCTGCCACGACGTCCCTGCCATTTCATTGTCTGAGATATTAGTGATTCAGTATTTATTGAAACTAAAGATACTAAATCAGCATAAAAAAAATGTTCTGTCGTGAACATTTTCCGAATGCCAGTGTTGAAGAAAATAAAACAATAACAAAATGAAAACAACTACAATTCTGATTATTACATTCATTTTGAGTATAGTAACAACAAACAACAAAGCTATGGCACAGAATTATACTTTTCCTGAGCTTCCGTATGCATACAATGCTCTGGAACCCTACATTGATGCCCAGACGATGGAGATCCATTACTCAAAGCATCACAAAGCATACTTTGACAACTTCGTCAAGGCAGCAGCTGAAAATAAGATCGACAACCTGTCAATGGAAGACATCTTCGCAAAGATCAGTGCATTCCCGGCCGCGATAAGGAACAACGGCGGGGGATACTATAACCATATGCTGTTCTGGAAGGTCATGGGCCCCAACGCTGGCGGACAGCCCGACGGTGCTCTTATGGATGCAATCAATAAGACATTCGGGTCATTTGACAGATTTAAGACGGAATTTGAGAATGCAGCCAAGACACAGTTCGGAAGCGGCTGGGCATGGCTGGCAGTTGACGCCGATGGCAAACTGTTCGTCTTACAGACACCGAACCAGGATAACCCGCTGATGGATATAGCCGCAAAACATGGCAAGCCAATTCTGACACTCGACGTGTGGGAGCATGCATATTATCTTAAGTACCAGAACCGCAGACCTGAATATGTAAGCAACTTCTGGAACGTGGTTAACTGGAAGAAGGTCGCTGAGCTCTATAATGAAGCACTGAAATAAACCATCATTTTAGAAATGTAAAATCCCGACAGATAGTTATCTGCCGGGATTTATTTTTTTGGGAATGGGCTGACGCATGCGTTGATCAGCTACCGGAAATCAGATCAGTTGGGGCAGTTGAAGCAGACTTCATTCTTCATCTCTCGCCCGGCAAAATAGTCGTCAATATTTTCCAGGGTGGTCTTAGCTATGTCTTGTATAGCCTCACGGGTAAAGAAACCCTGGTGAGAAGTAATGATGACATTATTAAAAGAGAGCAGGCGTGCCAGGATGTCATCAGCCAGTACCCTGTCAGACATATCCTCAAAGAAGAACTCGCTCTCCTCTTCATAGACATCGAGTCCGGCCGACCCAATCTGTCCGCTCTTGAGTCCTTCAATCAGGTCAGTTGTTTTAATCAGCCTGCCACGTCCGGTGTTGATCACCATCACACCCCTTTTCATACGTTTGATGGTTGAGGTGTTGATCATGTACTCGGTCTCCTTTGTCAGAGGGCAGTTGAGAGAGATTATATTTGAGTTGGAAAACAGATCGTCAAGTGAGACATACCTGCATCCTGTTTGCTCTGCAAACTGTTCATCCGGGTGTTTGTCGTTGAGCAGAACCTCCATCCCGAAGCCCCTGAGTATCTGTGCCAGCACCCTGCCTATCCTTCCCGTTCCTATCACACCTGCTGTTTTACCGTACATATCAAACCCCAGCAGCCCATGAAGCGAAAAGTTCGTATCACGTGTCCTGAAATAGGCCCTGTGCACCTTACGGTTGAGAGTCAGCATCAGCGCTACTGTGTGCTCCGCTATGGCATGTGGTGAATAGGAAGGTACGCGAACCACCTTTACAATGTCCAGGGCGGCCTTGAGGTCAATATTATTAAAACCGGCTGATCGAAGGGCTATCAGCTTCACTCCGTACTCTTTGAGCTTGATGATCATATCGGCAGTGACAGTGTCATTTACGAAAATCACCACCACGTCATACCCCTGTGCCAGGATTACATTGTCAGAGGTAAGGTGGAACTTGAAGTATTTAATATTGAAGTCGTATTGTCTGTTGTTTTCGTTGAATGATTCAATATCATATGGTTTTGCATCGAAGAATGCGATTTTTATTTTTTCCATTTAACTGCATGTTATTTCCTGAATAACAATACAATTGCTAATTAGTTCTTCCTCGATAGCATGAAAATCAGATAAGGTCTCTGGTTCGGAAGGGTGATGCTATGTAAAGCGAAATCCTGGGGTGGGGATAGTGACATAAGGAGTCAGAGGCTCCCTTTGCTTATTATCTGGTCGGTCTGCAGGGATTCGAACCCTGGGCCCTCCCGACTAAAGTCGGGATGCTCTGCCCCTGGATTCATTTGTGCTATCTGGTCGGTCTGCAGGGATTCGAACCCTGGGCCCGCTGATTAAGAGTCAGTTTCAGTCTACAATTCAATATTTCTCAATACCTCTCAATCATTTACTAATATTACTGATATACAGCAACTTATTTTACTCAATAATTAGCATAATTGTTCGATGTTCGTTATCTTTGTGTATCAAATTGAGTATCGTAATTATCTAATTTGACACCATGGGAGCGACAATTACAATTTACCTTGACACACGTGTTAAAAAGGTTGGCAAACTTTATCCTCTTAAACTCCGGGTTAGCCATGAACACAAGCGAATTTATCTCGGCATCCCAAAGGATAAAGTCAATGGACAGTTAGACAGGTCGTTCCTCTCAAAATTCAGATACGACGGCCCCGGTAACTTCTCTATTGATGAGGACCTTTTCAATGAAACCATGAAGGCACAGCGAGGAATCCTGAAGGACCTGCAAACCGTCTTTAAGACTATTGAGCTTGATGCTCAAAAGAAGGCTGACGGAATGGCGGAATTTACTCTTGAGGGATTCAGAAAGGTGATGACTGTTGCCAAGAGCAAGACAAATAAAGTCTTTTTATTATTTGATGAAGTTATAACTGAGCTAGAGGCAGAAGAAAGAATAGGAACAGCCAAAAGTTATGGGAACGCCAGAAACTCCTTAAAGGATTTTGTCGGAGTTCGGGATGTTCCTTTCGAGTATTTTACTCCTGACAGATTAAAAAAGTATTATAAAGGGATGAAGGATGGCGGGAAAAGCGATTCAACCATCGGTATTTACTTGAGACCATTAAGAGCAGTATTCAATATTGCTATCAATAGGGGAATAACAACCTACTACCCTTTTAATCGAAGTGCGGAGCGGGGTCAGTTTATGATACCCAAAGGCAATGGCAGGAAAATAGCACTTGACAGGTCGGAATTGAAGAAAATATTTGAGCATCATATTCCTGACGACCATCCATACAGATTTTACTTTGATTCGTTTAAGTTGATGTTCTATTTGGGGGGTATAAACCCCACTGACTTATGTTTACTTAAAGCAATAAATATCAAGGATGGATTTGTTTTCTATTCCCGACAAAAGACCATCCGGACTAGCCATGAAAAGAAGGTAATCCAAATTCCATTTACAGAAGCTGTTGCTGCACTTATAAACAGATGGAAAGTAGAGGGGAAAAACTCATTCCTATTGCCTGTCCTTGACAATACGATGAGTGCAACAACTCGGAAAATGAAAATTGACCAGTTTGGAAAAATGGTAAATGCGTCAATGAATGCTATTGCCAAAGACCTGGGGATAACAAAACACATCACGACTTATGTAGCAAGACACTCAATTGCAACCCAGCTGTTGCAGGCTGGAGCTAGTGTCAAGTTCATCGGTGACCAGTTAGGTCATAACAGTGCAGCAACCACAGAAAAATATCTGGAGGGCTTTACTGACGACCAGATTATAGAGGCATATGAAAAAGTAACTAGGTTCTAAGACTATGACAAAAGTGAAGGTTGACCTTGAGCTCCTGAGAAAATGCTTTTCAGAGCATTATGACTTTGAAACCAATCCGGGACAGTATTTCAGGCATCTGGAATATGAGTTGGAAGAAAGCCGTCAGAAAGAACATTCTGCAGTGTACAATGAAATAGCGGTACTATGTAATGAAAATTCGATGCAGAATCATATTGACACATTTTTCAACTTATATTTCATAAGCTGGTTAGTAAAATTTACTCAAGATCAATTTACTTTAACCACGTCTGGATACGGGGACTTTACTGCTCAACTAAAGTATAAGAAAGAACTATTCACACTTTTCCTTTCAATTATTGAGTACAAAACAGAGTCTTTACTCTTAGTTAGCGATTCTAATTCTAAATCCATTAGAATCACCAACAGAAAATTATTAGACAAATTCCGATCCTTCATTCTTGATTCTGTGGCTGAAATATATTCTGGGAGGAAGTGGGAAGATCTCTCCATCGAGATTGATCCTATGACAGGAGGAAGTGTACTCCAAGATGATGAAAAGACTCTTGTCATCTATGAGGTTAACAAATGGATGGAGCATTTCGGAACTTCAGGCCGAGGAGCACCAGAAAAATATTTCTTTATCAATAAATTCATTCACAGTATTGATTACTTTATTATGGCTGAAACTAGGGACTTTCCTTCACCCCGGCAGCGACATTCATTCATTGGCAAACTAGGTGTAATCTATGGAATCTTCCCAAAGCCAACCAAAGAGCAAGCAAAAACGAGTGATAACTATTATGCTAAAACCGTTGCTAATCATTTGCCTAGTAATCCGTAAAACATATCCTTTTATTAGCCATCTAATTGTTTGTCAGTAGTTTGCAATAACTATACTTTTGCCTTCGATACTAATCAATAAAGGCAAAAAATGGTTAAAACATACACTATTGAAGGAGCTTCCGAGCTATTAAGTACTCCTGTTGGAACATTACGTAAATATCGTGGTGAAATAGGCGGCTCAAAACTTGGTCGGAGATGGATATTTTCTGAGCAGGAATTAATTGACTGGATGCTATCTAAAAGACGTAAGCCCATCAGGGAGCTTAACTCAATGGAAGGGATATAAAAGTGGAAGCTCGAGTGAATATGGCTACCACTAAAGTCAAGCCAAGGACAGACCCAGCTTCACACAGCGCTTTGAGAGAGTTAAAGGACCGATACGGATCGGTTGATCGAGAAAAGCACCCAAACCTGCCAGAATATGCCCGTACCACTCCTCAATACACAGATCGTACAGCCAACGGACTGACGAAGTGTGTCATTGATTTTATTCGCTTCACTGGTGGACAGGCCGAAAGGATCAATAGTATCGGAAGGTATGTAGACAAGTCACAAACCTATACCGACGTACTAGGGCACACCCGAAAAATTGGCGCAGGGAAATGGCTCCCATCCACCGGCATGAAGGGAACTGCTGATATAAGCGCAGTGATTCAGGGCCTGGCGGTAAAGATCGAGGTCAAAATCGGGAAAGACCAGCAGTCCGAGGCTCAGAAGAAATATCAGAAGGCAATAGAAAGTGCTGTAGGGGTGTATTGGCTTGTCCGTTCATTCAACGATTTTAGACTGTTGTATGATGCACTATAATTGAGGACAATAATCTGCTACAAGGATGAAAAACTATGACGAACAGGGGTGGATCTCACTACAAAGAAAAGTTAAAGGGCACTGGATATGGGAATCTCCCGAGCGGTTTCAAAGGTGGATAGATATGCTGATAACTGTTAATCATACCCACAAGAAGGTATTAATCGGCACCTCATTAATCGAGTGCAAACGAGGGCAAAGTGTAAGGTCTTTAAATTCATGGGCATTGGATTGGAATATCAGCAAGGGAGCAGTGAGGGATTTTTTTAAACTACTACAAGGCGAAAACATGATTGTTTCGGAAAATCTCAAAACTACTACACGGATAACAATATGTAATTATGACAGTTACCAAACATCACTACACACAGAGGAACCGCAACGGAAACGCAACGGGCACCCAAACAATAATGTAAACAATGAAAATAATAAATCAGCTATGCTAAAAATAGAATTTAAAAATCTACTAAAACATGATGACAGATAAAATTTTACCACACAGCAATGAGGCCGAGGAGGCTGTTATCGGTACGTTGGTAGGTTGGCCCGGCACAATTGATGAGGTGAAGGCGATATTAAAACCAGAGATGTTTTACAACCCGGTCCTGGGGCAGGTGTTTAAAATGTGCGTAGACCTGTCGGCAGGGCTTGATCTTACAACACTATCCGTGGAACTACGAAAGAGGGGTCTGTCCGAAACCTTAATAACAATAACAGACCTGTCATCACGGATCATGTCCTCTGCTTTGATAGTGAACCATGCTTTACTTGTTAAGGAGTCATATTTACTCAGGCAGTATATAAAGGCTGGGACCGATCTTGTTGAGTCGGCACTCACACAAGATCTTTATACTGTTATTGAAAAGGTTGAAACAGACCTGTTGACAATATCAAGTCAGATTTATTCCAAGGAGCCTAAACAGTTGGGGCAGGTTGTTGATGAAACTCTGGTTAAGATTCAGAAGATTATCAGCGAAGAGATAAAACTTATTGGCGTGCCGTCCGGTCTCACCGATCTGGACCGTGCCACGGGTGGATTTAAGGCCGGTGAGATGACAATTATTGCAGGCAGGCCGTCACATGGTAAAACAGCTCTCGCTCTTCAGGTTGCCAAAAATGCTGCGGAGTTTGGTAGCGCTGTTGTCATTTACTCATGTGAGATGTCAGAGTCAGAACTTGGTGTTAGGTTTCTGTCAGGTGCGTCAGATTATACAAATATTGAACTGATTCGGGGTGATTGTGATATGAAGCAGTTGGTTGACACCTCCGCTCCACTGTTAGAGCTTCCAATCTTTCTAGATGACACCTCTGCGGCAACTCTCGTAGATATTAGGTCGAAGACAAAGAAGTTGATCATAAAACACGATATCAAGATGATTATAGTCGACTACCTTCAGTTGATGGAGGGGGTCGGGCAGTTCAAGACCAGCAGGGAGCAGCAGATCAGTTATATATCAAGGGGCTTGAAGAGCATCGCTAAGGATCTTAATATTGCGGTCATTGCCCTTAGCCAGTTGAATCGTGAGCCGGAAGGGAGAGGTGACAAGAAGCCTATGCTATCAGATCTCCGAGAGTCGGGAGCTATTGAACAGGATGCGGATATTGTTCTAATGGTCATGCGTCCTTCATGTTACGGGCTTATCAAAACAATGATAGCCGGAGTTGAAGAGTCAGCCAATGGCTTAATGGTTGTTAACATTGCTAAGAATCGTAACGGTCGCCAAGGTGAGATAATACTACATACGAATGATAGCGTTACATACATTCATTAAACGCAACCATGTTATCCGTGAGGGAGTCACAGCGGTTGTGCTGGCTCTGAGGGAGGCGAGCAGCAGCGCCTCCCCGGAGCTTTTATCCAGCCTCCCCAAGAATCAGTTCGCTGAACTAATGAAAACAGTTAACTATTGTGCCTCCAATGATAGAATCCACTGCAAAGGTGATGAGACTGAGTTCATTAAAGCAATGAAAGACATAAATTGTTAAGGTAGTTTATGGACTCCATAAAAAGGGCAGGCCCGGGAAAAGTCCGGGTCCATTAACAACAGAAAAATTACAGGGTATGGCACAGTTTAAAAAAGGAGAGACCGGTAATCCGGCAGGGAGGCCAACGGGCTCCAAGAACAAAGCGACAACGGAACTAAGGGAGGTAATTTCTAATGTTCGCAGCCAAGAGATGACCCCGGCCAAGTTAAAAACAATCTTAAATAGCCTGGAACCGGCTCAACGAATCAATTATCTCATAAAGTTGTCAGAGTTTGTTTTGCCTAAATTAACGGCTACAAGTATGGAGGTGAACCTTGAGAAGCTCTCTGATGGGACCATAGATGCGATCATAGGCAAACTAACCTCGAATCAATAGATTCCATTATTAATGCAAGCAGATTGCTTAAACGGTCTAAAAATGGCCTTAATACAAGAAATATGATAAATACACGAAAAGATAAAATAGCCTTACTCAAGGCCATTCAGAATGGAGAGATTAATCCAAAGGACCTGCCCTCAAATCCCATTATTTACAGTAGAGTTGAAGAATCGTGGGTGGCACTCTCGATTGCTGCATCCCAATGGAAAGAAGAGGGGTGTTGTAATGTCATTTTTATAGGCACAGCAGAAAGAGAATGGACTAAGTTTATGGAAGAACTCAAAGCCAGGAAAGATAAAGAGGCGCTATTATCAAATTTAAATAGTATCTTACCAATTAACTGATAGATATCAATACATCGTTTACACCAAAATATCAGAACATCGTTGACAAGTAGGCCTTTCTCGTTCTTTGAAATATTGTTCATTCGTCGCCATAAGCATAATGATTATGGAAGACGAATTCATTCTCAGGAAACAGGCTGCGGAACTGTATCTCAAAAGAGATTCAATTTCTGATATTAGCAGGAAACTTGGACGCTCACGCCAATGGGTCTATAAATGGATTACCCGTTATCGAACCAAAGGAGGAGACACCTGGTACCTATCCGAATCGACTTCACCAAAGCACTCATGCAAAAGAGTTGCTCTACAAGATGAGGAGTTGGTTGTCAATGTCAGAAAAGCTCTTGAAGGTCGCGCTTACTCTCAGACTGGTGCTTTGAGTATCATGTATGAGATAGAGCACATGGGTCTGAAGCCACCATCAATACCGACTATCAATCGGATATTGAAACGGAACAATCTGATCAATCCCAGCAGTGTTAAACAAAGAAAAGGGATAGAATATCCGAACCACTTTACTCTGGTTCAACAGATGGATCTGGTAGGACCACGGTACCTCACAGGGGGTTCCCGGTTCTATTTTCAGAACATTGTTGACACTGAGAACCATCATGCTGGTGTTTATTCGATTAAGGATAAACGCTCTATTACAATAGCAAACAGCATTGTTCACTTCTGGACCGTATACGGTATACCTGACTATCTCCAAATGGATAATGAGTTGACATTTAGAGGGAGTAACCGCTTCCCGAGGAACTTTGGCATCGTCCTGCGTCTGGTACTGTCTCAGGGAGTTACTCCTATCTTCATACCTCCCTCGGAGCCTTGGAGAAACGGAGTAATAGAAAAGTTTAACTGGACCTTATTCAAGTACTTCTATGCAGCTCAGAAGTTCGCCGCGTTTGAAGACCTTGAAATGAAGGCACCTGAGTTCTCGGATTTTCATAATCAAAATCACCGGTACTCAAGCCAAAGAGGAAGATACCCCAACCAAATCCATTCTACCTGCCAGGATCATAAACTTAGGTCAATTAATCTGGAGGACCCGATCCCCCTGGTTAGCGGTTCGGTCATTTTCATTCGCTTTGTGAGGAGCGACAGAAGGCTTTCAATACTTGGAACCGGCTTCACTGTGAAGAAGGAGTTAGTGTACACTTATGTTATTGCCGAGATAGTTATAGACGAACATGTTCTCCTTGTAATCCAGGATAGTATAATCCATCATGTCTTCCCGTTTGCTATGCCTGTTGACTGAATAACAATATGTCAATGAACTGATGATATTTTGCCTTGCTTAGAAGGCGCGCCCCCCTAGGGGGGCAATCTTAGAAACTTTTGTGCTGAAAATTATATGTTGTTCTTTATCATGTGTAAACGAAGTCCTGATATTTTACTTTGCTAAGAAAGTGTCAACGATGTGCTGATATATGACAATTAACCCTTAAACGATGAAGACATGGCAATCAAATACGACCTTAATAGCAAAGTGGATTGGAGCTTTAATATGGAGGCCAACCTGAACGGAAAGAAGCCAGATTATAACAGCATGGACTTGGAATATGAGACCATTTATGCCTATCTGACACTGGGACACAGAACTCCCCAGAACGATGACGAGAGGGAGCTGCTGGATGAGATCAATCAGATTAAGCGAGACGGCTTCACGGTGGATATACCCTCAAATATGATCTGATTAGGCTATCCGCCAATCGAGCTACTGTGTAGTTTTGGTAAATTTGGATGAGATTCTTCCCTTCGCCTAGATACTATATCTCTTTCTTTTTTACCTTTATTATCACATTTACTATGGATGCCCCTTGATTTAAAACAAGTACCATGAGTGACGATAGATATCATTACAAAATTCCTATAACTAATATCCGAATTGAAAAATTTGAAAAAACAAAAGATACTCTTACTTAATCAAACAGGAGATAACATTTATATGCAAAATATACTTTATCTCTTGTCAATGATCTCCATTCAAGGATCCCATCTTTAGGTGGTGTAAATCCAATACTCTTTAAGAAGCTCAGTTCTTTCGTTCCCAGCCTTGCTTTTGACCCATCGTGAGTAGTACCATCAATATTTAGTGCATACAATTGATTGCCGTCTTTCAATACATGAATATGGTCTTTGGTTCTGGCAACACTATAAAAAAAGCCGGAACAATCCGGCTAATTTTTTATCTATAAATAGCTCAAATCTCACGGATAATTAACAATAAAATTACTGCTCTTTAATTCTTCGAGTGTTAGCATATAATGCTTTAGAATGGTGTTTTTTATTTCAATTGAGTCGCAATCATAAAAAACACCAGGAGTATTGTAATGATTAGGATCTATTATATAAAATTCAAATGTTTCACCAGCTGAAAGGACATCTTCATAGCAACTTCTGTTAGTATATTCATAAATCCCTTCTGGAAGAATGGTTGATCCAGTAAGGAAGCATTTTCCTGCAGTATTCTTTATATTCAATGCCTGTACAATGCTATTCGTTGAATGATTGATAACCATTATTTTGCGATGACAATTTTCCCCTTCCCGATCACAGGTAACTGAAACGAGAATTATAGAAGTTAAGATTAAAATAAAGTTTCTCATGATGCGATTTAATTATTGTAATTGTATGAATTATACCATCCATATAAAGCTGCGCCTATCGGTCCTCCATAAAGCCAGCTCATATAATCACCAAGAGTAGCTCTTACTTTTAGATTATTTAAGAGCTGTAAATCATAAGAATTATTATAGTCTATATAAACACCTTGCCCAGTTTTGTAAACATCTAGAGGATTTTTTACAAAATTCCATCCTAAATTATCACTCAAATAGGTATCATTCTGGAATCCAGTTACATTTTTATTAAAATATAGAAAGGCTCTTCTATTAGCATCTTGTTCTACTGGATGGTAATTATGGCTTGGGTAACTTAATTTATATTTTCCATGTTCACTTCCAGCACTTGGTATCCCAACTCTTGGATAATAGGCCCAGCCCATGCTTTGGCTTTGAATATAGTGTCCATATTCATGTTGAAAAAGACTATTATTCGGATCAGCTTGTAGCTCACTCCCTCCAACAATATAACTTCCCTGTGTTATCGCTGCCCCATCCCAACTATTTTGTGTGGAAACAACTGTTGCTCCATATTTATACTTAACAGATTCAACGCCACCTTTAAGGCCTAACGTATTACAAGCCTGTGCAGTACCCCAGCCACCAATAGTTTGTGGTAATTGCCATGTAAACCTTGAGATGGTCTCCCATACCCGGCCAAAAAAACCTTTATTAGGATCACTCGCAAATAATCCACCCCATATTTTAATATCGTTTGCAGCTCTTTTATTGGCTTCTTTCCACCCACCACTAAAAAGTCCTATAAGCCAGGAATCAATTATAAAAAACTCACCACTCGGATCCGTATACTTTAATGGGTTATTTAGGCAATATGTATACCAGTAAAGCCACTTTTAACACTCCCGGCCGGACTTTTCAATGACCAGGTGTCTGGTGTTTTTTCAAAGAACGTTCTTAACTCTAAAGATAATCATTTTCTTTTTTCAACTGAAAGCGTTTCAATTGAAAGAAAAAATCAGCTTTGTTTTATTAGAAGGCCACCGCTCGGCCATCCCTTCTGCATCTATTTTTGTCAGGGTTTTTGTGGCCGATGCTCTTGCAGCACATGCCGGCTTTTGTATTTGTATTTATTGATTTTAAGAGGTAAAAAACAAAACCGGCAAGAGCTGCCTTGGCGCTCACACAAAAAGACACACCAAGAAAAACGGTCCCCAAATCTATAATTACATAATGCAAGTTATGGGTATTATCATTTTAAAAAGTAAGAAATAATAAAACACAACTTAAACCAATAGTCCCGATTGCAATAAAAGTGTTTCTAATGCGGTCATCAGAAACTCGTTTATCGACATTTGAAGAATTATATTGTTCATCACTTTGATAAGTAATATTATCATCAGTATTAATGTAAAACTCAGCTCTACAACGATAGCATGAACTCAATAAATCAGGCCTTGATTCTTCAACAATGTTTATAATTGTAGCATTTACAGAACAAGCTTCTTTCCTTAGCAATTCTAAAGCATGTTCCTCACTGCAGGTAATTGAGAACCCGCTCTCGCCAAGCTTTATTTCTCCGACTTTTTTTAATGAGGCTGGAATGGGCATTTGTTTTTTAATAAAAACATTACAATTTGAATGTTCAGAAATTACTTTATAATAGCCTCTTCTTACTATTATGTGAGAACAACTTGAGAGTAAGAAAATAAGAACCAAGAAATAGAAAATTTTATTCATATTGTATTGCTAATTATCGTCATCAAAATCATATTGAATATAATTCTCCCAATACAATCTACTTTTCGCATATGTCTCTTGCATAATCCTGCCATTTTTTACTATTAAACTAAAAATTGGTGGATCACATATTCCTGGCCCTTTAATCCTTTTTAACTGTCTTTTTTCCCATGAAATTAGTTCGAACTCATCTTCTTCATCAAAGAAATCTTTTAAAGTATTCCAATAATTTACTACATAATCCTCTTTAATTTTTGAATAATCCTCTTTCCCATTAAAAAAACAGATTAAGGCCCGTTTTTTTACTATGTAAAATTCTAAGGGTATTGTGGAAATAAGTTCATACCAATTACATGGTGTAAACACGGTACAAATTTTTGAACCATCGTTTAAAATTTTCTGATCAACATATAGGATAAGTTTATCAAACTTGAATTGATCATAATAAAAATCATAAAACAATAAAGTATCATTTTGAGCTGTAATTTGGCGAATTGATAGTATTGACCCAAATAATATAAAAAAAACAACTTTTTTCATCGATTTATCATTTCGTAAAGTTCTGATGGAGTTAGTACATACGGTGTTTTGTATTGAGGATATTTGTACCAGGTGATGTTATTGTTATACAATCCCACGGCTATGACTGGTACATTATGAGAAGCGCCAAAATTAAAGTCTGCCAGACCTACGTCACTTCCGCCAGGATGGGGGTGAATAACATATTTAACTGTTGCCCTGGATACAATCAAGCATTGGGATAACACTATTTCATTCTGATCCCAATAGACATATGAATAGGCATGATAAATTCCTTTAGCATCTTTATAGTTCATTTTATATTCACCCCAGTCATGCGAATAACCACTAAATGTATCATAATACAGGCCCTGGGTTGTTTCATAAACAAGCAATTCGTTGTCTGCCATTCGCGAATAATATTTCATCCAATATATTCCTTTTTCCGCATCACCTATATAAAATGGTCCATTCCAATCTCGCTTTATAGAATTTATATTTCTAATCAAATTTTCTTCACCTGCATTATAATTGATCGAAGTGTAATAAAACTCATTAAATCCTGGATTGATAGCATTGCCAACACCCAGACCATAATTTGTGTTGTATGAAACTGCCGGGACAATTCCGTCAGAACCTATTCCTCCAAATATTGTAAAATCAGAAAAGCTTGAATTAGTACTAATTCCAAATTGTATGTTTGTATTATTACCCTTCTTAAACCAATCTAAGAGATTCCATGCCCATCTATCTGTTTCTTTGTCACGGTTATCATGTGCTGTTTTAAAATAGGTAAAGATGGCAACTATTCCAGCTGCCAGCCATGGAAACTCCCCACTTGGATCTGTATAAACCAGAGGGTTGTTCAGGCAATAGGCATACCTGTAAGCCCCATTTTTACATAAGTACCACAACTTTTTAATGACCAGGGTTAGTGCTTTTTTTCAAAGAACGTTATTACCATAAATATACAAAATTTTTTCTTTCAACTGAAAGCGTTCAATTGAAAGAAAGATATAGCAAAACAGGCTCTGAAAGATGCCGAGCTGATCAAACAATTCAAACAGCTCGACAAGATGCCGGAGGATGAGAAAAAGTCTATCCTAAAGGTACTAAATGCCCTGATCCGGGATTTTAATGCAAGACAAGCTTACGTATTATAACTAAAGAGCCCCTGAAGTCCGGGGCTTTTTGATTATGGATACGTTATCGTCCATTGGTTATTTTCTAAATCTTGTATGCTCAAATCATAGCGTTTTAAAATTTTATAATCACGCCTAATTTCATCCCAACTATATTTATCAACTGTATCTTTGCTTAAAATAAAAACACATACGGTATCATTCGGCAAAATGTCTTCCCACTTTTCTTTGCTATCAATCCTTGAATACTTATTTGGATAGACCATTTTTAACCTTGGTTTCTCATCGGCAAGTGAAGTGTCCGGATAATTTAAAGATGCATATACCT
>JAVEYS010000055.1:0-20845 GCA_034003345.1 Bacteroidales bacterium
CACGGTGATTGCCAACGATGTGATGTATATAGAGTTCCCCGTGATGGAGTCTGAATACCGGTTCATCACCACTTCAATGCCCGTGGGGATAATTCCTTTTGTTGATGACAGTCTTCTCATCCAGGGGAAGATAGTGGAGATCAATCCGCAGGTTGATGATGGCGGCATGATACGCGTCAGGGCCGAGTTCAGGAACAACGGCCGGCTCATTGACGGCATGAATGTCAGGGTCCTCATCAGGAAGCCGGAATATAACAGGATGGTCATTCCCAAAGAAGCGCTGGTGATCAGGCAGGGGAAAGATGTGGTCTTCATCAGACAGGACTCTCTGGCAATATGGAAGTATGTCACCATTGAGTCTGAGAACAGCTCCATGGTCTCCGTGAGCGAGGGCCTCACGTCCGGCGACCTGGTCATAGTGAGAGGCAACACTAACCTCGCTCATGAAACAAAGGTGAAAGAGGAATGAGTTCCCCGAGTGAACAGACACCACGATTTTCGCCTTTCAGCCTGAACATCTTCTTCGTGGTGCTCATCATCACCGGAGCAGCAATAATGCCTCTGCTGTCACTGCAGTTGAACCCCACCCGCTTTCTTCCTTCACTGACAGTAAGCTATACATGGCCTGATGCCGCCGCCAGGGTGGTTGAGCAACAGGTCACCTCAGTCCTTGAGGGTGTGATAAGCACCCTCCCCGGTGTCAGTCGCCTCTCCTCCACCACAAACAACGAGAGCGGGGAGATAACCGTGGAGTTCGACAGGAATACCGATTTACGCACCAAACGTTTCGAGGTGGCCTCACTCATCCGCGATGCCCACTCACGCCTTCCCGACAGGGTCTCTTACCCGGTTATACAGATGAATATGCCGTCGAATACAAGCGGATCGGTAATACTGAGCTACCAGGTAACAGGCAATGAGGCTCCTTCCTATATCTTCAGTATTGCGGAGGAGCTGCTGAAGCCGGCAATAGCATCTGTTGACGGTGTCTACAGCGTGGATATCTACGGTGCGACACCACGTGCGTGGGAACTGATATATGATCAGCAGGTTCTTTCTTCAATGGGAGTGACCCCCGGTCAGGTACGTGATGCCATAAGAGCATATCTCTCTGTCCGGGAGGCTGGCGGAGGAGTGGATAACCCGCTCTCATCAGGAATGCAAAGGACATATCTGACTATGGTCGGCCACAGGCCCGATACGGTCAGGTGGGAGGATATTCCTGTCATTGCCGGGAGCGGCAGGGTGCTGATGCTCTCTGATCTTGTCACCGTGAAACTCAGAGATGAGAGGCCCCGCAGTTACTATCGCATAAACGGCCTCAACACAATTGCAATGGTGATAAGCGCCGGAAGAAACGTCAATAATATCAGGGTTGCTGAGGAGGTGAAGGATGTAGTTAAGAGGATGAAGAGCAAGATACCCCCCGGCCATGATGTGATACTTTCGCTTGACAATACCGGCTTCATCCGGGAGGAGATATCGAGAAACCTTTTCAGGGCGGCGCTGTCGGTCATACTGCTGCTGGTCTTCGCTCTGCTTGTGAGCCGTGACCTGAAATACATGCTCATACTGTTCATCAGCATGGTGGCAACCATCTTCATCGCTTTCATCTTCTACTGGCTGTTCAGGCTTGAGATACACCTCTATTCCATGGCGGGGATAGCTGTCTCATTTGGTATGATCATCAGCAATATAATTGTGATGACTGATCATATTAAGTACCACCATAACCGAAAGGTTGGCATATCACTCCTGGCAGCCACACTGACCACCGTGGGAGCGCTTGTGGTGATCTTCTTCCTTGATGAGGCCTCGCGGGTCACGCTGGCCGATTTCGCGGCGGTGGTGATCATTAACCTGATGGTTTCATTGCTGGTGGCACTTTTCTTCATCCCCTCACTGGCACAATCGATCGGCTTCGGCGGGAAGAGCGACGCGGCAAATTTTCAGGGTAACCGCTTCGGCGGGAAGAGCGCCGCGGCAAATATCCGGCGTAAACGCTTCGCTGTGCGCCTCACAAGGTTTTACGAGAGAGCCATCAAATCATTTATCAGGTACAGGAAGGCATACATCATCGCGGCTGTGCTGCTGTTCGGGCTGCCACTGTTCTGGCTTCCGGATTCACTGCCTGTTGAAAAGATCAGGACCACTGCCACCCTTGAGCCTGAGCTGACCCGCTGGCAGCAGCTATACAATAAGACCCTCGGCAGCAGGAAGTATGTTGCGGACATAAAACCCGTTGTAAACAAGCTTACCGGAGGAACACTCAGGCTCTTCAGTGACAGGGTGAAGAGCAGCAATTATTACTATTTCAGGGGTTCTGACGATGTTGAGCGGACGCAGCTCAGTGTAAGCATCGGCCTCAGCGAGGAGGGGCTGACACTCGAAGACATGAATGAGGTGTGCCTTGGCCTTGAGAACATGATTGCAGCCTACAGCGAGGTGGACCGTTTTACCACCAGGGTCAGTTCGCTATCCTCGGCATCCCTGACCGTCACATTCAAGCCGGAGCATGACCGTACCATATTCCCGTTCATCCTGAAGATGAGGATAGAGGACTACATGATGGGCATCGGCAGTTATCATGTCCAGGTGTACGGTGTGGGCAAAGCCTTCAGCAACCAGGTTTACAGCGACTACCTGAGGGGCTCATATTCAATCGTTCTGAAGGGTTACAACTTTGATATTCTGAGCGGCTATGCCGAAGACCTTAAGGAGCGGCTTATCTCAAGCGCTAAGGGAAGGATAAAGGATGTATATATACTTGGAGGAGAAGACCGGTGGTCAGTAAAGAAACAGTATAGGAACATTGTCACGGCTGACAGGGAGTCGGTAACCCTGGCCGGAAGCGATATGTACAACCTGTATGAACATACCCTGAGCCTCTCGCGAAAAATACAGGATGGCGGGCAGGTCTACATGGGAGGCTTCCTTGCCCCGATGACCCTGAGATCAGCCTATGCAGAGACCTACGAGATGTGGGACATCTACAATGAGCCAATGATTACAGGGTCACATGGTATGGTGAAGCTTAAGGATCTGCTGAGCATGACCAGGGAGATAACGGATAATTCAATCAGCCGCGAGGACCAGCAGTATATCATTACAGTGACATACGATTTCATCGGGAACTATGAGCTGGCCAGGATCATCAGGGATCGTAACATTGAGGAGACGGCAGCTCTCCTGCCGCTGGGCTATTCGGTACGATCCAGTTCTTACACTTATTCATGGTTCACGCAGAAAAACAACTACCCGTTGCTGCTGCTTGTCATAGCCATCATCTACCTGGTTTGCGCCATCCTGCTCGAGTCGCTGCGCCAGCCGTTCATAGTGCTCGGGCTGATACCGTTCTCTTTCATCGGGGTCTTCATTACCTTTTCACTGTTTAAGATCCAGGCTGATGAGGGGGTGTTTGCAGCGATGATCCTCCTGTGCGGACTGGCTGTCAACTCGGCGCTTTACATCCTTGACGATTACAACAGGCTGAAGCGTTCCGGAAGACCTCTTCCGGCGGTGAGGCTATACCTTAAGGCATTCAACGGGAAGATCATCCCCGTTATTCTTACCATTCTGTCTACCATTGTCGGCCTTCTGCCGTTCCTTCTTACAGGAAGGGATGAGCGGTTCTGGTTTGCGCTGGCGGCTGGAGCCATCGGTGGACTGCTCTTCAGCATGTTGGGGGTGCTTGTATTTCAGCCGATGATGCTGAGGAGGGACCACACAGTATTCCCGGTGGCAGGAAGGTTCTCAGATCATGCTGACCGTTCTGGCCCGGCCGGTCTTCAAAGCAATTCCGGCAATGCAGAACCTCAGAACCCTGATAAAACTGATAATAGCGTTCACCATGGTTAGATTCCTTGTACAGCGGCCGGTGGCCGTGATAATGAGTTTCCTCGCAGTGATTGTACTCGGCATAGCTGCCTCGGGGAGGCTTCCTGTATCACTGATGCCTGACATAGATATCCCCGAGATCACGGTGGCGGTCTCGCGTCCTGACATCAGCTCACGCGAGATAGAGAGCAGCGTGGTGAGCGTCCTCCGCAGGAGCCTGATGCAGGTGGAGGGTGTTGATGACATCCGTTCGGAATCGCGTAACGGCAGCGCTATCATAAGGATGAAATTCGCCTTTGGCAATGACATAGACCTGGCATTCATGGAGGTAAATGAGAAGATCGATGCTGCCATGAACCTGCTTCCCCGCGATCTGGACCGCCCAAGGGTGATAAAGGCAAGCGCCACCGACATACCTGTCTTCATGCTTAACATTACCCTGGCGGACGAATCAGCAGATGCATCCGCCTTTGCTGATCTGAGCGACTTCGCGGGGAACATCATCCGCAAGCGAATAGAACAGCTCCCCGAGGTAGCCATGGCCGACATCACCGGACAGGTAAGCAGAGAGATATTTATCAGGCCGGATGAGCGAAAGATGCAAAGCCTCGGAATAACTGACGAAGATATCATCAGCGCCGTGAGCATGAACAATGTCAATGTCAGCAGCATCATGGTCAGGGATGGCAAGTATCTCTATAACCTGGAGTTTGATTCAAATCTGAAGGGGGTGGATGATATACGTAATATATGGCTAAAGAAGGAGGGAAAGCTGCTTAAGATAAGGGACATAGCTGTTGTTGACCTGAGAACCCGGCGAGCAGGAGGCGTCTCTTACTCGGACAATCATCAGGCGGTGGTGCTGGCGATAATAAAAGAGGCCTCCGCCCGGATGGAGAACCTGGAAGAGAAGATGGACGAGATGGTTAGCCAGTTCCGCACGGATTACCCCCAGATGGAGTTTGAGATCTCGCAGGACCAGACACGCCTTCTTGATTATTCACTGCTTAACCTGAGACAGAGCCTTATCTCTGGAGGCCTGCTGGCGTTCTTCATAATGTTCTTTTTCCTGAAGGATGCCCGTTCACCTCTGATAATCGGAATCAGCATACCGACGACGCTGGTGATCAGTCTGCTCTTCTTTTATCTTGTGGGTCTGTCGCTGAACGTCATTTCGCTTGCCGGCCTGATCCTTGGAATTGGCATGATGATTGATAACTCAATAGTGATAATTGAGAACATCACCCAGTGGACCGACAGGGGGGAGAAGCTTATCAATGCATGTGTGAGGGGTACCAATGAGGTTATCACTCCTTTAATATCGTCAGTGCTCACCACCTGTGCCGTGTTTGTGCCGCTTATCTTTCTCAGTGGCACTGCCGGGGCGCTGTTTTATGACCAGGCTATTGCAATCATCATTGGCCAGGGAGTCTCACTGCTGGTAGGGATCATGCTTCTGCCAACGGTCTATCACCTGATCTATCGAAGCGGGAAGGAGGGCGCGCTGACCCGTTTTGTGAAACGTATCAGCCTAAAGAACCTCGAGGAAAAGTATGAAGGGGGAATGAACTTTTTCTTCAGGCACCGAAGGACGGTGATGGCTCTGTTCGGGGTGACAATCGCTGTAATGCTCTTCTTTTTCTTAAGCATGAGGAAGGAGAAGTTTCCCACGATAGTACAGGATGAGATGATAGTGATGATCGACTGGAATGAGAATATTGATCTGCAGGAGAATTCGGCACGGATACAGGCTCTGGTTGACCAATTGGGAGAGAGGGCGGTACAGACAAACAGCTTTGTCGGTGAGCAGCAGTTTATATTCACACGAGAGTATGATCAGCCTTATTCATCGGCGAAGATATATATCAGGGCGGCGGGTTATGGAGCGGTTGATGAGATCCGTGAGTTACTGACGGCTTACCTGCCCTCGCGCTTCCCGGAGGCAGTGATGACTGTCAGGCCTCAGGAAAACATCTTTGAGAAGATCTTTGCTGCTTCAGAGACGCCCCTTGTTGTTGAGGTGGCGCTGGCCGCGGAGAAGGCGGTGCCGCCGGTAGACAAGATGACAGATGTCACTGCAAGGCTCGCGGAACGTTGGCCTGAGGCAGGGGTCATGGCCCCGCAGCTGGAGGAGAAGATAGAGATCAGGCTTGACCCGGTGAAGATGTTATTATACGATGTTGATCCTAATACAGTCTATCCCGCTATCAGGAGTGCTCTGAACCGTAATGAGATAGGAGAGCTGAGGTCGTCACACCAGATCCTTCCCGTTGTGATGGCGGGCAATGAGACGCCGATAGGTGAACATATGGCAAACGGAGCCGTGCTGAACAAACAGGGTGTCCCTGTTCCTGTCCGCGAGATCTGCGATGTCAGACGGGTGCGCTATTATAAAGTCATCATGGGTAATATGGCATCCGAGTACATGCCGGTGGAGATGAATGTCACGACCAACCAGCCGTCGCAGCTGACAGCTGAGATCGAAGAGACTTTGTCGTCCGAACAGAACCTCTCGCTCTCATTCAGCGGCTCGCTTATTACAGGCCAGAGGCTTTTCCGCGAGCTGGCGCTGGTGCTGCTTGTCTCACTGGTGCTTCTCTACTTCATTCTCGCCGCGCAGTTTGAGTCGCTCACCCAGCCACTGATAGTGCTTCTTGAGATACCCATTGACATCGCCGGCGCGCTCTTTCTGGTCTGGTTGTGGGGAGGGACGATCAATATAATGACGATGATAGGGTTAATTGTAATGTCGGGTGTCATCATCAACGACTCGATACTAAAGGTAGATACTATCAACAATCTCCGGAAGTCGGGTGTAGAGCTGAAGGAGGCGATATATACCGGCGGCTCGAGGAGACTGAAGCCTATCATAATGGTTGCGATGGCATCACTCTTCTCAACACTGCCGATGCTCTTTGGGTCTGGTCTCGGTAACCAGCTGCAGCGTCCTATGGCGCTGGCCCTGATAGGCGGAATGACCCTGGGTACCTTTGTTAGTCTCTACTTTATTCCGCTGGCATACTGGTATATATACAGAAGACGGGGAGAGAGAGTATGATAGCGGGGTTGATAAACATATAATTGTAATCTGAGTTGTCAATTAATTTTTGAAATTGCATAGTTTGGTTATCAAAACAAAACCTCCTCTTGTGGACGGGAGATACACCCTGGAGATAGGAGAACGAGGTAAATCGAAGGAACGGGTAACCGGAACAGAGATCGCATAAGTGGTAGCGGAAGATATTGAGTACGTCGCAGGCAACCGGATTCCACTATGGATGCTTGGATTGATGTACTGGCAGGCCACGGGAATCTTTCGCCAAAGATTTCTGCCAAATTCAATAAATTGCCTCATATTTGTCTTTTGTCCGGCCATGTCAGGGCTGGTGAATAAGGCTTAAGAAAACAAAGATATACAGGCAATCCGATGAAACTAGCATGAGCAAGAGCGCATAACTGGATTTGATTATTAAATTCATGCAAGTTTCATTCGACAAATAAGAGAAAATAAATAATCGAATGAAAAATCAAGTACTATTTCTGATGGTGATAATCGCTTCGCTTCTCTCATCCTGCAATAAGGGTGACAATATGTTCCTAGCATCCGGCTATTCAGGCGGTGGCGCCGCTGATGTGCTGCTCTGCAGCCTGAGCGGCGATGGCATCATAGAGAAATTATCAGAGGTCACCGTCGGTGATAATCCTTCCTATCTTGCGTTTGGAAGGGGAGGGCTGGTTTACCTTGTAAATGAGGTCGACACTTTTGACATGAAAGCCGGGGGAGGCATCACCACGCTGAGGTATGATATGAATAACAAGAGCCTGGAGAAGATCGGTTCCCTAAACCAGGGAGGGGGAGGCCCTTGCTACATTACTGTTTCAGTTGACGGTAAATACCTGATCACGGCCAACTACGGTAGTGGCTCCGTCTCTGCCGTAAGACTGAGCAGCGAGGGTATTCCCGAAAAGGTTACCGATGTAATCTTTTACGGTGAGAAGTCACACCCCCATATGACCATCCATAACCCGAGGCTTCACACATATTATGTCTCCGACCTGGGCCTCGACAGGGTGCACCAGTTGAAGCTTGATACCGCCCTGGGATTGCTGATGGATGCTGATATACCTTACTTTACCTGTGAACCGGGGAGCGGTCCCAGGCACATGGCGATCGACAGATCCTCTGCTAATCTATATGTGATCAATGAACTCAATTCTACGATGGCAGTATATAATATCCTGTCCGATACCGTGACTGCCAGACAGACTGTCGGCACACTGCCTGATGGATATGGAGAAAAGAGTTACTGTGCCGACATATACCTCTCGCGTAATGGGAAGAAGATCTACGGGTCGAACAGAGGTCATAACAGCATTGTGACCTTCAGGGTTGGGGCCGACGGTAAACTTTCGGAACCATCTCACCGCAACTGCGGCGGCGATTGGCCGCGTAATTTTGCCTTGTCACCATCCGGGAAACTTATGCTGGTAGCAAACCAGAGATCAAATACAATTTCAGTGATGCCTTCCACAGGCAGTTCAGAAGAAGCTGTTTCAGAACTGCCTCTGAATGCACCAGCCTGCGTGAGATTCCTCAGATAGGAGTAGCTGTTGGAGATGTGCGGTTGTTGATTCCCGGCAATCTGTGATGCTTTAACAGAGGCAGATAGTCTCGCAATATCTTAAAATAATGCTACTCTATTTTGCATTATGATCATATGTTCATTATATTTGTAGCGAACAAATGATCACAATGTGTCGCCACGTCCAACACGATTGAGAAAAGTCAGCAACCCCCCGGTCATTTCAGGATTCAGACCTTATGGCGGAATAGCTAATGAGGGGCAGCCCCAGTCTGTATTCCTTCACCTTGAGGAGTACGAGGTGATCAGGCTCTGCGACTTTGAGAACCTTAATCATCTTGAGGCTGCACGTGTGATGGATGTCTCGCGTCCCACACTGACCCGTATTTATGCAAAGGCCAGGGCGAAAATTGCAGATGCTCTTGTCACCGGCAAACAGATCATCATTGAGGGTGGTAAGATCTATTTTGACAGCGACTGGCATAAATGCTGTGGTTGTGGATGTTTTTTCGACCAGCCTGACAAGAATGCTGTTCCAGAAAAATGTCCTTTATGTGGCAGTAGCAAACTGGTGATATCTGAGCAGGTATATGAAGAGATGCACCTTACTCACCGTAGTCCGGTTGATATTTGCGTATGCCCTTCATGCGGTTATGAGAAGCCTCACGAGCCGTCTCTTCCATGTAAAGAAGAAACCTGCCCCGTGTGCGGCAATATGCTGATGAAAAAGAACAATCTTCTTAATAAAGATTTATAATACAGAAAGAAATGAAAGTAGCTATTACAAGTACAGGGCAGAGCCTTGACAGCACACTCGACCAGCGGTTTGGCCGTTGCGCATTCTTCGTCATTTATGACACTGAGACAGGTGGGATGGAGATAATACCCAATCCGAACAAGGAGGCCGAGGAGGGTGCCGGACCGGCATCGGTACAGCTGGTTGCTTCGCGGAATGTGCAGAAGATAATATCCGGGGAGTTCGGAGTAAAGATCAAATCGCTTCTAGACAGCCTTAAGATACAGATGGTTGTCTATAAGGAACCGGAGAAAAGCATACAGTCAATAATTGACATGTTAGTTAAATAGTTAATAACCAAAACCATATAGTTATGCCAGGATTAGATCAGAAAGGCCCCGACGGGCAGGGAGCAATGAGCGGCAGGAGAACAGGCAAATGCACTAATTTTGGTGCTGGTGGAACAAAGAAAAAGTCATCAGCTGCCAATAGTGATGAGGAAGTTCTTCCTAAGGGCAAAGGCAGTAGCCAGGACAGCAGTAGTGATCAGGGCCAGGGCCGTGGTACGGGTGCTGGCCAGGGCCAGGGTCAAGGACAGGGACGTGGAGCTGGTGCCGGAAAGGGTCAGGGTCAGGGCCGTGGATCAGGCTCAGGTAAGGGCGCTGGCAGAGGTCAGGGCCGCGGATCAAACTCAGGTGGGGGCCAGGGCCGTGGATCAGGCTCCGGCAACGGATCAGGCCGCGGTGCAGGAAGAGGAAACAGGTAAGGAACCTCCTATGATTGTGCCGCTAAAAAAGCATTAATATTAAACAGGTATCAGTTAATTATAACAGTAAGACAAATGAAGAAACGTATCGCTATTCCTCTCGCGGGAGGTATATTATGTTCACATTTCGGCCACTGCGAGCAGTTCGCAATTCTGGATGCCGAAGGCAAGACCGTCACAAACGAGTCATTAGTAACACCACCGCCTCATGAACCCGGTCTGCTACCAGGATGGCTGGCAGAAAAAGGGGTCACAGATGTTATTGCAGGAGGGATGGGACAGAGAGCAATAAGCCTCTTTAACCAGAATTCAATAAACGTATTTGTTGGTGCTCCAGTGAAAAGCCCTGATGAACTTGCATCAGACCTTCTGAATGAAAGGCTGCAGGCGGGAGCAAACATGTGTGACCATTAGTTCAATGCCATGGAAAAGAAAAGGATAGGCATTATTATCTGCGACAGGTATCATACCTGTGCCGGAGGGAAATGCTTCAGGTCATTTCGCAACCGGGAGGGTGCCTTTGACAGGTATAAGGATCAGGATGTAGAGATTGCCGCATTCACAACCTGCGGCGGCTGTCCCGGTGGTAATATTGAGTATACCCCGGAAGAGATGATAAAGAACGGTGTCAGCGTAATTCACCTGGCTACAGGGTTGGTAGTGGGCTACCCACCATGTCCCAGATTAGATTACTTTACCCGTTTCATCCCTGAGAAGTATGGCATAGAGGTGGTTGTAGGAACGCACCCGATACCGCAGAAATATTATACCACACATATGAACCTTGGCACCTGGAAGGGAGAAGCCATGCAACGGTTCATCAAACCCACCATTGCCGATGAGAAAACCAGGCTGGATTATGATTGAGAAGGGAGAGCAATGCGGGTAGCTATAGCCAGCGGAAAAGGCGGCACTGGGAAGACATTTGTGGCTACAAATCTCTTTAATGTTCTATCACAACGGGGCGACAAGGTGACTCTTGTCGACTGTGATGCAGAGGCACCGGACGATCTCATCTTCATCAAGGCGGGAAAGATATCTGAGTCTGAGGTTACGCACCTGGTGCCAGTCATCAGCAAGGATGCCTGCACCTTTTGTGGCCATTGCAGCAGCTGGTGCAACTACAACGCCATTTTTTATGTTCCCTCATCGCGTGTCATCGAGGTTATAGAAAACCTTTGCCATGGCTGCGGAGCCTGTTCTTTCGCCTGCAACTCGGGAGCAATAACAGAAAAGCCTGTTGTCCTCGGATCAGTATCTGCATTTGTAACTTCCAACGGGTCATCTTTTATTGAAGCGCGCATGCGTGTCAATGAGATGTCGCCTGTACGTGTCATAAAGGCTGCAGTAAAAGAGGCAGGAGAAGAAGGGGTGATTATCCTTGACGCTCCTCCCGGAACATCATGCCCCTTTGTGCAGACTGTCGACAGGGCTGACTATGTCGTCCTGGTGACGGAGCCGACACCCTTCGGGCTGAGTGATCTCAGACAGAGCGTCGAGACACTCAGGGGAATGGACAGGAAGTGCGGAGTGATAATAAACAGGGCAGACATCGGGAACAATAATGTGAGGAATTACCTTGATGAGGAAAAAATACCACTGCTTGCAGAGATTAATTATGATAAGGTGATAGCACGAACTTATTCAGAAGGCGGGCTGGTGACTGATGAAAACCCTGCTATGGTTAAACTTTTTGCTGACCTGGCTGAAAAAATTGTGAACCATGACTGAACTGGCAGTAATCAGCGGTAAAGGAGGAACAGGCAAATCAAGCGTTACGGCTGCTTTCGCCACGCTGGGAGAACGAATGGTAGTGGCCGACTGCGATGTGGATGCTGCCAACCTGTATCTGCTCTTTAATCCGGATCATAACAGGGAGATGGTATACATCGCAGGTCACAAGGCGGTTATTGATTATTCACTATGCACTAATTGTGGCTTATGTGAAAGTTCTTGCCGGTTTGATGCCATTACTGAGAAAAACAACAGGATGATCATCTCGGAGACATCGTGTGATGGTTGCTTCTTTTGTTCAAGGATATGCCCTGAGAGTGCTATAAAGATGGTGCGTAATGACAGAAGCAGGATGTATTCAGGCAGCTTCAGGAACGGCATGATGGTGTATGGCCGTCTGGCGCCCGGAGAGGAAAACTCCGGCAAACTTGTAAGCATGGTGAGGGATGAGGCAAAGAAAGTGGCTTCTGAAAATACGATGAGCACCATTCTGCTTGATGGCCCTCCGGGAATAGGCTGTCCGGTTATCTCAACGGTCACCGGTGCAGACAAGATTGTTATTGTCACCGAGCCCACTCTCTCAGGTCTTTCAGACCTTAAAAGAGTACATGAGGTAGCATGTAAGTTCAGCAGTGAGGTGGGTGTGATCATTAACAAATATGATCTCAATGAGGCTATGGCTGACAGGATTGAAGGGTGGTGCGTTGCACAGGGAAGCACGATTCTCGGGCGGCTGCCTTTTGACAGGAGTGTAACTGAGGCCATGGTAGACGGTAAGAGTGTGGCGGAGATGTTTCCCGATGCAGAGATAAGCATGAGATTAAAAGAAATATGGTATAAACTTGCATAACGAACAGAATATGAATGATTTATTTGAGAAGATACCCATGGATGGGGTGAAGAATATAATTGTGGTAGCATCTGGAAAAGGCGGAGTGGGAAAGTCAACAGTGGCGGCCAATTTGGCTATTGCTCTGGCACGTAACGGAATGAAGACCGCACTTGTTGATGCTGATATTTTCGGGCCGTCAATACCAACCATGTTCGGTCTTGAGGATGCTCATCCGGATGTGTCGGCCAATGGTAACCAGGAGATGATTTTCCCAATAGAGAAATTCGGGATAAAGATAATATCGATTGGTTTTTTCATTGACAGGAGCCAGTCGCTTATATGGCGCGGTCCGATGGCTGCCAATGCCGTGAAGCAACTCTTTGAGGACACCCAGTGGGGTGAAGTTGATTACATGATCATCGATTTTCCTCCCGGGACCAGTGACATACAGCTCACCACGGTACAGAAGCTCAACCTTACAGGTGCAATAATTGTCACCACCCCTCAGGAGATTGCACTCAATGATGCGCGCAAAGCATCATCCATGTTCATGAACCCTGATCTGAAGGTGCCTATCCTTGGCGTGGTGGAGAATATGTCATGGTTCACACCTGCACAGCATCCTGACGAACACTATTATGTTTTTGGCAAAGGAGGAGGAATGAAGCTGGCACAGGAGTATGAGACAAAACTATTATGTCAGATCCCGCTCGTTATGGAGGTAGGCGAAGCTGCCGATAAGGGCCGCAATGTCTTCCAGCAGACAGAAAAGACTGCGGTTGAGGCATTTGAAACATTGGCTGGACAGGTCATTGAGGCCATTGAAGTCATGAGGGGCAATTAAAAGAAAAAATGGGTGCTAAATAAAGATCGCAATACCTCGTATACATAATTGAGACCCGGTTGCAACAGGGTCTCAATCTGAAGGATTTAATTATAAGGCCCCGGCTGCTGAATGGCGGACCGGGGCTTTGGTTGTATTATGGGTGTGAGGGTCTGTCGCAATACTAACCATCTCTGCAAGCTGGCTCCTGTGCTAAAATGACCCATCGGGTCATTTTAGCACGTTTGCTCTGGTCATGCAGTCTTGTCCGGGCGCAGCGGAGATCCTCAGACTGTAAAGACGGGACAGTAGTCTAATCCTTTAACTCTTCTCCTTCAGGTAGGTGTCGAGGAACTCAAAGAACTCCTTCTGCCAGATGACGGCGTTTTGCGGCTTGGTGACCCAGTGGCACTCATTCTCGAAGAAGAGCAGCCTGCTGGGTACGCCACGCAGCTGTGCCGAATTGAAGGCCTCAAGACTCTGGCTGTATGGTATGCGGAAGTCATTGGCACCTGTGATGATCAATATAGGTGTGTCCCATTTGTCAACAAGGGTATTAGGCGAGAACTGATTGTAGCCGGGAGGCTGCGGCTTATCCCAGGGTGCCCCCTGGTAATCTTTGTTCGGGTACCAGTACTCTTCTGTGGAGCCATACTCCGCCACTGTATTGTAGACACCACAGTGAGATATGAAAGCCTTGAAACGCTTCTCATGAATGCCGGCCAGGTAGAAGACTGAGTATCCTCCATAGCTGGCGCCTACGGCTCCGAGATGGTCCTTATCAACAAAGGGCTCTTTAGCCATGGCGTCAATGGCATCCAGATAGTCCTGCATGTTCTTGCCGCCATAGTCGCCTGATATCTGTTCGCGCCATTCGCTGCCGAAGCCCGAATTGCCGCGACGGTTAACGGCCACTACGATATAACCGTTGGCGGCCATCATCTGGTAGTTCCACCGGTAGCTCCATCCCTGTCCGAGTGATCCCTGCGGCCCGCCCTTGCAATAGAGCAGAGTGGGGTATTTCTTCGCCGGATCAAAGTCAGGAGGGTAGATTATCCATGACTGCAGATCCTTGCCATCAGTGGTTCTGGTGTATCTCTCCTCGCTCTTGCCCATCTTTATGCTCTCGTAGATATGGCCGTTGACGTTGGTTATCATGCTGAATTCGCCAGTTGACATGTTCACATTAGCCACCTCGGTGGGTCTTGCCATAGACATCATTCCGGCAACCAGCACGCCATTTCTTAGTTGCAGGGACCCCATGTCATAATTACCCTGTGTCACACTGGTGATGCTGCCTGAGGCCAGCGATATGTTAAAGACCGGTTGTGTGCCGCGGTACGGACTGGTGAACCAGATAGCATCATTACCGTTCCACTGCATTGTCTGAACGTCGTAGTCCCATCCTTCAGACAGCCATTTGCGTTCACCTGATGCTATATTATAAACAAACAGCCTCTCAAGGTCCGATTCATAGCCGGCCTCCTCCATACTTGAATAAGCGATCATAGTCGCGTCAGGAGAAAACACAGGAGTCTTATCATAACCCATGTTACCGTCGGTTATATTTTTCTCTTCACCGGTAGTGACATCATAGAGATAGATGTCTGTATTGGTACTGAGCGAATAAGCCTTTCCTGTCAGCTTCTTGCATGCATAGGCTATGTATTTCCCGTCCGGGCTCCAGCTTAGGTCAGCTTCGTCGAACCAGGGGGAGTCAGGGGTATCATAACGCTGACCCTCCATTATGTCTTTCTCATTGCTGATGGCTTTACCGTCAAAGGAGGCGGTGAAGAGGTGGCTGTAGGAGTAATCGCTCCAGCTGTTCCAGTGTCTGTACATCAGGTCATTGATGATACGTACCTTTGCATTTGGGAAACCATATTTCTCATTGGCCGTCTGATCAAGCTTGACACGACGGGTGAAGTAAACCATGTTGCCGGCAGGGGAGAATGAGAGGATCTCAAAATCCTGCAGGCCGGTAACCACTTTCCTGGCACTGCCGTCAGCCTTCATTGTCATGACTTTACTCCCGGCGAGGTAAGCGATCTTTTCTCCGTTCTCTATCCATTGTGGTCCGGAGCCTCCGTCAGCAGTCAGCTGAACGGGCGTTCCCCCATTGGAGGGAATGGAGTAGATGTTGGTGGTACGGGCTTCTGTTGCCAGGTCGTAGTAAGTAACAGTATAGAGGACCGTGGTGCCGTCGGGCGAGAGCACTATTGAGCCTATGCGGCCGTACTTCCAGAGTATCTCCGGTGTCAGTACTCCGCCGGCTTTCTCGGCATCAGTAAGCGATACGTCGATGATGTTTTCGGTTGTCTCGCCGGTTTTCCCCTTGCATGATCCGAGGCATAGCAGACTTACCGCAATAAGAATGACAGATATTTTTTTCATCATATTAGAATTTGATTAATAAGATATGTTTGAACACCCAGGTTCTTGATTTTATTATAATTGTATTTAGCTTCACTGAGCTCGCAGGCTCGGTTTTGTTTTTGAAAACATGGGTGTTTCATGTTATAAGGTTTTTTCATACGCTGGTATTGGGTGGCGCTTTTCAAAAATAGAAAATTAAATGCAGTCCGAAGCTAAAAAGGGCTCCTAAATGAAATACCCTCATGGCATCAGAAGGTCCTTTTCCACAATCGGGGTATCTGGATCGCGGTCTTTAGTGTGACCCCTGCTTTTTTTGCTCTCGAACCCGCCAATTGCTTCTCTCATTAATTTGCTCTTCCACCCGCCAATTGCCTCCTTCGTTAATTTGCTCTTCCACCCGCTAATTGCCTCCGTCATTAATTTGCTCTTCCACCCGTCAATAGCCTTTCTCATTAATTTGCTCTCGAACCCGTCTATTGACTTGCTTACTAATAATTAGTAAATTACAGTGTTTGAAAATATCTCATATGGATAGCCCCAGCTCCGGAGATCAAATTTTCTTAAAGAAATTGGAAGAATTGGTAATTGCCAATCTCTCCCGTGAAGATTTTGATGTAGCGGAACTGGCCAGGGAGGCTGGCATGAGCCGCTCATCTATTCACCGCAGGCTTCAAAAGTTATTGAACCAGAATGCGAGCCAGTTCATTCGGGAGATCAGGCTGAAAAAAGCGATGGAGATGCTGGGGAAAGGAGTAGGTACAGCCTCTGAAATAGCCTACAGGGTTGGATTTGGCAGTCCTGCCTATTTTACAAAGTGTTTTCACGAGTATTATGGATATCCTCCCGGTGAAGCGAAGAAACGCATCATAGAGGAAAAGGCGGAGGAGAAGGGAATCTACTCAGATGTGCAGGAGGCTGCTGTTGATAAGCTGCCTTCAAGGAGGAAGCTGATAATAATTCTCTCGTCGGTTGCTGCAGTGGCTCTTGCGCTGGCACTGATGCTGACAGGTGACACCTGGGCCCGGACGAAAGACATGTCCATCGTAGTACTGCCATTCAAGAACCTCAGCAGTAATCCTGACAATCAGTATATGGCAGACGGTATTATGGAAGACATTCTTAACAGTCTTTATCATATAAGCGATTTGAGAGTTATCTCAAGAACTACCTCTGAGCACTTCCGCGATACTGACCTTACATCCGGCGAGATATCCCGTCAACTAAACGCCCGGAATGTACTTGAAGGCAGCGTACGTAGGCAGGACGATAAGGTCAGAATTACGGTCCAGCTTATTGACGGGAAGAAGGAGAAGCATATCTGGTCGGAGAACTATGACCGCGAACTGACAGACATGTTAGGTCTTCAGGGTGAAATAGCTAAGCAGGTAGCGGGAAAACTGGATGCAGTCATTACTAAAAATGAGCGCAAGCAGATAGGGGAGACTCCAACGGCAAATCCGGAAGCGTGGGATTATTATCTCAGGGCCAGGTTTCTCTTGCACAGAGCCAATGATGTTCAGCGTTTTGACATCAGCAGTGAGGGACTGAAGGCCAGCCTGAAGTACTATGAGATGGCGATAGCTGCCGATTCCAGCTTTGCCGAAGCATATGCCGGACTTGCCAATGCATGGTACAATCTCTCGGCATGGGGATGGTATAAACCATATCGTGATGGCATTGCAAGAGCCAGGGAGAATTTTACCATGGCGCTGGAGCTTGACCCTGATTGCGCGGAGGCGCATGCCCTAAAGGGCGTCTGGCTTGCTTATCCGGAAGAAAAATTTGAAGAGTCCAAAACTGAATTGCGAAAAGCCCTGGAGCTTGATCGGAATTTTTCAACGGCACATCAGTGGTATGCACAGTTATGCATGATTACAGGTCCGATTGAGGAGGCACGGAAACATGTTGACCGGGCTGTGGAGCTGGAACCATATTTCTGGGTAGTGCATAACCTCAGTGCCTGGATCTATTATTTCGAAGAGGAATATGAGAAGGGAATCGATGCCTGTATTGCAGCCCGTGACCTGAATCCTGATTTCGTTGACAACAGCTGGCTGTTCGCTCTTCATTATGTAAAGCTGGGCGAAGGGGAGAAGGCGGCCATGGTACTGCATGACCTTTTCAAACGATATCCCTCTGTCAGTCACCTTGGAGATGAGGTATTGGATGCGTATCGCAAATCAGGCACTGACGGAATATTCACATGGCTGATAGACATAAATATTAACAGGCCTATTCCTTTAGATGGTCTGACCGGCCATCCCTTCTTTGTTGCCTGGTGGTATGCCATAATCGGCAACAGGGAAGAGTCGATAAGATGGTTTGAGAAGACCATTGAAATGGAAATTATACCTAAACATTACTTTAACCTTATTGCTACCAATCCTGATTTTGATATCCTGCGCGGCGACCCGCGCTTCACGGCAGTTATTGAAAAAGCCGGACTTGCAGCGTACAACACCCGGACCCCGAGGTAAAGCAACAACTGCCTGAAGAAGGTGTTTCCGACAGCTGATCTCTATTGCAAAATCCGATAAAGATTGTGTTGTTGCATCCTGTGCAACATAGCTTAAATAACTGCATCACTGTTTAAATCAACGGCACCCACAATTATATGTAGTTGGATCCGGTTTGGCTGAACTTTGCATAAGAGCATGAGAATTTTATAGTGCTCATCAAAATCATTACAAATGCAAATTGTTAAACTTAAAAATTAACGAGATGAAAAGACTTAAATTCTTCCTTACATTCTTTGTCGCAACGACATTTTTTGCACTTGCTTCCTATTCTCAGGGGAATGTTAAAACAACATATTATTACTCCGAGAACCTTGTTAGTATTCAACTTCCGGGTGTACCTGAAACAGTCACCGGTTCTTTTGCCGGTTATTGGACAGTCTGGTATTTTAAAACACAATGGAGAGCAAAAGGTACTTATACTGGCGACAATACAGGTACAGTTTATTATACCTCTATTGTTGAAAACTATAATTTTAAGGACTGGATGCCGGGATCAGTAGAAACAGGTACAGGCAGAATCCAGATTCAAGACGAATATGGCATAGTTTATTACTCTTTCAATTACATCAGTCATATGACCATTAATGCAAATGGAGAAATAGTATCAGATATCTATAAAGAACATTAATTTTCATTATAATAGGATAGACATTGTCATTTCGACATAGACCGGCCTGGGAGAAAGTAAAAAAGTATGCCAGCCAAGGGCATATGTCACCGGTCATTTTCATCTGTAATTTAGGTTTGGGTTAATTTAGGAAGTGAAGTGCAGGCTTCACTTCTTTTTTTGCCTGTGGTTCTGAAAATTCCTGCAGAGGGTCAGGATTTCGTAATTATTACTTCCGGTCTGTGCGAAGGATCCTCCAGAAGCAATTTTTTTTTACCTGTGATATTTTTATATTTGAAATGAATTCAGGTTTTTATGATGACCTGATCAAAACGGAGTCCATCCTTATCCAGACCATGTCATGCTGATCACTGTATTTATCATTTATCTCTGTTTTCTTGTAGCCATTGTTGTGTATGCCTCAAGGCAGTCGAAGACCAATGCTGACTTTGTTCTTGGCGGGAGGAAGATACCGGGGCTCTTCCTTGCCCTCTCCGAGAGGGCAACAGGCGAATCGGCCTGGCTTCTGCTGGGACTGACGGGTTTTGCCTATACAGAAGGATGGAATGCCATCTGGGTGGCTTTTGGGTGTGTTGCAGGTATACTCTTCCTCTGGATCTTCATGGCAGAGCCCCTGAGAAGAGTCACCGAGAAAACGGGGGCCCTGACAGTGTCAGGCCTCTTCTTCAAATCATTTCCTGGTTCTGAAAAGAAAATCGGCCTCCTGTCATCGGTGATCATCATCATCTTTTTTGTGCTATACCTCTCGGCACAGTTCAGCGGTGCCGGTAAGATCTTCAATGATACTTTCCAGATTGAGCCTTTCTGGGGCATGGTTATAGGTGCCGGAATTGTCACTCTTTACTCCATGCTTGGGGGCTTCATCACGGTGGTGGCAGTGGATGCCTTCCAGGCTATCCTCATGATCATAACCTGCGTTGTATTACCCATCGTTGCACTGTTTATAGCTGCTGCAAATGGAATTGGATTTGCCGAGGCTCTGATGCATTCTGATGTGGCACTGACGGAGGCTTCCGTGGCACTATCAGGAGGTGCAGTATTCCTGTTGGTGTTGAATGGCCTTAGCTGGGCCTTCGGCTATACAGGTCAGCCACAGCTTCTGAACAGGATGATGGCCATGCGCAACCCTGAGGAAACCAGAAGGGCAAGGGTGGTAGCAATAGGATGGACCTTTCTTGCTTATACCGGAGCCTTTCTCATCGGTATCATAGGTTATAAGATGGTGCAGGCAGGATTGATGGGCGAAGGAGCTGCTGCTATAGCTGCCGATTCGGAGAAGGTAATGCCAATTATGGTTATGACCCTGCTTAACCCTCTGCTGGCGGGCATACTGCTCTCAGGAGCAGTGTCAGCCATGATGTCAACCGCGTCATCACAGCTGATAGTGGTTTCGTCATCAATCACCGAGGATATGTGGAGCAACCTGCAGCGGAAACCCATGTCTGAGAGGAGACTTCTCTTCCTCAACAAGTTCCTTACCTTAATGGTGGGAGTAGTAGCATTCCTGCTGGTCCTGACGATGGAAGACACGGTCTACGGCCTCGTCTCTTATGCCTGGAGCGGCATAGGGGCATCCTTCGGCCCGGCGGTGGTGCTGCTGCTCTTCTGGAAACGGTTTTCAAGAGCAGGCGTTTATGCATCACTCATTACGGGAACACTGTCAGCCATCATTTGGAAAACATGGTTCGCTGACCCCACAGGCATATCTGAACGGCTCGCCAGCTACCTCCTTGCTTTCGGGGCAGCTATCCTTTTCAGCCTTCTGTTCCCTGAAAAGAAATAATATTCCAATCCTCCGGTGCACTACCCGGCCAACAATATCTGATGGCTCTGTTTTGATTTTTTCGTAACTTATGAGTGTAACCAAAAACAATCGTAACATGAAACATCTGAAAACACTCCTCCTGCTTACAGCAGCACTCTGCCTGATAGTCTCATGCGGAGGATCAGGTTCATCTGTCAAGGGAGAAAAGAAACTTAAGAAAGGTGAAGCAGAATTGGTAACCCTGCC
>JAVEYS010000056.1:0-20619 GCA_034003345.1 Bacteroidales bacterium
CCGGTGGAAGCCGGTTTTTTTTTGCGTTGTTGATTTACGAAAAATGATTTCCCTTCAGATAGTCACCTGTACGATGCAATGAATCAATCAGTTTAGTTTGAATTTGATCCTCATGACACCTTCGTTAAAATTTGCTGATGTTATTGAGAATGCGCCAATTTCTGACGTGTTGGAGACATGCTGGCCGATGCACGGACAGACATCGAAGTTGCCTATTCTGATTATGCGGATATTTTCTCCGGCATTATCAGGCAATTTACCCGTAAAGTACTTTTCGTCAGCCTCCCTCCTGCTAACCAACTCCTCTCCCACCGGTATACTAAGCTTAATTATCTCATTTACTGTCTTTTCTACTGCAGTAACCTCCCGGTCAGACAACCCTTTTTTTATACGGTAGTCGCACTTGCTCTTTTTGCTTTCAATATGACTGTTGAACGACCGTCCGCAGTGAAACATCTTATCCATCACAGAGTTAAGGATGTGTTCGGCAGTGTGCATAGCGGGATTATAGGTTTTTCCTGGCATGATTCTATAGATATTCAGAATTAGAAAACGCTTGACCGGAGCTTATATTTTACCATGCTGGCAGGTAAATTTTGCCAATGTTGTAAATATCATCATTCCGGTGAATATCTTCAGGCCGGGTGGTTATCTACCTGCGACGTGTGAGGGTGACCCACTCCCTTTCCGAGGCCAGGTAGCTGATCATCTGAGACCAGTCGCCCGGCATTGAGTTGTATTTCTGTTCTTCTCTTGCGAGGGCTTCCTCGTAATTTGTAAGGGCTGATTCCGCCTCACTCCTTCTTTTCAGGCTCAAGAGAAGGAGAGCTTCCTGCTTGAATGCCTCGGCTGGGGCCTCCTCCATCCTGTCTGTCACAGAGCGAACAATAGAGAGTGCATTATTATACTCCTCTTCTGAGTCCGCGAGCCGCATCATAGCTTTTGAAAGAAGTACCATATCATCAGCCGAAGCCTCCTCTGAGGCGATGTTCCTTTCAAGAAGCCGGCGGCATAGAAGATATTGCGACTTGTTATAGGCGAGGAGAGCATTGAAGGAGATAACAGGGGCAATCAATCTCTCGTAATCAGTTGAGAAATAAGTTAGTGTGTCGGATTTGTAAAAAGCCCTGGAGGCAGCATCAGGGAAGGATCCATAGATGGATCCCAGGTAGTAATTGCCCATCAGTTCTCCGTATGCAAGCATCTTCCTGAGCATTGATGCCAGGGCTGCCTTACTCTCTCCGTACAATTCAAGGACTGACACCGCACACCTGTCTGCCTCCTGTTCCTGAAGCGAGTTGTACCTGATGACACCTCCCAGGGAAGGCTCATGCCCGAGAGACAGCAGGTTGTTGTAATTGGTCAGATGATGATCCAGTGCAAAGTGAGCTACCTCCTGGGCCATCAGTGCCATCAGTTCCTTCTCACTGTTCACGGAAGTTATCATGCCCGTGGTGATAACCATTGTTCCGTCGGGGCCCACCCATGCATCGGGAGTGATATCCGACAGAATGATGAGACTCAGTACTTACTGTACAGCTGTTTTTATCTTAGATTTAATCATTTCTCCTGTCCGGGTTACAGTTCGGTTGCATCCTCAATGTCACGGCCCATACTCTTTTTTATCTGGTAGAGGTCCTGCTTCATGGAGGCTACGGTACGCAAGAGCTGTTTCTCAGGCAGGACGGGTTCAGGAAGCTCGTCGCTGATATAATGCACGAACTTCCATATCTCCCTGACATCGTTGATGTGGACCTCATATGGTTCATAGAGGGGATTGAGCGAGTATAGCATCAGCCGTCCGCTCTTTTCGACATTGTTCTCAACCACCTTGAAGACTATGCCGTCGTTGGTGGTAAGAATAATATAAGCCTGCCCGCTCTTTATATCATGCCAGTCCTGCAGAAACTCACCTGTCACCCACGACCTGTCAGGTATGGGCAGCATAGAGTCGCCCCTGAGCTGGAAGGTACGGTACTTACGGTCATGAGAGAGGAACGGCAGGTTGAACAGAGGCAGGTCACCTATGAATTCGGGATCAGCATACCCGGTTGTGTAACCTGCCTTGGCCTTCTCGCTGACGAGCTCGATATTCTCGCGGTTGTCCGGGGCAACGGTGGTGGCAAGCACCCGGAGGTTACTGCCCTTTATATAGGCGTCATATCCCCTCTCCAGCTCTCCCATCTGGCTCTCAGACAGGCGGGTGAGGTCAATCTTGAGCATGGTGTCAAGGGAGATGTTGTAGTAGCCTGAGAAAGCCACCAGGGCCTCAATGCCGGGCTGTGCAACACCGTTCTCATAACCGCTGAGAGTTGACCTCTTCATCTGCAGCACCGACGACACATCGTCCTGTGTGCGTCCACGGCGTTTTCTTAAAAATTTTATGTTCGATGCGAAGTACATGTTATAAAAGTTGATTATATTGTAATCATAAGTTTGATTAATTTCTAATCAAAGGTAAATAATGATTTTGAAATAGCAAATAAAAAGTAAAAAAAAAGATACCTAAGAATCTGAAGGTCCGAAGGTCTGAGGTCTGAAGGTCAAAAGACCGGGGAATTTCATACGGGACCCCGCGGGGCGGGGCGACAGACCGTTCCGACGAAAAAGCCGGGATCTGTGCTTTGCTCTGACAGGGGAAAAAAGACCTTCCGGCTTCCGGCCGCAGGACCTCACGACAGCATGACTGCACGACCTTCTTACTTTTGACTTTACAGACTTTTGACTTTATGGATTACTCGCGCAGCATATTACATCTTGATCTCGACACCTTCTTTGTCTCGGTGGAGAGGGTACGTGACAGTCGTCTCAACGGTCGTCCCGTAATCATCGGCGGCAGCTCTGACCGTGGCGTGGTCTCAAGCTGCAGTTATGAGGCACGCAGTTTCGGTGTCAGCTCGGCCATGCCGATGAAGATGGCCCGTGCTATGTGTCCCGAAGCTGTTTATATACGGGGAGACATGGAGATGTACACGAAGTATTCGAGGATGGTGACCGGCATCATTGCTGAGAAAGCACCTCTCTATGAGAAGGCTTCGGTAGATGAGCATTATGTTGATCTTACGGGTATGGAGCGTTTTCACGGCTGTGTCCTCTGGTCGCATGAGCTGCGTAACACGATAATAAATGAGACGGGGTTGCCTATCTCGCTGGGTCTCTCGGTCAACAAGACTGTCTCCAAGATCGCTGCCGGCGAGGCCAAGCCCAACGGCGAGAGGGAGGTGGTGCAGCAGCAGGTCCTCCCCTTCCTTGACCCGCTCTCCATCAGGAAGATACCTATGATCGGACAGAAGACCTATCATACGCTGCGTTCGATGGGCATCTCCACCATACAGACCCTGCGTAGCATACCGGCCGAGATGCTCGGGTCGCTCATGGGGCAGAATGGCACGGAGATATGGAAGAGAGCCAACGGTATTGACAACACGCCGGTGATCAGCTACTCCGAGCAGAAGTCGATCAGCACCGAGCACACCTTTGAGCGTGACACCACTGATACCGTTATGCTCAACCAGATGATAGTGAGCATGACCGAGAAGCTGGCCTATGAGCTGCGCCGTCAGGAGAAGCTGGCGTCATGCCTTACGGTACGGATACGCTATTCCGATTTCGACACGCACACGCTGCAGCAGCGTATCCCCTACACCGCCTTTGACCATATACTTATCAGTGAGGCGCAGAGTCTCTTCCGGCGCTTATGGCAGCGGCGTATGCTCATCAGGCTGATCGGGGTGAAGGTGAGCGGACTGGTACGGGGTATGCAGCAGCTTGATATGTTCGAAGATACGCCTGAGATGGTGAGTCTCTATATGACCATGGACAACCTCAGGGGCCGTTTCGGACGTCATGCCATTCGTCGTGCCGCCGGGGTGATGACCGCCGCGGAGCGCAGCGAGCGCGAGCTCAGAAAGGCATCGGAACTGCTGGCTGAGAAATCAAAGATGGAGGAAAGGCTGAGAGGATGGAGATGTATATAAACTGCCATTCATATTACAGCCTTCGTTACGGCACGCTGACGGTTGAGCGCCTTTCTGAGCTCGCCGCGGCTGCCGGCGTGCAGCGCATGGTGCTCACCGATATCAACAACACCACCGGTGTGCCCGACTTTGTCCGTGAGTGCCGCAGCCGCGGCATCACCCCGGCGGCCGGGATAGAGTTCCGCGACGGCAACAGGCTGCTCTACATTGGTATAGCCCGCAACAGCGAGGGCTACCGCGAGCTGAATGAGTTTCTCACACACCATAACTTCACCGGCGAGCCCCTCCCTGTGCCTCCTCCCTCCTTCCCCAACGCATACATCATCTACCCTGCCGACGGCATAGCCGGTCGTGGCAACGGACGCACAACAGGCAACAGGGACGCTGCAGCCTTCATCAGCAACAGCAGTCCGGCAGGAAGTAACATCATCAATCCTGCCACGCTACATGACAACGAGTACATAGGTATTCGTCCCGCCGCTGCCGGACGTCTTATCTCCATGAGCAAAAGCGTTATATCCAGGTGTGTTATCCTCCAGCCCGTCACCATGGAGTCAGCGGCTGACTACCCCGTACACCGCAGCCTGCGCGCTGTAGACAACAACATACTGCTAAGCCGCCTGGAGCCGTACATGACTGCCCTGCCTGACGAAGTGATCATCCCGGAAGAGGAGTTCATCCGTCCTTTCGCTATGTGGCCCCAGGTGGTTGATAACACGCGCAGGCTGCTTGACGACTGTTCACTGGAGATCGACTTCACCACGCACAAGAACAAGAAGATCTACTCCGCCAGCAGGTACGATGACAAGCTGCTGCTCGAGAAGCTGGCATGGGACGGCATGAAATACCGCTACGGTACCGGCAACAAGGTGGCGGAAGAGCGTGTGAGGCATGAGCTGGAGATCATTGACCGCCTTGGCTTCTCCGCGTATTTCCTCATCACGTGGGATATCATACGCTACTCCATGGCCTGCGGCTTCTATCATGTAGGTCGTGGCAGCGGTGCCAACTCCGTTGTTGCTTACTGCCTGAAGATCACTAATGTTGACCCTATTGACCTAAACCTTTACTTTGAGCGCTTTATCAACCCCAAACGCACCTCGCCGCCCGACTTTGACATAGACTATTCATGGAGGGAGCGTGACACCGTTACCGAGTATATCTTCAGGCGTTACGGTCACCGTCACACTGCCCTTCTGGGCACGATCAACACCTTCAGGGGTAAATCAATTGTCCGTGAGCTGGGTAAGGTTCACGGGCTACCCGCCGATGAGATTGACGCCCTGATCAGCAATCCGTCTGCTGAGAGCAACCGTGGTGAGATAAAGGATCTTATCTTCGAGACAGGCAACAGGATAGCCGACTTTCCCAATCTACGAAGCATACATGCCGGGGGTATTCTCATCTCCGAAGAGCCTGTATGCTGTTATACGGCACTTGACATGCCTCCGAAAGGGTTCCCCACAACGCAGTGGGACATGTACACGGCTGAGGAGCTTGGGTACGAGAAGCTTGACATACTGAGTCAGAGAGGCATAGGTCACATAAAGGAGAGTACGGAGATCATACGTGCCAACCGCGGTGTGGATGTAGATGTGCACGCCATACAGCAGTTCAAGAGCGATCCGCTTGTGAAGGATCATCTGCGCCGCGGTGATGCCAAGGGGTGCTTTTACATAGAGAGTCCCTCCATGCGCGGACTGTTACAGAAGCTGCAATGCGATGATTATCTTACCCTTGTGGCAGCCAGTTCGGTCATCAGGCCGGGCGTGGCTCGCTCGGGCATGATGCGCCAGTTCATCTACCGGTTCCATAACCCTGATAAGTTCGAGTACATCCATCCGGTGATGAAGGATCTCCTTAGTGAGACCTTTGGCGTGATGGTCTACCAGGAGGATGTGCTCAAGGTGTGTCACCACTTTGCCGGTCTTGATCTCTCCGATGCCGACACGCTCCGTCGTGCCATGAGCGGCAAGTACAGGTCGATAAAGGAGATGCAGAAGATCACCGACCGTTTCTTTGAGAACTGCCGTGCCAGGGGCTATCCTGAAGAGATAACCAAAGAGGTATGGCGACAGATAGAGTCGTTTGCCGGCTACTCCTTCTCCAAGGCACACTCGGCCTCTTACGCTGTGGAGAGCTTCCAGAGTCTCTGGCTCAAGGCACACTACCCCCTGGAGTTCATGGTGGCCGTCATCAACAACTTCGGCGGGTTCTACCGCACATGGGTCTACGTGCACGAAGCAAAGCGTGAGGGAGCAGACATTGAAGCCCCCTGCATAAACAGGAGCACTTACAAGACCACCATTTACGGGAAGACAATCTTCCTGGGACTGATACATATCCTTGGTCTTGAGGGCAACCTGGCCAGGGAGATAATCAGTGAACGCAATAAGAATGGTGATTTTAAGGGACTTGACGACTTTATCTCACGTATTGGTCCAGGTCTCGAGCAGACTGTTATCCTTATACGCACCGGTGCCTTCCGCTTTATTGGTAAGAGCAAGGCGCTGCTTCTCTGGGAGGCTCACATGCTTATCAACAGGGGGAAGAGCGAGACGGCCCGTACACTCTTCAATCCTGAACCGAAAAAGTTCGCGATGCCCCCCTTCGAACAGTCGAAGAGAGAGGATGCCTATGACGAGATAGAGCTGCTTGGCTTCCCGGTGACGCTCACATGGTTTGACATGCTGCAGACGAAGTACCGGGGAGAGATCACGGCGGCGGGGATGAATGGTGCCATCGGCCGCAAAGTAAGGATAATCGGTCATCTGGTGACGGTCAAATATATCAGGACGGTCAAAGGTGAGTGGATGAACTTCGGGTGTTTCATCGACCACCATGGCGAGTTCTTTGACACCACTCACTTTGCACAGTCGCTCATCAGCTGGCCGTTCCGCGGTAGCGGCACATATCTCATACAGGGTAAAATTGCAGATGAGTTCGGACATGCCAGCGTCGAAGTTGAAAAGATGGCGAAGCTGCCCCTGCAGCCGGATCCCAGATATTAGCTGTCGATTCTGGTTATGCGTGTGATACCTTTGACTGACTGTATCTTCTTTATAATGCCATAGAGGTAGTTCACGTTAGGGACAAGCAGATCGATTCTGCCTTCGAACAATCCGTTGTCCATTCCGTAGGTAAAGTTTTTCACTGATACACCCTTGTATTCCGATAGTATTTCAGATATACGAGCCACTATTCCAAGGTTTTCCACTCCTGTAAGCCGTACTGAGGTCAGGAAGCCCCTGGAGGCATCAAGACTGGTCCATCTTGCCCGTACAATCCTGTAGGGGAAGTTGGATATCATAAAATCGGCATTGGGGCAGGTTGCCCTGTGTATCTTGATTCCCTCGAGTACGGTGACGAAACCGAATATCCGGTCGCCAAAGACTGGGTTGCAGCATTTAGCCAGCTTATAATCAAGTCCTTCAACCTTCTCGTTTATAACAAGATAATCCGTCACCCCGGCACCTGTCTCCTCATGCGGGTGTGTCTCCATGCTTCTGGCAGGGGTCTCTTCCGTATTTTCCACAGGCCGCAGCAACACCTTCTTAGCCTGCAGCAGGTCGATCTCCCCCATTGCTATGCTGAAATAAAGATCCTGTGCGTTTTTGAGGCCATATTCCCCGAGCAGTCTGACGACAGTGGCATCGCTATAGGGTATCTTCCAGTTCTTTAGCCGGCGTGTAAACATCTCCTTGCCTTCGGCCGCCAGTCTGACCTTCTCCTCATTCAGAGCCAGTCTGATCTTTGTACGTGCCTTGTTGGTGATGACAAACGACAGCCAGTCGCGCTTTGGCGATTGTTTAACAGAGGTGATGATCGATACATGATCGCCATTCTGCAGTTTTTGTTTCAGCTGCACGTTTCGACCGTTGACCTTGCCACCGATGCATTTAGAGCCCACCTCCGTATGTATGTCAAACGCGAAGTCAAGCAGTGTGGCGCCTGCCGGCAGTTGTCTCACCTCCCCTTTGGGTGTGAAGACAAAGACCTCGTCGGAATATAGTCCCGGTCTTATGGCTCCCAGAAAGTCGCTTCCATCCTTATCCACGATGCCAAGCACTTCACGCATCTGAGCCATCCAGGCGTCGAGGCCTCCCTCGCCTTTGATGCCCTTATAGCGGAAGTGGGCTGCCAGGCCCTTCTCGGCTATCTCATTCATCCGTATGGTGCGTATCTGCACCTCCACCCATTTGCCTGTGGCAGTGACAACGGTAGTATGGAGAGACTCATACCCGTTTGTTTTTGGCAGCGAGATCCAGTCGCGCATCCTGCTCGGGTCAGGCTGATAGAGGTCGGTCACCACCGAATAGACCTGCCAGCAGGATGATTTCTCATGGTCAGGATCAGTGTCGATGATAATACGTACGGCGAAGATATCATAAACCTCATCAAAGGCTACTCCCTGCTTTTTCATCTTTTGCCAGATGGAGTGTATCGATTTTGTGCGGCTCTTGAGTTCGTAGCTGATCCCCATAGCATCAAGCTTTTCCATAACCGGGACGGAGAACTCTCTGATGAGCTTGTTCCTTGAGGTGGTGGTCTGCTTCAGTCGTGATTCGATCTCGGCATACTCTTCAGGTTCCATGAGCTGCATGGCCAGGTCTTCCATCTCCGACTTGACATTATAGTAACCGAGCCTGTGTGCCAGCGGTGCGAACAGAAAGTAGGTCTCGGAAGCATACGGCAGCCGTTCTTTCTCCGGGAGTTTGCTGAGACGGCGCATAGTCAGGAGCCTCTCAGCCATGGCAATGAGTATAACCCTGCCGTCGTCTGCCAGTGAGAGCAACAGCTTACGCAGGTTTTCAGCCTGCCCTGTGAAATCGCGACCCTTAAGGGTTGTCACTCTCGCCAATCCTTTAATCACCTCTTTGACCGAGGGGTCATTAAGAGCATCTATTTTATCCCAACTGTCACTTCCCTCGCTGATGCCTGACAGGAGGGCGCTCATCACTGCAGACAGTGAGAGTCCTATATCCACTGACGTAACACGTGCCAGCTCCATATAGTATAGTGGAAGCGGTTCTCCCAGAAATGATTTGTCAGCCTGATAGGCTGTCATGGCAATATCTGTCGCAAGGCTGAATACCCTGCGTTCTGGCGCGGTAGCTGGTAACGGAAGACTGGCAAGCACCAGACGCTGTCTGTTACGTATTTGTGCTGCTAAATCAGCCATGATATTTACTTAAGAGGTGAGTTCGGCTCTCTCTTCATCTCGAGATAGTAAGCGTAATCGACCATTCCCGGGACGATCCTCTGGAGCAGAGCAGTGAACCTGCCGGTCCATGTCATGATCTTGTTTCTCTTCTTTTTTCTTATGCCTTTGATGATCCATTTTGCAACAAACTCAGAAGACATCATCTTCTTCTCTTCCCTTGGTGAATTGCCCTGTTCAGACCCGTCGGCCAGCAATGCATGCCTGCGAACCTCAGAGGAGGTGAACCCGGGAGCAATTATCATCACATGCAGTTTTTTCTTCAGGTTTTCAATTCTTACTGTCTCCAGGAAACCATGAATTGCGAACTTTGATGCTGAGTATCCGGTACGGCCCGGCAGACCGTGGAACCCTGCCGTGGAGGAGACGCCAACTATCGATCCCCTGTTTTTGACAATATAAGGCAATGCATACTTTGTGCAATAGACAGTACCCCAAAAGTTAACATCCATAAGACGCTTTAAGACAGCAATATCTACATCATCAAATAAAGCTCTCATGGAGATTCCTGCATTATTGATCAGGATATGTATTGTATTGAATCTCTGAACAGTTTTTTCAATCAGCTTCCGACAGTCTTCTTCCACGGCCACGTCAGTGACACATGAGAGGACTTCGGCTCCCATGGAGTTGATCTCCTTTTCCAGCTCTGAGAGTTTCTCTTCCGAGCGAGCGGCAAGGACTACCTTGCTGCCGTGGCGTGCGAACTCGAGTGCTGTAGCTTTGCCGATGCCTGATGAGGCACCGGTGATAATCACGACTTTATTTTTGAAGATGTCAGACTTCATTTCAGATAGGATAAGTGATAAATATAATCAGTTTTTAGTGTCATCTGAAGTAACTGATCAATTTTAACTTTTTTCGGCAAAAGTCACATATTTTTTTTGAAAGGATTATTTTTTGCCATACATTTGCACTCTCAAAAAAAAGGACTGATTCAGTAGCTCAGCTGGTAGAGCACATCCCTTTTAAGGATGGGGTCCTGGGTTCGAACCCCAGCTGGATCACAAGGCAGCGTGAAGCTGCCTTTTTTTATTTCTGCCATCGAGCGAATGCCTGTGCTGCGGTCTGGCTGCTTCGCTGGGATGACCCACAGGGTCATTCCTTTACGCTCGCACCGGATCACAAGGCAGCAGTAAGCTGCCTTTTTTTATTTCCACCATTGAGCGAATGCCTGTGCTGAGGTCTGGCTGCCTGGGGACAAAAAAGAGACGCCTGACCGGGCGTCTCCTAGACTATAAGAGATATCTTGACAGTTACTTTGAAAGCACCGGTATCTGTCTGCTTATCGATTCTTCGAGTGAGATAAGCGTTTCTGTTCTCATCACTCCGGTTATGGCCTGAATCTTTTCTGTCAGGACCTCCCTGAGGTGCTCATTGTCATGTGTATATACCTTGATAAAGAGAGAGTAATTGCCTGTTGTGTAGTGGCACTCAATAACTTCAGGAATATCCTTCAGCTTACTAATAACTTCCTTGAATTTACCGGGATTATCGAGGTAAAGACCTATATAAGCACAGGTTCTGAATCCAACCATAATGGGATCTACCTTGAATTCCGATCCCTTGATCACACCTATTCGGATAAGTCTCTGGACCCTCTGATGAATAGCCGCCCCCGATACATTGCAATCCCGGGCCACCTCGAGGTAAGGAATTCTGGCGTTCTTGGTAATGATGTCCAGAATTTTTCTGTCCAGATTGTCAATTTGCAAATTTTCTGCCATGATTACTTTCTATTATTTAGTCAATGATAACTTTTTTACCATAAGATTTACAAATTTAAAGCAAACCGGGGTTAAAACCTATTTATTATTCCGGTAATTCTACCCACAGAATCCAAATCTTTTTCAACAAGGAAGTCTGATATACCCTTTACAATCTGCAGAGCAGTTCGGGGTTCAATGAATGAGGCCGTTCCCACCTGTACGGCAGCAGCGCCTGCCATCATGAACTCCAGTGCATCATCAGCATTCATGATGCCGCCAAGCCCAATGACAGGTATCCTGACAGTCCCGGCTGCCTGCCAGACCATCCTCAGTGCCACGGGTTTGATAGCAGGGCCTGACAGTCCGCCAGTGACAGTCGACAGCTTTGGTCTCATAGTTCTGACATCAATGGCCATACCAAGCAGAGTATTGACCAGGGATATTGCCTCTGCTCCCTCCTCCTCTGAGATGCGGGCAAATTCGGTGATATCGGTGACGTTAGGCGACAGTTTGACTATCAGAGTCTTTCTGTAGGCTTTGCGTACCGAGGCAATAACCTCCCTGGCAGAGGTGGGATTTGTACCGAAGATCATTCCTCCGTTTTTAACGTTGGGACATGATATGTTCAGTTCTATGGCGGGGATGGCATCAAGCTTGTCAAGGCGGCGTGACAGTTCAACATAGTCTTCAACAGTGCTGCCGTTTACATTGACAATGACATGAGTATCATACTCAGCCAGTGTCGGATAGATATTCTTTTCGAAGTAATCTATCCCCCTGTTCTGTAGTCCCACTGCATTCAGCATTCCTGATGCCGTCTCAGCCATTCTGGGGTAGGCATTTCCCTCTCTGGGCTCAAGGGTAGTACCTTTAACGATTATACCTCCCAGCTGAGACATATCCAGGAAATCATCGAGTTCGGCACCGTAGCCGCAGGTACCTGAGGCGAGGATGACGGGGTTACGTAACTCCAGCGATCCGATCTTTATTCTGAGGTCTGCCATTTAAGGTCGTTTATGTTGAATACCGGTCCGTCAGTGCATGAGCATAGGTTGCCGGAAGTTGTTGGTACGATACAGCAGAGACATATTCCCATTCCGCATGCCATAAGGTTTTCGAGTGACACCTCGCAAAATATATCCCTGTCTCTGCATGAGGCTGCCACAGCCTTCATCATGGGTTCAGGACCGCAACAATATACTCTGTCCCAACTCTCCTCCCTGAATGCAGGAATGTCGGTTACAAATCCTTTATGACCTTCAGAGCCATCCTCTGTGGCGAGATGAACCATGCCCATTTTCCCGAACTCGTTATGTTCAAGTATCCTTGACCGGTTGCGAAATCCTAGAGCAAACTGAGGTTCAATTCCTGATTCCCTGATTTTTCTGCCCAGGTATAATAATGGAGCCATACCGCAACCGCCACCGGCAAGCAGTACTTTTTCTCCTTTGCCGGGAAGGGTGAATGAATTTCCCAGTGGATAGATAAGATTGATTGTCTCTCCTGGTGCAAGCTTTGAGAGACGCTCCGTGCCAGGGCCTGCTATCTGCACTAAAAGGGATACTGTGTTTGAGGCGCGGTTGACATCATGTATTGAAAGAGGTCGGCGCAGGAATGTGGAGGGGCTCTCCGTTACCAGTGCCTGGACAAACTGACCGGGCAGTATTTCCGGCAAGGGGTCTGAAGATTTAACTTCCAAAACGAAGAAACTATCGGCAAGCTTCCTGTTAACAGTAACTGTAAGATTTTCAATACGCTTTTTCATCAGCACCTCCTTGTCTGCAAAAATATACAATTTGGAGATATCCTGTCAGGAAGGGTTGTATTCAGTAAAAGTTTTATCAGAGTAGATAAGCAATACCCTGATCAGCCTCTTCTGGTTGCCTGCCTGGTTATCCCCTGCAGGAATTTCAGCGTATGAGCCTGTTTGAGGCTCTTCTGACGGCACTGATTCCTCTTCCGGCATCTCAGATACTTCTTTCGCTCTTTCTCCCTCATATCCGTTATTTGGTGCCTCATTCCCGAATAAAGAGGGTTGCGAGGCATATTTATACATCGGTGTGTGTCCGAACAGAAGCCATTCCGATGAAAGTGACGGATAACTGTGAAGCATCTTTATCACAAAGTCAAGACTCGGATTATTCCTTCCGGAAAGAATGTGTGAGATACCTGAAGGCTGAACCCCAATTTCTTCTGCAAATTGAGCGTAACTCTTATTCTCATTCTGTAAAAATGCAAGTATACGATCTTTCATAGCTTACAAGTGTTTTTACAAATGTAAATAATTATATAATTACATATGTAATTCAATTAACTTGACATCTGTAATTATTCAGGGTGACTAATCAAAATAATGAATGTACGGCAAGACTTGAAACCAGCAAAAAAGCAGATATACACAATGATTAATGCTTGACTTTAGCAGTGCATAATAACTGATTATATGCGTTTTAACCATGTATTTGGTGGAATATCTAATGATTACGTGGTAAAAGAGTCCTTCTGACGTTAATTTACAGTTTATATGTAGATGTTTATACGACTGATATTATGTATATTAAGAATATATCTTTATTGTATCAACAAATATTTACATTCATACATCCGTAATGATTACAATTGTAATTACAATTGTACATAACTGCTGCCTTTCTATTGTTTACATTTGTAAGATGAGGTAAATTTTACATTTGTCCTGCATGTTAACACCAAACTGGTATCCTGATTTTTCTGATTTTTTATAAACTCGTTCAGAATTGAATTTTTCTGTCAGTTCCTCCCCTGTCCCCCAATTTTTAAATTCTGAAACATAGTCAAAAACATCTTTTACGGATAAAACTTTTAATTATCTTCATCCACTTGAAGTAAGGCGGGGTTTCAACTCTCCTATTCGATAATAGTCAAAATGATAAAAAGAAGATTTTCACTTGCGCTGCACTGGCAAATACTTTTAATGCTTGCGCTTGGCGGCCTGTTTGGTTATTTTTTCCCTCATCTTACGCGATACACCAACTGGGTGGGGGATATTTTTCTGCGTGGATTAAACATGGTTATTGTACCGTTGATATTCACTTCCATAGCGACAGGTGTAGCGAATGTGGGTACAGCAGAGAATCTAGGCCGGCTGGGTCTGAAGACCATGGGCTATTACGCATTATCAACCCTGCTGGCAATAGTAACCGGTTTTGTTTTTGTGCATTTACTGAAGCCAGGTATTGGTGCCGACCTTGGATTGCAGATACCGATTGAGGAAATATCAACAGGAAAGGAAAGTTTCGGACAGACGCTCATCAACATTGTTCCGACAAACATAATCAAGTCAATGGCGGAGGGTCACATGCTCTCGATAATATTTTTTGCCATCCTTGCAGGTTTCTTTATCACGCGTGTAGGTGAGAAATCGCGTGTGCTGCTTGTTGATGTTCTGACGGCCATCCTTGACGTGATCATGAAGATCACACTCTTTGTTATCAGGTTCACTCCCTTTGGTGTTTTCAGTATAATAGCAAAAGTGATCTCGCAGCAGATAAACAACGGCAACGATGTGAGTGAGATAATAGGAAGCATGGGTATTTACGTAGTGACGGTGCTTCTCGGGTTGCTGGTACAGGGTCTGATCACGTTGCCGCTTCTTCTCAGGCTTATCGGCAGGGCCAATCCCATTAAGCATTTAAAGAACATGTCCACTGTCATTCTCACAGCCTTCTCCACTTCGTCATCAAATGCGACATTGCCGCTGACCATGGAGACTGTAGAGAATAAGAGTGGTGTGTCAAATAAGATAGCCAGTTTCACGCTTCCCCTGGGAGCAACCATAAATATGAATGGTACTGCTCTTTATGAGTGTGTGGCGGTGATGTTTATTGCCCAGGCATATGGCATTGACCTTACCCTGGGTCAGCAACTCGTGGTTGTATTTACTGCTCTTCTGGCTGCGATAGGATCAGCGGGGATACCGATGGCAGGGCTGGTAATGATGGCTGTTGTACTTAATGCGGTGGGACTGCCGCTTGAGGGGATCGGACTCATCCTTGCGGTGGATCGTATACTGGATATGTTCCGCACGGTCATCAATGTCTACAGTGATACCTGCGGGGCTGTGATCATTGCCAAATCTGAGGGTGAGGAGACACTGGTATAGAGAGATGCAGACGATGAATTCACAACTGGTTTACATAAAGTATATCTGAGTTAAAAAAGAGAGGAGCACCGGGTCATAAGCCTGGTGCTCCTCTTGTTATCCTGATTACCTGCTAGCCACAGTTGCCGCCGCAGGTACTGCTATTGCTGCCGCATGATGAGCATCCTCCGGAGGAGGGTCCCATGAGCTCTTCAGGTGTAGCCTCACGGACACCCACTACCTTTCCCGAGAAGTGCAGGTCAGTGCCGGCCAGGGGGTGATTAAAATCCATCTTTACAAATGCGTCGCCTATCTCCACTACCACGCCATTCATCCTGTTGCCCTGGGAATCCATCATGGGAACCACGTTTCCCACAAAGCATATTTCGCTTTTCAGCACGCCTTCATCTTCAAAGATATTCCTGGGAAGGCTTATAACCATCTCTTCGCGTTTTTCACCGTAGGCGTCAGTGGCTGACAGACTGAAATTGAATGTCGCACCCTCTTCCAGTCCAACGAGGTTTGCCTCAAATGCAGGCAGCAATCTGCCTGCTCCAAAGACAAAAGTCAGCGGAGCCGACTCCTCTACCGTTTCAATTACCCTGCCATCAATGTCGTTTTGGTGAAGGGTGTAAGCAAGTGAAACAAATCTGTTGTTCTCTAATTTCATAATTATCTGTTTTTATTAATATTCAAGTTTATTATCTCAATTAAAAGTAGAACTCTATACTGATCTCCGGAGTGTCATAAATACCATACTCATCACCAGTCAGGCTCCAGAGGAAGGTGATGTTCATGCTTGATCTTCTGCCTGTCGGCTGTGATAGTCCAGCTCCTGCAAGGAAGCTGCCGTAAAAAATGCGGCCACTGTTGTCCGGCGAGGTTGTAAAAAATGATCTTTCAAGGCTCAGGGCCTCATATTCGCCCTGTAGGAAAATACCCGTATTCAGGCCGATGGGAATGATATTATTCAAGTCCTTTATCAGGGTAAGCTGGAGCATGGTTCTGGCTCCGTAGATGGCTGTACTGCCATATGGATCCTTATAATACTGGAATGATGGTCCAACACCTGCTGCAACCCTTGGCAGCAGCCATATTCCCGCCAGGGGTGACAATTCAATATTTGTCACCGTACCAAACTGCAGTCCGAATGATCCTCCGAAAAACAACCGCTGTTTAAGCGGAGGACGATCGTTCGAAGCAGAGGTATACATGGGCTGTCCACCGGCAGATATCACCATAAGCAGGCAGGCTAACGTTACCAGGCTCTTCTTCATATATTGCAGATACCCCATTTTGAGGCTACAAATAAAATCAAAATTAGTACATTTACCGTACATGTCCGGGATAAAAAACCGGACAGTCAAATTAAAACATTGATAATAAAATGATTATAGTAATAACCGGAGCATCATCAGGTATTGGCCGGGAAGTTGCAATCCGGATGGCACTGGAGCCCAGGAACAGGATCTATGCAATTGCGAGGAACGAAGAAGCGCTCAGGAGCCTCTCAGGCCTCTCCGGAAGCAGAAATATCATTGCGGTTCCCATGGATATCACTTCAGGCAGATCATCGCTTAGAGAGCTTAAGAACAGGCTTGCGGACGACACAGACAGGGTTGATATACTCATCAACAATGCCGGTCATCTGGTCAACAAGTCATTTGAAGAGCACAGTGAAGAAGAGATATCTGATATAGTCAGTGTGAATTTTACCTCTGCTGCATCGCTGACAGCTGAACTTCTGCCTCTTATGGGAAAGGGTTCACATGTGGTTAACATTGGCAGCATGGGAGGTTACCAGGGCAGTCTCAAGTTTGCAGGACTCTCATTCTACAGTGCTGCCAAGGGTGCTCTGGCCGTGCTTACGGAGTGTCTTGCAGCGGAATACGCGGAGAGGGGAATATCATTTAACTGTCTCTGTCCGGGAGCCGTACAGACTGAGATGTTCAGTAGCGCATTCCCGGGTTTTTCGGCACCTGTGTCGCCTGCGGAGATGGCAGTATTCATTGCTGATTTTGCAGTCAACGGAAACAGGTTCTTCAATGGGAAAATACTACCTGTAGCACTTTCTGTTCCCTAGGCAGAAGTTTAATTGAATTAAGAATTAAGAATTAAGAATTAAGAATTTGACCTTCTGGTCATTATATATCAGTCCTTTCGACTTAACGGACTTTACAGTCCTTCGACTTTATACTTCAGCCCCAAACCTTTATCCTTTACCCTTTATCCTTTACCCTTTATCCTTTACCCTTTATCCTCTGTATTCCTTCACAGCTATCCGTCCGGTTACGGCAAGGAATCCGTTGTATGCCAGTGCCTTGAGCTCGTCTTCTCCGGGGTAGACAAAGACCGGTGCAATGCTTTTTACCATAGAAGTGATCCTTTCTACATGATCGCGGTCATAGGCCAGACCTCCGGTAAGGATAATGGCATCCACCTCTCCTGACAGCACAGCTGACATTGCCCCTATCTCCTTTGCTACCTGATAGCTGCATCCCTTGACAATGAGAGAGGCCAGTTCATCTCCGTCACCGGCACGCCTGCCTGCTTCCTGAAAGTTGTTCGTTTCCAGGTAGGCCACCATTCCTCCCTTACCGGCAAGCATGGTCTTCACCTCCTGGAGGCTATACTTTCCGCTGAAGCATATCTCCACAAGCTGTGCCGCAGGCAGTCCTCCGCTGCGCTCAGGTGAATATGGTCCGTCGCCGTTGAGGGCGTTGTTGACATCGATCACTCTGCCCTTGCAGTGGGCTCCAACGCTTATCCCGCCACCCATATGTGCAACGATCAGGTTAAGATCTTCATATGTCTTGCCGATAGCTTCCGCATAGATCCTGGCGACGGCTTTCTGATTCAGGGCATGAAATATTGATCTCCTGCTGATAAGTGGATGGCCTGACAGTTGTGCAACCGGCTCCATCTCGTCAACGACCACCGGATCAACAATATATGCTCTGGCGCCGGGCATTGATGCCACCATCATGTCAGCCAGCAGCGCACCGAGGTTACTTGCATGTTCACCATTGAGTCCTAAGGTCAGGTGCTTCTTCATAAGTTCGTTGACCTGATAGATTCCCGATTCAATAGGATTGACGAGTCCTCCCCTGCCAACAACTGCTGAAATACCCTTAAGGTCTATTTTTTCTTTTTTGAGGGCCTCCATTATGACGCTGTACCTGAAGGGCAGCTGATCGGTCATTCGCCGGAAATCCTCCAGTTCCCCGGTGGTATGCCTCAGTGTTTTCTCAAACAACTGTTCAAAACCGTCATAGAGTGCAAACTTCGTACTGGTTGAACCCGGATTGATAGCCAGGATAATTATTCCCTTCATTTGTCTCATTTTTTTGATGATGCCATCAGGCATGCCAGTGCCACGCAATAGTATTTTGACAATTCGCTTTCACTTCTGGACATCATCACCACGGGTTTTGTTGTTCCGCAGATCATTCCTGCCAGTTCGCCTCTGCCGAATAGCATCAGGCCCTTGTAAAAAGGGTTACAGGCCTCGAGTGAGGGGAAAAGCAGTATATCTGCGCTGCCGGCAAGAGGTGTGTCTACTCCCTTGATCCCTGAGCTCTCAGGGTCGCATGCCAGGAAGAGGTCTACGGGTCCGTCCATTATGCACGGTGAAATCTGTCCTCTTTCTGCCATCTTGCACATCACCGAATAGTCAAGTGTATTTGGAAAGTGGCTGCTCACCTTTTCCGATGCCCCTATCAGGGCCACGGAGGGTTTCATTATTCCGAACCTTCGTGCCATGCTGATGGCATATTCAGCCATGGCCACTTTCTGATCAAGGTCAGGAAACGGTATCACTGCAGTATCAGTGATAAAGAGCAGCTTACTGTAAGCAGGTATCTCCACGGCACAGACATAGCTCATTACTGCTTTTGGAGGAAGCAATCCTTTCTCCTTATCCATCACGGCCCTGAGGAACTTGTCTGTACCCAGGAGCCCTTTCATGACAACATCGGCTTCTCCCGAGCGGGTCATGCTGACAGCTATGCCGGCAGCTTCCTTTTCATTATCCGTCTCAATGATTGTAAACCGGTCCGGGTCGGCTCCTGTCTTATGGCATGTTTCAAGTATTTTCTCTCTCCTGCCTATCATCAATGCTTCTGCAAATCCTTCGCTGACAGCCCTATACAAAGACCCTACTGTATTGGTGTCCTGTGCCCATGCAACCGCTATCTTATATTTTGTTCCGGCTGACCTGACAGTATCAGCCATCTGTGCCAGGCTGGTTATCATATCATTCTGCTTTTGAAATGGCAGCGGCAAGCAGTATACTGTAGTACTTGGACTGGTTGGAATCGCTTCTTGAAGTCAGTACTATAGGAGCAGTAGCACCGAGGATTACTGCTGCCACTCCGGCATGGGCAAAGAAGATAAGGGACTTATAGAGCACATTACCCACCTCTATGTCAGGCATCAGCAACAGGTCAGTATCACCTGCGACGTCACTCCTGATGCCTTTGTTCTTGGCACTTTCCAGGCTGATGGCATTATCGAAAGCCAGCGGCCCGTCTATATAGCAGTTCTTGATCTGGTCTCTCTGGTTCATTTTTGACAGCAGGGCAGCATCAAGTGTTGCCTGCATGTTTTCGCTCACCATCTCCACGGCGCCCAGCACCGCCACTTTGGGCATTTCATAGCCAAGTTTGTTAAGGCATGCCACAGAGTTGTTCACGATAGAGATCTTCTCCTTAAGATTAGGAGCGATATTCATAGCCACGTCAGTTACTGCTATGAGTTTGTGGTAAGCTTCCACCTCAAAGATGGCAAAATGGGATAGCAATTCACCTGACCTTAGTCCCCACTCCTTGTTCAGTACTGCTTTCAGCACCGTGGAGGTCCCCACCTTACCCTTCATCAGTATATCAGCCTGGTTACTGCGCACCATTTTGACGGCAATCTCCACAGCCATCTCGGTGTCAGGCTCATGGATCATCCTGATTCCTGTAAGGTCGAGGTTATTATCTGATGCTAACTTCTGCACGGCCTCCTTATCGCCTACGAGTATAGGCTCAATAAAACCGTCCCTGGCAGCCATCAGGGCTGAGGAGAGCGAGTTATGATCCTGTGCAGCCGCAAGGACCATCCTCCTGGTTGGCTTGTCAACAAGCAGCTCTTTTAGTTCGGACAGGTGCTTTAGAATCATGATTTACAATGTTTATATGTGTAATTTCTCAACTATTGCTTTAGTATCGGAGGCAATAACAAGTTCCTCGTCTGTAGTGACCACCATGACCTTCACTTTTGAAGAAGGTTTTGATATCAGCAAATCCTTGCCCTTTACACCATGGTTAATTTCAGTGTCAATCTCTATACCCAGATAATCCATTCCTGTGCAAATCATTTTTCTTGCGTTGAAATCATTTTCACCCACGCCAGCTGTAAAAATGAGCAGGTCAAGTCCGTTCATGGCTGCCACATAGGCCCCGATGAACTTCTTGACCTTATAGGCATATATTTTTAATGCCAGGAGGGCCTTGGTGTTTCCCTCATTTGCCGCAGTTTCAAGATCGCGCATATCTGATGAGAGCTGGGATATACCGGCCACTCCGCTTTTCTTGTTGATCAGGTTGT
>JAVEYS010000057.1:0-20452 GCA_034003345.1 Bacteroidales bacterium
CGGGGTGCTGCTAATCCCGGAAATCACAAAATTCAGAAGGAATTTTGTATGCTTTCCGAGGATCCACGTTCCGCCCCTGGCGGAACGGGACCATCTGAGCTATGGGCCCTGATAAACAGGGTGCAAATATAATACACAATTAAAATATCTGCAAAACAAAATATGATCCAGACATGCAAAAGGGCAGATGACCTCAATGCCAGGCCTTAATAAGCTATTTCTTTATATAATCAAAGAGTACCCCGCCTGCCTCATCAATGTCATAGCCGAAGGTGATCAGCCCGCCACGGTCGCCCGCCATCACAATGATCCTCTTCTCAAAGACCTCCGGATCACTGAAGATGCGTATCATCTCACGAGCCATAGCAGGCGTGCCATATTCGACCTCGGGGTTGGTGGTCGGGACCCTGTTCATCAGCTCCTCCCATAACCTCATGGAATGAACATGTATGATGGCGTTGGTTCCCTTATCTGCAGTATAGATAGCTGCATGAGTGAGCGACTCTGATGATGCCTTGAGAGGACCGCTGCACATCACCGCATTGTCTTCTATATTATATGATGACACCTTTACATAATGCCCCGGCTCCAATTCAGGTATGTCACCCGTGGCTGACCCTGTTATGAAGAACTGTTGCGACTTTCCTATCCTTATACTGATGTTTCCGAAACCAACTCCGTTTTCAAAAGCACCGATCAGATCGAGATTGAAGAGAATATCCCTCCAGTGATTTATGATCTCATACTGCTCATCGGTGATGACTGACCCCGACTGGCTCCAGTAACAGTTGAATTTTACAATACCTTCCATATAGTTATGATAATAATTTTAATATTGATTTTTTTTCTGCCCGGCATATACCGCGGTCAGTAATAAGACCGGTAATCAGGCGTGCAGGCGTCACGTCAAACCCAAAATTTACAACCTCTGTATCCGGGTGACATATATAAACATATTTTTCTTCTGCAGCAGCAAAGGACTTATTTGCATTCTTCACCTGCTCATTGTCAACATTCCCGTCTATACCTGCAATTATCCTCACTTCATTACCGTCACGCTCCTCAATAACTATCTGGCCGGGACGCTCAAGGGTCATGTCAAATGTTGATACAGGAAAGGCTGAATAGAAAGGCACGCCGTTGTCATATGCCGCCAGCGCCTTCAGGTAGGTGCCTATTTTGTTAGCCACATCACCTGATGCCGTAGCCCTGTCGCATCCCACTATGGCGAGGTCTACCATCCCTTTTTGCATCAGATGGCCGCCGGCATTGTCCGTTATCAGTGTACACGGTACTCCGTGATTGGTCAGTTCCCAGGCCGTGAGCCTGCTGCCCTGGTTACGCGGACGTGTTTCATCAACCCATACATGTACTTTGATCCCTTTATCGTGAGCAAGATAAACCGGAGCGAGAGCCGTGCCATAGTCGACGCAGGCCAGCCACCCCGCATTGCAATGAGTAAGTATGTTGACAACCCCCTCTTTCTTGTTGCGGCTTATATCTTCAATAAGGGGCAGCCCATGCTCTCCGATACTGCGGCATCTTGCCGCCTCCATATCGCAGAGTGCTATTACTGCTCTTTTCATAACAGCTTCATCTGCCTCATTATTTAGGAAACCCGTCATATAGTCTACCGCCCATGCAAGATTGACGGCAGTAGGCCTTGTTGCCTTAAGCTTTACAGCATCTTTTAATACTGACGAACAAACATCACCTCCGGCACGATGTTCAATAAATGAGAGATATATGCCCCATGCTGCTGCGGCGCCGATAAGAGGAGCCCCTCTCACCGCCATACTGATGATGGCGTCACAGACATCGCCGGCACTCCTGAGTGTCAGCACATCCAGGGCAAAAGGAAGCCTACGCTGATCAATCACATGTACTGATCGGCTGTCTTCCTCATCATGCCAGATGCTCCTGTAGTCTTTTGTCCCAACCTTCATTAGAATTCTCCCCGGCGGAATTAATCCGTAAACATAAGAATAATTACACGTATTTTGATAATCAGCATATTTACATCTTTGAAAACCGCCTTTCGAATTATCGACCCGTTTGTTCTATGCAAATAGAATAGAGTGATTATCTTTGCATAAGATTAAAATATGATGGTAGACAAGGAAGAATACAGGAGAAGGATCATTCTGACGGCCAGCAAAATATTCAGCCATTATGGTTTCAGGAAGACCACGATGGAGGAGATTTCCAGGGCGCTTAAGAAGGGGAAGAGCTCCATCTATTACTACTTCGGAAGTAAAGAGGAGATTTTTGAGGCGGTTGTTCTTTACGAGGCCAACCAGCTTCGCATGAGACTGACCACGGCCATCAAGGAGGTTGATTCCCCAACGGACAAGCTGCGCAACTACATATATATCAGAATGAGAGAGTTTGCCAAGCTGTCAAATTATTACAATGCTGTCTTTGACAAGAATCTCGATCATTATGACTTTATCGAAAATATCAGATCAAGGTATGACCGTGAAGAGCTTGCCATACTGCGATTGCTTGTCTATGTTGGTAACAGCAGGGGGGTCTTTGCCGTGAAGGACAGCGAATATACAGCCATGGCGATACAGACAATGCTTAAGGGAATGGAGGTGCCCCTCTTCTGGCGCAAGCGTGATTTGGATATTAATTCACGTCTTGAGGCTATTCTGAATCTTATATTCAACGGTATCCTCGGGAAGTCGTAAAGTGTCTCACCTCTTTTTGTCTGTGGTCACCGGAGCCGGTTTTTTCCGGTATGCCCATATAAGTAAGGCTATTCCTGCTATCACTAAAGGAATACTCAGCCACTGCCCCATATTAAGTCTCATCCCCGCCTCGAAGGCAACCTGATCTTCTTTAATATACTCCACTAAGAACCTGAAGCCGAACACAAAGATCAAAAACACCCCGAACAACAGGCCGGGTTTTTGTTTCCCCAGGTTTTTCCAGTATATGGTCATCAGGACACCGAAGGTCGTAAGGTAGGCCAGGGCTTCATAGATCTGTGTCGGGTGTTTAGGCGCGGTCTCACCGTTACGGAGGAATACAAATCCCCACGGGAGGGTTGTCTCCACACCGTAAATCTCTGAATTCATAAGGTTTCCGAGACGTATAAGCGCACCCGCCAGGGCAACCACTATCACAACACGGTCGATGGCCCAGATGAATGGCTTTTTCTCCTTCCTGACGAAGAGCCATAACGCCAGTAATATACCTATTGCCGCACCGTGGCTGGCAAGCCCGCCATGCCATATCTTGAGTATCTCAAACGGCCTCGCCAGATAGTATGCCGGTTCATAGAAGAGGCAGTGACCCAGCCGGGCGCCAACAATCGTTCCCACAGCAACATATACTGTAAGCCTGTCAAGAGTGGCATCACCAAAACCTTCATTCTTAAAGATTTTTTTCATGATGTAATATCCGAAGACAAACCCGGATGCAAAGAGCAGGCCGTACCATCTGACGGCAAAGTTGCCGATACGGAAGATCTCCGGATCAACATTCCACGGAATTATCTGATGTACCATAGGTATTACGTTTGAATTGCAAATTTATATAAAAAAGCAACAGGGGATATTATTCTCCCGATATGGTTTACCGGTGAACAGCAGCAGGACTGTTTACTTAACAAAATTTGATGTAAGTTTGCATTCAGTGGACCGTCGCAGATATATATCAGGCAGCCTTGGCATAATAACGGTGGTTATGCTATTCGTTTTGTCATGTGCCAAGATTAGTGCTCCTTCGGGTGGGCCGAGGGACTTTGATCCGCCGGTCATACTGAAGAGCCAGCCTGAAAAGAATACGGTATTGTTCTCCGGGAACTCCTTTTCCATCACCTTTGACGAATATGTTGTTCTTGATCGCATAACTGAAAAGTTCATGGTTTCTCCCCCTCTCTCTACAAAGCCTGAGGTACGGCTGAAAGGCAAGACCCTGCAGGTCACCTGGGAGGAAGAGCTGGCTGACAGCACTACATATACTTTTTATTTTCAGGATGCGATACGCGACAACAATGAGAATAATCCAATACCAAACTACCAGTATGTCTTCTCTACCGGACCGGTACTTGACTCCCTCTCTCTCACAGGCAACGTTTTCAACGCTTTAGATCTTGAGGTGGTTGATGATATAACCGTAATGATGTATTCAAACCTGTCAGATACGGCGCCCCGGACCATCCTGCCTGCCTATATCTCACGACCGGACCTCTCGGGAGGTTTCATGATCAGCAACATAAAATCCGGCAGTTACAGGCTGTATGCTCTTAAGGACCTCAACGGGAACTGGCTGTATGATCTTGATGACGAGGTCTTTGGCTTTTGCGATTCCATTATTCACATCACGCCCGAAAATTACTATTCGGTTGTACCTGACACCATAAAATACAAAACTGCTAACGCCACCGAGACAACAAAACCTGACATTTTTACTTACGGATTACACAGGCTCTATGCTTTCCAGAAGAAAGCCAATAAGCAGTATCTGAGGTTCACTGACAGGAAGAATTCCTGGTCTTTTAGTTTCGGACTGGCCCTTCCGTCTGACAGCGGGCAGGTGTCATTGACCATCGCCGATGCTGACAGCACCTCATGGTACATGGAGCACAATGCCGCCCTCGACACCTTCATGGTATGGATCACTAACCCGGAGGTATACGATCGTGATCTGATAGAAGCCGTTCTGACATATCCTTTTACTGACAGCACCAGTTCTGTGATAGCGCGGACAGACACTGTCAGCCTCAGGTATCAGAAACCTGCACCTCCCCGGGGTGGCGTAGCCCGTCCCCCCTCACTGACGCTCACAACAAATGTCAACGGCAAAATGAGGCCCGGAACAAGCCTATTCTTCAGGTCAGCAACACCCCTGGCAGATCCCGACACCTCTCTGATTACCCTCATGCAGACTGTTGATACGGTGAAGACAGAACTGACATACGAATTTATGAGGGATACATTATCTACCGGCAGGCTGAATTTTAAAGCACCTGTGGTTTCCGGTGGATCATACTCTCTGATCTGCATGGCCGGTGCCTTTAAAGACATTTTTGGCATTGCCACCGACTCCTCTCTTTACAGGTTTACGGTCGCCACCGAGGATGACTACGGAAGCATCAAGGTAAAGTTGTCAGGCTATGAAGGAGATGTCATCATCCAGCTGATTGACGACATGGAAAAGGTTATCAGAGAGTCATATATTACCAGTCCCGGCGAGGTTGATTTCCCTCTGCTTGACAAGGGCCAATACAGGCTAAAGGCTATTTTCGACCTTGACTCCAACAGGGTGTGGAGTACCGGCGACTTCAATGCCGCAAGAGAACCAGAGCCCGTAACCTATTACCCCTCGAAGCTTGAGGTAAAGATCAACTGGGCATTGGAACAGGACTGGGATTTGAGTGTCATGAACCTCAAAGATGTTTCGCTCAGGAAAAAACCGGCAGGAAAGAAATAACAACATGACAACACGCAGACGGTTCATAAGGAATAGCATGGTTGCTGGCGCTGCTGTCACTGCCGGTCTGCCTGCCTTCTCATCAGTCAGGACGGGACAGTGGAGATCAGCGAGACCGGTATCGCGAATGCGTAAGTTCCGGAGCAAGGCAGTGGAAGAGACCATCAAAGAGATAGAATCATATCTTGATGGCAATGAACTTGCATGGCTCTTTGGCAATTGTTTTCCAAATACTCTCGACACAACAGTCCGTTACACAGAAAAGGATGGCAAGCCTGACACCTTTGTCATTACCGGTGATATCAATGCCATGTGGCTGCGTGATTCAACCGCCCAGGTATGGCCCTATTTATCTCTTACTGCCAGTGATGCCGGACTTAAAGACCTTGTTGCCGGTGTTATAAACAGGCAGGTGAAATGCATTCACACAGACCCCTATGCTAATGCCTTCAATGACGGTCCGGGGCAGAGCGAATGGATGAGTGACCTCACTGACATGAAGCCGGAGCTTCATGAACGTAAGTGGGAGATAGACTCACTATGCTATCCCGTCAGGCTGGCTCACGGATACTGGAAAGCTACAGGTGACACATCGGTATTCGATGTTGAATGGGCTTCGGCTATGAAGCTTATCTTAATGACCTTCCGGGAGCAGCAGCGTAAGGAAGAGCAGGGGCCATATCGTTTTCAGAGAGTTACAGAATGGCAGACAGACACAGTTGCCGGAGGAGGCTTCGGCAACCCGGTCAACCCGGTAGGATTGATCGTTTCTGTCTTCAGACCGTCAGATGATGCAACTATCTGGCCATTCCTTATACCTTCAAACTATTTTGCTGTGAAGTCACTCAGGCAGATAGCAGAGATAGCGACAACCGTTCTGGGCGATAAGCAGCTGGCTGCCGATGCTCTCCTCCTTGCTGATGAAGTTGATGCTGCCCTGGAGAAATATGCAAGGAGCGTTCACCCTGATCATGGGGAGATCATACCCTATGAGACGGACGGGTACTACAACTATAATTTCATGGATGATGCCAACGTGCCCAGCCTGCTGAGCATGCCATATCTGGGCACTATTGACAGAAATGATCCCCTCTACCTCCGCACAAGGAGCTTTGTACTGAGCAGGAGCAATCCCTACTACTTCTCGGGCATCTCCGGTCATGGTGTGGGTAGCCCGCATACGGGGATCAACAGGATATGGCCTATTGCCATAACCATGAGAGCCCTTACAGCCAATAGTGATTATGACATTATATCCTCTCTCAGGATGCTGAAGAACACCCATGCCGGAACCGGATTCATGCATGAGTCGTTCATGAAGAATGATGCTACACTGTACACCAGGAAGTGGTTCGCATGGGCCAATACGCTGTTCGGCGAGCTCGTGCTCGAGACCTACAGAAAAAGCCCCGGGCTATTGAAGGAAATTTAACCGGATAATATGTGTACACCCATGTTCCCCCAAACACAATTTATAAAGAATGATCATGGGTTTTTACCCCGCCTCGCGGGACAGGATATCATATCTAATTAATCAAATTCTATTATCATGAAAAAAGTCGTTGCCGGAGTAGACATAGGAGGAACCAATACCAAGATCGGATTCGTTGATGCCGACGGTGAGATCATAACAGAGGGAAGATTATCAACACCTGATTATGCATTTGCTGATGATTTTGTAAAAGCTCTTGACCAGAAGCTGAAGGAGATGATTGCACAACATCCGGAGCTGACCCTGATAGGTATAGGCATAGGTGCTCCCAATGCCAACTTCAACAAGGGTACTATAGAGCTGGCCCCCAACCTCAGGTGGAAAGGAATAATACCTATTGTGAAACTCACCGAGCGGCTCACAGGACTGAAGACGAGGATAACCAATGATGCCAATGCTGCAGCTCTTGGTGAAATGATATTCGGGGAAGCGAAGGGGGTAAAGCACTTTATTATCCTTACCCTGGGTACCGGTCTGGGAAGCGGTATTGTTGTTGACGGTGAGGTGGTTTGCGGTCATACAGGCTTTGCCGGCGAGCTCGGCCACATGACTGTTGTTGAGGGAGGCAGGGTTTGCGGTTGCGGCCGCCGCGGCTGCCTCGAGACTTATGCATCGGCAACAGGACTGGTGCGTACCGTGCTGGCTCTGCTCAGCGACAGTCGCGAGGAGAGCGCATTGCGTGACCTGAAGAGCAGTGAGATCACCTCACGCCGGGTGGCCGAGGCCGCGGCGGCCGGCGATCCCATAGCAATAAATGCAATGGACAGAACAGCTCATATGATAGCCCTGGGGATAGCCAACTCAGTGATCTTCTCAAGCCCAGAGGTAGTCTACCTCTTCGGCGGACTGGCACTGGCCGGTGATGCACTATTGGTGCCGATAAGAAAATATGTTGATGAGCTTGTCCAACCAATCTTCCGGGGAACATTCAAGGTGATGCCATCAGGACTGCCAGAAGCCCGCGCTGCCATCCTGGGTGCCTCAGCATTGATCTGGAAGGAAGAAAAATAAGTTTGACACTGTAAAAGCGGAATGATACCTTTGTGTTAATTGTTCTTTAAGTTCAGAACTAAGTAAAACAAAACAGATGAAAACCCTTGAGGTCAGTAAGCTTAAAACGGATAAAACAATCCCTCCCATGGCAGAGGTTTCGGCACGGCTTGACGAACTGGGCGATGGTCATCCCATAGAGACTTTAAACTGGGAAAGTCATTTGTACAAGCCCGATGTTAAGTTCAATATAGCCTGGGGCGACAGGGAGATGTATATCAAGTATTATGTTAGAGAATCTCATGTCAAAGCCGAGAAGAGTCACACCAACGAAATGGTCTGCGAAGATTCATGCGTGGAATTCTTCGTGGCACCCTCTGATGACGGCATCTACTATAATTTTGAGTTCAATCCAATAGGTACGGTATTGATGGGGGCGGGCCACGGAAGAGATGACAGCATCAGGGCGGATACCTCCGTGGTTGAGGCTATCCGTCGTCTTACCTCAATGGGCTCCGAGCCTTTTTCAGAGATCAGCGGCGATATAAGCTGGACAATCACCCTGGCCATCCCCCTGGAGGCATTTTTTCATCACAGGGTGGGCTCACTGGCAGGCAAGAGCTTCAGAGCCAACTTCTACAAGTGCGGAGACAAGCTGAGTAACCCACACTTTGTGACATGGAGCCCGGTACGCACCGGGAAACCCGATTATCACCGGCCCGAGTATTTTGGCATTCTGAAATTTATATAACAAACAATAAATGGGTAGTATATGATTAAAGGAAATGCAGTAATCGGTCAGTCTGGCGGACCGACATCTGTAATAAACTCCAGCCTTGCAGGTGTGGTTAACGCAGCCAGTAATTCAGGCATAATATCAGGCATTTACGGCATGAACTATGGTATAGAGGGGTTCATGAAAGAATGGCTCATTAACCTTGGGGCACAGCCTGACGATATCATCAGCGGACTGCGCCGCACTCCCTCATCCGCCCTCGGATCATCACGCCACAAGCTGAGAGAGGAGGATTTCCCAAAGATCCTTTCTGTGCTTGAAAAATATGATATCAGGTATATCTTCATGATAGGAGGGAATGACACCATGGATACTATTAACAGGGTGGAGACCTATTGTCGCAATCATGGATATGAGCTCACCGGGGTGGGTATACCGAAGACTGTTGACAATGATCTGTTCGGCACTGACCACACTCCGGGGTTTGCCTCGGCAGCATGGTCGAACATACTCAATGTCATGCAGGCCGGGGTGCTTGCCCGCGACATGAAAATGGTTGATCAGTTCGTGGTCTACCAGACCATCGGTCGTGATGCCGGTTGGCTTGCTGCTGCAACAGCAGTGGCCAGACGCGAAGAGGAGGATGCCCCTCACCTGATATATACTCCAGAGCACCATTTTGATAAGGATAAGTTCCTTGCTGATGCAGACCAGTGTTTAAAGCGATATGGCTGGTTGTCAGTGGTATGCGGTGAGGGGGTGAAATATTCTGATGGCACCCCGGTAAGCGCTTCAGTGGTGAAAGACAAATTCAGCAACACCGAGTTTGGTGCTATGGGAGGAGCCAGCGTGGCGATAACACTCCACGGCATGATCTCCTCAGCATTCGGTATCAGGGGTGAATTTCAGGTGCCGGAGTCGCTGATAATGAGCGATGTGGTCAGGGCGCTGCCCTCTGATCTCGATGAGGCCTGGCAGTGTGGCATAGAGGCTGTAAGGATGGCTGAGAGAGGCGAGTCTGGTTACATGGTAACAATTGACAGGCTGTCAGATGATCCTTATGAGATCAGTTATGGCAAAGTACCCCTGGGAGAGGTAGCAATAGCCGCAAGGCCAATGCCGGGTGAGTATTTTAATGACGCCGGCAACTTCGTCTCTGACGCTTTTATGAAATATATGAAGCCGCTGACCGGTGAGCTTCCTGATTTTGTGAGGCTAAAAAAAGTGATGGTATTAAAATAAAACGAATTAGTATGGCAACAGAATTCAATAAAGTAGCTCTCTCCATCAACGCTCATCCCGATGATGCTGAGGCATGGAACGCAGGTGCACTAAAGCTTCTGCATGATAAGGGATACCGTATTGTGATCGCCACGATGACCGGAGGCGACCTTGGCGGTTGTAATATGAGTATGGAAGAGACCGCTAAGGTACGTTTTGAGGAGGCAAAAGCGGCTGCCGCAGTCCTTGATGCCGAATATTATTCTCTGGGAGGAATAGACGGCTCACTCTTTGACACACCCGAGATGAGGCTTAAGACCATTGCACTGATGAGACAGGTGCGTGCAGGCATTGTATTTACACACCTTCCCAATGACTATCATCCTGACCACCGTGCAACGGCTGCCATTGTTGAGGCTGCGGCAATGGTTGCTTCACTGGACCCGGTGCCGGTGCCGGAAAAACCGCTGGAGGTTACCCCACTGCTATACCACTCGTCGCCGCTGTCACTGAGTGACCCTCTCGGGTCACAGCTCGTCCCGCCTCATTTCTTCGTTGATGTCACCAGTGTAGTGAAGACAAAGATTGAGATGCTTGGTAATCATGTGTCACAGCTCGAACTGATGAAACACATGCACAAGATTGATGATTTCTTCGGTTTTGTTCTGGAGGGTAATAAAAACTATGGTAAATTAGTCGGAGTAGAATATGCAGAGGTCTACTGGCAACATCTTGGCGGTGGGTTCCAGAAAGACCCGCAGGTTCAGCGCGATCTCAGTGAATATATTGTAAAACAATAACATTATTGACATGAATCTGAATGATAAGAAATACAGCAAATTCGCTCTGGTGCGCGAAATGATGGAGACACCCGGCATAATGAGGTCATTCCATCCGGAGGTCACTATCCCCTTTCTCCCTTCCTTTAAATCAAAAAAAGGTCTCTTTCTTACCGGAGAAGGAAGCAGCCGGCTCTTTCCGGCAAAGAGAGCAATCTTCTCTTCGTTCAGGAAGGATTTCCTCCTCCCGGTCATGACCGAGGGTTGCACACAGGCGCTTGAGTACAACCTGAATGATTTTGTGGTCTTTGCTGCTTCGAACTCGGGACAGACAAAAGAGGTGATACGTCTTGTCTCTGCCCTGAAAAAGAAAAAGCATGATACGGTTTTTGGTCTTACGGCCAACGAGGGGACCAAGCTCGAGGAGTTCGCCCATGCAACTCATGTTCTCAGGTGTGGAAAGGAAAACGCTGTCGCTGCCACCAAGTCGGTGGTGGAGCAGGCTCTCTTTTATGATTCATTGCTACGCAACCTGAGGGCAGAGAAGATGTCCGGACTGAAGAAAGCTGCCGATCAGATGGAGCAGGTCATGACAGCTCAAATAGACAAAAAGATCATTGACATGATCCGTAATGCAGACATGGTTTACTTTGCCGGTCGTGATAATGGTGTTGCGGCAGAGCTCGCACTCAAGACCAATGAGATCACCAGAAAGAAATCGGCTTTCCTTGAAGGCACCTTCGCTCTGCATGGAATAGAAGAGGTGATGAATAAGAATGAGGTCCTCATATGGGTTGACCCCTTTGAATATGACCATGATAAGTTTATGGAGTGCATTGTACGGGGCGCGGAGGTTAATGTGATCACTATATCCGGTGAGAAAACCGAATTCCCGACAATCCTCATTCCTGATGGAGGAGAGTATGCCGAATACCTGCAGCTGGCAGCCGGGTGGAATATACTGGTTGAGACCGGCATCGCCCTTGGGATCGATCTCGACCATCCAAAGAGGGCAAGGAAGGTGGGGAATGAATATACTACCTCATAGGGAGATTTATTCTCTCTTCACAGGAGAATTTTTTTTCTTCGATGGTTATCTAAAACGTATATTTACGTTTAGTTTAACCCGGTAACTTATCATGAATAAGCGAAAAATAGTTGTCGGTATTGATATCGGAGGCACCAAAACGGTCTATGGTTTTGTTGACAGGGAGGGAAATATCCTTGCCGGGGATATGATCATTACCAGTCACTATGATGAGCCGGAGGATTTTGTTGCCGCCCTGTATGAGAAGATGATGATCACTGCTTCCAGTATTGGGAGAGAGGTTGAGATACTCGGTTTTGGAATAGGGGCTCCCATGGGGAACATCAACAAGGGCACAATAGAGTATCCTGCCGATCTGCCATGGAAAGGGATCATCCCGCTGGCAGATATCTTCGCAAGGCATACATCACTGCCGGTTATTGTCACCAATGATGCCAACGCCGCCGCAGTGGGCGAGATGATTTACGGGGGTGCGAAAGGCATGAAGAACTTCGTTGTCATCACTCTCGGTACCGGTCTTGGCAGCGGATTTGTAATAGACGGGAAGCTTGTATATGGTCATGATGGTTTTGCCGGAGAGATAGGTCATACCTCCATCAGGCCGGGTGTCTCTAACCGCGACTGCGGGTGCGGACGCAAGGGTTGCCTGGAGACCTATGTCTCGGCCACAGGGCTCAAACGGACAGTGCTGAAGGTCATGGCTGACAGGCTTGATGACAGTGAGCTGAGACGTTACAGCTTCGAGGAGCTTAGTTCAGAAAAGATTTACGAAGCAGCCCTTCGCGGTGACCCTATAGCCCTCGAGGCTTTTGAACACACCGGCGCTATGCTGGGATACAAGCTTGCAGATGTTGTGGCACATACTAATCCTGAAGCAATATTCCTCTTCGGGGGACTGGCGCTGGCAAAGGAGCTGATCTTCGAACCGGCCAGGGCACATATGGAAGAGAACCTGCTATATGTTTACCGTGGCAAGGTAAAGCTTCTGCCTTCGGAGCTGAGCACGCAAAACGCAGCGGTGCTGGGTACCAGCTCCCTGATCTGGTCTGAGACAGTTCAGGAACAGTAATGTGATTAAGTGAATGAGTAAATATAATTTTCCGGAGATGATGAGTTATATCATAGGGGCCCTCTTTGCGGTGATCGTCTTCTCCATTGCTTATGCCTATCTCAAACCGCACAAACTGCATCACACAAGACCACTATCAACCCTGGCCCTCAAGGGTAGTTTTATGTTATATCTCCTGGTGATGCTTGTCATCATCTATCTCGCCAGTCTAAGAGGGGGTGGAGTGAGCCAGGTGTTTGACGGCCCCAAGTTCTTCGTATTCCTTGTGGTACTGTTTGTTCCAACGGCAGGGATTTTCTCACGCAAGATACCCCGATTCAGAGGAAAGAGGGTAGAATATAACCTGATATTCACAGTTGTAAACCTTGTAATGGCCATAACGGTTTTTTTGCTTTACAGAATTTAGGTATACCTAATATCAGAAAACATTACATTTGCTCCCTTAAACAGAAAAAACTTCAAAGTGATGATAAAGGAAAGATTTATCTCCTACGTAGAGGAGAGTATAAAAAAGAACTGGGATATTGAAGCACTATCTAATTACCATGAGAAGGAATTCACGTACAAAGAGATTGCAGCCATCATGGTTAAACATCATATTGCCTTTCGTGAATACGGGGTACAGGAAGGGGATAAGATTGTGCTGCTGGGCAGGAACTCTGCCAACTGGTGCGCAATGTATCTCGCAGTGGTTACATATGGAGCCGTTGTAGTACCTGTGCTGCCCGACTTCAAGCCTGAAGACCTGCATAATATCATCAATCACTCAGATGCAAAGCTTCTATATATTGACGATAAGATATGGGAGCTTCTTAACCCCGAGAAGATTAAGGAGATACAGTTCGTCAAGAGCCTCGACACGTTTAACATGATCATGAGCCGCTCTGACAAATTGACCGCTATTCACAATGCACTGGAAGACAGCTTTGCGAAGGCATATCCCACGTTTGGTCCTGCTGACATAAAATTTTCAGACATTGACAACGAGAAACTGGCTGTTCTGAGCTATACTTCCGGTACTACCGGTTTCTCAAAGGGTGTTATGATACCACACAGGAGCCTGGCGGCGAACATCAAATATGCTCAGCACAACATGCCCCTGAATCCTGGTGATCCGGTTGTCTCATTCCTGCCGCTGGCACATACCTACGGCTGCGCCTTTGAATTTCTGTTCCCCTTCACATACGGATGCCACATAACCATACTGACAAAGACCCCCTCGCCCCAGGTGCTTATACAGGCATTCAATGAGATAAGGCCCAGGCTTATCCTCTCCGTGCCTCTCGTTATAGAGAAGATATACAAGAAGAAGCTCCTTCCGGTCATCAACAAGCCTGCCATGAGGGTGTTGCTGAAGGTCCCGGGCATTAACAGGATACTCTTTAAGAAAGTGCGTGAGAAGCTGGAAACGAGCTTTGGCGGGCAGTTCAAGGAGCTGGTGATTGGCGGCGCAGCCTTCAATGCTGATGCAGAGAAATTCTTCAGAAAGATTGGCATGCGTTTCGCCGTTGGCTATGGCATGACAGAATGCGGTCCGCTGATCTGCTATGACGGTTGGAGAACAGCCAGGCTGGGATCATGCGGAAAATCCGTTGATGCTCTCGAGGTTAAAATCGACTCGCCGGACCAGGAGAAGACAGTAGGTGAGATCATTCTTCGCGGCGACAGTGTAATGCTTGGCTACTACAAGAATGAGAATGCTACCAGGGAAGTGATTGACGCAGACGGGTGGATGCATACCGGTGATCTGGGCGTCATCGACAGAGACGGGTACCTCTATATTAAGGGCAGGAGCAAGGATATGCTTCTCGGTCCTTCAGGAAAGAATATCTATCCCGAGGAAATTGAATCTCTGATAAACACCTATACATATGTCACCGAAGCAGTTGTCATCTCTGAGGATAATAAGCTTATTGCGCTTATCTATCCTGATCACGAAGCCCTTAAGGCTGATAACATCAGTGAGGATGGTATCGCAGCCATCCTTGACGGGATACGTAAGGATGTGAATAACAGGCTGCCGGAGTATATGGCTGTGAACAAATTCCGAGTTCATCATGAGGAGTTTGCAAAAACTCCCAAGAAGAGTATAAAGCGCTACCTGTACATGAAAGAGAAATAGACTGATATCGAAGAGGCCCCGGGAAGGGCCTCTCCGCTAATATCGCATGATCTTAAAACACAAACAAAGAAGTAAACAGTGTTCATATGCATATTATACAGCTGAGAGGATAAGTTATATGGCCTTGAAAAACAAGGGTATTTATACATGAAAAAGTATTGTATCATAGTTGCCGGTGGCAGCGGAAAAAGAATGAAGTCCGCTGTCCCCAAACAGTTCCTTCCACTTGATGGCAGGCCACTACTGATGCAATCCATTGAAAGGTTTTACACGTTTGACAATTCCATAGAGCTGATACTTGTTCTTCCCGCTGGTCATCACTCTCTATGGGAAAAGCTGTGCACTGAACACTCATTCGGCATCAGCCACCGGTTGGTTGCCGGTGGAGAGGAGCGGTTCCATTCTGTCAGAGCAGGCCTGGCACTTGTTGCCGGAGAGTCGTTGGTAGCCATCCATGACGGCGTGAGGCCTCTCGTGAGCCATGACACAATACGTCGATGCTATGCCGACGCAGAAGAGTTCGGTAATGCTGTGCCATTTGTCGGACCAGCAGACTCGGTGAGAGTGGTTGAAGGGGATGACAGCAGACCGGTCGCCAGGGATGAGGTGAGGATGATACAGACACCGCAGGTGTTCCTCAGCAGCATTATCATTAAGGCATATGAACGCGGGTTCAATCCCTCATTCACCGATGATGCTACCGTGGCGGAGGCCTCAGGGATAAAGATTCATCTTACTCATGGTAACAGGGAGAACATTAAGATAACAACACCTGAAGATCTGGCGGTGGCTCATGCCCTTGCCGGGGTTCTCTCAGGCAATGAAAGATACTGACCGATGGAACATGAGCGCATAATTGACCACAAGAAACTGGAGGTAAGGAGAGTCAAAAAGGCAGACGGTGATATTATCAGCCTGCTGAAGGAGACAGTCCTTGGTTCGCCCGGAGGAATGCGCTACTCTATGCAGAATACAGATGAGAGGGTCAGAGCATATGGTGAAGGTCTCTCCTTCCTGGCACTATATAAGAGAGGCATAGTTAAGGGTGCCATAGGCCTTTGTAGCCGTACTACCGTGAACAGAGGGGAAGGGATACCCTCGGTTTACCTCCGCTATTTTGCCATACAGAGCGCTTACCAGACAGAAAGAGCACCGGGCCGGAGGAGAAGAGAACAACTTGTGCTGGCTGACGACAGCTTCAAGCAGAAGATCCTTACTGTCATAAGAGATCCTCAGCAGGTTACCGGAGAAGAACACTTTGCCTCTTCCCCGCATGTTATGTATGCATATGTAGAGAGCCGGAATGAGAGGTCGAGAAATATGGTACACCAGGCAGGCTACGAATATATCCGTTCCTTTCTTACTATCGCCTTCAGCCGGTTTAATCCTAAAACAAATAATAACGTCAGCAGGCTGAAGAGGGAAGAGGAAGCTGCAATGTCACGCCTCCTTGATGAGCAGTATGGCGACTACTGTTTCTATACAGACGAGTTTTCATTTTATGATCATAAGTATTATGTTCTCAGGAAAGAAGGGGAGATCATTGCAGGCGTGGGAGCCATACCGGCACAGTACAGGGTAGTAAACGTCCCCGGTATATGGGGATGGGTGATGATGAAGGTGCTGCCTCATGTCCCTTTTTTCAGGAGACTCTTCAGACCTCAGGAATTCAGGTATATCATTTTCAACGCAATCTACTGCCGCAAGGGATCCGAGGAGCATCTCCCCGAACTGTTCGAGGCAGTATGCGCTCAGGAGGGCTACCATACTGCCCTCACCTGGCTTGATGATCATTCAAGGCTGTATGAGACGCTGAGGACCAACAGGAAGATGGGAGCACTGAACAGGATGCTGAATGCAAAGCCAGGACTGGTCTATGCATTATTCACAGGGCTCACGAAGGAGGATACAGAAAAATTCTATGACTCACCGGCATATATTTCCGGATTTGATTTTTCCTGACACTCTTATTAACATAGATTCATGACAGTAAGAGAGAGAGATTTTTCTCTCCAGACCTTGATGGGGGGCCCTAAAAAACGCGCCACACAGACCGTTATTTGATGCACCTGACATCTTGATCTGTGTGGCTTGACAGGGAAATGGGGGGAAGAACCACCTGTCATATGTTAAATAAAATGTTGTTCCGGTAAATGACTCGTATTGCGGAATTAAAGATTAAATAAAGTTTTCTCAGTACAAAGATAAATGTGCACAATTGTATGAACAGGGTCATCTAATGTTTGACGGCCCTGTTCTGAATGATATTGCAGTAAGGTTTCAAAAGATTAGATTTCAGGAAGTCGATTCTTAATATAATCCATAAGTTGCTTGACCTTTTCACGTGAGATCTCACACCTGAACTCCTTTTCACCTATTATAAAGACGCATTGCATCTGTTTCATATCTATACGTGCCAGATAGGCCGTGTTGATGATGCATGACCTGCCTGTCCTGAAGAACTGTTTCCCAAGGTGCATTTCAACGGACCCGATGAGTGATGTTACCGTCTCCACTCTCCCGGTGGTGAAATGAAAGATTGAATAGTTACCGTCAGCATTAATATAAACGACATCTTTGGTGTCAACGAATGTCACTCCTGTTACCCCCCTGAAAATCAATACATTTCCATTCTCGGGTGGCACCTGCGCATATTCTGTGGTGCCTTGTTTGCCGTTATTGCTGAACCGCTGGAGGGTCTCAAGGAGGCGGTCGGGGTCGATAGGCTTGAGCAGGTAGTCGAATGCGGCATAATCAAATGCTTTGATGGCATACTCATCGTGTGCGGTAGTGAAGACCACATAAGGGATAGGTATATTGAGTTTTTTTAATTCATTGAGTATATCAAATCCTGACATACCGGGCATTTTTATATCAAGAAACAACATGTTGGGTTTGTGCCTGCTTATGAGGTCAATAGCATCATAAGGATCTGAAGTGGCTACCACGATCTCTGCCATACCCGTAGTCTCAAGAAGAGCAGTCAGAAGCTCAAGTGCCTTTGGCTCGTCCTCAATGATCATAACACGAAAGATTGGAGTATTCATATCTTAACGGATTTCATTAACAGGATTTTATATTATCTTAAGTGAAATCAGAAAGGAAATTTTCAGGAAAGAATATACGTACCTCTGTTCCTGCCGGCTTGCCATTGTCGTGAAGGTCATTCAGACTAAAAGTGATCTTCTCCTTGTTTGCCTTATTCATTGTCTGAATAATGCTTGTAATGTTCTTTAGCCCGGTTCCTGCTCCTCCCGTGTGTATATCAGCGGCGGCAGACCTTCCTATACCGTTGTCGCGCACGATCACCTCTATGCCATCGCTGAGGCTGTTTACCTCTATCTCAATTTTACCATTTCCCTTTTTGTTTTCAAGTCCATGCTTGATAGCATTCTCCACGAACACCTGTATGCCCATTTTAGGTACCGGGGTACTAAGGCTTACACCGTCTGCAATCGTGATACTGTATTCAAACCTCTCACCAAAACGCAGCTTCTGGAGATCGCAGTATTGGGAGACAAACTCCAGCTCCTGTTCTAAAGGTCTGAGAAGGATAGTGCTGTCGGTGATAATGGACCGCAGGAGTTTGGAAAGCTTAATGAAATAGCCATAGGCCTTTTCCTTTTCACCTTTCATTATGAGGGAACCCACAGAGGTGACGGCATTAAAGGTAAAATGAGGGTCAAATTGTTTTATTACCGAGTTGAGCTGAAGCCGGTAGATTTCAGCCTGCCGTCGGGCATCTTCCACCCTTTTTTCAAGGACGTTCCTACGTATCTGCCATGAAAGCACGAATACTAAAATCAGAGTCAGTATAACCATCATGATAAAGGCGAAAAGCGACTGGAAGAAAGCGGGCAATATTGTTATTTCAAGCCTTTCGGGCGATTCGGAGATAACACCATCGGCATTGATGGCACGCACTTCAAAGGTATAATTTCGCGGTGGCAGGTCGGTGTAAATAACGGATCTCTCCCCGGTTCTGTTAGACCAGTTTACATCAAGACCGTTCATCCTGTACTGGTATGTCAGATCGTCCGGGTTCATGGTTGAGATTCCGGTATAGCTGATCCTGACACTGTTCTGCCTGCCGCGGATAATTATATGACTGTCGCAATTGTAGAAGAGCGAGCTGTCAAGAACCGTTTGCCAGTCATGCTTATCGCCTGGTATCTCAACAAGGGTGATATGGTTCATCGGTGGCATTTCGTTTCTGACAATCTTGTCCGGATTGAAGCGTATCAACCTGTCAGATGTCAGTATCCACCATTGTCCACAGGCATCCTTAACAATGCCATTATCCTGGCAGTCGTTGCCCATGAATCCTCTGCTACGATCGATGACCGAATAATAGTCAGGTTGCTTTGAGTAATATTTATCCAGGTCGATTATGCATATATCCATCATACGGCCTACCAGAAGCTTTCGGTCACCCATGTCACGGATGACATTGGCGGGCAGATTGATCTCAGGTGGAAGAGCGTCCCTGAATATTGGTTCATCAGGATTGAAGATGATCAGTCCGTCGGAACTCACACTCCATATGTTCCCCATGTAGTCACAGACTACTCCCCATGCCATCTCAGCCGGGGCAGGAGCAGAGTGGCAGGGCACAAAGTTACTTCCGTCAAAGAATACCAGCCCGTAATGCCCTGCCAGCCAGTGATTCCCGTTATGATCACGAACAACTCCTTCTACAATGCCGTAGCCGGGCCATGACATCTGATCATATTGAGTAACCTTCCTTTCTTCAATATGAAAAAGGCCATGGTCTGTGCCAACAAAGACGCTTTTGTCAACAGGATCTTCATAGATGGTGCATACCTGGATTTTTTCGGGCAGCAGGTCAAGGTTCCTGAATTTTTTCCCGTCCCACACAAGCACTCCAACATCTGTTGAGAACCAGACCTCTCCGTTTGATAATGTTGTGCTTCCCCTGTAAAAAGAGACGGCATGAGCTCCCGGGAAGGGATATTCTTTTATGTCAACGAATTGTTCACCGTTGAAATACTTTAACCCGCCGTGCACACTTCCTGTCCACAGTCCACCATCAGGGTCTGCTGCCACGGCCCAGGTGCTTTCTGGCAGGCCATTCTCCTTATCATATTCCACGAATGCTTCTGAGACTAAACGGTAAATACTGGTTTCGGTCCCAACCCAGTTGACCCCCTCGCGGTCAATGAACCTGAAAGCCAGTATACCGCCTTCCCAGTAAAATGAATCTAAGTCAGAAATGACCTTGCGCGGATCGCTGAAAAAGACCGGTTCATCATTAACTAACGTGATACTGAATACCGGGCCATCATGTAAATATTCCAGCTTGCCGCTAATGAATTTATATACATCATGGTTGACGTCCAGCAGATAAAGTATCGAGTCGCCCGGACCTACAGCAGCAGGGTCGAAACTCTGATTTTTAAGCACCGGATATTTTTCTGATAGATTATAATACTTGCCGTTCTCAAATTTCACTAAGGCAAACTCATTATAATTAATGAAGGCTTTTAGATAGAACGAGGTTGAATCATAGCTTAGTGATCCCATGTCCACATT
>JAVEYS010000058.1:0-20180 GCA_034003345.1 Bacteroidales bacterium
TATGTGCCACCATTTATTACACTTACTCTCACCCTGAATTTGTCATACCGGTAACCAACACCAACGTGATAACCTCCGGTGAAAAACATTGGTACAAGGCTTTCTAATTCGAGTGCTTGTTTTACTTCATAATTTCGTGGATTTGGCTTCCAGAAAGTTCCAGCATTGGATTCTGATTGTGCTGAGATTGTTGCTGTTAAAGAAACAGCTGCAACTAAAATTAAGATCTGCCTTTTCATATCATAAAGTTTTAAATTTTATGATACAAAGTACAGCACTATAGTCAGGCCAATTACTCCACATTTGTTACCAAATTACTTCTTTATGAAAATTTCATTTCGAAGGCGGCTCAATGACTTTGGAGCAATACCTAAATAATTGGCTATATGATAAAGAGGAACATTTTGAGATATTTCCGGATACTCCTTAAGCATTTTTACATAACGTTCTTTGGCTGAAAGGACCTGCAGATCAATGCTTAGTTGAGTGAATTTTATAAAAAACTGTTCCATAAGTATCCTGCTTAATCTTTCAATTTTGGGAATCTTCTCAAACAGGTAGGGTAGATCCCTGCTTTTAATTATCAATAACTCCGATGGAGTAATTGCTTTAATGTTAATCATTGAAGGTACGTTAGTTAACCGGCTTTGGTTGTCATTTACCCAATCTCCTCTAAAAGCAAAATCAGTAGTAACCTCTTTCCCGTTCTCCAAAAATTTGAAATAGATCAATACCCCGGAGTTAATAAAAGCTATTGATTCACATATTTGACCTTCCTGAAGAAAATAGCTATTTTTTTTAAGTTTTTTAGATTCAATAAATAGGAGAAATTGATTCCATTCCTCATTACTTAAAGAGACGATCGAATTAATTTGACTTTTTAATAAATCGGTGCTCATGAGGATCAAATGTAATTATTGCGAACAAATAAACTAAGTTTTTAAACTAATTGGTAACAGATATCGTTAAATTTCTTTAATTAGTAGATGTCATGAATTGATAGAAATCCTCCTGGAATATTACAGGAAGTCTGATGGTGCCATCAGGAAGAAAATACTTAATATCATCTTTGCCGAAAAACTGATTTTGGAGAAAGGTCCTCCTTCGCTAAAGCTTCGGACGATAAAAGAAGAGTTGCAACCGTACTTTCACTGAATCCCTACAACTCATCCATTGAATTAGTAAGGGTTTCAGAAGGTCATAAAAAGAGACAAGAGGTCAGTTTTGACCTCTTGTGCCGTTTTGTACCCGGAGGGGGACTTGAACCCCCACAGCTTTACAGCCAAAGGATTTTAAGTCCTTCGTGTCTACCATTCCACCATCCGGGCTATGGACAGTGCTAAAAACCTGTCATTTCAGTTCCCCCGGGTGTCGGGCTGCTCTCCGCCCACTGGCGGATCGCCCCTACAATCCGGGCCATACAAACTGCAAATATATCATTTTCTTACAGTCTGATAGTCCTGCAGTCTTGCTGTCATGGGCAAGACTGCAGGATCAGATCTGCCGTGCAAATATAGCTATTTTAACTCAATCACTTCACCGAACCCCACCTTCTTCAGACCCTTCATCTGCGTGGCTGCATCGCCAACAACAACATAGTACATCTGCATCGGATCAATGTACTTCTGTACAGTCTCATTCATCTGTTCAACGGTCAGACCCCTGAGATAATCCTCTTCCTGCCTGACATAATCAAGAGGCAGCCCGTAGAATGTCGCAGTACTGAGCATATTAAGCTTGTCATCTATAGTCTCAAACCGCAGGGCATTCATCTTAAGCAATGAACCCTTCGTGAAGGCAACTGTCTCCTCAGGAACACCAGCCCTGTAGTCAAGCATAATGTCTTTGAAGAGCTGTACCGACTCCAGTGTGGCATCAGTACGGACAGATGCATAGGCGTTGAAGGTCCCGTAGTTCTTCAGTCCGTTAAAGTCAGAGTATGCCCCATAAGTGAATCCTTTCTCTTCCCGGAGTATCATGAACAGCCTTGCACTGGCCGTGCCACCCAGCATGTAGTTGGCAACCTCAGCTTTATAGAAATCAGGGTCGTCACGAGTAAGAGACATATTGCCAATACTTATCACCGACTGCTTTGCTCCCGGTACATCAACAAAAGTGATTGAGGATTTCTCAGGGACAGGTGGGAAGGTAAATGAAGGCATCACAACCTCTTTTGCCATCCACTTCTCATTCAGTCCCGTAAGAGCTTTCTCAACTCTTTTCTGGTCAACATCGCCGGCTATAAGGAAGTTGGTAACAGATGGTGAAATATTTTTTTCATAGAATGCCTTAAGATCATCCAATGATATTGCCTCCACACTCTCTACCGTCCCACTTACATCCACTGACAGAACATTCTCCGAACCAAGATTGAGCTTGTAGAAAGTAATCCTGGCCAGGTAGTTGGGATCTGCCATGTTGCGCTTGAGATTATTTACCGTACGTGTCTTGTTGATGGAGAACTGCTCTTCATCCCAACGCGGCTCCAGCAACATCTCCTCAACAAGTGCAAGTGTTTTTTCAAAGTTGCGGGCAAGGGTCCTGACAGAGACGGTGATGTTCTCCTGGCCTCCTGTTACTCTGATGTCAGCTCCAAGGAGTTGTATTGCCTCCTCAAGCTCTTCAGGCGTTTTGTTCATTGTTCCCTCATTAAGCATCTGTGCAGCAAATCTTGCAACACCGGGCTTGTTCAGATCATCAAGCGCATGACCGCCCCTGATTACTATCGAATAGGTGACCAGAGGAAGCTCATGCTGTTCAATACCATAGATCATCATGCCGTTGGAAGCCTCTGTCTGCCAAACCGCGGGTATGGTCACCGAAGGATCGGGTCCGGGTACCGGCGCCACCGAACGGTCAATCTTGCTCGGTGTCTTTTCGATCACCTCCGGACCGGACTCAGCTATCATGACCTGAGTGGCTTTGGTGACATCCTCTTCAACAATACCTGCATTCACTGAACCATCCGCCACAAGGGCAGCCTCTCCCTTGGGAACAAAGCTTGTTGCTACATAATTCTTCTCCTTAATGTAGCGGTTGTAGACATCCCACACATCTTCCATGGTGACATTCTGCATCATCTCCAACTCTTTCACCATATAGTCCGGAGAACCGGCAAACGCGTCATAGATGGCCAACATGAATGATTTATACATCACGCTGCTCATCATGTTATAGAAATTTGTCTCCAGTCCGGCCTTAATCCTCTCAAGATCCTTCTCTGTGAACTTATCGGTCTCAAACCTGTCAAAGGCCTCGAAAATGCCCTTTTCCACATCGTTAAGGCTTGTTGAAGGATTTGCAGTCACACTAATTTCAAACTGACCGGTCAGTTCCAGAGACTGGTTATATGACCTCACATTGGATGTAAGCTTCTTTTCTTTCACAAGAACCTTATAGAGAGGCGATTTCTTTCCTTCTCCCAATAGCTGCGCAAGCACATCAAGTGAATATGAATCTTTTGTGAACTGCTGGCAAACAGGGTATACCATTGTATACTGCGGCGCCCTGGCGAAGTTATCCTCATGATACAGCTTCTTTGTTTCATTCAGAGTAATATTCTGTGGCTCGGGATTTTTCAGCTCCTCTCCTGCCGGGATCTCGCCAAAGTACTTTTCAATCAATGCCTTGACCTCCACCGGATCATAATCACCTGATACAACAAGAGTGGCATTGTTGGGGACATAGAACTTATTATGGAATGCTTTGACATCTTCAACGGTTGCGTTGGTAAGATCCTCCATCTCTCCAATCACATCCCAGCTGTAAGGGTGACCCTGTGGGTAGAGATTCTTATGCAAGACATAGTCTGTAAAACCATACGGTCTGTTATCCACGCCCTGTCTCTTCTCATTCTGAACTACATTCTGCTGACCTGCGAACGATTGAGGAGTGACTGTATTGATCATGTAACCCATACGGTCTGACTCCAGCCACATGGCCAGTTCAAGGGCATTCTTCGGCACGACCTCAAAATAGATGGTCTGGTCAAAGCTGGTTCCACCGTTGAGCGTTCCGCCAGCCCCTTCGATATGCTTGAAGAACTGATCTTCTTCTACATTCTCCGAACGCTGAAACATCATATGTTCAAACAGATGAGCAAACCCGGTTTTACCGGGTACCTCCCTGCTTGATCCCACATGGTAAAGGATAACAAGGGAAGTGATAGGATCGGATTTGTCCTCATTGAGGATAACGGTAAGTCCGTTGTCCAGCTTGTATGTCTCATAAGGGACAGACAATGCCGTCTTCTTGTCTCCGCTGCATCCTGACATCAGGAGCAGTGCAACAAAGAGTAATAGGGTTAGTTTTTTCATTTTATATCTATTCTAGATTATTTTATTAATACAGGGTCTCCCAGTCCAAGCTTCCTGAGTTCCTTAAGCTGCGTGGCAGCGTCGCCTGCAACTACATAATACATCCTTGACGGATCAATATATTTTTTAACCATCGAGTTGACCTCATCAACCGAAAGGTTTCTGACATAATCCTCCTCACGGGCTATATAGTCGTCCGGCAGCCCGTAGGCACTCATGGTGTTGAGCATTCCCAGTAACGCTCTCTGGGTCTCGAACTGCAGGGCATTACCCTTAAGCAGCGAGTTCTTAGTGAAATCGATATCGCTCTGGGAGACACCTTCCCTGTAAGTGGTCATCAGATCTCTGAATATCTCAACCGACTCGAGGGTGGCTGTTGATCTTACGGCTGAGCTGGCCACAAAGCTTCCATAATTCCTGTGACCGGCGAAGGTAGTCCTGGCACCATAGGTGTAGCCCTTCTCTTCTCTGAGAACGAGGTTTACATAGCCATTGAATGATCCTCCAAGTTTGTAATTAGCCACAAAAGCAGGATAATAATCCTGGTTACCCCTGGCCATGGCAGGAGCCCCAATATAAATATTCGACTGCTTAGCGCCGGGTACATTGACAAAATAGAGGCCTGACTTTTCCGGGGCCGGGGCAAATGCGATATCAGGCATCTGAACCTCTTTGGGCGCCCAGTTGGCGTTGAGTGATGCCAGCGCCTTCTCCACCCTGGACTGATCAACAGAGCCGACAACCAGGAAGCTTGCCACTGATGGTGAGATGTTCTTTTCATAGTAGGCCTTTATCTGGTCCAGAGTCATCAAGCTGACACTCTCAGTAGTGCCTGACACATCGGTTGAATAAATATTGTCCTTACCCAAAATAAGACCTGACAGGGCCATTGACCCGAGGTAGGTGGGATCAATCGCACTCCTTCTGATACCATTAAGCACTCTCGTTCGTGACAGTTCAAAAGCGAGGCTATCCCAGCGGGGCTCAAGCAGCATCTCCTCAACGATGGCAATGGTCTTCTCAAAGTTACGTGCAAGTGTGTTCACGCTCACAGTGATATCTTCATCGTCAGCTGAAATTCTGATCATCGCTCCCAGAAGATCAATCTCCTCCTCAATCTCTTCCGGTGTTTTGTTTTTTGTTCCCTCATTGAGCATCATCGCCAGCATGTTGGCCACGCCCGGTGCGCTTATATCGTCAAGCATATGCCCTCCGTTGATAACAATGTTGTACTGTACCAGGGGCACCTCGGTATGCTGAATTCCCAGAAGCTTCATGCCGTTAGAGAGTGAGGATTTCCAGACCTCCGGAACGGTGACTGAGACATCGGGGCCAAGAGGCGGCTGAACGGAGCGGTCAAATGACGTCGGGGTCTTAATGATCTCACCCGTATCGCCTGATTCTATCTTAACCTCTGTGGCGGTCAGTATGTTCTCCTCAGCTATGCCGGCATCGACAGAGCCGGCAGCAGCCAGCTCTACTTTTCCCTTCGGTACAAAGCTGGTAGCAACATAGTTTTTCCCCTTGATATATTTTTCGTAGACACGCTGTACATCCTCAACAGTGACAGCCATCATATTGGCCATATCCTCCTTATAGAAGCCCGGGTCACCGGCAAAGATGTTATACTCGGCAAGACTGAAAGACTTCCCCTGAACCCCGCTTATCATATTGTAGAAGCCGGTCTCCTGCCCCGCCTTGACTCTCTCAATATCCTTTTCCGTGAAACCCTCCTTTTCAAAACGTGCGAAAGCCTCAAAGATGGCATCTTCAACCCCGGCAAGTGATACGCCCGGGTTTGCATTAACAGATATAACAAAGGTGCCCGCCAGTTCCTGTGCCCTGTTCATCGCCCTGACATTGGATGTCAGCTTCTTCTCCTTAACGAGCACGTTGTACATCGGCGACTTCTTGCCACCTGCAATGATGTCAGAGAGTACAGATAGTGCATATGAATCCTTGGAATATCTCTCAGGTGAAGGGAATGCCATAGTATATTGTGCCGTGTTGGCAAAGTTATCTTCATGGTACAGTTTTTTCGTCTCAGTAAGGGTCACGGGCATCGGCTTGAGAACCTCCACATCAGGGCCTTTGGGAATTTCCCCGAAGTATTTCTGAACCAGTTCCCTGACCTCTGCCGGATCAAAGTCACCGGAGATGGCAAGCGTGGCATTATTTGGTATGTAGAAACGGCCATGAAACTCCTTTACATCCTCCACTGTTGCATGGAAGAGATCCTTCATCTCACCAATGGTCGTCCAGCTGTAGGGATGACCCTCCGGATACATTGCCCTGGCCATCACCGTTGAAGAGTGTCCATAAGGCCTGTTGTCATAGTTCTGACGTTTTTCATTCTGAACCACATTCTGCTGGATGGCAAAAGCCTGCTGCGTGATCGTGTTAGTGAGATAACCCATGCGGTCTGACTCCATCCATAGTACCATCTCAAGAGCATTCTTTGGTACCGTCTCATAGTAGTTAGTACGATCCTGGTTGGTTGAACCGTTGAGTGTCCCGCCTGCACTCTGAATAAGCCTGAAATACTGATCCTCAGGAACATTCTCGCTCTGCTGGAACATCATGTGTTCAAATAGATGCGCAAACCCTGTGCGGCCCGGCACCTCACGGTTTGAACCAACATGATAATAGATGGCCACCGACACGATGGGATCAGATTTGTCCTCGTGAAGTATGACATCCAGTCCATTATCAAGCTTATACTTTTCAAATGGAAGAGAGAGCACGTCTCCTGCTTTCTTCTGGCAGGAAAACGCAGCAATCAGAGTAAAAATCATCATAAATTTTAAAAGGTACTTCATGGTTTTAAGGATTGAGTTAGATGATGTTAAATATTGAGACTAAAAATAAGATAAAATATACTCGCTTAAATGCTTCTTAACATTTCTTCACATTCAGTAAATATCATAATATAAGGTGAACAATTTGAGCATTAGATTGTATTTCATTGCAGAAACGTTAAACAAAACAAAATATGTTCGACCAGTTTGATCCTGCAGAGGATAAAATGTTGCAGGTCATTGACAACAACGGAAAGGTAATCAGCAAGGAACTGATGCCGCATCTCTCTGACGATGAGATGATAAAGTTATATAAGGATATGCTGTTTGTGAGAACGCTCGATTTCATGATCGTCTCCTACCAGCGTCAGGGCCGGGTATTTACCTATCCGCCCAACTACGGACAGGAAGCCATAGGTGTTGCTGCCGGGGCAGTGCTCAGGCAGGAAGACTGGCTGGTGCCTGCCTTCCGCGAGCTGGGAGCATGGCTGGCTAAGGGTATATCTGTGAAGGAGATATTCCTCTATGCTATGGGGCATGAAGACGGGTTTAAGTTCGCCGATGCGAACCATGTTCTTCCCTTTTCTGTCCCTATCGCCTCCCAGCTTGTGCACGCCTCAGGGATAGGATATGCAATTAAGTACCAGAAAAAAGACGAGGTAGCCATGGCATTCGTGGGTGACGGAGGAACATCGGAGGGAGACTTCCATGAGGCGCTCAACTTTGCCGGCGTATGGAAGGTGCCTGTCATCTTCGTGGTGCAGAACAACCAGTACGCCATATCAGTCCCTGTGAAAATGCAGACCGCCAGCATAAACCTCGCTGTGAAGTCAAAGGCATACGGCATACAGGGTATCAAAGTGGATGGCAATGACATCTTTGCCATGCTGGCCGCCTACAGGTATGCCCATGAATATGCACGCAAGGAACAGCAGGCAGTGCTTATCGAAGCTGTAACATACCGCAAGGGAGCTCATACCACTTCTGATGACCCAACTAAATACCGTTCCACCGATGAAGAGAAAGAGTGGGACAAGAAAGATCCCCTGGGCCGCATGAAACTCTTCCTTGAGAAGAAGAAGTTATGGTCTGACGATGAGGAAGAGAGAATAACCGCAGAGTATAAGAAGGAGATTGACCGTCTGTTCATTGAGGTTGAACAGTCTGTTCAGTATCCGCTTGAGGATGTCTTCAAATATACCTATGCTGAGATGCCGCAGGACCTGCGCGACCAGCAGATTGAACATGAAAAATTCTTACAATGGAAAAGCGCCCGCAAATGAAAGCAATGAATATTGTCAATGCCGTCAATGACGCTCTTGATATAAAACTGACAGAAGATAAGACCGTTGTTGTTTATGGCGAAGATGCCGGCTTTGAGGGCGGTGTCTTCAGGGTTACAGAAGGACTTCAGCAGAAGCACGGCGTTGAGAGGGTCTTCGACTCTCCCCTTGCTGAGTCAGGAATAGCCGGAACTGCTGTAGGTATGGCTGCTGCCGGACTACGTCCGGTAATAGAGATGCAGTTCTGCGGGTTCATCTACCCGGCCTTCAATCAGATAATCTCACACATAACACGTATGCATAACCGCTCACGCGGCAAGTACAAGATGCCAATAGTGATCCGTCTGCCCTACGGCGGCGGCATAAACGCACTTGAACACCACTCGGAAAGCATGGAGGCTATGTTTGCACACATACCCGGGCTGAAGATAGTTGTGCCTTCAACCCCTCACGACGCCAAGGGCCTCCTCATCTCTGCCATAGAGAGCGACGACCCTGTGCTTTTCCTTGAGCCGAAGCGTATTTACAGGGCCATCAAACAGGAGGTGAGCGAGGAGAAATTCACAGTACCTATAGGAAAGGCAAAGGTGCTGTCACAGGGAACCGATGTCACTGTGGTGGCTTACGGCGCAATGATACGTGAAGCACAGAAAGCCATGGTGATGGCAAAAGAGGCAGGCTACTCGGTTGAACTGATAGACCTGCGCACCATCTATCCTCTTGACAAAGAGACCATAACCAGCTCGGTAAAGAAAACAGGCAGGATCATCTTCGTAGGTGAGGAACCACGCAGCTTCGGTGTGGGCGCCGAGATAATGGCTCTGGCAAACGAAGAGGCTTTCCTTCATCTCGAGGCCCCTCCAAAGAGGGTGACTGCATTTGATGTGATAGTACCTTATCCCCGTGGTGAACACCACTACATGATCACACCCGATAAAATCTTCTACGAGATTGAACGAACAATAAAATTCTGAAGTGATGAGATATATTTTCAAATTCCCGGATATAGGCGAAGGACTGACAGAGGGTATCATCATTGAGTGGTACGTCGATAAGGGCAATGCCGTAACGGTTGGTCAGCCCCTGGTGAAGATGGAGACTGACAAGGTGGTGACTGATATCCCCTCACCCCGTGAGGGGGCCATCGCCGCGCGCTATGGCAAGGTGGGTGAGACCATTCATGTCGGTGAGACACTTGTTGAGATAGAGATAGAGGGTGAAGCCGCCGCTGAGACACCAACACCCGAAACAGAGGCAGTAGAGGAGAAAGGTGCAGGTGTTGTAGGCACCCTGGAAGTGGCTTCAAATAATGCCTATCTGCCTGCCAGTGATGAAGGCACGGAGCCAAAGCCTGCTGCTGCCCGTGTAGCATCGGAGAAGGTGCTCGCCACACCCGTGGCCAGGGCAATGGCCAGAGAGATGAACATCGACATAAACCGGGTGACAGGAACGGGGCCTGCAGGAAGGGTGATGAAGAGCGATATACAGAACTTCCACGCCCCGGCCACTGCAGCCGCGGTTGCTTCCCCACCTGCAACAGACAGAACAACGGCTGAGCTTGTCGAGATCAGGCCCATGACCCAGATAAGAAAATCTATTGCCAGGAATATGCTCCGCTCAAAACAGAGCACGGCACACATGACCCTCCTCGAGGAACCCGAAGTGTCAGCACTTGTTGAGGCACGTGCAAGATACCGGGAGGAATACAAAAAGGAGGATCTCAGCCTCACCTATATGCCTTTCATAATCAAGGCAGTGGTGGCAGCACTGAGACGCCACCCGGAGCTGAACTCAGAGATGGACTTCGAAAAGGGGAACATAATATACAAGAACTACTATAACATAGGCATAGCCGTCAGTACTGAAGAGGGACTGGTGGTGCCTGTCATACGTGATGCTGACAGACTGACCATCAGAGAGTTGAGCAGGGCTGTGATGGAGATAGCAGTCAAGGCCCGCGACAGGAAACTGACCCTTGACGACATGAAGGACGGCACCTTCACCATCACCAACTACGGAGCACTGGGAGGATGGTTCGGCGTGCCGGTAATTAACTACCCGCAGGTGGGTATCCTGGGTATAGGCCGCATAAACCAGCAGCCGGTGGTGGCTGACGGTGAGATAAAGGTAGGAAACGTCATGCCGCTGTCACTCTCAGTAGATCACAGGATGGTTGACGGAGCCGAGGCAACAGAGTTCCTTAATGATGTGGCGGCAGGTGTCGCAGACCCCCTGTCACTGATAATGAGACAATAAATTAAAGCAACGGAGATGGATTACGATCTTATCATTATAGGCGCCGGACCGGCTGGATATGTTGCAGCCATCAGGGCAGGACAGGCAGGACTGAAGACTGCCGTAATAGAGAAAAAGAATGTGGGTGGTATGTGCCTCAACTGGGGATGCATTCCTTCGAAGGCGATGCTTGAGAGTGCAAAGTACTTTTCACGACTGGGCATGGCAGCCGACTTCGGTGTTGAGGGACTGGATCTCAAAAGTATCTCATTCAACTGGGAGAAGGGTGTTAAACGCTCCGGTCGCATCGTCAAACGACTGACAAAGGGAGTGGAGTACCTACTGAAGAAGAACAACGTTGAGACCATATCCGGCACAGCTTCTGTTGAGGCAGCCGACACTGTAGTGGTAGACAACCGTATGCTGAAGGCAAAAAACATAATCATTGCTACTGGATCATATCCGAGGCCACTGCCATTCAAGGTGAAGGAGAACAAGATCCTTAACCTTGAGAGCTTCTTCTCCATGAAGGAGATTCCGGGGAAACTGCTTGTGGCAGGTGAGGGACCAGTGGCTGCCGAGGTGGCGCAGATGCTGGCACTGATAGGCAAAGATGTCACGCTTCTGAAGACAGCTGACAGTGTCTTTCCGGCACTTGATGACTTTCTTAATGCCTATATCTCAAAGAGGCTGGATTCGCTTAAGATCAAGGTTATTGAAGGCACCGCAGGATACGATTCACTCAATCTTGATGAATATGAGGGTGTTGTTAACTGTATGCCACGCAAGGGCATCAAGCCCACGGGTACGCTGAAGACCGAGGAGAAAGAGAGCTTCATTGTCACCGATGAACATTTCATGACGAGCGTCAGCGGCGTTTATGCTGTTGGTGATGTCAACGGCAGGAGCATCTATGCCCATGCCGCCTCAGCACAGGCACTGGCAGCAGTGAACCATATCCTGGGCATCACAGAGACGATGGAGACAGAACGGGTGCCCCTGACGATATACACTGATCCGGAGATTGCCCAGATAGGCATGACGGAGCAGCAACTGACCGCCGATGGGGTTGAATACAAGATCAACGAGTTTCCTCTTTCTGCTAACGGCAAGGCTCTCACAGAGGGTCATCCCGAAGGTATTCTTAGAATAATCTCAGAACCGAAGTACGGAGAGGTGCTTGGTGTGCAGATAATAGCGCATAACGCCACAGACCTCATCAGCGAGGCATCAGCATACATGGCCGTAGAGAGTACGGTTTGGGATGTGGCTCAAACCATGCATGCCCACCCTACCATCTCGGAGGTATTCATGGAGGCAGGCGCCGATGCTGTTGGCAAGCCTGTGCACAAAGCCTGACGGTGTGTTATCATGCCGTTAGAAATAAGACCATATGACCTTCCCGATGCCGCCCTCTTCAGCGGCACCGGTGACAGCATGCTTGTATGGCAACCGGCGGAGACAATTATAGTTCTGGGCCAGAGTAATACAGCGGAGAGATCACTCTTCTTAAAAAACGTCGCTACTGATGGTATACCCGTTACAAAGAGACCCACCGGCGGCGAGGCTGTGGTTCTCACCCCGGCAATGGCAGTGATCACCGTAACCCGTAAGTACAGAGAGATAACCGGGTCAAAACAGTTGTTCACTGAGGTCAACGGCATGATCCTTAACCTCCTATCCGATCTGGGGGTAAAGAACTACGGAACCAGAGGCATCTCTGACATCACCATAGGAGAGCGGAAGATACTCGGCTCCTCAATGCACCGGCGGGAAAACAGGCTGGCATACCACGCTGTCCTGAACCTGGCTGAAGACCCTTCATTATTTGAAAGATACCTCAGGCACCCGTCACGGGAGCCTGACTACAGACGCTTCCGCCCGCACGGCAAATTCGTGACCTCACTGAGAAAGGAGGGTTATGATATAATCTTTGATGACATCGCTGTCATTCTGAATTCGTATTCCAAATCCGCAGAGGTGATCAGTCCTCCCAATCTACTGTCTGCCAAACAGTCCGGGCGATAGATTGGCAGAGCTTTAAAGGATGTCGTTCCCTATCCGGCAAACCCGGATTCATTCATTATCTCATGAACCATCTTCGTAGTGGTCCGGAAATCTATCTTGCCGGTACTCATCATTGGCAACTCCTTAATTACAACAAACTCCCTGGGCAGTGCTATGCTGGGAAGATCATTCATCATCTTCCTGAGTATTTCAGTCTTGTTCACCTCAGCCGAGACCGATGCTACAATATATGATCCTTTCTTTTCATCAGGTATCTCAACGATACAGCATGATACTCCTTCATGCAGGTACTTTTCCATTATGTTCTCCACCTTGACAAGAGATATCATCTCACCGCCTACCTTGGCAAACCTCTTGAAACGACCCGCATGCCACAGGTAGCCATCCTCATCAAGATACCCCATATCACCGGTGTTGTACCATCCATCGGCAAGAACCTCTGCCGTAAGCACAGGATCTTCATAATATCCCTTCATTACCAGGTCGCCTTTAACCATTATCTTCCCCACCTGACCTGTTTCACACTCCTCCCCGGTCTCAAAATGCTTAATGCTGACCTCAACGCCGGGAATAACCTTACCGGTACTTCCCGGTCTGTTAAATTCCAATGAGTTCACTGAAATAACTGGCGATGTCTCTGTGGCTCCATAGCCCTCAAGCAGGGTGACCCCATGCTTCTTCATGAATCCCTCCCGCAGAGAATCCGGGCACTTATCGGCACCGGCAACCATCAGTCTGATAGATTTATAATCACCAGGTTCTGATTTGTTCAGATATCCCCAGAAGAAACTGGGGGTGCCAACCATAATGGTCGGTTTCTCCTCACGCGCAATTCTGCTGATGGTCTGAAAATCGAGTGGATTGGCATACGTCACCATCGTCATTCCATGATAGAATGGCACCCATAGATTTACAGTAAGTCCGAAAATATGATAGAAGACCAGGTTAGCCAGCAGAACATCCGTCTCGTCTATATGTACATAATTGCCGAAATTTTCAATATTCGATGCCAGGTTTTTGTGTGACAGCTGGACCGCTTTGGGATCCTTTTCACTGCCGCTGGTAAATAGTATTGCAGCTGTTTCATTCTCATTTCTGCCCTGTATGGAGTTTAAAATCATCCCGACGGGGAGTTTTGTCATCAGTGCAGCCTTAAGCTTCTCGCCCGTGGTGACACCTGCCATAATATCCTCTATCAGAACCATGCCGTCAATCAGCGGGCAGTTGATCTTTTCCAGCAATGATTTAGAAGTTATAATGGTTGTGAATTTGCATTTCTTCTGAGCATACCTGGCATTGGCCTCAGCACCCGTTGAATAGTTGATCATGACAGGTATCCTGCCGCTCATCAGGGCACCGATATTTGCCAGTGCGCAACCGGCAGAGGTCGGTATCATGATACCTATGAATCCCTTATCATATCTGCTGAATTTTGAACTCAGGATCAGAGCTCCTATCAAAGCCCTGGAATAGGTAACATTCTTCCCTGTTGACTTATCAATCACTGCCAGTTTATTGGCATGTTTTTTTGCCATTCGGACAAATTGGTGATGGAGTAACATGGTAGATTATGTTGATTATACAATTAATTGGTAAATATCAAGAGGCCGAAGATAATTAATTATGTCACAAAACAAATGATTTTTAAAATAACGTTCGAATTTACCGGCAATTTTACCGGTTCATATTACTCTGTTATAATGAATATTAGACAGCTATTCGTATTTATTCCTGCAATACCACCGTCATACGTTCGAAAATTGATCTACTTTTTAATTGTGATAATTTCGCGCTGGATGAACTTGATTTTAAAACCTGACAACTGATTATAATTATGTTTTTCAAATATTCTTAAATTTACAGATAACGGATTTGCTCATTAAGGTAAAATGCAAAAACTCCTTCTCTTTATTGCCTCTATTTTGATCACTCAATTATGCGGAGCTCAGAACCTGATCAACAGCCGCACAACCAGTCCGTATACCTACTTTTACTACATATCTGACAAACAGGCCCTCTCTATTGCAAGCAAGGGGAAACTGGACCCTGATCAGGATCTTTTCTATAGCAAAGTTGACTCCTTCCCTACAGAATCTTCGTATGAAGGAAAGCTCCCTCCGGGAAACTACCTGAAAGCATATATTGACCGCGACAGGGTGGATCTGGAGTTTCTATGTATACCCAACATTAAAGCTTATGTCGTCGATAACCAGACGGATCTCTTGCTCCAGATCAGGGATAGTACCGGAAATATTATTACGGATGCACCGGTAAGCACTAATGGTCTGGATATACCATATGATGAGAAAAGCGGGACATATCGTTTGAAGAAGGCCAACCGTCATGGGATAGTCTCAGTGCAACACAATGGTATTACAACCCTCATCAGGTTAGAGAGATCATTCAATAACCCCGGAATAAAAAGGGGGTTTCGTAAAGTGACTTACGGCATACCGGTCAGGTATGTATGGGTACCGGTGAGGACAGTGGTAATGCTGCCGGTTGATGCAGTAATTTCAGTATTCAGAGGCCACGGCTTTCATACAGTAAAAAGCATCTGGTATTCAATGAAAAACCTCGCTACCGGTGACCGTCCGACGAACGGATATTTCGTCTTCAACAAACCAAAATTCAATCCCGGTGATACGGTAATGCTGAAGGCCTTTGTACTCAGAGGCAGGCAGTACAGACCGTATAACAGGGAGCTGGATGTGAAACTCGTAAACTACTATCCATACAAGCAGGTCAGCCTGGGGTCTGTCAAGCCCTATTCGCCAGGTGGATATACCTACAGCTTTGTTCTTGCCGATTCACTTGATCTGCAACTCGACAGGGATTATAGCATCAATCTGAGTCCCGCAGGCAAAAACAAAACAATTTCCTCCGGCAATTTCCGGTATGAATACTATGACCTCAAAGGTCTGAATTTAAGTATTCGACTCCCGGAACAGGCACATTACTACGGAAAACCATTCTTCGCTGCCCTGAAGGCGGTCAATGAGAACGATATGGCACTGCCTGATGTCAGGGTTACCCTTTTCATCCTTTCAGGCAAGGTGGACGAGATCTTTGAGAGCCAGATCACACTCCGGGACACAATAGCCGTGATCCGGGAAAACCTCCTCGCATCAGGAGAAACACTGATAGAAATACCAGATTCAATATTCCCGGATGCAAACCTCGAATACCGTATCATGGCAATGGCAAACACCTCTGACAATGAAACGGCATCGGCTGAATCAAAAGTCAGCTTCATAACGAAAAAGGAGGAGATTGAATTCAGTCAGAGGGATGACAGCATAAAATTCATTCTTAAAGTTGACGGGAAGGAGACTGCAAGAGAGGCAACCATCGAATCTGAAGATGCCTTCAGTAACGGATCGGCTCCGGTGGAGGTGATCCTCCCATTCACTGTCAGAATTGATCCCTTCGTTGCATCTTATACGGTAAAAAGCGGCAGTGCAACCAGGAAAACGACAGCTTCGGAACTGTCTCCGGGAATAAGGTGCAGCATGTTCATCAGGAATGATACGGTCTTTATTGACGCCGGAAGCTCCGCCGACATTACATTCAATTATTTCATCTATGACCTTAACAGGGAGATAAGCCGGGGCGTGACTGACAGTCTGCAATTCAGTCAGAGGACATCAGGTAACAGGGAGTGGTATCTCTCGCTGAACTACCTGTGGTGCGGGGCTATGAATAACATTATGTACCGGGCGGGACTCCAGAACGACTTACTGAATATTGAGGTCGATCAACCTGAAATGATCATACCCGGCAGCCCTGCAACAGTAAGCATCCATGTGACTGATCATAACGGGAAGCCAGTGAAAGGTGCAGATCTGACAGCGTTCTCACTTACAGCCAGATTCGGATATAAACCCCCGTCGCTGCCATCACTGGCTAAGACTGCAGCCCAGAAAGACCAGGTCAACAGGTTCACGGTTAATAATCCTGATTTTCAGGATTTGTGGTACCCTTTCAGATACGATAAATGGAAGGATCATGCCGGGCTCGATACCATAGAGTACTTTAAATTCAGGTTCCATCCGGACGAAGTGAGAATCTTCCTGTCAGATATGGGCGACACTATCACCCAGTTCTCACCCTTTATCTTCAGACGTGGTTTCCCTGTAAAAGTCAATCATATTTATGTTGACCACAGGCCTTTGTATATAGACTTCGCCTCAACCAACCAGCCCTTTTCCTTCAGGGTCGATACCGGATATCATTACGTCAGTATCCGGACTGCTGAGAGTATTTACGAAATTGACAGCCTGAGATTCGTGCCTGGTAAGAAGCTGATCCTCTCAATCAGTGACAGTGATGATCCGGTGCAATACAAAAAAAAGCGTGCTGCACCCAGGCTGACAAAAGCAGAATCAGAGAGGCTACGGAATTATATAATGCCTTTCAGGTCATCCTTCAATGACAATGTTGCCTGGCTGAGCCAGTCGGGAAACATCTTTCTCATGAGCAACCCCAGCCGTCAACTTGCATATCCCTATCGGGCCAGTCCAGGGAATAGTATTGAAGTAGTCGGGCCGGTCATGCCCCGCAAGGCAACTTTAATGGTGCCCGGTCTGTTTCAGACCGATTTTGAATTTGAACCGGGGTATGAGTATGAATTCAGGAAGGGGTTACTGAAGCTGAAGTCATTCGGAAAAGAGAAGTGGGTTCCGGGGCGGCTGAGTGGTTATTCCCCAACGGCAGATTACAGTGAGAGTGTGCTTACGACGGATTACCTTGATTCATTGAGACGTGAGATTCTGAAGGCCAGGGCCAAAAGCCCGTTTAATTACTTGAGCAACAGCCCGCCCCGACCAGGAAAAGGATCCGTCGGGCTCCTTAACATGGATAACCGGAGAAGGCCGGCAGTAGCACTGATACTCTATAATGAAAGCGACAGGATAGTCCATACAAGGAGAGGTTCTGAAAACACATTTACCAGCATAACCCCCGGACCATATACATTTATGGCCTTTTATGACAATGGCGAATACTGCAGGCTTGACACTGTTATTGTCTTTGCAGACAGCCGGACATACATCGATATGAAGAAAATTCCTGTTGAGAATGACCGTGAACTGTTCAACCGTGTGCTCGGGCTGATCTCACTGCCCCCAAAGTATGACCGCGATAAAACAACGTATGAGAAGCAGTTGCTGCAGGAGTTCACCAGGCAGAATATTTCATCCTACAACGGGCCAGGGTTTACACTGTCAGGCAGGGTAACATCAGTCGATGACGGTGAAGCCATCCCCGGGGTTACTGTTTACTGCAAGGATAACGACATAGGAACAATTACGGATATTGACGGCTTATATTCATTAAAACTGCCATCCGGTACAAATAAAGTGGTCTTCGCTTTCATTGGCATGAAGACATATGAGACAGAGGCGTCCTATGATCAGACCATTGATGTAAGACTTGAGGCCGAGCTGTTGGCGCTTGATGAGGTCGTTGTGATCGGATACGGTATTACACGAAAGAAGTCTCTGTCCGCCTCGTCGGTTACTGTCACAGAAGCGCTGGCAGGGCGGGTGGCAGGTGTTGATATTGATGACAGCAATGCATTTTATATCCGCGGGACATCCTCCATGACGGCTGAGATGCCTCCCCTTATCATCATTGACGGCAAGCCCTTCTCCGGTGACATAGCTGATCTTGATCCCAGCCTCCTGCGGGAGATATCTGTAATCAGGGATCCTGCTTTAGCGGCACTGTACGGCTCGAGGGCAGCAGGCGGAGTAATAATGCTTACAACAGGCGCCGGCGGCGTGCTGACCACTGCACCGGACAAGGGTGTCACTATCGATGATGCATTCATGGAGCAGGCTATGGCAGCAGGCACCCTGAGAAGTAATTTCCGTGACTACGCCTTCTGGCAGCCACAACTGAAAACAGACGACTCCGGCAGTGTACAGTTTAATGTGACTTTCCCTGATGACATAACATCATGGGAAACTTATGTACTGGGCATGACCGGTAAACGACAGTCAGGCTCTGCCTCCGGATTGATTAAAGCCTTCAGGCCTGTTATTGCACAGCTTGCTGCTCCTCATTATCTCATTGAGGGTGACACAGTCAATATGATCGGTAAGATAATCAACTACACACCGGCCCCGGCAAACCTGACGGAAAGGTTCATCTGCAACGCTGACACCCTCTTTTCAAGACAACAGGTGGTTACAGATGCTATCATAGACACAATTTCCGTTTCAGCCGGCGTTACCGACAGCCTGAGGATGGAGTTCTCATTCACCTCTGAGACGGGACTCAAGGACGGTGAGTACAGACCGGTTCCGGTATACAGGGCAGGCATCGAAGTGGATACAGGCACCTTTATGATCATGGAGCATGACACAACTTTTACTGCAGATCTGGGAGCCTTCACCGGTGAGGTTACAATCTCAGCCATGGCAGGTGCTCTTGACCTGCTTAAGGATAACAGCTACCGTCTTATCAGGTATTACTACCAGTGTAATGAGCAGATGGCGTCAAAGCTCATTGGACTGCTCTCGGCAGAGATCATTAATAAATTGCTGGGCGCTGAAAAGCATGGAGAGCGAAGGGAGATTGTAAGGCTTATTAAACAGCTGAATGAGAACCGTAATGATGAAGGTCTCTGGGGATGGTGGGGAAAGTCAGAGACGGAGAGTTGGATTACTATGCATGTCCTTGGGGCGCTGGAGATGGCAAAGGAGAATGGTTATACAATTGAGACGACGCCGTCTAATTATATTGACAATGCCGTGATAATTCTGGAATCCGAAGCTGCCTCAAAGGTTAAACTCTCACTACTTGAGCTGCTCACCAAAACAGGAGCTAAAGTTGATTATAACCATTACCTGCTAGCCATAGAAAAGAGTGATACGTTAGGCTTCACTGACAGTCTGAGGGTAGCTGCCCTGAGACAACAATACAGCCTGCCGGTTGACCTGGCCTTCATGAAAAAGGCTCAGAGAGAAACCATCTATGGGGGTATCTGGTTCACTTCGGGTAATGAACAGGCAACGGTTACCATTAATGACATCGGCACCACGCTCCTGGCTTCCTCTGTTCTTAAAGCAGACACAGCCCGCTATGCATCTGAGATTCAAGGGATACACCGGTATTTCCTTGAGACACTGACATTCGGAAGCAGGCTGAATACCTGGCAGATTGCAAAGATACTCCAGGAAGTAATTCCTGATGTGAATAGCCAAAAACATGATCCCGGGGAGGCAATATTGACCTTGGCTGGCAGAGTGACAAAGGAAATTGACACTTTCCCGTATAGTGTCAGTATTAAGCCTGAAGGCACCATCTCGGTCTCCAAAATCGGAGTGATGCCTGTTTATTTAAGCATGACAGAAAAGATTTTTATTACCAATCCTTCATCTGACACTAGCGACTTCCGGATAACGACATTCTGGTCTTCAAACGGTAATATGGTGAAAGCAGGAGAGCCAGTTACCCTCACTGCGGAGGTTGAGTTCTTCAGTAGTGCCGATTATCTCCTTGTAGAGATCCCC
>JAVEYS010000059.1:0-19954 GCA_034003345.1 Bacteroidales bacterium
AATAAAAGAACATATTCACTGAGGCAGTTTATCCGCCAACCGGCGGATGATTTAAGCCTCTCACCCATCGCTCCAAACAATAAAAGAACATATTTACTGAGGCAGTTTATCCGCCAACCGGCGGATGATTTAAGCCTCTCACCCATTGCTCCAAACAATAAAAGAACATATTCACTGAGGCAGTTTATCCGCCAACCGGCGGATGATTTAAGCCTCTCACCCATCGCTCCAAACAATAAAAGAACATATTTACTGAGGCAGTTTATCCGCCAACCGGCGGATGGTTTAAGCCTCTCACCCATCGCTCCAAAAAACGTCTTCCCCTAAAATGCTGCGGATTATGCACTACTCTACTGCAATATCCAACAGCGGGTCAAAAATATAAAATCATTATATACCATCCAATACTAGTCTTGCTTTTTCTCCAGCAATACAACATTCTCTACATGGAATGTCTGAGGAAACATATCTACAGGGGCCACCCGTGCTACATCATAAGCAACAGACAGAATATCTAAATCGCGAGCCTGTGTGGCGGGATTACAGCTCACGTACACTATCCGTCGTGCCCCGGAGCGCAGCAAGGCAGCGGTGACATCGCCGTGCATGCCGGCCCTGGGCGGGTCGGTTATGATCACGTCAGGTCTCCCTCTCTCCTCAAAAAGAGACTCATTGAAGAGATCTTTAATATCACCGGCAAAAAATGCTGCATTGTCTATGCCATTTTCCCCGGCATTGATTGCGGCGTCGGCAACAGCCTCCTCAATATATTCTATCCCGGTAACACTCGCCGCGTCTGATGCCAGGTAACAGGCTATAGTGCCCGTTCCCGTATACAGGTCATAAACGGTCTCTTCACCCGTCAGCCGGGCAAAATCCTTCACGATAGCATAAAGCCTTTCTGCCTGCCCGCTGTTGGTCTGGTAAAACGACTTCGGCCCCACCCTGAACCGCAGTGGCCCAAGCATCTCTGTAATAAACATATTGCCTGCAAAGTGAACGGAGGTCAGGTCAGCTATACTGTCATTCTTTTTGGTATTAATAACGTAGTATAACGAGGTGATCTCCGGGAAGCGCTGTACCAGGTGGCTGAGCAGTTGCTCTCTCTCCTCCGCATGACTATCTGTTGTCACCAGCACTACCATCACCTCCCCGCCGGAAGATCTCCTGATGATCATGTTCCTGAGGAACCCGTGGTGTTCACGGAAGTCATAGAAAGGAAGCCCTCTCTCCTGTGCATAACGCCTTACCTCATTCCTGATAGCATCTGATGGCTCTGACATCAGGAGACACTCATTTATGTCCAGCACCTTATCAAATATCCCCGGTATATGGAAGCCAAGTGCCTGGCTATCACCTAGCTCAATCCCCGACGAGACCTCCTCGCGGGTTATCCACCTTCTCTCGGAGAAGGTGAATTCAAGCTTGTTGCGGTACTCATACACCTTCTCTGACCCGAGAATGGGATCCAGATCAGGGACAGATATATGTCCTATACGCGTAAGGTTATCGCGTACCTGTTTCTCCTTATAGAAAAGCTGCTTCTCATACGGCAGGTGCTGCCAGCGGCATCCGCCGCATACACCGAAGTGTGAGCATGGTGGTGTTATCCTGCCCGGTGAAGGTGTGATCACCTCCAGAGCCACCCCCTCCATGTAACGCTTTTTCTTTTTCGTTACCCTCACATCTATCACATCACCGGGTATCATCCCTGGCACAAAGAGGACCATGTCATCAACCCTGGCGATGGCATTACCCTCTGATCCGATATCGGTGATTGTTACTCCCCTGAGCAGGGGCAGCTGTTTCTTCCTTCCCACCGTCTCTTACCTGTATGCCTTGAAAAATTCCATACCTGCAAATAATGCAGGAATAATTCCCTCGGAGTGGTTGAGTCCCTCCAGGGTTACATAAAGACATGACTGCGGACTGCTGCCGGCATCTATCATCTCATCATGCATATTGGCTGAAAGGGCAGGAAAAACGTAGGTGTCGGCCGTTCCATGCACAAAGAGAAGAGGCACACTGGTGTCCCATCCCTCAATACTATTGGCTGATAGCGCATCGCGTATACCCTGGTATGCAGGTGCGCTGGCATACCCGGATATGTAATCGGCATTGAAAAGCCCGCTGATGCTGACGGTCAGCTGACTGTTTATAGCCTCAGATGAATTCAAGCCGTCGTAAAGCCCTGGTATGCGACCCGCATACGGATCATTGAAGAGATCGGCCAGCGAATTAGCGTAGAGGTCATACTCACAGTATGCATTGGAGATATATCCCAGGAAGACGGGCATAGGATATTCTGTCAGTCCAAGCACATGCTCATTGAAATAACCAAGGTCATAGGGCCCTGCGCCGCAACAGGTGGCCTTTACGTTAAAATCGGAGGTATAATCGCTATCCATAGCCTCAAGGAGGGCAAGGGTGGCCCACCCTCCCTGGGAATAGCCCAACAGGTAACAATCATTACTGATTGTTATATCTTTAGCAATATCATCATCAAATTCAGCAACAGAGTAGAGCATGTCAATCACCGTCTGTACGGTAGACTCTTTATGCAGGTAAGGATGTACCATATTATCAGTGACACCAAAACCAAGATAATCGGCCACAACAACCACATAACCTGTGGAAGCAATGCACTGCAGTAACTGGTAAGGTTCATAGTCAGGGTCAGCCGTTGGAGCAAGGGAATGAAGTGTGTTTGTTCCGTTCTGGAAAGAGAGAATGGGATAATCGCCCGGCGCTGAGGGTATTATAACCAGTCCTGAAGCAACAATATCCTCTCCCAGAAAACTTGTATTGTACTCAATACTGTAAACGTTTACTCCGCTTTCTATTTCATCTGCGAGACCGGACAGTTCAGGATAAAGCAATGAGGCCCAACTGATAAGAGTTATCATGTTGTCTTTAGTCCTCATCATATCAATTGAGCTGGAAACAAGGTATGTGTTATCAGCATAAGGGTCCGGCTCATCCTTGCTGCACGACTGCATCAGCAGCGGGAGCAGGAGAACAACTAATGGCAATAATTTTCTCTTGTTCATAACTTCCGGTTTACGTTACAAAATTAACGTAAATTATCCGGTTGAAGTATGCCCCGCATCTTTAGTCTCAGGCCCTCGTTTCAGGAATTAAGAGTTAGAATATAAATTTTCAGACTACAGTACTGGAGGACAGAGCCGGTACGAGTCGACAGACTGCAAGACGAATTTTTCTATCTTTGCAGATTCAAAAAACAACCCGATGGTCTCCGTCAATAATATATCTCTTCTTTTTGGCAGCTTTGTTCTCCTTGATGAGGTCTCGTTCCTCATCACACGTCAGGAGCGCATCGGGCTGACAGGAAGGAACGGTGCCGGCAAGTCGACGCTGATGAAGATTATTGCAGGTCTTCAGGAACCGACCTCCGGCTCCGTAGAGAGGCCCAGAGAGATGACCATCGGCTACCTCGAGCAACAGATGAAGGTGTCAGACAGCACCACGGTCATGGAGGAGACTCTGACCTCCTTCACAGAGCTGCGGGCACTGGAACAGGAGATAGCTAAGGCAACGGTCGAGATAGCTGAACGAACGGACTATGAGAGCGAGAGCTACCAGCAACTGTGTGACAGGCTACACACTGCCGGAGAGAGACACCAGCTTCTTGGCGGTGGCGATTATGTGGCGCTGACAGGACAGACGCTCACAGGGCTGGGGTTCAGCACAGCCGACTTCAACCGTCCCACGAAAGAGCTGAGCGGCGGATGGCGCATGCGTGTTGAGCTGGCAAAGATACTCCTCCGGAAGCCTGACCTGATACTCCTCGACGAGCCCACCAACCACCTCGATATTGAATCGATAATCTGGCTTGAGGGCTTCCTCGAGACCTACGCGGGTGCGGTGGTTCTCGTTTCACATGACCGCACCTTCCTCGACAACGTGACCAGACGCACCCTGGAGATCAGTCTCGGCAGGATATATGACTACAAGGTACCATATACAAAATATACCGAGCTTAGACGTGAGCGCCGCGAACAGCAGACGGCAGCATACCGTAATCAGAAGAAGATGATTGGAGATGCCGAAAAATTCATTGAGCGGTTCAGGTATAAGCCCACCAAGGCAGTCCAGGTGCAGAGTAAGATCAAACAGCTGAAAAAGCTCGAGCGCATTGAGATAGAAGACGAGGATACTTCAGCATTAAATATACGCTTCTCCCCCGCTCCGCGGTCCGGCACTGTGGTTGTTGAAGCAGAAGAAGCCTCAAAACGGTACGGCAGCCACCTCGTACTTGACAGGATATCACTTAAGATAGAGAGAGGTGAAAAGGTTGCTTTCGTAGGCAGAAACGGTGAAGGAAAGACTACCCTGGCAAGGATAATTCTCGGGCAGACTGACCATGAGGGAATGGTCAAAAAGGGGCATAATGTCTCGACAGGATACTTTGCCCAAAACCAGGATGAGCTCCTCAATGATGAGATGACGGTGTTCGAAACAGTAGACAGGATAGCACGCGGCGATATACGCACACGCCTGCGCGATATCCTTGGGGCTTTCCTGTTCCATGGGGAAGATATCGACAAGAAGGTCAAGGTACTGTCAGGAGGAGAACGATCACGCCTGGCAATAGTCCAACTGCTCCTTGAACCATACAACCTGCTCCTTCTTGATGAGCCTACAAACCACCTCGACATACGCACAAAGGAGATCCTCAAACAGGCGCTGATAAAATTTGATGGCACACTAATTGTGGTCTCTCACGACAGAGATTTTCTTGATGGCCTGGTAAACAAAGTGTACGAGTTCCGCAACCGGAAGATAAGGACACACCTCGGAGGTATTGAAGAGTTCCTCCGCACAAGGAAGATAGAGTCGCTGCGGGAGCTGGAAAAGAAGAGCCCGGCCACAGTGAAGAAAAACAGGATGGATGAGAAGAAGACCGGCAAGAATGAGAAGAGCGGGTTAGCCGGAAAAAAGATAACAAAGGGCGAGAAGAAGAGCCCTGCCACTATATCCATTGTACAGCAAAAGAGCATGGCCCCGCAGACCAGAAAGATGCAGTATATGGAGAAAAAGGAGACAGAGCGTGTCTCCCGAAGGTTACGCAAACAGGTAGAAGAGAGTGAGGCAAAAATTACAGCTGTTGAAGGAGAGTTAGCCGCGATGGATGCAAGGCTGGCTTCAGGCGACACAGGAATAGTAAATGATTCAGCCTTTTACAGCTTGTACGAGAATAAGAAACAGCAACTTGAGACTCTCATGCACCAATGGGAGAAAGCACACAATGAGATGGAGGGCTTTGAGAAAGAATACATTAACAACGATGATAATATTTGAAAGAAAATACCCGGTCAACATCTTCAATACAGACCTTACCGGCAGGCTGAGCCCTGGTTCCCTCTTCAGCTTCTTCGAGGACCTTGCCGGCCGGCACGCTATTGCCCTGGGCTGGGGGCGTGATGACCTGATGACGAACGGGTTCTTCTGGGCGCTCTCCAGAATGGTAGTGAAGATCGACACCCTCCCGCTCTCACTGGATGAAGTCACGCTGCGAACATGGCCACGTGGCACAGAAACCATCTTCGCCCTGCGCGATCTGGAGATGTATGACACCACTGGGAAACGTCTGGCAGCAGCCTCATCATCATGGGTGGTTGTTGATTATAACACACGTAAGGCACAACGCCCTGACAGGGCGTTGTCAAATCTGAATATTCAGTTCCCGGAAGAGAGGGCACTCGATAGCAATGCAAGAAGGGTTCCACCCCCTCCTGAGGGTGATCACGAGGTCACCACGATGAGAGTCATGCTCGATGACATCGATGTAAACAGGCATGTGAACAATGCCCGTTATGTACACTGGGCAATCAACTGCTATGATCCTGAGTTCATCAGCCAGCATACGCCGGACACCATCGAGGTGAACTATCTGCTGGAAGGGCACCTGGGCGAGATGATAAACATTCTGACAACCAGGCTGGGGGATGATGGTACATCATTCATTCATTCCATAACCAGGGAGAGCGACGGCACCGAGCTCTGCCGGCTGAGAATGAGTTGGAAAAAGAACAGGCTTTGAAATCTTTATTAACTTTATGGCATGGTAAAACGTCTGACAGATAGAGCAGCGGCAGTCGCAACGGTTATGTTGATGACAGCACTCCTGTGGTCATGCTCGGTGACACAGAATGTCACTGACACGAAGGACATGTCATATCTCTACAATCCGTCAAAAAATGTCTATGCACCGTTTATCACTGTCTATGACGAGGATGCTACAACATCAGTGATAACAATCAGTATCAGAAGGAGTGAGTTCTATTTCAGCGAGGCAAACCCTGAAGGAGTACCCATAGCCTCAATGCTTATCTCGGTGAGGCTGCGTGATAATACCTCCGGCGGTGTGCTGGCAGATACAGCAACATACAAGTATGATCTGAAGCGTGAAGAGATAGGAGGAGATTATGCCTTCCGGGTGCCACTGAAAACTCTTGACGGCAACGCCTATACAGCTGAGATAAAGATTATTGACCTCATAAGACAGAAGACATTACAGACATTCATTGATTTTGAACGGACTGGAAAATACAGCAAACTGAACTATAAAATCCGCGACTATTTCACAAAAAAAGAACTGAATAGTTTCATAGTGAGAAGAGATCAGTATGTTAATGTCCTCTGCCCCTCGCTGCAGCCAGATACTCTGTGGGTCTTTTACTTTAAACCTGTGAAGGATATCCCTCCCTCACCGTCGACCATGCTCCCGGAAGTAACCCTCGCACCGGAGCCTGCAGCCATTGTACCCCTTACATATTCTGACACTTTACCAATGATGTTCCCGGCTGAAGGTATCTACCTGATATCGCCGGACAGTCTTATCCGTGAAGGGCTTATAATATATAACTTCGGCCCTGACCACCCCTCTATGACCAGTCCGGAGACCATGGTGCCGCCTCTGGCCTACCTGGCCACGCCACAGGAGATGGATGAGATGCTGCCGGCTGAAAAGCCAAAGCTGGCCCTTGACAAGTTCTGGCTTGACCGTACAGGCAGCATTGAGAGATCAAAAGAGCTGATAAGGATCTACTATAACCGTACACTCTTTTCCAACTACTACTTCAGCTCATACAAAGCAGGCTGGCTGACTGACAGGGGTATGATATACATTATTTACGGCCCGCCTGACAAGGTATACAAGAACAACGAAGGAGAGAGTTGGGGCTACCGGAAACCACCCGTAAAAAGCCGCTGGGGGTCACGCTACAGCGTTGAAGACCAGTATCTGTGGTTCAACTTCCGGAAACAGAAAAACATTTTTTCAGATAACGATTTTATACTGAACAGAGGCTCCACGCCCATAAGCTATTGGGATATTGCCGTTGCCAGATGGCGTGAGGGCAAGGTGTTCAGACTTGACAACCCGGAGGAACTACAATGATGTACAGCGAAAAAGAATTTATATTTGGCATGCACCCTGTCATGGAGGCAATAAAGGCAGGCAGACAGTTAGACCGTGTACTGGTGCGGCAGGGACTGCGGGGCGTCCAGTATCACGAACTAATGCTGTTGATAAACGAGTTTGGGGTGCCATGGCAGGTCGTTCCGTTGGAGAAACTCGATTATATCACCCGCAAAAATCACCAGGGGGTTATTGCATGGCTCTCGGCGATAGAGTTTCAGAATATTGAAACCATACTGCCGCGGATATTTGAAGAGGGTCATGATCCTTTGTTTCTGATGCTCGACAGCGTAAGCGATGTTCGCAACTTCGGGGCGGTAGTGCGTTCAGCTCTCTGTTTCGGAGCCCATGCAGTCATCATTCCGGAAAAAAACTCAGCCAGGATATCGGCTGATGCGGTCAAAGCGTCGGCAGGTGCACTGAGCACCTTCCCGGTATGCAGGGTTAAGAGCCTTGGCAGGAGCCTCATATATCTTAAGGAATCGGGACTGAAAGCCATTGCAGCAACGGAAAAAGCCGAGAAGAGACTCAGCCAATCAACACTGACCAGGCCTGCGGTCATCATCCTCGGATCAGAGGATAAGGGTATCAGCCGCGAGCTGCTGGAATTATCTGACGAGCAGGTATCAATACCAATTACCGGCACGATAGGGTCACTCAACGTCTCGGTATCGGCAGGGATTATCCTCTATGAGGCCATCCGTCAACGAAGCAAATAGAGGCTCACCCTTTACCCGTAACAAGCTTATTATTAATGAGCTGTGACTGAATGACGGAGCCCCGCAGGGTGGGTTAACCTGCACAACAGACTATTCCTTTGCTTCAGCCGGCATCTCCGTTTCGTCACAACATAACTATCCTGACTTTACAGTTGAGGATCTCCGTTGCGCTCCGGCAAGACCCTCAGACCTTCAGACCTATTATCCCCCTTATCCTGTCGTCCAGCTGCCTCTGGTCGGCTGTAAATGATGCCAGGCCGGCAAGAGTAAGCAGTGTGTCAGGAGCCATCTCACCGGAGATGATTCTCTCCCGCCATGATGAAAGGACCGGGATCTTCCCTTCTGCAGCAATACGTTCATTGTCACTGCTGCTCATCACCGGGAACATATCACCCAACCCGGCCTCATGAGCCATCTCAACAATCCTTTTGCCTGTGACAGGGATCTCTCTGTTGAATTGTCTGCCAAGGTCAATAACACTTCTGGGCACCTCCCAAAACTTCTCTATGGCCAGTCCTGCAGCACTATCATTGAGTGGAACATCATATTGTTTCCCGAGCCTGCTGTCAAACAGACCGGCCAGCGATTTCCGTCCGGCGGCAGCCACCTTCGGCGGCATTGTGTAAACATCCGTTCCTGCAAGCAGATCAAGCTGGTTGTAATTTCTCAGGCTGGCAGCTATCTGCCTTGTCTTCCAGTTGTTTTCCGCAGAGAGACGTGTGACCCACATCTGTGATGAGAGCACTGCATTCTCACCTGCACCACTGCCGTCACCTATCTTATTGTCAGCAATGAAAGCACCTATCCTGCCCAGAAAGACATTCAGATAGTCCGGTTTTGCAACGAGGGTAACAAGGGCATTCTGTCTGGCGCTAAACTCAAGGGTAAAATTGATCCTGACACCCTTCTCGCGCAGTCGGCGTGCCCCTATGAGACCTTCAGGGGTATAAGGCACCTTAACGATAAACTGGTCAGGGCATAGCTCCCTGTAACGCAGACCATAAGATACAATGGCCTCAATGTCATAGGCAGTATCTGTATGGAGCTCCACGCTGACCATCCCACCGAACTTCTTTGCCAGCCTCAGACCGTGACGGGCATTCAGGATAAACGCAATCTCCTTAACCTGCTCTTTCAGTGGAAGATGGCTAACAATCTCTACCGCCCTTGGCACAAAATCATCATATATACCTTTCTGTATCTCTTTGTTGATCAACGTGTTATTTGTAGTAAGGGCAGTCATCTCCGCTGTCCAGTTGGCTTCCGCCTCTTCCATGTCTCCGGTATCGAGCCATAGTTCTGTTCCGGTGGAGCGCAGAGACTGCCAGAATGGGTCATGCTTTCCGGAGACAACTCCATCATTGATACCAGTTTGTATGAATGCTTTCAGTTTTTCATTATAAGTTCCGCTCATATCTAATTGTTTTTATTTCGTCACTTTCTTTAGTGTCTCAAGATCACTTCCATCAGGACTCTGAAATAACTTAAGCCCAACTGACCCACTACTGCACTGGCATATTCCAATCCCGCCGTAAAATTACTAAATATCTTTTTTTATGACATCCTGTTTAGTACCTTTACGAATAAAACTGTCAAATCATGAAATTAATTTCGAGTTTCACGTTTATTCTTCTTTCGCTGACGATGCAGGCGCAGCTGGTATTTGATGACTATTTCATTGACCGGACAATGCGATTCGACTTCGTCCTGGCTGGTAACAGTACCTCCACCAAGGTTTATCCAGTATCTGTCAGGGAGGAGCCATTCTGGGGCGGTTCTCTTAAGAACCTTACTGACAGGTTTGGATATGGTAATTTCAGGTACGAGGTTTATGATGCCGCAACGGATTCACTGATCTATTCCAAGGGATTCTGTACGCTGTACCAGGAGTGGCAGACGACTGCCGAAGCCAAATCGATGGAAAGGGTCTTCCACGAAGTAGCTACCTTTCCCTTCCCTAAAAACAAGGTCAACTTTGTACTTAGCATCCGTGGACGCGACGGTCTCTTCTCCAAACTGTATGAAACCTCCATTGATCCCGCCAGCTATTTCATCAGCAGGGAGAAACCGGAATCTGCCCTTGCATCAAGAATTTACGGTTCAGGTGATCCTCACACCTCACTTGATATAGCGTTTATAGCAGAGGGCTATACTCGGGAAGAGATGGGTAAATTCAGGTCAGACGTGAAGCGTCTTGCTGACATCCTCTTCAACGAACTACCATTTGACAAGTACAAGGAGCATATCAACATATGGGCTGTAGAGGCTCCCTCGCAGGAGTCAGGCACAGACGTTCCCGGAGAGGGCATCTACGTCAATACTGCCCTTAATGCCAGCTACTATACTTTTAATATAGACCGTTACCTAACCACACAGGATATAGGTGAAGTAAACGACTATGCCGCTGCAGCCCCGCATGACCAGATAATTGTGCTCATCAACAGCCCACGCTATGGTGGGGGTGGTGTTTACAACTACTACAGCGCCGTCACATCCGATCATCCGTTAACGCCCAAGGTCCTGACACATGAGTTCGGTCACGGCTTCGCAGGTCTTGCTGATGAGTATTATTCTTCGGAGGTAGCCTACGAGGAGTTTTATCCGCTTGATGTAGAACCGTGGGAGCCAAATATCACAACGAATGTGAATTTTGAATCTAAATGGAAACGTCTGATTGCCAAATCAGTGCCCGTTCCTACTCCTAACAACAAAAAGTATATTGGGGTTACCGGGCTATTTGAAGGAGGTGGCTATTCCGCCAAAGATATTTACCGGCCCTCATTTGACTGCCGCATGAAGAGCAACCAGGCAGACTCGTTCTGTGAGGTATGCCAGAGGGCTATTGAGGCTATGATCCTATTCTATATTGAATAGGCGTTTGCCATAAACAATAAGAGCCAGGTCTGCACCTGGCTCTTATTGTTTTTTGAAATAACTATTCTCTGTTCCTGCAGATCAGCTCCAGATGAGATATCTGGTTCTGGCTGCCTGGGGTACTTGTTATTTCTTCTTCTCTCCTCCGGATGTTGGTGGCTTGGCAATGGAGTCACGCATGCTGGTGTCAGCTTCAATGTTCTTCATCCTGTAGTAATCCATTATACCCAGGTTGCCGATCTTGAAAGCATGAGCCATGGCCAGAGGTATCTCCACCTCTGCCTCGATGACCTTCGCGCGTGCTTCCTGAGCTTTGGCCTTCATCTCCTGCTCCAGGGCCACAGCCATAGCACGACGCTCCTCAGCCTTGGCCTGTGCGATGTTTTTATCGGCATTGGCCTGGTCCATCTGAAGCACGGCACCGATGTTCTTACCAATGTCGATATCAGCTATATCAATTGAGAGTATCTCGAAAGCCGTGCCGGCATCGAGGCCTTTCTCAAGCACTGTCTTGCTAATACGGTCAGGGTTCTCCAGTACCTCCTTGTGGCTGTGAGCGGAGCCGATAGAAGACACTATGCCTTCGCCCACGCGTGCCAGCACCGTCTCTTCTCCTGCACCGCCAACGAGCTGTTTGATATTAGCCCTCACGGTCACCCTGGCTTTGGCTATCAGCTGTATGCCGTCGCGCGCAACAGCCGTCACCGGGGGTGTGTCAATAACTTTGGGATTGACCGACATCTGCACGGCCTGGAAGACATCACGTCCTGCCAGGTCAATTGCAGTGGCCATCTTGAAGGAGAGATCTATATTCGCCTTGTTGGCTGATACCAGGGCATGAACCACCTGGGCTACGTGTCCTCCTGCAAGAAAATGCGCTTCAAGCTCATCCCGGATCAGCTTTATCCCTGCCTTATCTGCTTCAATCATTGCGCTAACAACGACTGATGGGGGAACCTTCCTCCACCGCATGAAGATAAGCTGTAACAGGCTTATCCTTACACCGGATACCAGAGCCTGGAACCAAAGTCCGATAGGTATGAAGTAAAGGAGTATCCAGAGCAGTATTACTGCTCCCACAATGATAATCACATAAATGCCTATTCCGCTCATATTTTCTTATTTATTAGTTTTACAATCAGTTTGTTATCATCAATCCTGACAACCTCTATCTCCTGTCTGGGATCAATCAGGATGTCAATTGACTTTGCTTCAAAATATTCACCGTTGACCAGCACCTTTCCTCCGGGAGCCAGCCGTGTGACCGTCACGCCTCTGTCGCCGGGCTTGACTTTCCCTTCTCCCGCTCCCACCGTATCAACCTTGCCATCAAGAGATGTCTTAAGCATGAACTTCTTCCATGTACCTGACTTGAGCATTAAGACTGTCATTACAACCATCAACATGACAGTTATTCCAAGTACCAGTAGACCGGTGCCTGTGCCAAAGGAGGTAAATGAAAAAACAATAGCTGATACGAGGCATACCGCCCCGACAATACCTGCAATTGTCACACCCGGGATCAGCATGAACTCTACAATGAAGAGCATCAGACCCAGTATGATCAGAAAAATAATAAGTCCCAGAGACATCTTAATACTATGTTTAAACCATTACAGTGTCAAGGCTCAGTTCCCTGAGCCTGATACTTATTTCCTCAAGAGTGTGGATATCAGCCACTTTTATTATGCATCCTCCTTTGATATGTGTCAGCACCGCACACTGTTCAGCCTGTATCTCGTCATGCCCGCATATTTCAACAAGTGATTTGATTACATGATCAAAACTGTTGACGCTGTCATTTATCAGCAGAAGAGACTTTTCATTCTCTTCGCCTCTTTTGTTGTCCTGGTGCCTTGGTGCTCTCTTAGTCATCGGGCATTTTATTTAACAGTTCCCTTGCTGTTTCAACGGGTATCTCCTTCATGCCAACATATGCTGCCACCCTGGCAGCGCTATAGCCATTACGTATCAGAAGTGAGACATAATCGTCGGCGCTTTCAAATGTAATAAAATTACCAATTAGAACAACCGTTTCGCCTTTACTGTTTTTAATCATATCAAGGCCGCGGGTGCCGGCAAGCAGTTGAAGCTTCTCAACCACCTCAGGTTTAGCAGGTTTACTTAGGCGCATCACCTCAGCCCTGAATGAGAGTGTCTCCACAGGCACCTGCGCATCCGGGTTCCTGTCATTCTCTCCGGCGGTCACCTGTTCATGACCATCAATAGGTCTCCCAGCCCATTCCTTTTCAAGCAATGCAGCTCTTTCCATTGATACCTGTATACCATCCATCAGGGCAATGATAAAGGCATCCGCGAAGCCGGCGTTTCTGGCCTTGGGAAGGGCCTGTCTGGCATCGTCAAGCCTGCGAAACAGACCTGTATAAAAGTATGTTGTACCGCTTTCCTTTCTGACCCTTCCGTAGACCGGGTACAATCCGCCGAACAGTGAGGGTGAGACCATGTTTCTGAAGGCAGCTATCTGTATCGAATAGATAAGCCCTGCCGGCATTTCAATATCAATGGGGACCGGTTCCCTGGCACTGTAAGATGGTGCAGACCGTACCTCAAAACGGTACAGAAGATGAGCAGGTATTGACTCCTCATGCTTTTCTGCCGGTTGTTCCTCAGCCGTATCCCTGTGGCGCTCCAGCACCTGTAACAGACTGTCGGTCTTCTCCTGACTTTCTGCTACCATACCGGCCAACTCTGTGGCTTTGTTATCAACCACCGCCTTTCTCCCGGACACTCCCTCAAGGGTGTCAGCCAAAGCAGTCTCTGCAATAGCATTAAGGGAATCAGCCATATGCTGCATCTGCAATGCATCTCCAAGGACCCTGTAGTACTCGTCAGGTACCTTATCTGCATCACCCCTGGCTGCCGGGTGATCCTGCGTAGGTATTACACTCTTCTGCTCTTTCACCTGCTGCGGCTGCTTCTGACCATCATCTGATGTTATCTTCGCTGGTTCAACCTGTGGTGCCGGCCCGGGGGATTGTATTGTTCCTGTGCCTGACGCAATACTGGCAGGTTTATCCTGAGCTCCCTGTCTCAGGCTGCACTGATCTAAGTATTTCTGTACTTCATACTCCTGGGCAACTTTTCTCCCTGCCTCTCGTGCAAAGTGTTTGTAAGCCTCAGCGGCCTGATCAAAGCTACCGTCAATCTGAAGAGAACGGCCGTAGAAGAACCATACATCGTCAGGCACGCTCTTCAGGTTCACAGAGCTGTTGATGGCTGACCCCAGCAGGGTCACTGCCCTTGATATGTCACGCTCCATCTTGACCAGGCAGGCGCCAGTATAATACTTATACAAAGGATCTCTTGAATAGAGCAGCAAGAGACCGTTGAAATTCTTATAGGCAAGCTCATAATTGCCCCTGTCCCAGGCAACCTGAGCATCGGTCTTCGATGGCTGCACATCTGCATCCTGAGCCATAAGTGCAGGCCATGAAAGGATGGCCGCTGCAACCATAATCAAAACTTTTCTGTATGCCCCGGTGTTAATAACTCTGAGGAAGAAATATTTTGCAAGAGATGATATCTTCATACCTTTACCCATCATTACAAAAATAAGAAAAAGTCGTGACTCCACCCGCTGCAGGAACACCTGCACCACCGTTCGAAGGCAAGGACCAGAACGGAAGTACTGTGAAGCTCAGCAGTTTTACCGGTAAAAAAGTAGTATTATATTTTTATCCTAAGGATAACACACCCGGCTGTACAGCAGAAGCCTGCAGCCTGAGGGATAGCTACAACGAGTTCCTTGAACAGGGATTTGTAGTGATTGGAGTCAGTCCCGACAGCGAGGAGTCGCACATACGATTTTCAAAAAAGTACGAACTACCCTTCCCGTTGATCTCTGATCCTGAAAAAAAGATCCTTTCCGCCTATGGGGCCTACGGTGAAAAAGTCATGTACGGAAAGAAGGTCACCGGAGTTATACGCACCACTTTTATCATTGATGAGAAGGGAATGATTGAGAGGGTTATCAAAAAGGTTGACACGAAGGAGCATGCCCCACAGATCTTCAAACTTTACGGAAATGTCTAACTGCTAAAAGAATAAGTTAATGGAAAGAAAAGAGGTCAACAAGGAGAAACTGAAGGCACTTGAGGTAACGCTGGGCAAAATAGAAAAGGATTTTGGCCGCGGCACGATCATGAAGCTTGGCGATCATGCCATAGAGAATGTTCAGGTGATTTCAACAGGGTCAATAGGTCTTGATGCCGCTTTGGGCATCGGCGGTCTGCCCCGTGGAAGGGTGGTTGAAATATACGGGCCTGAATCATCAGGCAAGACAACCCTTGCCATTCATGCCATCGCTGAGGCGCAGAAGGCAGGTGGCATAGCAGCAATCATTGACGCTGAGCATGCTTTTGACAGGTTCTATGCCTCAAAGCTGGGCGTAGATGTTGAGAACCTGCTTATCTCACAGCCTGACAACGGCGAACAGGCCCTTGAGATAACTGACCATCTTATCAGGTCGGGAGCCATTGATATAATAGTGATCGACTCTGTGGCAGCACTGACCCCTAAGGCAGAGATTGAGGGTGAGATGGGCGACTCCAAGATGGGTCTTCAGGCCAGGCTGATGTCACAGGCACTGCGCAAGCTGACCTCCAATATCAGCAAGACCAACACCACCTGTATCTTCATCAACCAGCTGAGGGAAAAGATAGGTGTCATGTTCGGCAATCCCGAAACAACCACCGGCGGCAATGCCCTGAAATTCTATGCTTCCATAAGGCTTGACATAAGACGTACAAGCCAGATCAAGGATGGTGAAGATGCCGTAGGTAACCGCGTCAAGGTCAAGGTGGTCAAGAACAAGCTCGCACCTCCTTTCCGCAAGGCGGAATTTGATATCATGTTTGGCGAAGGGATCTCGCGTACAGGCGAGATCGTCGATCTGGGTACTGAGTTCAATATCATCAAAAAGAGCGGCTCATGGTACTCTTACGGTGACACCAAGCTGGCCCAGGGACGCGATGCTGTCAAAAAGCTCCTGGAAGATAATCCGGAGTTAGCCGACGAGATAAAGACGAAGATCTCGGAATATCTTAAGGAGAAGACAAAATAAAATAAGAAGCAGCCCCATCTCCCGGGGCTGCTCCTTTAACCAGGGCAATCGGAGCCAAAAGATTAATCCTCTTTGATGCACTTTATTGACCCTTCCCAGTGATGTGCCATAGTAGCCTCTGACACACCGGTGTTGACAGTGCAGGCCATGACCCCATCTCCAGTTGCTCCTTCAAACCTGCCTGTGCCACCGGTAAACTGGATTTTACCATTTATTACTGTCTGATTATTGGGATAATCAGATGGGAAACCCGAGCCCGACAGTTCTTCTTCACACTCAATATAAAGGGTACCTCCGTGCCCATCGGTTATATAACCTCCTGAGCTTCCAGGGGTGCCGTCAACTGAACTCCAGCAGCAGACCAACTCTATCCGGAAATTTCCTATTTCCTCATCCATGCCTGATCCCTTTTGTATCAACTGGCAGACAGGACCTTTCAACCCTGCGTAGCCATCCTCCCAAAGCATGCTCTTGTAGAAGGTAGTGTTAAAATCTGCGTTAAGTGTAAATGCATAAGGTGGCGATTCACTGATGATTTCAGGTCCTGGGCAACCAGTCAGCATTAACACTATTGGAATAACCAGTAATAGTTTTAAAAGTGTTTCCATGATTTTAGTTATTGGTAAGACAATCAAAACCAGGTAAAACCTTGTATGTCAAAGGTCCGAAAACAGACAGGGCAGGACATAGAGGCTGGAGACCGATAAGTTTAAATTTTCGGACACCAGTTAAAACTATATTGCAGAAACTTGAAAAATTTATAAAAAGAGGGATTTCAGGGTGCTTTGTTAAGGCTGTTATTCTGATACGGGCGCCTGAGATTTGTATTCGGGAAAATTCATCTGCTTCAGAATTGCCCTGAACCTGGGTTCATTGCGCAGGTTTCTGAAATCATAAGAATTATAGATATATGGCATTTGCCAGTCCCGCTCCAGAAAGGCTTTCTCCAGAAAGTCCAATGCTTCCTGCTCCTTCCTAAGATTGCATATCTCTTGGCTATATAATATTCGGCTTGATCGGATCTTGTCAGTCCTGAATCATTCAGCCAGTTAATAATACCGTTTAAATACTTTTCTCCCAGACGGTCAGCCATGAAATTATTCGGGAACCCGGGTAATGTAGCGGGCAAGACCTCTTTTTTCAATTATTGCCAGAAATCTGGGGTCATTGTGCAGAATAGCAAAATCGGGATTGGTGGTAATAAGATCAAAGAAGACGGAGAGTTTCAGCTTTGCTTCCATATTCCTTTCGAGCCAATAGATAGCCTCCTCCTTATTGCCATTTATTGCCTGCCACCATGCAATGAAAAAAGGATGACCGCTCATCCCTGTTAAAGGAACCGGCCTGTTGATATTTACTTCGATAAGCCAGGAGAAAAGGCCTGCTACACCCGAACTGTCTGCAACAGCAGCTATCTCTTCCTTTAACCGGCTGGTTTGAGGATGGCTTCCTACGATGGAACAAAGTTCAAGTGCCGCTTTATCCGCATCACCAAGCTTGGCATAACTCAGGAACAAGAGCCACTCGTTGAAGATGAAACCGCTATGCAGATCTGAAGCATCATGACAGGCTGTAATGGCTTCGCTGTACTTGCCCTCAAAATAATAAATATAGGCACTCAGGTTATACATAACCCAGAAATATGGTTCAAGTTCCAATCCGCGGTCGACATACTTGCGGGCCTCTTCAATGGGGCCAGTTACCATAAGCAGCTGAGCAAGATTTTGATAGACGGGAGGATAATCAGGATTCAGCTGAACTGTTGTCATAAGTTCTTTTCGGGCTTCCTCAAACTTACGCTCGCTCCACATCAGACAAGCGCCTCTTATGCAATGTGCCCGGGCAGAACCGGGATCGATTTCAAGAGCCTTAAGGCTTAGTTCTCTCGCCCTGGGAAATCCTTCATTTTTAGGTATCCATCCCCACCCTGCCAGATTAAACCAGGCACTGGCCAGACATGCGTAAGCCTCTGCAAAATTAGTATCAGCAGCAATGGCCTTCTCAAAATATTTCAGACTGCCTGTAAGTCCTTCCTGGCTGATATCAGCCCTTTGCTCATCATTAGACTTATTTAAAAGAAAACGACCCCTCAAGTAATAATCATACGCTACGGGATTAAGAGTAGGCATAGATTTTATCTGCATCATCTCAGTTTCAGAAAGTACGGCGTTCAGTTTATGCGCCACATTAAGGGCTATACCACTCTGAATGTCAAAGATATCAGTGACTTCCCGGTCAAATATTTCAGACCAAACATGTCTGTCGTGTTTTGCATCAATCAGCTGAACACTGATCCTGACTTTATCTTCCTGACGGCGTATACTACTCTCAAGCACATAGCGGGCATTTGCTTCTCTTGCTATTTCCCCGGATGTAAGGTTTGTTCCACGGAAATGTTCCGAGGTGGTCCGTGACACTACCCTTAAACCACTGATATGATTTAGGTTATTGAGAATATCCTCCATGATTCCGTCAGCAAAATATTGGTTACCAGGATCATCGCTGAGGTTTTTAAACGGCATGACAATCATAGACCGATCCTTTGACAAGCCGTTGGGACTTATTAATAAAACCCGGACAAGAGCAAGGGTAATAACAACGAGAATAACAGATGTCATCATGATTAGCATCTTCTGTCCAGACTTTTTTCTGCCAGGGAGTACTTTCTCGACCTCTGACTGTAAAGGGTCTGATGCTGTTATGCTTACTTGATGATTCTCAGCTTGATCTGCATTATCCGGCTGGTATTTCTTCCTGACATCTCCGGGAGGATACCCATAATATTCATGAAAACACTTGTTGAAGTAAGTGGGACTGCCAAATCCTACACGGTAGGATATCTCTGAAACATTCCCCAGGTTTTGCTCCAGCATCTCGTGTGCTTTTTGCAGTCTTACTTCGCGAATGAACTGGCTGATAGACAGATGTGTATAGGATCTCAACTTCCTGTGGATGGTTGTGTGACTCATACCCATCTCACGTGACAGTTCTTCCACCCCGAACTGTTCATTCTTCAGGTTAGACAGGATAATGTCAGTAAGCTTCCTGATAAATGCCTGATCCAGTGAAAGCGGTTCCTCCATGACATTTGCTTACAACAAGTTAAATTTACTAAATGTTTATCAGTAAATTAAGCCATTCTGTAGAATAAAAGAAGCAGCCCCTTCACCCGGGGCTGCTTTTATCTTCCTGGAATTATTTTCCGTTTTCTTTTACTCAGTTTTCTGTTTCATCATTGTAATTGTTCCTGCCCAGTGATGATGGGAATAGGGATCCTCGGAACTGTTGTAATCATCACCAACGAATTCACCTTTGGCTCCTTCATACTTCCCGGTGCCACCCAAAATGGTATTTGTATCTTTCCAGTAAGAGGTCACGAATGCAGGATGGTCCTCAAGCCTTCCGTCCAGAACCCTGCCAGCAGCAGAGACAAATATAGTATCACCGTCGCTGAAAGCCAGATAGGCATAGCTATTGCCATAATTGCTCAGTGAATCTCCACAGAAGTCAAAGTGAGCAATAAAGTCCCCGACAGGTGTGCCTGTCCCATTGCCATCAACAATGACACGCCAGGCAGCTAATGGTTCCACACATTTTGGATTTGGCAGTGTATCCGGACCGAAATAGGTGTAATTACCCAGAATAGTGACATCAAAAGGCAGGGTTACCAATTCTGCTTCACCTTTCTTAAGTTTCTTTTCTCCCTTGACAGATGAACCTGATCGTCCGCATGAGACTATCAGGCAGAGTGCTGCTGTAAGCAAGAGGAGTGTTTTCAGATGTTTCATGTTACGATTGTTTTTGGTTACACTCATAAGTTACGAAAAAATCAAA
>JAVEYS010000060.1:0-17973 GCA_034003345.1 Bacteroidales bacterium
CGATTCTATAAGGAACTGAAGCAGTATATCCAGTCCCCGGCCACCTATTGACATTCTCAGCCCTATCTCCCTTGTTCGCTCAGTCACTGACACATACATGATATTCATTATACCTCTCCCTCCCACCAGAAGAGATATCCCTGCAATTGCACCCAGCAGTATTGTCAGAATATTCGTAACTGAAGTCATGGTTGATGCAAGCTCTTCCTGACTCCTGATCTCAAAATCATTGTCCTCATTGTCACGCAGCTTATGACTGCTGCGGAGTACCTCCTCCACCTGTGTCTCTGCCAGTTCGGATTCTTCAGCGCTGCGAGCTGACATTTGTATAGACTGTATGTGTGTCTGTGCAAGGATCCTTTTCTGTACTGTGGTATAGGGTGCAATCAGCACATCATCCTGGTCCTGACCAAAGCTGTTCTGTCCCTTCTCTTTCAGAACACCTATAATTTTAAAGGGTATCTTTTTAAACCGTATCGTCTCTCCTGTAGGATCGACGCCCTCTCCAAAGAGCTCGTCAGCGACCGTACGGCCGATAAGACAGACTTTTGATGACCCTCTTGCCTCCTCGGCGGTGAGGTTTCTTCCACTGATAACCTCCCAGCTTTTGATCGCAAGGTAATCCTCATTCCCTCCGTAGATGGTTGTAGGCCAGTTGGAGTTTCCGTACACGGCCTGGCTACTGCTTCTCACCTCCGGCGACACGGCAATAACGGCATCACAGCCGCTCCTTATGGCGGTGACGTCAGCCACTGTCAGCCTCTGGGAGGTTGAGTTGCCCTGCTGAACACCCCCCGACCTCATGTTGGCAGGCATAACGAACAGCATGTTCGAGCCCATACTGGCTATCTGATCCTGGATGCTTTTCTTCGATCCCTGGCCAATGGCAAGCATGGTGATGACTGACGCCACGCCAATTATTATCCCAAGCATTGTAAGGAATGAGCGCATCTTATTGCGCTTCAGCGCATTCAGTGCTACTTTTAATAGATTTCCAATGTTCATCTTACTCTCTTTTTAATCTTCTTCAACCGGAAGAGCTTTGAGCATCTCTTCAGCAATAAGCCTGTTTTTTATCTCTTCCTCCCTGATGATATGCCCGTCACGGAACATGACGCTTCGTGTCATGCAGCGGGAAATATCAGGCTCATGCGTCACGAAGACTATGGTCTTCCCTTTGGCGTTCAGATCCTGAAACAGTGCCATGATCTCGTATGATGTCCGGGTGTCAAGGTTACCCGTGGCCTCATCGGCCAGGATCACCACAGGGTCATTCACCAGTGACCTCGCTATAGCCACTCTCTGCTGCTGTCCGCCTGACAGCTGGTTCGACATGTGGTCCATCCTGTCAGCCAGTCCTACCGCCTCCAGTGCGGCTATAGCTCTCTCCCTACGCTCTTTTACCTTTATCAAAGGGTTGTACATGAGCGGCAGCTCCACATTCTCCAGTGCCGAGGTGCGCGAGAGCAGGTTATACGACTGGAAGACGAAGCCTATCTTCAGGTTGCGTATCGCTGCTCTTTCGTTCTTAGACATCTCTGCCACATTCACTCCGTCGAGCATATATGTTCCTTCCGTTGGCCTGTCAAGGCAACCAATAATATTCAGCATGGTTGACTTGCCCGAGCCGCTGGCACCCATAATCGCAACGAACTCGCCCTGGTTGATTCTCAGGTCGACACCTCTCAGGGCATGTACCGTCACCTCTCCCACATAATAGTCCTTTTTTAATGAGGATATGTCAATTATTGCCTTCATCGTCATTTACGTGTTGAAGAGTTTGTTCTTGATCCGGAGGATGTGCTTTGTGTATTTCTTCTTCCGGGAGGTGTAGGCATGAAGGGATTTGAAGCCACTTCCTGCTCTTTCTTCTCTTTTGCCGTGGCGGCAGTCATCTTTGTGACAATCACGGCGCCTTCATCCAGTCCGGATTTTACCTCCGCATTGTCGCCATCGTTCGACCCGAGTACAACCCTGACCGGGTGTATTCCCTTCTCATCCTTCACCCAGACCCTTGTGGGGGCTTTAAATCCTTCCGGAGGGGTGAAGCCTTCGGTCGACTGGCCACCGGCCATGCCCTGCACTCCACTGCCTGATCGCGCGCCTGCACCTCTGCCGGCTCCAGTGCCTGTTCCTTTTACAGCTCCCGTACCATCGCCTACACCTGCCCCAGTACCGCTCACGCCACCTGCAGGCCTGTCTTCACCTCCCGTAGTGCTCTTCCTGTCTCCCGCGGGAGCCATCTCATTGCCCAGTCTGGCCAGGTAATCAGCCTCGGGAGTGAACTTCACTGCCTTGTAAGGGATGGTGAGCACATCTTTTAGCTCCTCCGCATATATGACAATGTTTGCCGTCATTCCCGGGAGAAGCTTTTTGTCAGGATTGGGAGCATTGATGATAACGGTGTAAGTAACAACGTTAGAGGTGGTGACCGGCGACAGCCTTATCTGCTCAACGGTACCTGCGAATTTCTCATCGGGGTAGGCATCCACGTCAAACTCTACACGCTGTCCCATCCTGATCATCCCGATATCTGATTCGTCTATGTCAGCCTCTACCTGCATCTGTGTAAGATCCTGCGCTATTGTAAAGATCTCCGGTGTGTTGAAGCTGGCAGCCACCGTCTGGCCTTCATCAACCGCCCTGTTCATTACCACGCCGTCAATGGGAGAATATATTGTAGCATAGCCAAGCTGAACCAGGGCCTTGTCGTACTGTGCCTGAGAGTTCTTAAGCGAAGCCTTTGATTTATCGTAGTTGTATTTGGCCAGGTCATAATCAGACTGCGCAATAAGATTCTTTTCATAAAGAGCCTTACTCCGTTCATAATTTGAAACCTGGTATTCCATCTCTGCCTTTGCATTGTCAAGTGTTGCCATCGACTGCTGGGCACTCGATTTCAGTGCAGTCTTGTCCAGCTCTGCAAGAACCTGCCCCTTTTTCACCTGTGAGTTGAAGTCCACATGCAGCTTTTCAACAATACCTGATACCTGCGTTCCCACAACGACTGAAGTGATTGCCTCTATGGTTCCTGTTGCGGTTACGGTATTGACTATCGAACCCTTTGTTGCTACAGAGGTCTCGAAGATGTATGTATTGCTCTTCTTGCAACTGTGAACGGTCAGCAGCGTTACTGCAACAACTGCCAGCATTCCGCCGCCTATTAAAATTCTTTTACCTTTCATTGATATCATTCTTTAATTGTCCTTTTATTTTTAAAACGAAAGCGGGACTCCCTTGTAGAAGTCGATGATTTTGAAACTGTAAACAAGCTCATATTTTGCCTGAAGCAGCTTGCTCTCAGCAGTGGTCAGGATTGTCTTCTGTAACAGAAAGTCGACCGAGTTCATGGCTCCAAGCTTGTACTTCTCCTCTGATACACTGTATGATTCAAGTGATGCCTCATGTTGATTGACGGCAGCATTATAACTGATGACGGATGACTGTGCATCAATAACAGCCTGTTCAACCTCTTTGCGCAACTGGTTCTTTGTGTTAAGCTCATCGAGCTCTGCAGTGGTTATGCCATACCTGGCCTTTGATACTGACGATTTGTTCTGGTTGTTCCTGAAAATGGGTATGGAAACGGATAATCCCACTGAAGGAGAGAATCCGCTTTTCAGTTGTGATCCCATCTCCGCCGCCTGAGTGAATCCAGTGCTCATTCCGGCATTCATCGAAACGGAGGGATAAAACCCACTCTTTGCAAGCTCAAGGTCCACCTCCGAACTCTCAAGGTTGATTTTTGCATTTTTTATCCCGGGCTTGACGCTAAGTGCCTCTTCATATACACTCACCGCATCGGCAACAGGTGAAGTGGAGATAATGGCATCAATATCCGGACGGGCAATTTCAAATGACTCATCAACAGGATATTCCATAAGCTGCATCAGGGTCACCTTTGCAATCTTAAGGCTATTCACCGCGTTGGCAAGGGTAAGCTCCTCGCTCGCGAGCTGTGTCTTCACCTGCAGGTAATCACTGTTGGCAATGGCTCCGAGGCCATATCTCTCTTTCGCCAGAGCCAGTTCTTCACGAGTGGCATCAGCCTGGTTGCGGCTGTTGGTGACCTGTTCCTCAGCGTAGAGGACCTGCAGGTAAGCGCTCATTATGCTCAGGGAAACACTCTCCTTCGTCTCCTCGGTGCTGTACTGAAGACCTTTGTAGTTCAGTTCAGCCTGTCTGATCTCATTCTGTGTCTGAAAACCGCTGAAGAGGGTCATGCCACTGCTGATTGACGCACTGGTGCGCGATGAGCCATCAAATGATGTCTCACCGTAGGTGTCAGTAACCTGCCCCCATCCCACGCTCTCTCCCAGAGAGGCATTGACACTGGGCCAGCGGTTGTCTTTCGCCTGCTGTAGATTTATCTCACCAACACTCACTGAGACATCAGCTTTTCTTACCTGGATGTTCTCATCAAGTGCATAGTTAATACATTCTGTCAGCGTCCACTGCTTCTCCTGGCCTGAAAGTTGAATTACTGCCATGAGCAGAACAGCGGCTGACATAAAAAAAATCTTTGTTCTCATCCTTTTCATTTTGATACTTGATGAGACAAAACTACCATGAAGCCCCTTCGGACAGGGAACCTTTTAGACGGTCTTTATGAATTAAACGACAGAAACCCGTTTTTTACCGACTGCACCTCCTGAACTTTTATTGAATACCATCAATGAGGGATATTAGTGCACATCCCGTTATAAGATAAAAGAGGCTGTCCTGATGTTACAGAACAGCCTCAAAAGAAAAGTAAATTAGGTCCTTCTAGAAATAGAAGTTAAGTGATATTTTTGCGTAAGTAGGTGCAAATTTCAGCTTGTACTCGCGCGTAAAGTCAGCATCAACATATTGTGAAGTAGCCGGATTCCAATAATCATCCGTATATTCATCATTAAAATTACCCGTTAGCACCTGCATGCCAAATTCACCTCCGACACTGAAATTCTCATCAAAAAAGTACTCAGCACCAACGCCGCCAAATCCTCCGAACAAAGATACCTTGTCAAGCGACTCCTGGATTTCTTCCACTTCTTCACCATCCTCAGATACTTTGGCATTCAGGAACGGTTTTGTTATACCTGCTATCAGATAACCTTTAATTTTGTTTTTCTCAATAGCAAAGTATTTTACTCCAAGTTCAGGCATGATAATCATACCACTCATCTTTAACTCATCTGAAAAATCTACAGGAGCACCATTGTCATAATCCCATTCAGTTCCTGTATATGTGAACTGGCCTGAAGCAGAATAAATCTGGACACCGACAAAAGGGACAAATTTCCCTGCCTTATATCCAAATGACGCGTTGTTAATATTCAGTCCTGTACCCACACTGAAGGAGAACTGGCTGAATGCCGATGCAGATACAAAAATTGCTAATACAATGACTGACACAAATTTCTTTTTCATCTCAATAAATTTAAATAGTGATTAAGTTTGTTTAACAATAGTTTAATAACTGCTCACATACACTATTATTATCTGACAGGTCTCTATTTTTTGCAGAATATCCGTTTTTGGCTGTAAAGAGCCTGTTTTGATTCTGAAGTCAGCATAAATCGGAAAAAGGGGAATGCAACCCGTTGCTATTCCAAAATATACAACACAAAAAGAGATTCACAATACTAAGCCTCATTTTGATGAGCCGGTCTTACCATCCTGATAGCAATGACAAAAAAATAGGCATAAGTATTAAGGAGTGTTATTCTCTGCCAGAGGCCTTTATAGTAGCCTAAAATATTGTCGCCGGCGTATCTGGTAAAAAAAAGTAAAGTAGATAATAGACCAATATAAAAAACGACACTTGAAAGACGATAAAAAGCCCGATGCCCTTCTTCAGGGAATAATCTCTGGATTACCTTCGGAAGAATTAATATTGCTATGATCCCAACGCCACCCATTATGTCATGGATAATGGCCGGGATGGATGATGAGCCTCCAATACGGTCAGCTTTAAACAATCCCGATCCCATTCCCTCACCAAGGCCATAGAGTGCAATGAGCAAGGCTGCAATTATCACTGTCTTACCCTTATCCCTGTATCTTATGCCGAACCCAATAGCAAAGATAATAAACACTGTCCCGAGAATTACCCACCATACCGAAATAGCATTACTCACAGGGCTTGCCGATGCTCCTAAACGACTTAAAGTATCAGTTGCATGGTTATAACCGGGATATTGCCTTCCAAGAATATAAGTAATTAAAAGATCTCCAATGCATGCCGCGATGCAGAGGAATGAGATAAACGGGACTATTCGTTTTGTTGTCAGGTTCATGTTATGGAAGCTTCAATTATTACAGAATCGGGCCATTACTCCAATGACATGAAAGACATGAAGTCTGAAAGGTTTTATTACCAAAATCAGGTATTGCATCTGACTATTCATAATATCTCTGACATTTAGCCACACTGCTATCCATCATAATCATAACTGTCAGTATGTTTTCTTCGGAACAACGATCTTTTTTCCTTTCCCGATTAACTTTTTGTCAATTTAAAGATAGACAATAAAGAGAAGGCTCACCGGGACTGATATATAAAATAAAAAGGGTATGCAAAACACTACAAATTATTATTTTTGCTGCGCAAGAAACCAAACAGCAGTCTAAATACCGCATGAGGTTTATGAATTTTGTTTCTCCTACACCTCTAAACCTTTCTTTACTAGATGGATAACCTGCAATCTGCGGCAACAGTTCAAAACAAACGTTGGGGAAAGATCTCTTTGTTTTTTAGCAGTAACGCCGGGATCATCTTCAGGTTTGCTCTCACCGGATTGTGTATCAGCTTTGCCGTGTGGTTCTTTAATCACCAGAAAACTGAATTGCACAGTGTCAGCAAAGTTCTCTACGCTGCAAGACCAGAGTGGATAGCGGCAGGTCTGGCACTTGTTCTGATCTATATTATTTTACAGGGCCTGATGTATGTAAAATCATTTGCAGCCGTCAATGCTAAGCTTAGTCTTTGGGATGCCATAATACTGTTCCTGAAAAGAAATTTTATAAGTGTATTTATCCCTGCCGGTGGCATTTCATCACTGGCCTTCTTCGGAGGAACGATTGAAAAAAAGGGGGTATCCAAATCACAGATTTATTTTGCCTCTTCCATCTATGGCTTTGTCGGGATTCTCTCATTAATAATGGTTGCTATTCCGGCATTTATGTTTGCTGTTTCAGGAAATGAAGGTGGATTAAACAGATGGTATGCAATCCTGGGAGCTCTGTTAATTCTTTTTCTAATCTACCTGCTTTATAAATCGCTCAGGGCTAAAAAATCAGCTTACAAACTAATATTAAGAATATATCCTGGGGCTAAGGTCTTTATTGATGAAATAATAAGTAGCAAAATTGAAACGAGACACTTTTTGTATACGATTCTTGTCTCTGTTTTCATTGAATTTGCAGGAATAGCACATGTCTATATTTCGATGATTGCCTTGCATCTTACCCCATCATTGTCAAGTGCAATCATTGCTTATATAGTTGCTGTTCTTTTCCTGATTATCTCTCCCTTCCTGAGGGGCCTGGGCGCTATCGAGGTCTCAATGTCTTATGTTCTTCTTCATTCAGGTTTCAGTAGCACAGAGTCTGTTGCTGTAACTCTGTTGTTCAGGCTCTTCGAGTTCTGGTTGCCTCTCTTTGCCGGGATCATCAGTTTCCTGCTTAAGATTGAAAAACTGCTCAGGAGAATACTGCCATCGTTTTTGATCTTCGCTCTCGGAATAGTAAATATCATATCTGTTCTCTCACCTTCGGTGCCTGATAAAATGCAGTTATTTAGAGACTATCTGTTTTTTGACGTTGTTAATTTTTCAAACGGATTTGTCCTGATAACGGGACTGCTGCTTTTATCCAATGCGGCTTTTATGCTCAAGGGACTGCGGGTGTCATGGTGGACCGCAATAGTTTTAAGCCTGCTTTCCGTTATTGGACATATTACCAAGGGGTCACATTATGTTGAAGTGTTAGCTGCGTTAATTGTAATATTAACCCTGATATCGACAAGAAAGGAGTATTATGTTAAGGCAAATCCCAAGGTTCAGTCAATGGGTATCAAGGCTGCTCTCCTGATAATCACTTCTGTACTGGTTTATGGAATTGTCGGGTTTTATCTCCTTGATAAAAAACATTTTATGATCGATTTCAGCATACTGCAGTCAGTAAAATACACCCTGCTGAATTTTGCTCTGCTGGGAAGCCCCGATCTCATGCCCCGCGACTCCTTCGCACTCGACTTTCTTTATACCATCAGGATCGGAGGCTTTGCTTCCATAGCGTTCATGTTGTACTCACTCATCCAACCATATGTCTTCAGAAAAAATATTCTGCCTGAAGAAAGGAATCAGGCGGAAGCTACAGTACACAAATATGGAAAATCAGCACTCGATTATTTCAAATTATATTATGATAAGCAACTGTTCCTGCCTCCTGACTTAAATTCATTTATCTCGTATAAGGTAAAAGGCAATTTTGCAGTTGTACTCGAAGATCCCGTTGCTCCCGACAGGGAGGAGATGAAGAAAATAATATTGGAATTCCGGAATTTTTGCCATGAAAACGCAATAAAGGAGTTCTATTATCGTGTCCCAAAAGAGAGCCTTGATATATACTCTGAGCTGGGCAGGAAAAACCTTTTTCTTGGTCAGGAGGGCATTGTTGACCTGTCAGCTTTCACCCTTGAAGGTGGTGAACGAAAATCAATAAGGAACGCCCTGAACAAAATTACCGAACATGGATATACCACTCATATTCATACACCGCCAATAAGGGATGGACTTATTCAAAAACTTAAAACCGTAAGTGAAGAGTGGCTGAAGGTATCTGAGAAAAAAGAGATAATTTTTTCTCAGGGATTATTTTCAGAAAAGGAGATAAAGCAACAGACGGTGATCACTGTAGAAAACGATGAAGAAAAGATAATCGCTTTCCTGAATATTATCCCGGATTATGCTGAGAACGAGGGCACTTATGATCTGCTTCGAAAATCGGCCGATGCTCCTAACGGTATAATGGATTATATCCTTGTCGAACTTTTCAAATATTTCAAGTCGCAGGGAATACGATATGTAAACCTTGGAATGGCTCCGCTGTCAGGACTGGATGATCCACAGAAATTCACTGAGAAATCGATGAAATTTGCCTACGAAAAGATCCGTTCATTCTCTCATTACAAGGGTCAGCGGGAATATAAAGAAAAATTCTGCCACATATGGAAGGACAAGTATCTGATATATGATAATGATTATGATCTGGTAAGTGTTCCCGCTCTTCTGGCTAAAATAATAAAACCTTGATTTCCAGCGCCGGGATGATATGTGCCAGCCTGACCTTCACCAGTCAAACCGGTTTCCTGTTTCAATAGCCTGTCACTTATAACCATTCTCCCGCCTGGCAGAGGGTTCAGTGGCAGTCTGGATACCTGTGGCCACTTCAGGTATAATACCCATCCTGACATAGACAGGACGGACCAGTTTCCTCAGTTCAGGAAGTTTCTTATAAAATAGGAGAGCCCCTGCTATACAGCTTATTCCTCCGACAAATATTGTTGCCGGCGTTCCTGCTATTTTTGCCAGGCTGCCCGCCAGCAGGCTCCCGAAAGGAGCCGTTCCCATTATTGCCATGGTATAAAAGCTCATCACCCTGCCCCGCTTGTCATCATCAGTTATTGTCTGCAAAATAGTGTTGCTGGCTGCCGTGTGCAACATCATGCCCAGACCGATAAACACCATCAGGATCACTGAAACAACGAAGTGTGAAGAGAACGACAGCACAACAAGCCCTGTGCCGAAGAGTGATGCTGCCGCAGGAATCAGCCTGCCCAGTTTGATTACCGTTTCCCTTGATGCAAGGAATAACGCCCCCAGCAACGCACCTGACCCTGCTGCTCCCATAAGGAACCCGTAAGTATGTGACCCTCCGTGAAGGATCTCTTTGGCAAAAACAGGCATCAGCACACTGTATGACATACCCATGAGACTTACAAGACTTAGCAAGAGGATAAGATGCTTTATTGGCGAGAAACCAAATGTATATTTAAAACCCTCTTTCAATTCCATGAATATATGATTATCATTTTTCTTTACCTGCTTATCGGGGACATGCATTGCCATCAGGGATGCAATCACGAAAAGGTAACTGAGCGCATTTGTGAGAAAACATATTCCTTCACCGGTAATCGATATCATTAAACCTGCCACTGAAGGCCCTATTAGCCTGGCACCGTTAAACATCATTGAATTGAGAGCAATGGCATTACCCAAATCCTCTTTCTTCTCAACCATATCAACTACAAAAGACTGTCTGGCAGGCACATCGAATGAATTGATACAGCCCATAACAACACTTAATACGACTATATGCCAGATATCAAGATTCCCCGTGAGACTAAGCCAGGCCAGGATACCTGCCTGTATCATAGCAAGAACCTGTGTCGCCAGAAGGACTTTGTACCTGTTCCAGCGATCTGTTATTACTCCTGCAATAGGAGCAAGCAGGAAGGTGGGTATCTGAGCTGCAAAACCAACCACACCAAGAAGAAATGCAGATCCTGTCATATGATAGACAACCCATGGCAGCGCTATGCGTTGCATCCACGTCCCTATCAGAGAAACACTCTGTCCGCTGAAAAAGAGTCGGTAGTTTCTGTACTTAAGCGAACGAAAAACTGTTTTTACCCTCGCGGAAACAGCACTATTTTTATTTTCCTTTGCCATCCGGAAAGTTCATCCGAAAATAGAATGTCTTACATGTCAAGTCAAAAATCAACCTTCAAGGCTATGCCACCGGGGAACACGCTTACCGTCCACTCACTTTCAGGCTTTAAAGGTGCCATGCCTGCCTCCGGATGATATTCACGGAGATACCTCTCATAATTTTTTATTGCTCTTGTGGGCTGTGTCCATATCTGTGCTTCCGTCACCGCGGTATTGAGGGCAAAATTAGCAACCCCGTCCCATACGGTTCGTTTGAACCCGAGCCATGTGATCAGCCCGCTGCCGAGGTTAACCACACCTGCAATGGCATGCGTCTTCCATGATCTTCCCTCCTTCTCCCTGATAGCCAATACCTCCAGTAGCTCAGCGGAATCTTCAATTGACAGAGGATGGTCTCCGGTGAGATACTCTTTACAGGTAGGATAGCCCGCGAACAGATCACGAGGACCCATGGGTGCAATTAACTGGCCAATCGCCCCGAGAAAGGTAGTTGCGGCCCCCAACGCCATATCCTGGCGTGTGGCAATGTTCTCAGATGAGACAGAGACTATCACCTGACCGGCAGTGGCGGCACTGTATCCGGCAAGCCATCCATACCACCACCTCTGGGCGTTTAGCTTGTCCTGAAGAGCCGTCAGTTGAAGATCATGAACTATTTTATCCGTAACCGAATCATCTGCCGCCTCCTGTCCTTTAAGAGAAATCCCATTTGATAAGAGAAGGATAGATAAAAGGATGGTAAATGCTGCAGACCTGAAGTATCTCCTGTTCATCATCTCTTAATTATTTACCGGGGCCGCTTAATAATGCAGACTCTCTGAGTCTTGTAGAAAAGATAAAGCTGATCAGCATAAGGATGATCATTACGAACAACGGTACGGTCATTGACCCTGTTGCAGAAGATTTGAAGCTGTCCATACCGAATATGAATGCGATACCTGATATCTGTCCCATGAGCAGGAGGAACCCGTTTGATGTGCCTTCAGAAACAGGAAACGTTACCTCTGCACCATACTGAAATCCTATCGGACCTGAGCTGAGCAGAAAAAATCCAAATGCTGCTGCAGAAAAAAGCAGCAACGCATAGTTTGTAGCGTAGGTTATTCCCGTAAGACCTGCCGTTGCACCTGCCAGGGCAATTATTATGAAAGGGATCCGCTTCTTGTAATGGTCTGACAGAAGAGGCATAACAAGAGCTCCTATTATTCCTCCCACTATCATTAGACCACCGGTAATCCCTGCCTGCTCGGCAGAGAAGCCCCTGGGACTAAGGATATTCTCTATCCACGTTGTCACTGAATTGAACACTCCCAGCCCGACAAAGAAGATAACCATAAGCCATAGGAAGTCCCTGTTCCTGAAAAGAAGCTTCATCCCGTCGATAGCCAGAGCACGTTCCTCCTGGTCCGGACGGCATGGTGCCGTGAGCGGCCGTTCCCTGGCGAACAGGAAAAAGATGAGAGCGGATGCCAGCGAAATAATTCCATATATGTAAAGCATCCCCTCAATTCCATGGCCATTGGCCAGGAAAGGTGTCAGGCTTATCCCTCCAAGAATACCAAGATACATGGCCAGAGTGCCCAGTCCTGAGGCCGTTGCTCTCTCTTTTATGGGGAACCATCGTGCGGCAACCTTGGTTATTGAATTTAAAAGGAAAGGCTGTCCTATGGCAATCCCAATCTGTGCCAACAAGAGTAAATTGTAGTTATCTGACGCAAATCCTCGCAGCATACCGAAAATGCCGGTAAGCACCACACCTGTCCCCACTCCTGCCCTGATTCCGTAAGTGTCAATAATCCATGATGCAGGAATAGAAACAACCAGGTAAACGATCATAAAACACATTGAAAGAATCCCAATCTTAAGGTCTGATACTCCATAGAACACCGTTGCATCAATTGTTATGGGTGCAAAAGTGATCCACATTACCTGATTGACAATAATGGATAGCATGTAAACGCACAGCATCACCCAGCGGTAGCCGTAAACCTTGAATTCTGTTTCCTGCATTGGAAGTATCTTATTTAGTGATCACGACAGGTTATTAACCCGCCTAATTATTAAAACAGTCAGTAAAAGTAACTTTTCAGTAAGTTGATGATGTGAATATGATAAAAAAAATAGGCAATAATCGTAAAATGATTTTGACGAATTAGATTGTGAGGCATTTTTTAAAAATTCCTAACTTGTAGTGTTAAACCAAATACCATTATGATGAACCCAATTCCAAGAAGAAAATTCATTCGGGGTACCGCCCTGGCTGGAGGAGCTTTATTACTCCTGCCCGGACTTCAGGGATGTAAGTTTTCGGATGGCAGAGCATCCGGGAATTACTTCCTGAGAGAGTTCGGGGTTGACGAGAATCTCTGCAGCAAACTTCTTGCGAAAGCACTGTCGAAAGGCGGTGACTTTGCCGATCTGTACTTTGAGTACACCGTCTCCAACTACCTTGGCCTTGAAGACGGGAAGGTGAACCAGTCTTACGGTGACATTTCACTTGGGGTAGGGATACGCACGGTGAAGGGAGACCAGATAGGTTATGGATACACTCAGGAGCTGACCGAGGAGTCAATGATGTCAGCAGCTGCAACAGCCGCATCCCTGTGTGATATGGCAGCCATGGGGATATCCTCGTCTTTCAGCAGACTGAAGACAGGAGATTATTACCCGGTACCTGCTGACTTCGATGGTATACCTGCTAAATCGAAACTGCCTCTGCTGCAAGAGATAAATGAGAAATGTTTCACCCTCTCTCCGGAGATAGTAAAGGTAAATGCAGGATTCATGAGCAGTGTAAAGCGAATAATGATAGCTTCCAGCGATGGTATCATGGCGGAGGATATCATTCCCGGAGGATTTCTCTACTCCTCCGTAGTGGCCGAGAGGAATGGGAGACGTGAACAGTCATTCTGGAACCTTGGCGGTCACCGTGACTTTTCATTTTACAATGATGATGTGATCAATGAGGTGGCCTCCCGATCTGTCAGGAACGCCCTGACACTGTTTGATGCCATCCAGCCGCCAGCAGGAGAGATGCCTGTAGTACTGGGGCCCGGTATAACCGGCATACTGCTTCATGAGGCCATAGGACATGGCATGGAAGCTGATTTCAACCGGAAAAACATCTCAACGTACAGCACCATGATCGGCAAGAAAGTAGCGGAGCCTTTCGTGACTATCATTGATGATGCTACAAATATGAACCTCGCCGGCAGCCTGAACGTGGATGATGAAGGTAATCCCGGCAAGAAGACAATCCTTGTTGAAAACGGTATACTCACCAGTTATATCCATGACAGGATATCGGCAAGGCATTACGGAGTGGAGCCAACGGGCAACGGGCGGAGACAAGACTTCATGAACTACCCTATGCCTCGCATGCGCAATACCTACATGCTTGGAGGTGAAGCCACGGCAGAGGATGTAATTAAGGCTGCCGGTAACGGTATCTATGTGGAAGATGTAAGCAACGGTCAGGTCAAGATTGGTGAAGGTGACTTTGCATTCTATGTTTCGCAGGGAAGATTGATCGAGAACGGCAAGCTGACTGCTCCTATCAGGGATGTGAATATAATGGGTAACGGTCCGAAGATGCTTGCAAATATTACTATCGCAGCAGATGATCTTGAAATGAGTCGCGGGGGAGCAGGACAATGCGGCAAGAACGGGCAGGGAGTTCCGGTGTCATTCGGACTGCCGACATGCCTTGTTAAATCGCTGACAGTTGGCGGCACAGAACAGAAAGGAGGACGGTCATGACATACGTAAAAGATAAACAGATGAGCTTTCCGGAACTGGCAGACTGGGTTATCAGCCGGACACTAAAAGCCGGGGCTGACGACTGCAAGGTAAGTCTCTCAAAAGTACGCAACGTGGAGATCAGGTATCGTGACCGGAAGCCTGAGGTGATTAAGGAAGCTACAACTCAGAGTCTTTACCTCGAAGTCTTCGTCAATAAGCGTTATGCCGGACAGTCAACACCAGACTTCCGCCAGTCAACCCTCGGGGATTTTATCACTGACCTGATTGCCAACGCCGGCATCATGGAAGAGGACCCGTTCCGAACACTGCCGGACCCGAAATATTATGAGGGAAGATCAGATATCGACCTGCAGCTTACAGATCCGGATTACAGTCTTCTCACCCCCGAAAAGAGGCATGACATGGTCAGGGCTGTCGAAGATGCCTGTCTGCGCAAAGGCGGAGACAGGGTGATATCAGTTGAGGCCGGGGAATATGATGGGTCATATGAGGAATTTGTAAAGACAAGCAACGGCTTTGAAGGATCATCCCGAGGCACTTACTGCAATATAGGAGCCTCTATGACAGCACAGGATGAGGGAGACCGCCGCCCGGCAGGTTATAATTACGTCGGCTGTCGCTACAGGAACGACCTGCCGCCGGTGGAAGAGATAGGTGCTGAGGCTGCCAGAAGAACACTTGACCTTATGGGTGGGAAGAAAATCGCTACCACGAGGATCCCCGTCATACTTGAGAACAGGGGAGCGTCACGCGTATTGAACGGACTGCTGGGCCCTCTCTCTGCCGGAAATATACAACAGAAAAGATCGTTCCTGGCCGAAAAGAAGGACACCGCCATCGCCAGCAAATTGCTTACAGTCACTGATGATCCCTTCATCCTGCGCGGACTGGGCTCAAGGTATTATGACGGAGATGGCTTCCCGTCACGGAAAAGGGAAATAATCAGAGAAGGAATCCTTAATGAGTTCCTGGTAGACTGGTATTACAGCCGTAAACTGGGCTGGGAGCCGACTTCAGGATCAATATCCAATGTGATAATCCCTCCCGGCACCAGAAGCCTGGAAGAGATTATAGGGGACCTTAAGCGCTGCATTCTGATCACTGACTACATAGGCGGGAACTCAAATTCGACCACGGGTGATTTCTCGGTCGGGATTATCGGAAAACTATATGAAAAAGGCAGCTTCGTACAGAACGTGGCTGAGATGAATATTGCCGACAACCATCTCAATTTCTGGAACAGACTGGTGGAAGTAGCTAACGATCCCTGGGTTTACAGCCAGACAAGATTCCCGAGTCTTGTAATTGATGACGTGATGGTGGCAGGCATTTGAAGCTGGTATTTGCTGCCTGAAGGAGTACAGGGACTGAGGACGCTTATGATGTTGCCCTTTGTCCCTGTTGCTGCAATAATTGTTAATTTGCACCAGGAACATTATTATAATAACAAATGAAAAACAACGGAATTAAAGTCATCATCACCGGCGCCACAGGTATGGTTGGCGAAGGAGTGCTGCTCGTCTGTCTCCGCGACCCCGCCATCGAAAAGATACTGATCATAAACAGGAAATCTACAGGCATAACACATCCTAAACTTACGGAGATCATCCATGACGATTTCCATGACCTCTCATCCGTTGAAGAACAGCTGGCAGGATATGATGCATGCTTCTTCTGCCTTGGCGTCTCATCGGTGGGAATGAAAATGGACAAGTACCGCCATGTGACCTATGACCTGACGATGAACTTCGGAGTAACAGTCAGCAGGCTCAACAGGGATATGGTATTCATTTACGTTTCCGGGGCCGGCACTGACGGCACGGAGACGGGCAGGACAGAGTGGGCAAGGGTCAAGGGAAAGACCGAGAATGATCTGCGGAAGCTGCCCTTTAAAAAGGTATACGGCTATAGGCCAGGGTTCATTAAGCCGGTGGCAGGACAGAAAAAAGCGCATGCCTTTTATTCATATATCAACTGGTTCCTTCCGGTAGGCAAAAAGCTCAGCCCCGATTATTTCAACACCATGGAGGAGCTGGCTCTCTCAATGATCAGGCTCGTCAGGCATGACTATGCCAAAGAGACAATAAGCGGCAAAGACATAGCTCTGCTGGCAAGTGATTACAATAACCAATGAACATTTCAAAAAATGTATTTTATCCTATTCTACAAAACGGTCGATAATTACATTGAACGCCGGGCCCCACTCCGCGAAGATCACCTGGGACTGATCCGCGAATTCCACAGCGACGGACGTATGGTGATGGCCGGAGCGCTGGCAGACCCCGCCGACGGTGCCATACTGATATTCCGGGGCGACACCCCGGATGCTGCTCATGAATTCGTGAACCGTGATCCATATGTAAAGAACGGACTTATAACCGAATGGTCAATCAGACCATGGATTGTTGTTACAGAGTAATTTCAGTGTTGCGGGCAGGCATCATGTCATTCTCTCTGACCGTCCTTATTCTATGTGTCGGACAGGCTTCGTCTATCAATCATTGATTTTAAATAATATGTCATGTACCTTTGATAATTCAGTCACCAGGTAATTATCTGACCTATTGCGTCAATAACAAAATACCAACCATATGCAAAACATTAACAGACATCACTGCAGACCCGGATATCGCTTCCGTAGTCTGTTGCTTCTGGCTTTAGTTGCACTCCCGCTCACAGCCAGTGCCCAGGAGCCCCTCATGCAATACCCTGACATACAGGGGAACACTATTGTATTCGCCAGCGGAGGCGATCTGTGGAAAGTCTCTGCCGAAGGAGGAACAGCATGCCGGCTGACCTTCAGCGACGGTCGCGAGAGCTATCCGGAGATTTCGCCTGATGGAAAACTCATTGCCTTCACAGGTGAGTATGACGGCAACAGTGACGTCTATGTCATGAATATAAACGGCGGTGACATCACGAGGCTTACTTATCACCCCGGAACCGACGAGGTTGTGGGATGGAATGCCTCTAAAAACAAGATCATGTTCACCTCGGGTCGCTACAGCACATCGCGCTACATCAAAATGTTCATGATCTCACCCGACGGGACAGGCCTCGAGGAGATGATCATGTATGACGCCGCACGCGGAAGCTTTTCGCCCGACGGAAACAGAATAGCCTATAACAAAGATTCCCAGGATAATGCTACCTGGAAACGCTATACGGGCGGCAGGGCTCAGGAGATATTCATCTATGACCTTAAGAGGAACGAGGAGACCAACATAAGTAACTATGAAGGCTCCGACAGGTGGCCGATGTGGATCGGCGACAAGATCTACTTCAGCTCAGACCGCGACAGGGTACTGAACATCTGGTCATATGATACCGGAAGCGGAAAGATAGAACAGGTAACAAAACATACTGAATATGATGTCAGGCACCCTGACTTTGGAGGCAATAAGATAGTCTATGAACTGGGAGGGGATATATGGGCACTGGACCTGGCCTCCGGCACTACAGCAAAGATCCCGGTACAGGTACTGAACGACAT